>WRIZ01000006.1 GCA_009782475.1 Oscillospiraceae bacterium | reverse complement strand
GGTTTTGGGAGGGCCAGTGCGCTTTATAACGACATCTCTCATTTTCTTCATTTCTCTTTCAAGGCTGGATTTTGAAATGCCTGTCTTAGTGACAAGCTGTTTGATGGTAATGTTTGGGTTTTCTTTGATGGCAAGCAATATTTTCGTTTGCCAGTTTACATCTTCATTTACATCTTCATTTACAACCTCATTTACAACCTCAAAACCTTCATGCGGATAAATGGTCGCAATAAAATAGTTGCGTTCATCGTCCGCTTCAAACTCCGGCAACGGTGAACCGTTTGTTTTGAGCGTCCGTAAAATTTTCGTTATGCCGGTGGATTTCTTTTCGGACAAATCAATCTCTTTCAGGAACTCACCGATGCGCCGGTTACGATAACGGCGAGCAACGGCACGGCCTGCTTTAAGAGCTGCCATATCAATCCATTTTTCTGGGCCGGGGTAATTGATTATTTTAATGCGGTCAACATAAATGCGAATTTCCACCGGTTCCTGAATCCGATATGACTTGTGGAATACGGCGTTGACCAATGCCTCCTCTAATGCGTCATATGGATAGTTGAAAAAGCGATTAGCTTCAGCTCGGTCAGGGAGCTTGACCACCTTCTCTTCAATCAGCACTGCCTTTACATAGGAGAGAGCGTCGCGCACCTGCTTTTGAATCGGGCCGGTGAAAATCTTTTCTGTAAAATCGTCAGAGCCTTCGGCATCCGGCGAGTTGAACCGAATCAACTCAATTTGTGCGCCGGGAAGAAATTTCTCAGGGCGTTCGGCAAACATCAGCAGGCCAATATTTCGGATGTCTATACCAACATCAGTGACATTGGCGACTTCGAGCGCGACCAGTAAATCCTCCATAGGCTTTTTGTTGATTTCAGAAGCAAGGGAACTGTTGCTCTCCACAAGAAAATCCTCAAGATGACCGCGCCGGATGTCGGTGATTTTTGCCTGACGGTTTACACGGTCATCAAACGGGACTGAGTTGAACTTTTCAAACAGCTCCGAAAGCTCGGAACCCTTTGCTATGGTTTTTACCGAAGACGGTTTAATCCAATACTCTTTGTGCTGGTCTGTTTTATCCTTCGACAAAACATCTTTAGGTGCCGAATACGGCCCATCGTCACCGGCGGAACACCATAAATATAGAATGGATTTATCCTGATAGCGGATGATTTCGGTTTGCGGGATGTAGCGCGGCATAATAAAATTGCAGTATTGAAAAAGTTCCTGCTGGATTTTATCCAGTTGATTTTCATCCAGTCCGGCAGGCGGCAGAACTGGGCGTCCATCCTGCGCTTCGATCCCGACGACGATATAACCGCCGTTGGTATTGGAAAAGTCGTTGGCATAGGCGCAGATGGTAGCGATGGTCTCGGACGGATTCCAGCCGCATTTATATTCCACGCGGTCATGTTCGACCACGCGCCCTTCCAATAAGGTTTCCAATTTTAATGGGATCATCTGCACACCTCCTGCCGATTTGTTTTTCCATTATAGCTGATGATTTCTTATCCGTCTACAGCATCTGATTGCTTAATCGCTGTTAGGCCATGTCAATATGGCATTGAACGTGTCTGGAAATCCTTGAAGAATTCCACGATGATTACTTTCCGGTTTGTTTCTTCTTCCGATTAGGTGAACCCATGATTCAGTATTTTCACTCATCTTGCTTTCGTCAAGCTCAAACACATAATCGCAAAAATAATCGTTGAGCTGTTTCATAATTTGCGGAACATCATCGTAAAAGGATTCGTTGGGTTCCCAACCGTATCCAGCGCCAAAAGTGCTTATAAATTTAACTAGAATTCTTCCCCTAAATTCAACGGGGACGAGATAGCCTTTTGCTTTTGGATGGTCGCAAGCTAGACCGTTTGTTTGGTTGCTGTATGTTACGGGGCTGGTTTCGTCCTTAATAATAATAGAAACTGTGTTTTCGGCTGACCATAGGTTTATCTGCATTTCATTCTCTCCTTGTGTGGCGTTGTCGTGTCCGCTCATTCTATTCCCATATTTTTCATCCCTTGCTTCCGCTAATTCTGCTTTTTCGTCTATGTCGGAACGGACAATACCATGAAGCCCTTCAATTTCTTCCAAAAATGTTTTTCCTATCTGTATTTCCTCATATCGTTGAGCAAAAAAGTGAAGCGAGATCTGTTCATGCTTCTTTCCGTTCAATTCCAGCAGTTCCGGGACGGCAAACCTAACTCTTTCGATAAGCGCATCCAAAGAACCCGATTCCAAAGCTATTGGGATGTCATCGTTTATTGCTCCCCACACTCTGGCTTCTGGGTTCCATCGTATGTTGATGCTATACTCACTCTCATCCTTTTTCATGGCAGCGATGCTCGCTCCTCCGCACGCCGCGTATTTGTAGAAAATATGAGCGCCATCTCTACATATACGTTCAAACCGTTCAATCTCTTCATCTGTGAATCCGTCCCTAATAATCCATTCGTATGACGGCAACGAACATCTTGCCATATCGAACCCCTGATGTTTTGGACGCTCAAAATGAACCTCCACGGATTTCTTTTCACCATCATCTAAGAGGTGTGAGTGTGTTATAAGGGTTTCGTCTGCGAGGGTAATGTATGGGTACATCATTTTGTTGCTCCTCCCGCATCGCCAAATGCACTAAGGGTAGTATACCATTTTTCGGCAACGGCTTCAAGGGGAAATACGGCTCCAACCAACACGGTGATATAATGGATGCAAAAAACTTGACAGAGTCTTTCATTCGCAGTAAGATTATGTCGAAACAAGTATAAAGGGTGGTGCAATTATGAAAAAGCTATTTTGCAATATGTGCGAGAAAGAGCTTGACGAGCTTCATGCGGAGACTTTTGGGCTGCATTATGATGTTGGGTATGGAAGTAAATATGATGGATCAAAAATCAACCTCGATTTATGTTGTGACTGCTTCGACAACTTGATTGATTACATATTGCCAAATTGTAAACTGAGTCCCATAACAAGCCGCAATATTTTGTAGTAAACCATTTAGGCCAAGCAAAATCCGAGCGTTGGTTCATGTTTAAACCTTCGCTCGGATTTCTTGCGGTTATATGCTTTGGGGTTCGGGGGTTTTCTTGTTACTGGATTGACGTTACCCCAACTTCCGCGCCGTGCCGCATAGTGTTCGCGTTGCTCTCGCTTGGAACGCTTCTCAAGCGGTATATACTGCTGTTTCACTCGAAACACCTCCTGACGCCAGTATATCACGCTGGCGGGAAAATGGCACGAGAAAATTACAAGGCTAATCTGTCAGCGACCTTTGCTATCTATTGGCTTCATGTTTTTCGTCTGTGCTTCTCTATGAATTGCGATTTAGCCCACACCCTATAATAAAGGGTTTAGACGTTTCCGCTCCCGAAGCCACAATCCTTAAAATCCTTGTAATAGAGCGAGTTTCAAGTTCTTGCGTATCTTTGCGCCAGCATCACCAAAATGGAGATAAAAGCCAATTCATAATCGTAAAGTGAATCGAGAAAAGGTAAGTATAGCAATGCTTTTGTTGATTTTGTTTGCGCTGAAAAACGCCCTTGACCGCTTATATCGGTTGTGTATCCCTCAGAATCCTAGTAATTGCAGGGTGTTGCTCGAATTCTGACCGAAATGGTGGATTTTGTGCCTCCTGAATGTGGAAATCGGATCTTCAAAACCGCAAAAAGTAAGGAACGATGGGCATTTCACGGTTTATTTCTTTTTTCGTCCGAACAGCACCAAAAAAGACGGCTGTTACACCGTCTTATGAATTTTTACTCTGTTGTCTAATCGCGTCTGCAATATCATTAACGGTTACGCCCATTCTCTCAAACATGGCATCGCGTTCATGCTTATCCTTTACGCAGTCCCCGCTTCCTTTATTGATTGACATGACATAGTTAATCGCCCCTACTTTCCCAAGCCTTTGCACAAGGGCATCAAGATCAATATCCTTCTCAATCATGTTGCCAGCTCCTTTTTCGATAAATATATTGACTTCTTACGAGACCCCCGCCTCATACAGAGAAGCGTATTTATAAAGCGTGGCTCGTCCAATGCCGAGCGTTTTGGCAAACGCAGTAGCGGACATTTTTCCGTACTCGCCATTTTTGAACTTCCTGTATTCTCTGGTGAATTCTCTTGATAGTATAACTTGAGGTCTGCCTAGCTTGATGCCCTTTGCTTTGGCAGCGGACAATCCTTGATTGATTCTGTCTTTGGTCTTTTCCAGTTCCTGCTGTGCAAGATGGGCTTTAAGCGTCACCAGTATATCGATAATCATCGCCGATATACTATCATCGTTCATCTGCGTCCAGTTGTTCATGTAAGGAATATCAAGAGCAACGACTTTTATGCCTTTGGCTTGAAGGTCTTTGAGTTCCACAATGATGTTGCTGGCATCTCTGCCGAGGCGATCAAGATCGGATACCAACAACACATCCCCTCTTGCGAGGTTCTGTTTCATTTCCATGTATTTGGGTCTGCTGTCGGCATTTGTTTTTCCCGATATGGTATCTGAATGCCATAAATCAATCTCGAACCCATTTTCCATCGCGTAATCCGCAAGAGCTTTTTTCTGTCGGTCATGCTTCTGAGACTCTTTATTGGTGCTGACCCTTGTATACGCTCTTATCATGCGTACCCCACCTCTCCTAAAACTTTTACACAAATATTATAACATAGATTTTTCAATCTGTCTACAAAAACTATTAAATATTTCGTGTACAGTTTTTTAGTTGTCTATCGACCTGATACCCGCACGATTTGGCGTCTGCATTGCAGAAAATACTTGTATGCGAAAACAAGTGATTTATAGACAGTTCAGAATCGCGGTGAAAATGCGGCCTATGCTTATTCGGCTAAATATCTTTCGGCTTGGCACTTCTGTTGCATCCGGGGCCGCGAGCGTCTGGAATCAGAAAAAGGGGGATACTTAACACTTTGAAACCGAAGAAAATACGCCGAGAAATATATAGTTGATGCGCGTCAGTCAGAGGTAAATTTTCTAAACTCGAATGTTCAGTCAACACTCCTTTCGACATTATTATTTTATATTATGGAAATATTGAACAGATTTTATATTCAATCCGTCGCTCTGTGATAATTTATTTTCAAAACCACCTTTTAGCCGCCGCCTCAACTTCTTTTCTCTTTTGGACAGAGGCTTCATCCATGTTATATTTCTTGTATAACGCATCCATCGCGGCTTTTCTTTCCGGCCCTGCTTTGGGATACTTCTTATGTATATCAAATTGTTGAAACGAAAATTCCGTATACTGTTTCGTTCCGGGCTTCGGGGGAGACGGTGCTTTCGCTTCTTGATACATTCCTTGAACAAAAGGAATCCCAATAGCGGCCAAAAGACCCAACCCCATTATAATCCCCATGCCATCTCCTGTGGCTATTAATCCTACTCCAAAAAAGAGTAAAAAGAAAATAATTACTATTGCCATTTTCAATTCCGCCTTCCTCGTGTTGGTCACGACCCATTACAGCATTTGCTTAATCGTCGTCGTCATCCTCATCGAAATCCTCATCCCAGTCGTCATCGTCTTTCTCCTTCGTAACCTCATCAAAGATGATGAAGCCCAACGGATCGAAGGGGTTATTCAAAGGGTCATACAGCATAACTCATACCTCCTTGATATTTTTTGAGGGTTGCTTCCTATACCCATCATATCAAGTCATGTGTCCGATAAAACGGACTTATCATGCGTGGCTATTATTGACTATACAGCGTCCTCGTATTCCTCCTCTGTGTCAAATTCGAGTCCAGCGTCTTCATCAAACTCGCAATCTTCCTCTTCGCCCGTTTTCACTTCGATAAAGACATCGTTGACGATGAAAGTCATAACGACCTTTCTGCCATAGATGTTTTGGTGTATTATATCGACATTGCTGATGATATTTTTGTAAATATCCATTCGTTGATGCGCCGCATCTAAAATATCCGTAACTACTTGAATCTCGATTTGACCGAGAGGTGGCTCGACATTAATTTCAATTGTATAATCGGCGTCGCATCCGCTTAATACAGTACAAAGCTGATTATACACACCATTGGCAATCACGGCTTTTTTCGGGTTTGTAATATATGCCCATTCACTCCCCAAAAGCTCATAAAGTTTTCCCCGCATGGAGTTCATCGTAGATTGATCCATTTTTTCTTCTGGCGTGTCGTCTTCGGTGTTCGCCTTTTTTGTGCCGCATTGGGCTAGTTCCCAACCCATATCCTCATAAAGCCGCATGGCATCGTTGGATTCCATTTCGGTAAACACACCATCTATGAAAAAAAGTATTACGAGCTTACCATCCGCTTCTGGGTATATATCGACTTCATCTATATCTTTCAGATGCTTTCTGTACAGCGGCATAAAAACTTGTCCTATCTTGAAATAATCGGCAACAATCTTTATCATAGCCATTGAATATATTCCTTCTACGGATATTTTATATTCAATTTTGCTTTTCTTGAGCAGGTTTTGCATCTGAAGGCATAGTTTGGACACGAATACTTGCTTTTCTATTGTTGAGATGAGAATTCTGGGGCGTTGAGCTTCGGCTTTTAGATAGTCATCAAGGGAGTGAATGTTTGGCCCTTTCATTTCGAAAAAATTATCAGGGTCTATTTCGTGAATATCATTTCTTCCGTCCATCCCTTCGCCCTCCTGTGTATGTAATTTGGCGCATGACAAGAAACGGCATTCCGCCATATCGCATGGGATTAAATTTTCAAAGTGCAGCGCGAAGTGAGGTTCATCTATATTCATTATACCACAAGATTTGCCGCTTCTGCCCTTGACATCAATAAAGAATCGCTGTATCCTAACCGTGACAAGCGATAAATCATCTGTTATAATTATCATATCAATCGATGTGTCCAATAAAACGGACTTATTTATCGAGCTGTGACAAAAACTTTTCTGCCCATATTTTTAACTCATCCTTGAGGGTTTGAGGTGACAACACTTCGCAAAGTTCCCCAAACTGAAACAGCCATCCATAGAATACAGGCGAGAGGACTACGCGAACCCTAACGGTGAAATGCTGGCCGCCGTCAGCAGTCATGGCAATATCTTTGCCGAAGCGGTCAATGACAGCACCTACAAGCTGATTATGCACCCGTAGCGTTACAACGGTCTCCTCTCCGCCGAACATTCCGAACACCTTTTTGGAATACTCCGCGAGGTCAAACCTCCCAACGGCGGTGCTGCGACTTTCGTCCAGTTTCTCTACGCCGCTCATTTTATCGACTCTGTAGTGGGTAAGCTCCTCGCGGTTATCAGAGTGAGCAATCAGATAATAATACCCCTCGTTCCAAGCCAGCACAACGGGGTTGACAGTATATCTTGCTCCATCTCTGCGGAATACCCTCTCCTTTTGGATGTTGTAGTCAAAATACTGAAAGCTGATTTTTTTGCTCTCGGCAATCGCCTCGTGCAGCGTATCCACGCTGTAATAGATGCTCTCGTTCATGTTTTTCACACGATTCTGGATGAAGACCTGCCGTTGGAGTTTTTTCGCGTCGTGGGCGCTTGCAAGATTTTGCAGTTTTTTGACAAGCTCCTTCGATTTCTTTTCCGTGATAAAATTTGAGGACTGCACGGCATCCGCCAACAGTTTCAGCTCAGGTAATTCAAAGTCACGGCTGGCGACATAATAACCGTAGGACTTCGATTTTACCATCACGATGTCGATGCCATAAAGCCGGAGTGCTTCAATGTCATCGTAAATCGTCTTCCGCTCGGCGGCCACACCGTACTCAGCAAGTTTTGAGATGAGGTCATTGACCGACAGCATATGCGCCTCATCGGTCTGGGTGAGCAGTATCCTCATCAGGTAGAGGAGCTTGAGTTTTTGGTTGGGTGATTTGGGCATAGGCTCACCTTTTTCGAATCAGTAATCTACGATCCTCAGATGATTTGGCATGGAGCCAATCACAATCTTTCTATTTTCTTTGCAATAAAAGAAATAAATCCGCAACAGATTTTTCGAATCTGTGCCTATTTTCAAGTGCCACAACAGATGCGTGTCTACATCTCGCCCATTCTTTTTGTATGGAATAATGTAATCTTCTGGGTAACGCTGTATACTGCTATCACTGTTTCTGCACACTTCAAACGGGCGGTTGTAATACAGGGAACATCGGCGTCTGCATTCTGCATTATCAATGACGCTGTTCAGTTCATCCCAATGCTCATAAGCCAGATACTCTATTGCATCGTAAAGCAAATCAATATCGACTTCACTGCTCTGAATATCTTTCATCGTACGCCGCACACGTTCATGAATCATCACGCGGGAACCAAAGGTTAGCTCCACCCAGTCACACACGCTGGAAGATTTTGAAGGGCGAATTCTTAGCATCTGTAAGCGATGAGTAAGATTTTTCGTTTCCAGTTTCTCCTGCTCAAGTTTAGCTTGCAATTGCGCGATTTGGTTTTCTAAAGCGGTCTTTCTTCCACATTCTTTTTCTAACCCTTGTTCCAGTTTTCGGACTTCTCTTCGGTTTGCGCCTTCCATCTCGGATAAATGCTTGCCATGCCGTTCTTCGGTTTGTGCCAACCTCTCTGCGTAATATTTCTTTAACTCGGTCTCAGTGTGTTTATTTTGAAGTATCTTCTCCATGTGTTTTTCTTGTGCTTGTGGTACGAAGCAACAGGACGTAAAATCAAATTGTTTTTCCCGCAAATAGATTGCAACCATATTGTCAATTTTGTAAAAAAAACTTTCGCCACTAACTTCTTCACAAGAAAAAACCGTTTCCCGCTCATCAATTTGTGGTGGCGGTATGAACAATACCCCTCCGTTTGAAAGGGCATAACCTGAGGCTCTGTTAAATTCATCTCTACATTCCGCAGCAACCACGAAAAAATGCGCGTAGCCCATCCGATAATGGGATATGTCATTCAACCAAGATGGTAGGATTGGATCACTTTTCTGCGAAATGGACACATCCTTGACCTCTCGTAAATGTCTCTCTGTGTTAAAAAATCTATTTCTGAAGGTAGCCTCTATATCTTCAAAGCCAAGAGTCCTATTTAAACGAGTCTCTAAATTCTCAAATATCGGAGATGTCTTTTTCTGTTCATTTTGTTTCTCAGATGGCGGCAAATATTCAGCGACAACGACAACCGGAAGGGTACGTTCTTTTTTCATTACCCTCTTGCAAAAGTTTTTAACATCGGCGGAAGATTGAATGGAATGGGGCTTTTCCTCCAGTTGCCATACTTGATGCAGTCCCACAAGCGGATCTCGTTTCAATTGCTTGATGACAGCTAGGCGGAACACTTCACACGGTTCTGCCGTTCTCTCCGGTTCGGAAACCATAGTCTGAAAACCGCAGAGAACGCCTCGGCTTGTCATCTGATACGAGATATTCGTTTCAAAAATTCTTCCGGCCACCGGTGGCCGTCCTTGATCTTGCTGTCCCGGAAACGGTCCCAAATCCGGTTCGGTCAGTTGCAACGACCAGCTTTTCTCTTCAGAAAGCCATACGACTTCAAGCTGGTATCCTTGCTTTAGACGGATATTGGAAAATTGTGAAAAATTCACTTCCTCAAAGGCATCCGCAGTAGGGAAATCCAATTCTTTGGGTAAGATATGCTCCCGAAGCCGCTCCCGAAGCCATTTCATCGTATGCAAAACAACAATTTTCAAGACATTCTCTTGATTGCTGGCACTCCCTGCAATCGCCCATAATTGATAAGACGGATATCGGACGTTACGGAGCAAAGGGATTGGTTGATGCGATTGATAATCGCTTGTTGTATTTTCCACATTTTCACCACCTAATTATTTCGATAAGCCTCCATATACTCCTCATAGGACTTACCGCCTATTAATACCCCATCGACAAAGCCCCAGTACAAGTCGTTATATTTATCATCATCTCTTGTAAACGCAAGAGAACCGAACATACCTCCCACATCGTTTCGCGACCTAAATCTTTGCTCCGTTTGATGCCAAAAATCGGAAAGTGCATAGTCTAATTCCTCATCAAACAGGGAATCAATTTCGTCCTGCATATTAAGTTCATATTCATTTTTAGCGAAAGCGATGTATTCATCAAGTTCATCTTCAGATACATTACGACGTTCTGGATAAGGCAATTTAACCTTTTCATCATTATCGGTTGTAAACTCAATGGCATGATTAGGACTAATCAGACGGATTGAGCTTGGAAATAGTTCCCAATCAATCGGTTCGTTACGTATCAATAAATCGTTTTCATCAAAACAGTCGCCATCTACCCAGAATCCATTGCTATAAATGTTCGTTACAATTTTATCTGTGACAACAGACGTAATATTTTTCCTATCTTGCGTGTCTGCTACTAAAAACAAAAAATATTTACTCCTGCAATTAAGAACAATGATAATATCATATGGCATGGTTTGAAACACAGCACGAACCCAACCATATATGGAATAATCCCTTGGATAAATATTTTCTGTTTGAAGCTCGACAACGTGTTTTTCTTCTTTTTTATATAGAACACGAGCGGCAGTAACCTCTGCGACGAAAGAATTTGCTTGTTTCTCTGTCATTCTGCCTTTTTCGTAAAACTTTCGAAGCGGTATTTGCTTATTGATTTGTTGCCAGTTTGCAAATCGTTTATAAATTTTAGCCATCATATCCCACCACCTTTCGTACAAAATCTATACGGTATCACAATGACTCCATCACGGTCAGTAGGTTTGAATAGCTGTCCACATCGTGATATTTCACCCCATCCGTGGAAATCTCGTTAAAAAGCTTCTTCGCGCAGGAAATTTTCGCCTGTTCGATGGGTCGGAGCTGAAGGTTGTCCATAGACCCTTTTGTTTCGGCGATGAAGAAGATATGCTTTACAGCACCCTTCTTGAAGGAAATAGCCCAATCCGGCGAATAACTCCCTACCGGTGTTGGAATGTAAAACCCACGCGGCCCCCTCGGTAGCTTTGCGTAGACGATTACCTCATCGGCGGTGTCCAAGTCTTCGGCAAATCGGCGCTCTACGCTATTGGTCACAGCACCGTCCGTGAAAATATAGTCTTGGATGGCGTGTTTTGCCTTAAACGCCTTCGCGTATTCATCAGATGCGCGGCTCATGTTGAAAATATCCTGTGTATACGGCTCCTCCGCGCTTGGCGTGTAGGTGATATGCTCCACAACAACAGACGCTTTCTGCTTGTTGATAATTCCGATAACCTTTGTAATGAATTCCTCCGGGTTTTCTCTGAACAGCCATATCTTTTCGCGGGCTATACCAGTCAAGACGGCGGTAACAGTCCTGCGTGTCAGCGAAACCCCTTCGGATATTTTTCCGATAAGGTCATACTCAGCAAAACCGCCTTTTGCCCGGTCGAGTTTTTTCGTTTCTTTGCGTTCTACATTGAATTCCATACCGTCCTGCTCGCCTTGGGTAATCGTGTAGGACAGCCGAGCGACCCTTAACTCCTCGTTAATGGCGGCAATGGATTTTTGAATCAGTTCGTTCCCGTCAAACTCGACCGTATAGGCGTACCTTTTATTGATGCGCTCCCACAGGTCATTGAAATCCTTCCAATTTTCATTCAACGGATTCTCTGTGACTTTGGTATCATGACCGTTTACGGCCATATCCTTTAATACGCTTGGATCGAAGATTCCCTGCACGAGCTTATGGATGTTCTCCGCATATGGCTCAAGCGCAACCTTTAGTGGGGCAAATCCGCTGGTCTCAGCGGCTGCGCGGTATGTATCTGTGATTACGCCGTTATCATCTACATAATGATTGCGGACGAGATAGTTATAAATCGCCGTCGCTTCCGACGCCGTAAATGTATGCGCTTCATCGCCGAGCGGGATGCTTCGGCCCGCGAAGTAATCCACGCTGGCGGTTGTCGGACGCTCGTAAAGGTCAGACTTGATTTCGCTTTGAAGATCGGCGACAAACCCGGCATAGCTTTCACTTGCCACAACCGTCAGCATATTTACGCCGTGGACAAGACTCTCGCCGCAGACCTCAGTATCCTGCCGTTCCCCGGCACTATTCACACAGAGACGCAGACCACGACCTACTTCCTGACGTTTTGCCGTAGCGTTATCTGAATGCTTTAACGTGCAGATTTGGAATACATTGGGATTGTCCCAACCCTCACGCAAGGCCGAATGGGAGAAGATGAACCGTGTAGGCTCATCAAAGGATAGCAGACGCTCCTTATTTTTAAGGATTAAGTCATACGCCGATATATCATCCGAAAATTCGCTGCCGCGTTTGACCGCGCTGTTTACGGCTCGTCCTTTTTTATCTATAGAAAAATAACCTTTATGGGTGCTTTCAGTTTCGATACCACGCAGATAGGCTTGATATTCTGTCGTGAAAAACGTCATCCGCTCATTCAGCGCGGCATTGTATTCTTCTTCAAAAATGCGACCGTACTCACCGAGGGCTTCATCGCCGTCATCATCATATTGGCGATACCGTGCCACTTCGTCAATGAAAAAGAGCGACAGGCATTTGATACCCTGCTCGAACAGTTTTTCTTCTTTGTCAAAGTGGGATGTAATCGTTTCCCGGATTTGGATGCGGCGAATATCCTTTTCATTGACGTTTCCGCTTGCCTCACCCGCCATCAAGGTCAACCCGTTTGAAAATGTGACCATGCCGCGCAGCGGGTCGATGTCGGCAATGGAAACGCCCTTGTACTCCTCTAAATGGCCGGATTCTATGTAGAGGTTGTCGTTTACTTCAAGTAGGCGCGTATCTCGTTTGAGAATGCCGCTCTTCAATTTCACTTCAAATTCCAGACGTGCGCGGGGTGGTTTCCTTCGATCCAAGACGATAGCGGCCAGATACAAATACCGATTCGTGCCGCTGAGGTTTTTCAGTTCAAAGCCTTTGACCTCAATCTTCTTGACCAGTTTCTTTTTGAAGGCGTCGAGCGCGTCAAGGACATATATAAGGTTGTGCGATGTCTTGTGCGTCGCTGAATAATTCAGAGAGAACAATGGATTGAAATTCTTTTTGAGCGCGTTCTGTGTGGCGGCTCCGCCCATTTTCTGCGGCTCGTCAAGAATAATAATCGGACGGTTCGCCTTGATAACGTCAATCGGACGGCGTGTTCCAAACTCGTCTCGTTTGGTGTAGATAATCCTTGCGGCCTCGTTGCCGCTCCTGCCTTCGATATTTTTCTCTTCATTCATTGTGGTGTTGAATGCCTGTGTGTTGATAATCATCACGTTTATGCCGGAATTTTGAGAAAATTCATCAAGCTGATGCAGATTTGATGAGTTATAAACGAAAAATCTCGCTTTTATCCCATACTGCTCCATGAAATGTTCCTGTGTTATCTCAAATGACTTCTTTACGCCCTCCCGGATGGCGATACTTGGAACGACCACGATAAATTTGCTCCACCCATAAATCTTTTGGAGTTCAAACATTGTCTTTATATATACATACGTCTTGCCGGTGCCGGTTTCCATTTCAACATCGAGCGATACCGCGCCAAGGCCAGCAGAAAGCCCAGATGAGTTTTTTATGTTGTTCGCCATCTGGACAGCGCGGATGTTTTTAAGGAGCTGTTCCTGCGATAGTTCCACCTCCGCATTGAGGTAGCCGGTTTCATAATCCGCGTCCAGCTCCTCAATCGTACCTTTGCGTTTGCCCACATCACGGCGGTATTGGATTCCCCCATGCTTCGGCTGTCCGGCAAAGACCTTAACGACACTCTCGGCAGCTTCCGTCTGAAAGGGCTGTATTTTGAATTGAAATTTCATTTCACCCATCACAACACCCTCCTGATCGTAGTCGGGCTGTATGTGGCGAACACCTGCTCAAAATTTACCATTGCGCTGTCCCCGGCGAAGCTACTGTCACGAAACACGGCATAATACGGTTTCCGCTTGGCGATTTCCGTGATGAGCGCGGTGTCAACCGTGCCGAAACAGGCAATCAAATACCCGTCATTGACATTCCAACTCTCCCCATCCCGCCTGATAGCAACGGAGAGGGGGATGCCGAGGTCGAGCATGACTTGGAACAGCAAATCTTCGGCGGTGCGGTCTTCCTTGATATTGTCCATGAAGCCGCTGAGGTTGAATTGCATCTGCGCGTATTCATCGGGAGTGTAATACACATCTTTCATGTTGCTGCTGTCGAGTTTGAGGACACGGAATCCTATATCAAGCCCTTTGCGGTCGAGCGGGCTTTCCTCTACAATTTTGCGCCCAGCGCGGCGGATGCGCTCCTTGCCGATTTCAGTTAGGATATGCGGTAATCCCATTTCATCCAGAACAGACACAGCGTTTTCTGCGACCCTTTTTGCATTCGCAGATGAACCTGTGAGGCTTTTATCAATGTCTTCCTGTAGTTGAACGGCAATGTACTTACGCTTTCCATCATCAGAAGCGTTAAGCGACATAACGGCTTCAGCGATTGTTCCAGAGCCACTGAAGAAATCTATGACTATATCGCTTTTCTCAAGTCCAAAGCCAAGGACGAATTTCAGCAACTCTACAGGTTTTGGGTTAGAGAAGATGTCTTTTTTGAAATACTCATATACATCATCTCCGCCGGTACTTGTGGTTCCTTTATCAGAAACGACAAACTCTGTCGTGAATATACTACGCGGCTTCTTGCCTTCAGGCATACGTTGCTTAAACTGCACCGACCACTTATCTCGAATCTTTATAATGCGTATCTCATCCTCTTTAACATCTTGGAGGAAGCGTGGTTGGCTTCGTAACCAGCTTATTGGATTGCCGTCATCATCATATTGCATAACAGTACCATCAGGGCATTCAATCGGATAATACTGCTTTCCTGATTTCCTCTTGAATGTATCCCAGAAGAACTTGCCCTTTTCATCTTCCTCTTTGTATCGAGTTGCATATTCATCCGAATATTGTTCATAAAACTCGTGGAGGTTCGGCTTGCTCTTAGCATAGACGAGGATGAACTCGTGTTCTGTTGCGATAAACTGAGAGTCGTTACCACCGCCTTTTTTATTCTGCCAAACAAGCAATGAGATGAAGTTTGAAACTCCAAAAATATCATCGCAGACTTTTCGTAGGTTATGAACCTCATTTTCATCAATGCTAATGAAAAGCACGCCTTCCTCCGTTAAAAGGTCACGTGCCACCCTCAAACGCGGGAAAATCATATTCAACCAGTCTGTGTGAAATCGACCATTTGTATCTGGATTCTTAACGAGCCTGTTACCTAACTCGTCAAACTGCCCGTCACGGCTCAGGAAAGACTCCGCATCCTCCGTGAAATCATCGTTGTAAATAAAGTCGCTCGAAGTATTATACGGCGGGTCAATATAAATCATCTTCACGCGGTTCAGATACGTCTCCCGCAGTAGTTTCAAAACGTCGAGGTTGTCGCCTTCTATGTACAGGTTCTCGGTCGTGTCGAAGTTCACACTCTCCTCACGGCAGGGGCGCAGAGCCGCCGCAATGGGCGCGTTGGCAAGCAGAATGGACTTGCGCTTATCCGGCCAAGTAAACTGATAGCGCTCCTCTTTGGCAGAGAGGACATGGGTATTGATCTCCTGCGCCAGTATGTCCGGGTCAACGGCGCGGATAATAACGCCATTTTCATCGGCGGTTTCGGTGATGGCATTGGGGAACAGCTCCGCGAGCTTGGCGAAATTCTCGGCGGCGAGGTCGGGGGTGTGCATTTTAAGCTTGTCCATTGTGGGCGTCCTCCTGCTCTTCAGTAATTTCTCCGTTTTTGTATTCAAATTTATATATTGAATACTCTTGAATAAACATACTGATATACCAGTTTCCCTTTGGAGAATAGCCATGTAGATTTCCATCTAAAGCAGCTATTATTATGTGAAAATACTCAGCATATCTGTCGCAAAAACGATTTTCAAGTATAAACCGCAACTTGATTTTTTCACTTTTCAAATCCTCAAATTGCTTTGGCGGGGCATATAGCACCAAAGGTTTTGTCTCGCCTGATTGCAGACGAATAATTTCATCTTTTTGGTTCGGTAAGCTATGAGACCATGTATCGTCACTTCCAATGATTTCGGCATTTTCATACTTGGCTGAGACGTATGAAGCAGTGGTGTTTAACAAAGAAAGCTCAATGCAAAGGACATCATCCGTGTCTTTTTCCGGTTTGCCTACCATTACATACGTTTTGTCTGGATTATCGATAATATCAAGCTGGGTTTTTGCATATGCGAAGTAATTGGCGACCACTACAAATGGGCGAAGCTCTAATTTATAGCGATTTTCCTCGATTTTTAATAATCTGTCCTCTGTTTCATTTGCTTTATAGGTTTGCCAATATGCAACATAACCTAATGTGATTGTACCGACAAAGGTAATCAAGTCCCCGGCTCCCCATGCAGGTTCTAACAACGAAAATGGAGTTGAAATCTTAAAAAGAACATGAACGATTACAAGGAGTGCCACGCCTAAGAGCAACCATGTACGCCCTCTTACATTCTTGTTCTTCATCGTATGCCCTCCAATTCCTGTTTCAGTCTCTTGACATCCTCAGTCAAATCCCACTTGCGCCTCGGCTGTTTTTCGTTCCGCGCTTGTTTTTCCAGCCGCTCGATTTTCCGTAATAAATTCTCCCTCTCCGCGCCCGCAGCAATTTGCTCATCAAGCGTTCTGCCTTCGGCGGTCTCAGTTCTGCTGATCTGCCTGAGAAAATTTTCCCAAACGCTGTCGGCATCGTTGCCAATCAGCTTCGGCGGCTCATCAGATGAAAAACAAGTCTTACTGTCATAGAAAACCGTGTAGGTGGTCTGGCCCTCGTAGACAAGGGTGAAAATGATTTTGTACGGTATTGCTTTGCAGATCGTCGATAGGATGCGCTTATCCGGCACGGATGTCCTCAATGAGATTTCAATGATTTGGATTTCCAAAACCGTTTCGCCCTGCGCTATGTTGACGGTTCGGGGAGATATGTTATGCAGCAGGCGGATACGCTCGACTTGTCCAACGAATAAATCTTCGAGCTCGGAGTCCGCGCCGCCGTGGGTATAGATTTTATCTTTGGCGATGATCCTGCCAATATAGGTCGTTTTCGGCAAATCGAGCATGGCTGCCATCACATCACCGCCAACATACAGATCAGTTCAAAATCGTCCAACCCTTTGATTTTCACTGTACCTATGGTAGTCCCGCCGCTTCGGAACAGGCTGTCAATATCGCTTTCTTCTTTCACCTCAATGATGGACTTGATGGCGGAGCTTAGAAGCCCGGAGTATGCCCCCATATCCTTCCCGTCTCTTGTTTCGGCATTGAACAGCTTGCACAGCTCATGGTCGGGTTCTGCTTTGTCTTTGCATAGCTGCCTGAGCAAATCCAGCATTTTTTTCGGCTGTAAATGGTCAATGTAAACCACTGATCCGTCGCGGACATAGACCATATAAAAAGGATGCAATTGGTTTTGGTTCTGTGCATCTATGTCTGCATCGCGGTTTTTCAAAATAAAAATGGTTCCACGCGGAGCGTCATCGCCGCCTTTTACGACGGCATGAAGCCCGAACGGAACCTTGTCAAATTCACCGTTATTTTTAACATATTCGAGCAGGTCAAGCCTGAACTCGTTCAGTCCCAAGTCCATAATGGAAACGCCGGATTGCATTTCCTCAATATCCACAACCTCATTTTGCAGACGCTCAAGCTGGAGCCTGCGGTATTCGAGATCGCCTTGCTCTTCGGGGTCAATCACGTTATCGTCGCCAGCGGCAGCCAGCACACCCGCTTTCATGCGTGTTTCCACGCGCCCCTTCAATGAAAGGTACTTGTCCAAATCAACATTCGGCCAGAAGTTTACCAGTTGAATTTTGGCATTTCGGCTTCCGATGCGGTCAATACGCCCAAATCTCTGAATGATGCGGACGGGATTCCAATGAATGTCATAATTCACGCAGTAGTCGCAATCCTGGAGGTTCTGTCCCTCAGATATACAATCCGTCGCAATAAGCACATCAATCTCGGCGGGATCATCTGGCATCAGGAGTTCCTTGTCTTTTGAACGCGGCGAGAACAACGTCAGGATGGTGTTCATATCGGCGCGTTTCAATTTCACCGTCGTCTTGCCATCGGTCGTGCCGGTTATCATGGCTGTATCAAGTCCGAACCGTTCTTTTATAAATGGAGCGACTTCACGGTAGAGGTATTCGGCTGTATCGGAAAATGCGGAGAACAGCAACACCTTTTTATTCCCCTCGTTAAATGGGTTTTGAATTTTCTGGGAGATAATCTCCAACAGCTTTTGTAGCTTGGTGTCATGCTCAGGTGTGATCTCTCGGATCATCAGCGTCAGCAAGTCAAGTATTTCAGAATCCTCCGCAAGTTTCTTGCGCCAAGAGATGTAATCCATGTCCGCAAGGTCTATGTCGAGCTTTTTGCCCTTTTTCTCGAAAAAATCCGTGTTTATATCATCACCGTCAAATTCGGTTTCGGATATTTCCTGCGTGTTAATAATCCGGCTGGTTCCACTGGCAAATGCGTCAATGTCGGCAATCGTACCATCTATCAGACCTTTTACGTGTTCAAGGGTAATGCGGAACGATGCTACCGAACTTTCAAGACGCTTCAATAGATTTATGCTCATCAGGCGGCGCAGACCTATTTCACGTCCGGCGCGGTTGATTTGTACACTTGGATCCACATATTTAGCCCGTTTGCTTTCAAGCAGAAAATCCGTTGGAATGTAGACGGCAAGGTTAAGGTTCATCAGTTCGCCGTAAATCGTGTCGTAGTCGATTGCGGACGGCAGATCGGTCAGCTTTGGACGCAGCGGAATGGGTGGCATTCTATCAGGAAATTTACCTATTGCCGCCGTATTGTAATATTTCTCTATATGCTTGCGCGAGCGGGCAATCGTCACGCTGTCAAGCACCGTAAAAAAGTCAAAATCCAGTGAACGCAAGAGATTATCAGTCGTGCGTTCTTCAGGGTCGAGTTTGCTCCATTTATTAAAGACCGTCTGCGCGGCCCGAAAGATAACGTCAATCGGCTTGGCTGTATCGAGTTTGTCATTTATCAACGCGGGGTTTCCTTCATAAGCGAGTTCAAGCTGATGCCGCAAATCGGAAAAGCCGTTGTTTACCGGCGTTGCTGAAAGCATCAGAACTTTTGTCTTAACACCTTTGCGGATTACCTTATTGAGCAGTTGCAGATAACGATTTTCCCGCCTGTTGTCGCCGCGCCCGGAATAATCGCCGCCGTTTCGGAAGTTATGGCTCTCGTCGATAACCACAAGGTCATAATTACTCCAGTTGAGCTTGGAGATATCCATATGCCCGGAAAATCCGTGTTCTCTTGATAAATCCGTATGGAAAAGAACATCGTACCGCAGGCGATCCGTGGCGATAGGGTTGTTTAGATAGTTTTCCTTATATGTCATCCAGTTGTCACAGAGTTTTTTCGGACAAAGAACAAGCACGGTACGGTTACGCAGTTCGTAATATTTTATGACCGAGAGCGCGGTGAACGTCTTGCCCAGACCAACGCTGTCGGCAAGGATGCAGCCATTGTATTGTTCCAGCTTATGGATTATGGCAAGCGCGGCGTCCTTCTGGAAATCGTACAGTTTGTCCCATATGGCACTCTCCTTGAAGCCTGTCGCCTCGTTCGGCAGGACATCCTCGCTTATATCTGTGAGAAATTCGTTGAAAATGTTGTAGATGGCGACATAGTAGACAAACTCCGGCGAATTTTCATTGTAGGCGGCGGTGATGTCGTCCAGTACCAAGTTAGTAACATCCTGCAAAAGTTTTTTATCACCCCACAGCATATTGAAGCTATCGAGGAACTGCCTGCTTTCAGAGTGCGCAAACTTAATCGTGTTGACGGCGATATTATTGCCGCGTTCGCAGCCGAGGTCGGTGGTGGTGAAACCGTTAAAGGGTGTATATGAATATCCGCCATCGGATTGTGTAATATCAAAAAAGGTATTGACCGCACCATCTGTAAGGTTGGAGCGGAAACTGACTTTCTTCCGTATCCATTCGGCGCATTCACGGGCAATGGCTTTCTGTGTCAATTCGTTGCGGAGCTTCACTTCAAACTCTGTGCCATAAAGGGACCGCTCCCGGTTGAGCTGCGGTATGTAAAATTCCCGTTTTTCCTTCGGTGCCTTCTCTTGCAGAAATGTTGGCGATGTGAAAATAAAGCGCATCTCGTCAATGCCATCGAGCTGTTTTTTGAGGGCTTGGTAAGCATATATAGAAAAACAGGTAGCGGCGACCGATAGCTTGCTGCCTTTCTCGATCATAACCGTCAAATCGTCTTTGACAGTTTCGGTCAGATTGTTAAATACTTGCATTTGGTCGCCACATCCCCTTTCATCTCAAAATCAGAATGGTTTCAAACGTAGAGGTTTGTTGCCAGCAGCGGTTGACACGGATTTAGCTTTGCTGTAAAATAACCTTGGGATGTTTTAGGCAATTAAAAAGCCTTTATTTCCAAGGAGCATTGCGTTGCGTGAAGGTAGGCAACGGATACTATGGCCGCAGTGTAAGATGTACTTGATCTCCGAAAATGCCGTGGCAACAAACCTCTACATTTTACGCCAAAGATTTATTGCTCGGCCCACGCTTGGAATGTCGTATGACTCACATTCAATCGCCGAGCGGCTTCCCGCGCCGAGATTTCTTTGCGATGCCATACCTCCAGCACTTCTTGAAACAACGCCGGACGTTCTGCTGGCGGTCTTCCGAATCTGACCCCTTTTGCTTTTGCCGCCGCGATACCCTCCGCTTGCCGTTGCCGGATAAACTCACGCTCCGTCTGCGCGACATAGCTGAGGATTTGCAGCACTAAGTCGGCAATCAGTGTGCCGGTCAGGTCGCGTTCCTTTTGCCGGGTGTCCAGCAGGGGGATGTCGAGAACAACGACGGCGGCCTGACGTTCTTTTGTGATGATCCGCCATTGCTCCAATATTTCCTCATAATCCCTGCCGAGCCTGTCGATGCTCTTTACAACAAGCGTGTCTTCAGGCTTCAGCATTTTCAGCAGCCGCCGATATGCTGGGCGCTTAAAATCTTTCCCGGATTGTTTGTCCAGAAAAATCTTGTCCTCCTGCACACCGAAATCCTGCATAGCGACGAGCTGCCTGTCCTCGTTCTGTTCGCGTGTGGACACACGTACATAGCCGTACATTTGCGCCATAGGTATCACCGCTCCCTTCAAATATGCTCGTCGCTAATTCTACAGGGCGGCCACAGTATCCGTAAAAAACTCTGCCTGCATCATCCTCTCTCAGTCGCAATGACAGGGAAAATAAAATCTAAAGTCATTCCCACGGCCAACATCATAACCATAGTATATATCAAATTGAATAAAATATCAATAGTCTGTTCATTCTCGAAAAGAATATTTGTAGTATATTCTTGAGGTGAAGCAGACGATGAGTGATATAGCCAAAACCATTGGCGAGCGGCTTCGGACATATCGGAACCGCACCGGGATGAAGCAAGAAGAATTGGCGGAAAGAGCCGGTGTGCATCCCACCTACATCGGCCAGTTGGAGCGAGGCGAGAAAAACGCCACGCTGGAGAGCATTGAAAAAGTGGCCCGCGCTTTGGATTTGCCATTTGAGGTGCTGTTCGAGGCAATCATTGAAGGCGAAACGGCCAATGTCGTAGCGAGGGAATGTTATGAGCTGATGACCGCCCAACCCGAAAAAGAGCAGCGAGCAATCCTTGATTTGCTAAAAAAAGTCATTGCGTACAAGACTCTTTGAAGCTCGATGGCCAGATACCGCTCTAACAAACAGCCCGTCAGAATTCCACAATCCTGACGGGCTTTACCAATTCTCTATTCTGTGTTTATCTGCTCTCCAACTCCCGAACCCTTGCGGCCAAATCCTTGCAGAACGAGCGGCTTCTCTGGCGTAGCGATGTTTCCTTCTCCGAATATGCCTGCTCATCTTTTACTGGGATATATATCCACCCACGTTGCTCTATATAGCGGATTTTTTCGGAGTCTCCATCTTCGGTATGATGGGGGCCGTTGTACTCAGCAGCAAAGCGATGCAGGCGCTCAGTGTTGACATTGAAAATTAAGACAGGCACATCAATCTCTTTCGCGTTGAACATTACGCTTTTACAGCAAACCCCGATGTCGTAAACATTTTTGTTGAAATGATTGTAGATTTCGTTAGCAACGAAATTCCTAAAATAGTTTTCGTTTTTGGAGGAGAGTACATTCCCGTTTTTCCGCTGGCTTTCCAGTCGGGTCATGTTTCCTTCCATAAAGGACGCCGCATAATCCTGCACACGATTATCTTTCTTCACTCGCGCCCCGTCTATTGGATTTCTCCGTAGCCCAAGAGCCTTAAGCCATCCCTGTGCGGTATTGTACCAACCAAACATCCTAAACAGGTGTTTCCGTGGCATTTCCCTGATTACATAGAAGAAATACAGTTGCGTTATTAAATCTTCATGGTCTGTAAAGGTCGGGCCACAAGTCCCGCTCTTGACGATCTTCTTGACCATTTTGACCTTTGCAGGGTCGTTTAGGATTTCAAGCAACTGGGGATATTGGGATACATCAAGAGATTTGATTTGCTCGAAGCCCTCTTGTCGAAGGCGCTCCAGCCTTGAACACTCTTCTTCATATAACTTCTTGTTCTTGTTATAATCAAAAGAAAATTCCCAACCATATATTTCCATGACATGATTGATTCTGCTGTGGCCTTTGTTCAGTAACCGCGCAATCTCAGTATTACTGAGTTGCTCTTGAAATCTCAACCCGTAGAATAACGCGACATGGTCATGAGGCGAGGCGAACTCCTTACATATTTGACCTTTCCTCGTCTTGCTGATGTTGTCGGCATAGGCAACCAGTTCCTCCGGGAGTATCGAAATGTCGAATCCAAAGTCAGACGCCTTGATTTTACCTTTTGTATCCATGATATTCTTCCTCCTTGTAAACTTGGGTGAACATGGCGGCCACCTTGTTCTGCTTACAATATACACCAGATTCTTGTGTATGTCAATATGGCAATGTCCACAAAATATACACTTAAAGTTTGTGCATATTATACACTTGACTGAGGTGTATATATGTGATATGCTGTTATCGTGGAAGAGGCGCAGTGAAAAATGCTGCCCCTCCCACATCATAGAAGGAGGGCAACGCAATGCCTGTACAGTATAAGGTTGATGTTATGGAAAAACTAAAAGCTGCCGGGTACTCATCATACCGCATACGCAAAGACAAATTGCTCGGAGAGGCAACGGTTCAAAAACTGCGAACTGGAGAGGCAGTCTCTTGGGAAAATATCTCCAAAGTATGCGAACTCTTACAATGTCAGCCGGGAGATCTATTGGAACACATTTCAGACGAAGAGACACCAGCCAGTGTAGATTAAACCGCTCTGATAAAAATAATGATGAAGGGAGAGCATGGCGTATGGCAAGAGCAATCAAACGAGGGGAAATCTATTATGCGGCCTTATCTGGAGGACAGGGCTTTGAGCAGGACGGAATGCGCCCAGTGGTTATCATTCAGAACGATGTCGGGAACAGGTATTCTCCGACCACGCTGATCGCGCCGATAACATCGAGCCTTACGAAACGAAAGCTCCCCACGCATGTACTTATCTCCTCGTGCGAAAGCGGGTTGCCTAGGGCTTCAAATGTTCTGTGTGAGCAAATCCGGGTCATAGACAAGAACAGATTGATGAACTATGTATCTGATTTGGATGGACGAAAGATGACAGAGGTGAACGAAGCCATATCAATCAGTTTTGGCATCGACAGCCAATACGGTGCGCTGGCATCATGAGTTTTGAAACATTTGAATGAGGGTTTAATATGATTTTCGAAAGATATGCAAACACCGATGCTTTTGCTGTTGATACTCTTGAAATTCTTTTGGAGCATGAGGCGCAAAATATGCTTCTAATCAATCATATTATGGATAAAACATGGGAGATCAAGGATGATTTGTTTACCCATATCAATGATAAGGGCTGGGATAAATCCGAATCTTTGATTGGCTTTATCAATCTAACCTTTGGCGATACGGACTCTTTTCGTGCGACTATTAAAGACGATAATGGCAGTGTGGTTCTAACAGCAGCCTGTATGCCTCCGTATGATATGGCAATATATGAAATCGGCAACAAACCAAATGGCGAAGCCCTCCAGCTCTTGGTCGATGAGTTGAGGGACATTAACTATGAGTTTACATCGCTGACTGCCGAGCGCGGGCTGGCACAACGGTTTGCAGAGGCATACGGATTGGATTACAAGAAACATACATCAAAGATTATCATGCAATTAGACAAGACAAAAGACATTCCGAAAGCTCCCGGCCATTGCCGTCCTTTGCAGATAAACGACCTTCACTTTGCTCCTTATTGGGGAAGGGCTTGCTTAGAAGCGTGTCATCAGAAACCGCTTGGGGTTCAGCTATTATATGAGACTTATAAACAGCGAATAGAAAATCAATTACAGCACATATGGGAAGACGATCATCCGGTTTCTCAAGTCATTCATAGCGGAAACACGCCTAACGGCACGATAATCAGCGATGTCTATACGCCACCGTACTACCGAGGGAAAGGCTATGCGACTTCTCTTGTGTGGGAAGTGTCCCGGCTCATATTGGAGAAAGGTAAACGCTTTTGCCTCCTGTACGCTGACGCCGGGAATCCGATTTCTTGCGGGATTTACCGTAAAATTGGGTATTATGATTTGTGTGTGATGGACGAGATCGCAGTTAATGCCGAATGAACCGAACGAACATAAAACAAGGCATCTATCCGATTAAGGATAGATGCCTTTGTTGTTTTTTGTCAATTCTCGTCTATTGCTTTCAATTTCCGTTCGATTCGTCCGCGTCCTGCCGATTGTTTTCTCTATCTTCTGCAATCTTGTAGTGTTTATGAAAGGCATCTGATATGTCATCAAAGGCTTTTTGTTTTTCCTTGTGAGTAAGCGAATCCAGTTTGTGATACGGGATATTTATTATTGCCATTATCAAACCCAGATCTTGTTGCATGGACTGGATAAATCGATGATACGTTAAAATGGCACGTTCAGAATTCACCTTGTAATACACTCTTAGCCCGCTACCGATAATACCTATCATTTTTTCTAGTAACTCTTCATTCATTTCGTTATCCGTATTATAGTTTTTAACATTGGCCTCTTTAATTTCTTCGTCAATCATAAGAGTCTCTTTAGATTCATTGCTCAAATTGCCGGACATAGAAAGCATGGTGCCCATTATTTCTATTGCCTTATCGTGCGGGCAATTGTGGATAGCCATGACGATTTTTATCAGATCATCTCGTAATATTCGTGCGATACGCCCTTTTTCTAAAGCCGAAACATAGCTGGCAGTCTTCCCGATATAGGCCGACAACTCAGCAGCAGTGACTCCTTTCGATATCCTGTCAGCCTTAATCTGTCTGATAAGCCCTTTGTTCAATGAGATTTTATTGTTCGCCATTTTAGTTCACGCCCTTTCGTTCGAGAATGTGAAGATTATAGCACAGATGAAATTCAATTGTCAATGATCGTTTTATTTTTTTATTCCATCCATGCCTGCTGACTCTGCAATGTAACACAAGGATCATATAACTTTGCATCAAAAATCTGTTTTATCTGAAATCTAACAAATATATAAAATAATTATTGACAATACGATTCGCATGTGTTATAGTATAATTATAGAGGGGTACAGCACTGGGCGGATCGGTTTTGCTTGTGTAATCACGGAATTTTTGAAAGGGGGAATGCCTAATAGTATTGAACGCCAGCATTCACACAGCAGCAACCACATTTATTTATAAGGAGGCATATCAATGAATAGCACAGAAAAAATGAGGGAAAATCGACTGAGAAGGATGTCGAGCCGACAGGAGTTTATGTTGAGAAAATCTAAAGCTCGCACATGGGACTTAACCAACCAACGGGGTTATCTCATCCTTGATGCACATAGCGGCTTTGTTGTCACTGGAAGCAATTTCAATCTTTCGATTGATGAGGTCGAAAAATTTTTAAGAGGTGAAAGGAATTTACTTAATGAAGCAAAGGCTAATTAAAGATGTTTTTAAGAAATCAACACGAATATTCAGCAAACTCGGAACTAATTGCGCAAAAAAGAGATATATCGAACAGTTTGTTGCCGATAACCCAGATGATTACAAGGCAGTGATGGAAATGTATATGGGTCAGGGATACAAGGGCGATGAGCTTGAAAAAATGACACGGGAATACTTCGGAAAGATTTGCAGCGATACACGTCCAAAAGTCAGAAATATCATCGAAGACAGACGACGAGCCAAAGCCGCGAGGAAGGAAATTAAGCCAGAGACTGAGGTGATGGATAAATGCAAATGCGTCTCAGATTTGAGGCCATACATTAACAGCAGGAGTACACAGGTGCGAAAACAGGCGGCGTATACCTTGGGCAGAGATAAATATGATCCACAAGAAGCGAAGTACACGTTAAGGCGCATGGTGAAAGATCCTATGAAGAGGGTTAGGCAACAGGCTAAGAGATCGTTGGATAAAATTGATCGAAGACTCGGCGCGGCAATCCCCCCCGCCTATCGAACTAACACACCTCTCTGCGGCGCAAGTACCCTCAACGAGAGCTGTACGAGGGGGTGATAATTATAGCAACGAAGAAATATGACGGAAGACTCGCAATGAGGAAGTTGACGGAAGATGGCTACATCCAGAGGTACATGAACTTTATAAAGAATCCTGCCCCGGAACAAAAGCAATTTGCCAACGACACATTTCAAATGCTTGTGAACGACAGAGACACATCGATAATAACCGTTTTCCCGGCAAGATGCGGCGTTGGCAAGAGCACAGCCATCAAAGCGATGATAAATTATTGTGTGAAGCATGATAACCTCAAATACCGTTATAAAGAATCTGTAGGGCTTGTTATCATCACGGATCAGCTAAAAAGGTTGAAGGAATATCAATGTGCGCCGAAGAACACAGAATATGATTACTCCCAAATCCAGCATGAATCATTCTGTACCTACATTACATCAAAGGATGAAACAAAGACCGCCGGTGAGCTATTGACGATATCCCAATATACGCCAATCGTCCTTTTATCCACGCAGCGCTATTTTGCACTATCAGATCATCAGCGGGCGAGGTTGTTTGAATATCGGATTGGAAACAACAAAAGATCAACGAAACATTCGAGAAGGATTGTAATATTTGATGAAAAACCTTATTTCTATAGCACAAAAATCCTCGAAGTGTCGAATCTAAACGATGTTTCAACGGCTTTGCAAAAGGGCATACCGTCAGATGATAAAAACAAAGATTGGATAATGAAAGAGTACGGCTCGTTTCGCAGCAAGATGGCAAATGAATTGCTCATAAAAGAAAAAACGGATAAATCCGAGGATATATTTTATTGGCGAGATCCCAACAGCCAGAGCGTGACAACAAATGATGCAAGATTTTATGAAATAGTCAACAGCTACAAAAATGAGTTGAGTAAAATACGGCAATCGGCCTTTGTGGATTTACTAGACTTTAAGAAACTGATGGAGGAAGGGGGCTTCTTCCTGACAAAGCGAAAAGGCAAAGGACAGGACTATGGCACATGGTTTGAGTTATTCCAAGACAACCGAGACAAGTTTTATCTGGGGGAAGGCAAAGCGAAATTTTTCGTGTTCGATGCCAGTGCCGACACCGATCCTGATTACGATGTGGACTATGTAAAAATGATTAATTGCACGCAATACAATGTTAGCATCCCTCTAACAATCCGGCAGCATGATGTGAATACTTCAAAGTCCCACATCGTCAGTAACCAGCAAGAGGATTTTACCATTAACGCTATAAAGCAAGATATGCAGGATAGAACTCCAGATAGTCATTCAGTATTGGTTGCCACTTACATGAAATCAAAAAAGCACTTTACAGATAGAAATTTGAAGGTTATGCATTTCGGGAACACCAAGGGATTGAATTGCTTTGCCAGCATACTCCATATGGCTCATGTTGGTTTGAATAGAAGCCACCATTTCAATTATTTTATAACGTGGCTATCGAAGCACCCTGTCCAGATGGAACTGCTAAAGCATCTCGGTGAAGAAAAATCCAGACAATATATCGCGGATTTCACGAAACAGATTAAGGGGCTGTTCGAGTCGGAAGAATTGAATGAGATTATGTTCAAATCAATTCTGGTTGATTTTGAGCAAAATATTTTTAGAACGGCAATTAGAGATTATCGGAACACCAAAAAGGTGGAACTGCATACATACTGGAATTGTGATGTATTTTCAAAACTTAACAGGCTAATACGAAAGCGATATGAACCATACGGGGTGGAAATTCAATACATGGGCGTGCCCCAGGCGGTAGCGCAGGCAAAGGTTAAAAATCGGAAGCCCAAAAACGGTGAGCAAACGGTGCCACAGAAAATTTTAGAATGGCGTGACCAACAAGAAAAAGGGAAAGTCTTTAAGTTGTCTGAAATGTTGAATGAACTGAATATTGATAACAATGCGTTCAAGGGCGCGGTGCGGACAAATCAGACGATTAGAAATATTTTCAGCACATCAAGAACAGACAAGCAAGGGTATTACAAAATAGCATAAATTCGTTTTGGGCAAGTTTTTCTATAAAGGAAATTCTTATAGGGATTATTACCCAAAAACAACCAAGCCGAGAAGATAAAATTTATTTTTCGAGTATAGTTTGCAGCTTGCGGCCCCCGCGAGCAAGCGCAAACTTACGGAGAAAATTATCACTCGCTGGCTCGCTATGCGGGACAGCGTAGTGACGGAGTGGCAGTTTTAATAAAATGCGTTATTGATGCTAATAGAGTGTTGAAAGAGAGGAATGCAGCATAAGAAAACAAGATGAAATAAAAAAACGTCCGATCCAGCTCCGTCACAATCGTGGCCCTCCTGATTCATCTATGTAGCAATGATAAAAAAACGAAATATATATTAAGATAAATAGGAGATAAATGATTGATAACTGAAGAAACACTAATTTATGAGACGAAATTGAATTCTTTGTGGGCGGATGGAAGTTGTGCTTACCTGAAACATAAAAATGGCATTATCGGAAAGTTGGATAAAGACCCTAAAATCATAGACGCTGTAATTGAATCAATAGAATCTAATGGTAATTTCCATTATTCTACGCCAAGCACCGGTTTTGTAGCGCGTGATAAACGTGGAGGGCTGAAGCATAGCTTGCTCCATTTGATATATTCGGCACACACCGCAATACCCATTGAGGAAATAAATAGACGCAAGCAGTTCAAATTCAAAAACGGCGATAAGTTAGATTTTAGAATTGAAAACCTATTTTACAATAGGAATCGACTCAGTATTCACGGGAAATATATGTGTATGTTCGACGAGTACGGAAACTATTCTCTGACCGACTATCACGAAGATCTGGCAAACATACTTAAATCAAGAAACTGGGCGTACAATCCTCAAAATAAAACCTTTATGGCTTATTGCGGCAATAAATCAGGTAATTCATCCATATATCAGGTGTGTTATTGCTTTTTGCACAGAAACGCAACCGTCGATACTCTTGACGAGGTTCTATGGAGTTTCAAGCGTGAATGTAAAGCGTTTGAACAAAGGCGAGACCACCTGACGATTGACCATAAAAGCTCGATCCGACAAGATAACAGGAACGAAAACCTTCAACTGATTTCCCACTGGCTCAATGCAAAAAAGCGGAATCACACAGCAAGGTTGCAGTCTAATCAATTTTATATCCCCGTCGTTGGCGGCGAAATTGCCGGGAGGCGTATCTATAAAACCGATGTGTTTGGAAACTTATTTAATGCTGCGTTTGGGATACGACCCTTCGATGTGCAGTTGCTGAATGATGTGCCGGGGACGGAACGGGCCATAACGAATCTCGTCAATATGGTGAAAAATGACACGATACCCGACAACGCTCTTGCGTTAAAAACGAGCTGGTTGATGTACGTAGCCGCGCTATGGCTTGCCTATATGGTAGTCAAGAATGGAAACCCTGCTCGGAGTTAGCAGTTCGGAGTTAAGTAAACAGTGCGCGGGCGTTCGTCGTAGCGATTCCCATCCCCTTGGCGAACGCCTGCTCCGCTCAAAATAATCATGAATATTTATATCAAATTTGCAAAAACTAGAAGGAATAACAGGAGGTGAATGAATGAGAATTATCGAGATATTCAAAAATGAATCAGAAGAGGATCGGCGTGAAGCCGTCACACAAATCCTCATTAAATATGAAGAAGACAAACGCAAAGCCGCAGAACCCTACGAACCCCAGAAAGCAGGATGAACTTGGAATTGCAATCATTGTCTGCCTGTGGTACAATGAAGTCAAAATACTAAATGGAGTGACAGTAGTGACTGATGTAGCGATTTATATACGATTATCCGAGGAAGACCGAGAGAAAAAGGAGAACGACTCCGAAAGCATCATCAACCAACGCAATATGCTTACCGAATACGCAAGCGAACGTGGTTGGGACATCTATGAAATCTATTCGGATGAGGATTATTCCGGGTCTGACGCAACCAGACCGGCTTTCAATAAAATGATCGCGGACGCCAAAGACGGCAAATTCAAAGTGATTCTCTGCAAATCCCTATCGAGGTTCGCCAGAGACGTTTCGATGGTGGAAACCTATATCAACGGCTATTTCATCGAATGGGGAATCCGTTTTATCAGCCTTGCGGACTATGCGGACAGCTCCCAAAAAGGAAGCCGTAAGAACATTCAAATCAATTCTCTCGTCAACCAATGGTATCTGGAAGACCTATCGGAAAACATCAGATCAGTCATGACGCATAAGAAGAAACAGGGGCAATTCACAGGCGCTTTTGCCCCTTATGGATACATAAAAGACCCTCAAGATAATCACAGGCTCATCGCCGACCCTGACGCCGCCGCCGTTGTGAAAAGAATATTTCAGTTGTATCTGGCCGGTTACGGGAACAAGGCCATTGCCAATGCCTTAAACAACGACGGTGTTCCCTGTCCCAGCAAATACCGCAAGACAAAGGGGTTCAAGTCAAACCGAAACAATGTGGCCGTTGAGGAACTGCGGTGGAGCGACCACTCGGTTTGGCATATCCTACGGAATCCCAATTATACCGGTGATCTAGTGCAGGGCCGGTATGGGAAGCCCACCTATAAATCAAAATCTATCAAAGAAAAGACTCCCGGCGAATGGATCGTCGTTGATGGCGTCCATGAAGCCATCGTAAGCAAGGCGGATTATGACCGCGTTCAGGCCACGAAAGCCAGCCGGGGACTGAATAATAGAAATGCCAGTGTGAACCGCGCCGTAGCCAACATATTTGCCGGGACTGTCAAATGCAAAATCTGTGGCAGATCATTGGTATTGTCCGGCTCCGGCAAGATCAATAAAGGCACAAGGTATTTACGGTGTGCCGGAAGGAAATCCGGCATTTCGTCGTGCAAATGCGCTATGGTGAAATACGATTTGCTGGCCGGAGAGGTCACGGAAAAGATTCAAGAGATTATCCAGCGTTACTGTGACTTCGGGCGTCTTGAAAAACATACCAGAAAGAGCAGAGACTTTAACAGCGAGGCTGCCGCTCTCAAAAAATCCAAAGACAAAAACCTGTTCGAGCAGAAAAAGATTGATGATGCTCTGAGCGATTCCTACGTCGATAAATCCAGCGGAGTCATCACCGGCGAGGAGTTTAGCGTCATATCGGCGCGGCTGAAAGTCAAGAAGGAAGAGCTTGTCAAAGAATATTCCTATATACAGGCGCAACTGGACAAGCTCTTTTCTTTACAGGACGCGGAATCCAAAGTGAACCAGATGATTGCCCAATATCAGAATTTTACCGAGCTGAACAGGGAAATCGTAAATGCCTTCGTGGATGTCATCTACATCGGCGAGCGGGATCAGCAGACCAAAGACTTTGACCTTGAAATCCACTGGCGGCTATAATAATTGTCTACAATTACTATCTGCCCGACGATGGTCAGGCAATGGATGGCCGACTTCTCCCCCTGCGCCGTCACCGCGCCTAAATTTTGGATCGACGATTGATCTTGCTCCGATAAACCGGATTCCTCCGGGAAGTCAAATTCCTCGTTCATCACGGACACCTTCTTTTGAATAGATTGTCCGCGAAAATAAAAGTTATTTTAATAAATCTCTAACAAATCGCAATCATTTTGGAAACAACCGGGGTGTATCATACAGAAAAACCCATTCACAAGGAGGGAACAACCCTATGTACGCAATCGAAACCGAAGCCCTGTCAAAAACCTTTCACAACATCGCCGCCGTGCAAAACCTCAACCTGAAAGTCCCTGAAGGGTCGATCTACGGGTTCATCGGGGAAAACGGCTCGGGTAAATCCACCACCGAGAAACTCATCTGCGGTCTTTTGGTTCCCAGCGGCGGCGGCATCAGGCTATACGGCAAGCACTACACCGACCCCGGCGTCCGCGCCCGGATGGGCGTCCTGATCGAAAACCCCGGCTGCTTCGGCAACAGCACCGTCTATCAAAACCTGATGATGCAGGCTCTCAACCTCAACATCAAAAACCCCAAAGCCGAAGTCGAGCGCGTTTTGAAGCTGGTGAGCATGGCCGGGGCGGCCAACCGCAAATTCAGCAAATGCTCCCTCGGCATGAAACAGCGGCTCGGTGTGGCTCAATCGCTGCTCGGCCGTCCCCGGATGCTGGTTCTGGACGAACCGATCAACGGGCTGGACGCCGACGGGATGCGGATCGTGCGGGAAACCCTGATCGAGCTCAACCGCGAGGAAGGCGTGACCATCCTGATCAGCTCCCATATCCTCGGCGAGCTGGCCAAGATCGCCACCCATTACGGCATCATCCGCAACGGCACATTGATCAAGGAGATGCGCGAGGACGAGATGAGCGGCGAATGCCGCGACTTCGTCTTCGCCAAAACGGGCAACAACGCGCAGGCCATCGGCGTCCTGTCACAGAAGTACAAAGAGATCGAGCAGAAGGACGAAGGTATCCGTATCTATGACGAGAGCGAAAGCTCCAACGTGGGCGGCTTGCTGTATGCCAACGGGATCGCCGTCAACGAGATCAGCTTCCGCAAAATCGGTCTGGAGGAATATTATCTGCGCATTATGTCCAACAGAAAGGGGGCGGCTTAACATGACCGCTTTTGAATCCCCGTCTTTCGGCAGCCGGGTGAAATCCATGCTGAAACTCGATTTTTACCGCCTGTTCAACACCCCATTGTTCTACATCATGCTGGCCATTGCCGCCATCATCCCCGCTATGGTGCTCGGCCTGTCGGTTGTTGAAACAACGGGCGCGCCGCAGTCAACTTCCCAGTATGCCGCCAATACGCCGCAAATCGAAATGCCGGCTTTCGACTATACATGGCAGCTGATCGAAACATCGGAAAACTTTACCGGCGAAGAAAGCGGCGGGTTTGATCTGGCCGGGTTCGCCAACATCAATATGCTGTATATTTTCGCCGGGCTGCTGATGGCCATCTTCGTCGCCCATGATTACAGTTCGGGCTTTGTCAAAAACATTTTCACCGTTCATTCCAAAAAGATCGACTATGTACTCTCCAAAAGCGCGATCGGTATCTTTTCCGGCGCGGGTATGATTGTCATGTATGTGTGCGGGACGGTGCTTGCGGGAGCGTTCACAGGCAAATCGTTTGAATTGGGCGTCAGCGGCTTTGGCGGTTTGGTCTTCTGTTTGGTTTCCAAAATGCTCCTGATGGGCGTCTTCTGCCCCCTCTTCCTGAGCATCGCCGTCTTTTTCCGCAGCAAGCTGTGGCTGACGATTGTTTTCACCTTCCTGCTTGGCATGATGTTTTATCCGGTCGCTAGTTTCGGCACCACCCTTGACTCAACGGTCATCGCGCCTCTTGCCGCGCTCGTCGCGGGAGGAGCCGGAGCCCTCGCTTTCGGGACGGTTTCCAATCTATTCCTCAAAAAGCGCGACTTAGCGTGACGTTTGTGTTATGATACCCGCAAAGGGAGGGGTTACCCTATGTTCAAAATCCTCGTTGTGGAAGATGACCGCGAACTCAATCAGGCCGTTTGCTCAACCCTTTCGCGGAACGGGTTTGAAGCGGTGGGCTGCCCCGGAGCCAACGAGGCTTATGATGCGCTCTACGGAACCCTCTTTGACTTGATCGTCTCCGACATCATGATGCCCGGCATCGACGGGTTTGAGTTTGCCAAAACGGTGCGGGGGCTGAACACAGACATCCCCATCCTCTTCATGTCGGCGCGGGACGATTTGGCGTCCAAGGAGCATGGGTTCCGCGCCGGGATCGACGACTATATGGTCAAACCCATCATCCTCGACGAGCTGATCCTGCGCATCAACGCCCTGCTGCGCCGCGCCAAAATCGCGCACAGCAAGAAACTGACGGTCGGGAACCTTGTGTTGGACGCGGAGGGGAATACGGCGTCGGTCGGTGAGGAGGAGGTTCCCCTCACGCCGCGGGAGTTCAACCTGCTCTATAAACTGTTATCCTACCCGAAAAAGGCCTTCACCCGCTCGCAGTTGATGGATGAGTTTTGGGAGCTGGAAACCTCGTCCGGCCCCCGCGCCGTGGACGTTTACATCACCAAACTGCGGGATAAATTCTCCGGCTGCGAAGATTTTGAGATCGTGACAGTCCACGGCCTCGGGTATAAGGCGGTCGTCAAATGAAACAGCCGTATAGCCGGAGCATCTTTTCCATATGGAGCTATCTCATCTTCTTTGTAACCGTTTCCTTTCTCGTCTCCTGCTCCTTTTTGATGTTTATCCTGACGATGGACTTGGAGCTGGGCGAGGAGATCACGAGAAGCGCGCGGCTCACCTTTATGAATGTGCTGATATTGAGCCTGATTTGCACCGTCATCGACGGGTTCCGGCGGAAATACACCGTTGAACGCCCGGTGAAACGGATATTGAGCGCGGCCGAACGGCTGACGCGCGGAGACTTTTCGGCGCGGATCGAACCCCTGCACGGATTAAATCGGACGAATGAGTTCGACGCCATCATCGGGCATTTCAACACCATGGCCGAGGAACTGGGCGGGATCGAAACCCTGCGCGCCGACTTTATCGCCAATGTCTCGCACGAACTGAAAACGCCGCTCTCGGTCATCCAAAACTATTCGGCCATGCTGCAAGACCCCGGGCTGGAGGAAGAGAAGCGGATCGGCTGCGCCAAGACGGTCACCGCCGCCGCCGTCAGGTTATCCGAACTGATTACCAACATCTTGAAATTGAATAAGCTGGAAAACCAGCAAATCTACCCGGAAGCGCGGAAATACAACTTGGGCGAACAGCTGCGGGAATGCCTCCTTGCGTTTGAGGATGCTTGGGAGGCGAAAGGGATCGCCATCCGCGCCGAGATCAACGATGTGACGGTCAGAGCCGACGAGGAACTGCTCACCCTTGTGTGGAACAACCTCTTCTCCAACGCCGTCAAGTTCACCGAGCCGGGCGGAAGGATCACGGTCAGCTTAGATTTGGTCAACGGCTCGGCGGTCGTCCGGGTGAGCGACACCGGGTGCGGGATGCCGCCGGACGTTGCGCGGCGCATCTTTGAGAAGTTTTATCAGGGGGATAAATCCCACGCGACGCAAGGCAACGGTTTGGGGCTGGCGTTGGTCAAACGGGTGGTGGACATTGCCGGTGGGGAGATTTCGGTAGACAGCGTTCCCGGGCAAGGCAGCACCTTTACAGTCAAACTGCGGGGGGATTTGCATTGAAGCGGTTTATAGCAGCCCTTCACACACGGTACGGTAAAATACGAACCTTTATCTATGAGAATAAAATTACAGGCCGTTATCTTTCAAGCATCCCCCTGCAAATCAGAATCGCCCTTTCGCTCAATCTGCTCTACGCCGGGTTTAAGATGTTTACAGGGATTTACTACGCCTCCTACTGGTTCGGAGCCGAGGCGGTTTTCTTTTTGATCATCGGCACGACGCGGTTTTTGCTGCTGCGCAACATGAAGAAGATCAAAGGCGGGCTGCGGCAGGAATATCAAGTCTACCGTTTCTGCGGCTTCCTGCTGTTCGCGCTGAACGCCTCCCTGACCGGGATCGTCTATCAGATGATCCATCAAGGCGGGGGGAGCGAATACCCCGGTTTGCTGATCTATATCGTTGCTACATTTACCTTTATTTTCCTGATCAATGCCATTGTTGACATCGTTAAATACAGAAAGTTGAACAGCCCGGTATTATCCGCCGTGAAAATCATCACATTCACGCAGGCGTTGGTAGCCATTTATTCACTGCAAATCGCCCTGTTTACCGCCTTCGGCGAGGATGAACACCTTGCGTTTGTCATGAACAGCGTTTTCGGCGGGCTGCTGTGTATCTCCATTTTCGGCATGGCGGTCTTTATGGTCGTCCGGGCGTTTGAAAAGATTAAAAAGCTGAAATAGCGTTGTCCATCCATGTTTTCCGCGTCTTCAAAAAATCACGCATATGCTGGAGTTTTCCGGCATATGTTGTTAGTTTGGCGACATTGGCCGGTTCAAAGGCGACCTGCCTGTCCATGATCGCCCACACCTTGAAATTCTCCTCCTGCGAGAGATGGATCACCTTTTCGCACAGGTCGATTTCGTTCAAGGCGGTTTCCAAAAGCCCGTCCCCGACTTCCTCCCACCTCTTTTTTAGCTGGGAAGTGAAGCTGGGGTCTTTGAGCAGATGATCCATCCACGTGACGTCCACGTAGCCGTCCGCCCGGGAAACGCACGCCCACACATTGGGCGTGTTGTTGTAACGGAAGTGGTTGCCGAAGGCCAGGTCAAAATCCCAAGGCGGCCCCATTCGCAGTTTGCCGCCGGTGTTTTTCGTCATAAAGCAGCTCCTGCGGAAGGAACTGTCTAAATTAAAGGTCAGCTCATGCAGGATAAACCAATCGATCAGCGACGGGACGTCGATGTAGTCTTCATACCCCGTCAGGCTTGCCACGGCGGCGTCCGCCGCTTTGACGTAGTCGGTGATAAACCGCATTTGAGCCGCCGTCCGCTCCTCCGGCTTGGGGTTTTTCACCGTTGCTAAGGTAATCGTCCCCGCGTTGAAATAATCGACCCCCAAGACGTCGCCGTCTTCCATCCCGCCGACCTCGATCAGGTAGCCGGTATCCTCCTCCGCGGAGACGTCGAGCTCCAAACGGCCTTTGTCGATCTCGATCCGCTCACACAAGACGTATACGCCCTGATAAGAACCGTTGAAATATACGTCCACAAGAACGGAATGGGGCACAAATTCCATGTTTTCCAAGGTATTGCCCATGACAAACGCGATGTGATCCCTGATCAGCGATTTATCCGAGTAATTGGGGCGGAGGATCCAGTCCTTCGCTTTGGGAAGCCCGAAGAGGGACGTTTTGGCGTCCAGCTTGACGCGGTAGGGTTTCTTCGGCCAGTTCCAAGAGGACGTCCCCCGCCCCCTGATCTGCATCGTTTGCTCGCCCACCGAAAAGGAAGGGTCGTACAAGGTATTGCCGCCAACCTCAACGGCGAATGTCCCCGTCACGTATTGCGTTTTGGATGTGACGGCTTTGCCGCTGTCGGTGGTTAAATACAACGCCGGAAGCCGGCCGTATTCATCACGGATCAGAGGGGACGTCTTCGGAGTTGGCTCCGGGGAGGGTTCGGGAGACGGCTCGGGAGAGGGTTCCGGCTCCGGGGATGGGCTGGGCGAAGGGTTTGGAGACGGCGAAGGGCTTTCGGACGGGGACGTTGCGGGAGACGGGGAAAGGGTTGGCGCGAGGTCAGGTTCCGGCGGCTCCTGCGTTTCCTGCGCCGTACATGCTGTCAGCATGACCGAAAGCAAAATAAACGCGATGATTCTCTTGCATTTCATTGATCATCAGCCTTTCATTATCCATCAGGTTCTACAATAGCACAGGTTCTAGGGAATAACAAGCGTTGCGCGTCCGTGTTTTTTATGGTATAATGGAAAAAGTTGAGCACAAAGGGACGTGAAAGGCATTGATCCAAAATTTAACGGCAAAGATGGTTGTACCGAAGCTGTTCGCGGTTGCGGCCATCATCTATGTGCTGTTTTTTCTTTATATATATTACAGACATGAAAAACTGCGGAGCCTCTCTTTGGAGTGGATCGAACGCCGGAACAAACCGCTCTTCTCGTTAAAGCGATCGGGAGGAATGACGAGAAAAGACGCCCTTCCCATCCTGTTGGTCACAGCCATATATGCCGCCGTAACCTTTTTCAATCTGGGCAACACCTTTTCCCCGCAGTCTTTCCACCGCTTTGAAAAAAACACCCCGGTCGTTTTGGAGCTGCGCCGGCCGGAAATGATCGAGGAAGTACAATATTTCACGGGATTGTTTAAGGGGTATAACAAACGGGCGTATAAACTGGAATTTTCCGCCGACGGCAAAACATGGCGGAGCGGAATGGTGCAGGAATGGAGCAAAGAACAGCAAAAGTATCTTGAAATCGCGCAGGAGGGTTTGCCGCAGGATTATTCAGAGACCTTCCGCTGGAGAAGCGTGAAGTATCTCACGCATTTAATGGAGCCAACCCAATATCTCCGTCTCACGCCGCTTTACACCCCGCTGGAAATGGGCGAACTCTCCATCACCGTTTGGAACGACCCCGATAACCGCCAAAGCGGCCTGCGCACCCTGACGGCCGACGAAATCATCTTCGACGCCGAAGCGGTAAAGCTCTTTGACGAACAGCACCTCGTGCCGGAACGGTATGATGTCCTCAACTCGACCCATTTTGACGAGATTTATCACGCCTACACGGCCTATGAATTTATCGAAGGTATCTATCCTTACGAAACGACCCACCCGCCGCTGGGGAAACTGATCACGGCGGCCGGTATTAAACTATTCGGCATGACGCCGTTCGGCTGGCGGTTCATGCCCGCCCTGTTCGGCGTTTTTATGATCCCGCTGCTCTACATCCTGCTCAAGTGGATGTTCGGCAAAACCATCGTTTCCGTTTGCGGGAGCCTGCTCTTTGCCTTTGAGTTCATGCACTTTGTTCAAACCCGCATCTCCACCATCGACGTCTATTGCGTCTTCTTCATCCTCTGCATGTATCTCTTTATGTACCGCTATATCACCACCGATTTCAACGCCTCTTTTTGGAAAACAAACCTGCCCCTGATCCTTTGCGGGTTGTCGTTCGGCGTCGGCGTGGCGGCCAAGTGGCAATGCGCTTACGCCGGAGCGGGGCTTTTCCTGCTGTTTTGCATCTATCAGGTGCGCCGCGCCGATTATTGCCGACGTAACGAACGCGGCTTTATCCCGTTTTTCCTCGGGACAGCGGGGGTGGCGTTGGCGTCCTTCATCCTCATCCCCGGCGTTGTGTATATCACCTGTTATATCCCTTATGTCATGCCCAACGCGCCCGAAGGCGGCTTTGAAAGCATGAAAGAGTTCATCAAAGCCTTATGGGAAGCCTGCAAAGAGAATCAAATCAAAATGTACAATTACCACTCGAAGCTGGAGGCCACCCACAATTATGCCGCCCGCTGGTATCAGTGGCTGGTTGACGCCAAGCCCATCCTGTATTACTGGAACTCGGTCGGAGCCGACGGGACGCGCGGCACCCTTTGGGCTTTCACCAATCCTGTGACCACATGGGCAGGGTTGGGAGCCATCGTTGCCTGCGGGTTCGGTCTCTTCCTGCGGCGGAGCCACAGGGCTTTGTTCATTCTGATCGCCTATCTCTCGCAGCTCGTCCCGTGGATTCCCATTTCCCGCATCACCTTCCCCTATCATTATTTCCCCTCGATGCTCTTTATCTGCGTCGCCATCGCCTATCTCTTCAACCGCATGATCGAACGCAGCCCCAAGAGGGGGGCGCGGCACACCATCGCTTTCACCGCCGTTTCTGTCTTTCTGTTTGCCCTCTTCTATCCCGCGCTGAGCGGAACGCAGGTGCCGGCATGGTACCCCGACTACCTGCTTCGCTGGCTGCCTTATAATTGGAACTTTTAACCTTATTAGGAGGCGTTTATGTTTCTCGCCGATTACCATACCCACAGCGAATATTCCCCCGACGGATTCGACAGCTTCCAAGAAATGCTGGCCGCGGCGCAAAAAAGGGGCTTGCGAGAGTTTTGCGTCACCGATCATTGCGATATAGGGAACAGCTCTTACCAACCGCTTCCGGCGGAAGAGCGGTTTTTAGCCTATCGCAAAGCCCAAGCGGAGAACCAAACGGGTGTGAAATTCCTCTTAGGGATCGAGCTGGGCGAGGGCATCCGTGACAAAGGGTGTGCCGAAGCCGCCGTTGCGGCCTATCCCTACGATTATATCATCGGCTCTTATCACGCGCTGAAAGCGGAGAAAGACTTTTACCTATTGCGCTATCCCTCGGAAGAGGTTTGCCACGGGCTGCTCACGCGGTATTTCGCCGAACTGTGCGAGATGGCGGAGTGGGGGTGTTTTGACGTTTTAGGACACATTGATTATCCTTTGCGTTATATGCTGCGGTATAACGGGCACAGGATCGAACTGCTGCCGCGTTATGAGGCGGAGCTGCGCAAGCTCTTTACACTGCTGGCGTCCAAGGGGCTGGGGATTGAATTGAACATGACATTTACCGAGCCGCCGGTTAAAATCCTCTCGCTCTTCTTAGAGTGCGGTGGCAAAATCGTAACAATCGGTTCCGACGCCCACAGGAGTTCTGATTTGGGAAAATACATCGCGGAAGGCACAGACATGTGCCGCAGGGCAGGGTTTACCCACGTCGCGGCGTTTGAACAAAGGAGGGTTCGTTTTGAGAAGATTTAGTCTATCTTTAATATTCATAGTATCGTTTACTCTTCTTGCCGCTTGCAGTAAGGAACCCCCATCCCCCGATCCCGAGGAGTCTCCGCCGCCTGTTTCGGGCGAAGAACCAACTCTCCCCATCGACCCCAGCCCGCCTTTTGTCACGGATTCGGAACCGTCCGGTTCCCCTGTTCCGCCGCCCGAATACCCCAGCGTTGAGCTGGCGGTTGAATGGCGTGACAACGCCATTACGGCGGAGAGCATCACCTACAAAAACACCTTCAAAAAAGGCGGAACGACGACCCTTTCCGCAAACGGGAGTTTCCCGCAGACAGGCGTCGCCGCCATTGACACGTATTTTGCGAGCTGCCGCGACGACTTCACCCGCAAGTGCGAATTTATGGCGGAGGAAGCCGCTCTTGACACAAGAGCCTATGAATTTGACGCGAACTATACCGTTGAATGCAACGCGGGCGGTTTGTTCAGCGTCTCGCGCACCCGGCACGAATATATGGGCGGGGCGCGCGGAGAAACCTATATTTTCTGCGAAACCTTCTCCGCCGCGGACGGCAGGCTGCTCACCATCGACGACTTTTTCAACGCGGAACGGGAGGTATACACCCCCCGTCTGTTGGAATTTGTAGTTGCCTTTATTGATGAAAACCCCGGTGATTACTGGACAGACGCCAAAGACAACGCCCGGAACTTCTTTCCGTATGACACTTTCTGCATCACAAAAGACGGCGTCTCGCTCTTTTTCCCTGAAAACAACATCGGGCCGCACACTTTAGGGGTGGTACGGGTAGACGTCCCGTGGGGCGCGATCGCGGAAATGTTTACGTTGCCTTAATATTTGGACGAGCCCGGCAATCCCTTCATATTGCTTCCTTTCAGCCGGAACTGCGATACCAAATCTTCCAAAACGGCCGATTCGCCGCTCATCTCTTCGCTGGCGGCCGCGCTCTGCTCGGCTGTCGCGCTGTTCTGCTGGACAACCTTCGCCACCTGATCGATACCGCTGTTGATCTGCGCGATGCCGGCCGATTGTTCTTCGGAGGAAACGGCAATATTGCCGACGATCTGCGAACTCTCATTGATACCGGCCACGATCTCGGTCAGGCTTCCGGCGGTCTCTTCGGCGATCCGTGTCCCCAGCTCCGCTTTTTCAATCGAATCGGCGATCATCGCGCCTGTTTCCTTCGCGGCTTCGGAGCTTTTTCCGGCGAGATTGCGCACTTCCTCGGCCACAACGGCAAATCCTTTGCCGTGCTGCCCGGCGCGCGCCGCTTCCACGGCGGCGTTTAAGGCGAGGATGTTGGTTTGGAAGGCAATATCGTCGATGGCTTTCATCACCTTGCCGATCCCTTGGCTGGCCTGATTGATGTCTCTGACGGCGTCCATCATTTCATCCATTTGGCGGCTGCCTGTTTCGGCTTTGCTCTTAATATCGTTGGCGAGTGCCGCGGCTCTGTTTGCCATATCGGCGTTGTCTCTTGTTTTCTGCGCGATTTCGGTGATGGAAGAGGACAGTTCCTCAATGGCGGAAGCCTGCTGGGTGGCTCCTTGCGCGAGAAACTGCGCGCCGTCGGCAATTTGCTTGGAGCCGCTGGAGACTTGCGAAGAGGAATTGTGTATATCGGTCATCGTTTTGCTCAGGTTGCTGATGATCAGATTGATGGAGGCTCCTATCATCTTAAAATCCCCGTGATACACATACACGCTCTCGTGGGTTAAGTCTCCTTCGGCCAGCAGTTCCATGCTGCTTTTGATTTCGCCGATATACCCCTTTAGCTGCGTGTATGCCTGTTCCAGCGTCCGCGCCAACACGCCGACCTCATCGGAGGAACGCACGCTGATGGTTTCTTCAGAAGCGGTTGAAAGCCCGAGCTGGCCTTTCCGTATCTTATCCGCGAACAGTCCGATCTTCTTGAGCGGTCTGCTGATCATCAGCAGGCACAGGACAAACACCAGCACCGCGCACCCTGCCCCGGCAGAGATTCCCGTTAATAAAATCACTGTTTTCATGGCTTTCATATCGGCCAGTGTCTCTTCAATGTTCACTCCGGCAAACAACATACCGATCGCTTCATTGTCGATCATCAGCGGCGAGTAGTAAACGGCATATTGCTTCCCGTCCAGTTCGATCCGGGACTGGTAATCCTGCTTGCCTTCCAAAACATGCTTGATCACGTCATCATTGGCTTTTGTTCCGATGTTCCGCTCCCCTTTTTCATTGATGAGGGTGGTGGAAAGGCGGGTGTCGCCGTCGAAAATGGTCGCGTCGCAGTTGCTGGCTTCTTTGATTTCGTCAACATACCGGGGCAGAGACAAGTTGTGGCCGCATTTGATGGCTCCGATGATGTTCCCTTCGGCGTCTTTAACGGCGGCGGTGCCCGCTGTGGAAAGTTTAACGGTGGCGCCCCTTTCGATCAGGGCGAGACCGTTTCCTGTTGTCAAGGCGGCGGAAAGGGCTTTTTGGTTAAAGAGGTTATCGCCCGTAGTGGCATTGTGCGCCCGTACGAGCACATTGCCGTCTTTATCAACCACCGTGATCATGTCAACGCTTTCACTATAGGAAACGAGCACCTGCCTGATCCTGTCCTCGTTCCCGGCTTGAATGGCTTCCAGCACGGCGGGAGACTCCGCGATCGCGTTGGCTAGGGAATAGGCCTCTTTTTCATAGTTCTCCAAAGTCTTTACGAGCGCGTTGTTGGCGGTTTCCGCCTGTATATCATTCAAATCGTGCACAAGCTCACTCGTTCTTGAATCCACAATGAGAACCATAAGCGTGATGATTAAGGCGATCATCAGCGATACGATCAAAGAGATTTTCAATCCGAGACTGTTGATTTTCATTATTTTGCCCCCCGTATGCTTAATACTTCCCGTAACTGTTGTTTCCGGGAGTTTTACCGGACATATTGATCTGACGTGTTCCCTCGCTGCCCTTCAGCTTAAACTGGGCGACCAAATCCTCCAGCGTTGCCGACTGGCCGCTCATTTCTTCCGCCGCGGCCGCGCTCTGCTCGGCTGTCGCGCTGTTCTGCTGAACGACTTTGGCCACCTGGTCGATGCCGCTGTTGATCTGCGCGATGCCGGCCGACTGCGATTCGGAGGAGGAGGCGATCTGATTGACAATTTGGCTGCTCTCGTTGATACCGGCCACGATCTCGGTCAGGCTTTCGGCGGTGCTGCCCGCGATGCGGCTTCCCAGCTCGGCCTTTTCAATCGAGTTGGCGATCATGTTGCCTGTTTCTTTGGCCGCGTCGGCACTCTTGGTCGCCAGGTTGCGCACCTCTTCGGCCACAACGGCAAAGCCTTTGCCGTGCTGTCCGGCTCTAGCGGCTTCCACGGCGGCATTGAGGGCGAGGATGTTGGTTTGGAAGGCGATGTCGTCGATGGTTTTGATGACCTTGCCGATGCTTTGGCTGGCCTGATTGATGTCTCGGACGGCTTCCATCATTTCATCCATTTGGCGGCTGCCTGTTTCGGCTTTGGCTTTGATGGTGTTGCCCAAACCGGCAGCTTTGTTGGCCATTTCGGAGTTTTGCTGTGTCTGTTCGGCGATCTGCTTGACTTCCGAGGAGAGTTCTTCCACGGCGGAGGCCTGCTGTGTCGAACCCTGCGCCAAAAGCTGCGAGCCGTCGGCGATCTGCCTGGAACCGCTTGCGACTTGCGAGGTTGACTGGTTGATCTCGCCGAACAGCTTATTCAAGTTATCGACCATGTGCTGGAGGGCGTTCCCCATAATGTCGTCACTGGAAAGGATGTCCAGCTCGGTGGTCAGGTCGCCCTTTGCCACACGTTCAAGCTCGTCGGCAATCTTGACCACATGACCGACAAAGCTGGCGGTGTTTGCGACGATGGCTCCTATTTCGTCATTGCGCTGAGAAATCCTGCCGACATTTGCCGCGTCTTGGGGGGTCATGGTAATATCGCCTGTCGTACCTGCTTTGTGCATAAAGCCGGACAGCAGGGTCAGCGGTCTCACGATCCCGCTGAGGATCTTCAAAACGATCACAACGCCGAGGGTGCCAAACGTGACGCTTATGGCGATCAGCAGGATCAGCGTCATCATTTTCTGCGATTCGATGTCGTCCATGATCGCGTCTATGTCTATGTAGTAGTTTCCTGTGCTGACAAACCATTGATACGGCTCGAAATAAAGAGTATAGGCTATTTTCTTATAGTTGCCGTCAAGGTCGTCGGGATGGTTGGTGTAGAACTCGGTGAATTTTCCGGCGTTTTGTATGATCTCCCTGACGTAATATTTCTTTTCGCTCTCAACAGGGTTGCGGTCGAGCGTTTCCCAGCGGTTTCTCGGCTCTGTTCCGTCCAAATGGTGCTGGTAATGGGCGATGCAGGTTCCGTCCTTCATATCCGCCCAAAAGTAGCCGTCGTCTTTGTGGTTGGGTGACGTGCTGAACCGCGCCCAGCGTATCATGTCCCTGGCGGCCTCATAGCCGGCGTTGTAGGCTTCCTCCTGGGTCATCAACCCTTGCTGCGCGTAAGACATATGAAGTTTATGGTTTTGATCCAGCAGGCTGATCATGGTCTCCACCGCGATGGTCAGATTTATGTCAAATCCTTCTTTTACATGGCGTTCATCATCATTGAAAGCGTTGTAGAGGTTTATCATGGACACGATTGTCAGGGAGAGGATGATCGCCACCATGATGCTTATGATTGGTATCAGTGTTTTTCGTTTCAAGCCGGTTTTGACAGTATTGTTCATAAACCTGAGCCCTCCAAAAAATTCTTAAAACCATTATATCACGGTTCGACATAAAGGGCAAGGGAATGTTTAAGTGCCCGAATACCATAAAATGGTTCCGGGCGGCTTCGCGTGCAGGGCGCGGAAAAAACACTTCCCTTTTTGACCCCGCTGTGATATACTGCGTTTTGAATGTGTAAATACAAGGAAAGGCTGGTTCTTTTTGATGCCGAAAGTCCGTATTACCGAAACGGTTCTCCGTGACGCGGGGCAGTCGCTGATTGCCACCCGCTTGCCGTATTCCAAGTTCGAGGGCTGCCTCGAAACGCTGGATAAGGCGGGATATTATTCGCTTGAATGCTGGGGGGGTGCCACCTTCGATACCTGCCTGCGTTTTTTGGGCGAAGACCCGTGGAAACGCTTGCGCGATATTAAAAAACGCGTCACCAAAACAAAGCTCCAAATGCTTCTGCGCGGGCAGAATCTTTTGGGCTATAAGCATTACCCGGACGACGTGGTGCGCAAATTCGTCGAGCTCTCCATCAAAAACGGCGTTGACATCATCCGCATCTTCGACGCCCTCAACGACTTGCGCAATCTCGAAGTGTCGGTCAGCGAAACGGTCAAACACGGCGGCGACGCCCAAGTGACCATTTCCTATACCCAAAGCCCGGTGCATACCGACGAGACTTGGGCGAAAATCATCCGGCAGATCGAGGCGATGGGTGCCACCAGCATCGCCATCAAAGACATGGCGGGCATCCTCGGCCCCCAAGAATGCTATGATTTTGTGAAGCTGATTAAAGAAAACAGCAAACTGCCCCTCCACCTCCATACCCACTGCACCACCGGCCTTGCTTTCATGACCTATCTCAAAGGGGTGGAAGCGGGCGTTGACTGCATCGACACCGCCATCTCCTGTTTCTCCGGCGGCACCAGCCAGCCGGCCACCGAAACCATGGTTCACGCCCTTGAACAGCTGGGGTATGAAACCGGCCTCAACCGCACGCTGCTGAAAGAGATCAACGATTTCTTCCGCCCGGTGCAGGAAGGGTATGTCAAAGACGGTCTGCTCGACCCCAAAGTCATGATGACCGATTCCGACGCCCTGACCTATCAAGTCCCCGGCGGGATGCTCAGCAACCTGATCAGCCAGCTCAAAAACGCCAACGCGATGGATAAATTCATTCAAGTGCTGGAAGAAGTGCCCCGCGTCCGCAAGGATATGGGCTATCCGCCCCTCGTCACCCCCACCAGCCAAATCGTCGGCGTTCAGGCCGCCACCAACGTTTTGGTCGGCGAACGGTATAAAAACGTCTCGAAGGAAGTCACGTCCTACCTCAAAGGCGAATACGGCCAACCGCCCGGAGACGTCAGCAAAGATTTAATCAAGCAGGTTTTGGGCGATGTGAAACCCTATACCGGGCGTTTTGCCGAAACCCTCGCCCCCGGCTTCGAGGCGGGCAAAGCCGAAATCGGTGCCAAAGCCGCCAGCGACGAGGATGTGCTTTCCTACATCGTCTTCCCGCAAGTCTATGAAAAATTCGCCGACGAACGTGAGGAGCGCGGCCGCAACCGTGTCCGCTACTCCATCGTGAAAGAGTAGGTGGATGATGTTTCTCACCGATTATAACGAGCCGGTCATCTTCAGCGATAAAACCAATTTCATCGTCCTCTGCTGCGTCGCCGGCGTTGTTGCCTTGTTCGTCTTGTTCGCTTTCATAAAATCCGCCAAGGAAAAATCAAAAACGCCCGGAGAGCCAGCCGCCGCGCCAATTGCCGCAGCCCCGGCCGTTCCGCAAACGCCGTCACCGATCACGGCGAGAGTCCCGGCCAAAGGTTCGCAGGGCGACATTGATTTATACAACGTAGACGATCGGACGGCGGCTCTGCTGATGGCCATTGTGGCCGACGATCTCAAAGCCGAGCTCAATACATTGCGCTTTATCTCGATTCGGGAGGTTCAATAGGTATGAAGTATAAAGTCACACTCAATGACAAGGTTTATGAAGTCGCGGTGGAACAGGGCGAAGCCGTCATGGTGAATGTCAGCGACGCCGTTGCTGCCGCCCCGGCTGCCGTCATTCCAGCCGCCCCGGTTCCTGTTGCCGCGGCACCCGCACCCGCTCCTGCCGCTCCGGCTGTTGCCGTGAGCGGGGAGATCATCCCCTCGCCGCTGCCCGGCACCGTTGTCGTCATCAAAGTCGCGCCCGGCGACAGCGTGAAAACCGGCCAGTCGCTGGCCATCGTTGAGGCTATGAAGATGGAAAACGACATCAAAAGCCCCCGGGACGGTATTGTCGGGCAGATCATCGCCGTAAAAGGATCCACCGTGCCGACAGGGGCTCCGCTGCTCACCTTGCAGTAAAATCCAAAGGGAAAGACAGCAAAAGAGCCGCGCGAAGCGGCTCTTTTGACGCGCTTTAGTACGATTAAACTCAATCTACCATCAAAAACCATTTGAAGCCGAATTTGTCTTTGACCTCGCTCATGCAGGTTGCAAAATCGGGTTTATGCGGTGATTGAACAACGATGCCGCCTTCTTTTACGATGTCAAATGCCTTGATGACTTCATCAACGGTGTCGTATGTAACGGCAAGGAACAACGAATCGGCTTGAACGGTGTTTACGCCGCCGTCCGACAACCGCAGCCGCTGGCTGCCGATATGCGCTTCGGTGTGATAGATCAACCCGGTTTCCGGGTTTTTGCCTTGCCAGTCGATTTCCAAACCGAAGGCTTCCTGATACAAGGCAATGGCCTCCGCGCATCGCCCGCCGCAATGGAATGTGGGTATGATTGTCATGTTCCAATCCCTCCAAGTATAAGTATATTGTCTACACTATATCATATCGGACACGACAACAGTATGTCCTGTTTGCTTTAATCATATTGATATATCTTACTTCCCGAACGCCGCCTGATTTTGGTTGGGGCTTTGCCGCCGTTCGAGGTCGGGGTAGCGGCGTTCCAGCGCGGCGCGGGAGATTTCGATGACTTCGGCCGCTTCGTGCTGGTCAAAACACCCGACCGTTACCATGTCGCAGTCCCGCAGCGTCGCCCAGGAGAAATTGAGCCCCACATACGGCGTCAGCCGTCCGGCGGCCATCGGTTTGATGGTCATCACCGGCTTTTTCGCGCCGTGGATGATGGCGGCCACCGTCTCGACCTCGACCTGCATCAGAAAGCCCATACTGTTGTAAATCTGCACATAGGTCTCGACGTCGTAGCCGTTGTCGTCGCAGTAGACGATCAGTTCGGGCATGTGCGCCGTCACGCCGGGCAGCAGCCCCTGCTCACGGATCATGGCGGTATAGTCGTCCAGGCGGTCGATGATCCCCTTGTTCTTGTTGACAAGCTGCTCGGCACTGGAATGATGGATCAAACAGAAAGTTGCGCCCAGTTCCCTGCTCTCGCGGATGACGGCGGCGGCTTCGCGCCGGCCTTCGGCGGTGTCGTCCACATTGAGGATGGGCGTGTCGATGCGGATGATTCGTTTGCCCAGTTTCTGCTCGGTTTCGCGCACGGCGTCGGCAATCGGTTTGACCCGCCCGAACGGAGCCATAACGGCGTCCACGCCGTTTTGCACAAAGGTTTCCAGCAGCGGGACGATGCTGTCCGCCGCTTGATGGTGGCGTTTGATGCGCTCGTCGGCGGCGGGGGAGCGGTGGCTCCACCCGGCCAGCCAGTTGGTGCCGATCAGCATCCGGGGCAGCGTCACGCCGCCAACCTCGGTGCGCGGGAATCCGCTGTTCATTGGTTTGACCTCCTTTAACGGGTATGCTTTATTGATAATTGGCGTTGCACTTGACAGAGAGGTATGATATAATTTTACAGGATAAAACCTTTATGGTCAAGAGCGAGACATAAGCGGGGTGTGAACGAATGAAAAACAGGATCACAGTTACGGTGGCAGGGCATGATTTCACAATCGTTTCCGAGGAATCCGAAGTATACGTACGCGGAATCGGAGCCGAGGTGGACAGGGATATTCAAGCCGTTATGACGGAAGCGCACCTGTCTCTCTCCGACGCGGCCGTTCTCGCGGCCTTAAATTCCGCCGACCGTGCGAGGAAAGCCATCGACTCGGCCGACCATTTGCGGCTTCAAGTCAAAACATACCTCGACGAAACGCAGAAATTGAAAGCGGAATTGGCTGAATCCCGCCGTGAATTGAGCCGCGTGAAAAAACAGGTGTAAGATGGAACTGATCGTAACCGCGGCGTCCGCCGACTGCGCGGTTGCCGCCATTCAAAACGGTGCCGACGGCGTCCTTCTCAGCCCTTCCATACCGCCGGAGCAGCTGAGCGGTTTTTTTCCGTACGCCCGCGTCCGGGGGATCACCACCATTCTAGACCTTACAAGGAGCTGTAAAGATTCCGAACTCACCTTGCGGGGCGAAACGCTGCGCCGCCTTTACGAATTCGGCTTAGACGCGGTCATGGCGGGCGAACCGGGACTGATGCGGATGGCAGCCTTTACCGCTCCCGACTGCAAACGGATATGGGGCGCGCCCTGCCATACAACAGACGATATTGACTACGCCGCCGCCAACGGATGCGTCAAAGCGGTGCTGTCTCCTTTTCTGCAAGCCTCGGCGGTACGGACGCTTGTTTCGGCGTCCAAGCTGCCTCTTCTTTTTTGGGCATTGACGCCGCTCTGCCCGGGCGGCGACGCCAACCCCTGCCTTCTCGATAAAGAGCGCGGCTCGGTTCAGTGCGGGCAGAGCTGCCGGAGCTTCATGCTTGCCCATCCCGGCGACGCCGTCAGCCAGCTCCTGAAAACAAAAGACCTGAGCCTTTTGAAATATATGCGCGAGCTGTCGGGACTGGCGGCATTGGTTGCCCCGCCCGACCCGTCGCCCGAAGCGGCGGGGTTGTTTGCCCGGCTGGCGCGTTTGGCCGCGGATGAACATTACCTGAACGACAAAGAGTTGGGCGACGCCTTCGCCGCTTTGGGAAGGGACAAGCCAACCGACGGATTGTACACAGGCATCGGCGACGTCTATTCGGTTTATAACAAGGCAAGAAACAATCCATTTTGGGATGCCGAACGGAAAGCCGCCGCCGATCGCGGGGAACGGGCTTGCGTCCCCGTCCGTTTTTTCGCCATGATCTCCGAACACGAACCGGCGCGGCTGGCCATTGACGACTATAAAGGCAACACCCTTTACGCGGAAGGCGCCGTGCCGAAAAGCGGAGGAACCGGCAATGAGGAAGAGGAACTCAACGCCGTATGGCATGATGTAGAGGGAATCTATGCTTGCAAAGATGCGCGTACAAAGATCGACGATGGTCTGCATCTATCCAAAGAAGACGCCGCCGCGCTGCGCAAAGCGGTGATCGAAAAACTCGAAGCCGAGCGGCTCTATTTACCCGGAAGGACGCCTGGACGCTTTGATCCTGGGCCGAGATTGCTTCCCCGGGCGGACAAACCGCTGTTAACAGTCAAGGTCGCCAAAATGTCACAGGTCACGCCCGAATTGCTCCGTCTGCCGCCCGAACGGCTGTACATCCCGCTCAACGAAGCCTCGGACGACCCGGCCAAAGCCGAATGGCTGGTGCGGAGCGATACCGTCCCGGTTGCCGTCCTGCCGCGCGTCATGGGGGAGGAAGACCGCGCCGAAGTCAACGCGCGGTTGAAACGGCTGCATGACGCCGGGTTCCGCGAAGCCCTCACATGGAGCCCCGGGCAAGCCGTTTTGGCACTGAGGCAGGGATTCACCCCCCGAGCCGATTGGAGCGCGGCGTCCGCGCAAACCGTCAAGATGGCAAAGTTGATGGGGGTTGTCTCTTCCACCCTCGCGCCGTGGCTGTCGCTGGCCGACATCCGGCAGATGAATCATCCCGCCGACACCGAACTGATCGTATACGGGCGGCTGCCGCTCCTTTTGGCGCGGCAATGCCTGCTGCGCAAAGGCGATCTATGCTCCTGCGATAACAAAAGCGATCTTTCCGACGGGCAGGGGGGGTTGCTGCCCCTCATGCGGGAGGGAGGGCACAGCACTTTGATCTATCACTCCCATAAACTGTGGATGCTGCCCGCCAAAGCGCAATGGAAGCACATCGGGCTGTGGGCGGCGCGGCTGGATTTCACCACCGAGAACGCGCGGGAATGCGTGCAGATCGCCTCGGCGTATGCCGGACGCGAGGAATATGAACCCCAAAGTCATACCACAGGGTTTTATTTGACCGAAGAAACGAAAAAACGCAGGGGCAGGAGAACGGGATGAATCAGATATTCCCCTCCTGTGGAGGGGTGGCGCGAAGTGCCGGGGTGGTTCTGGCGTCCGCCTCCCCGCGCAGAATCGAGCTAACCCGGCGTATCGGGCTGGATTGCGTTATCGACCCGGCCGATATTGACGAAAGCGTTAACGAACCGGCCGAAGACGCCGCCGCCGTGCTGTCTCTCCGCAAAGCCGCCGCCGTTGCCGAACGTCATCCGGCGGGGACAATCATCATTGCCGCCGACACATTGGTTGTCTGTAATGAGGAACTTTTGGGCAAACCCAACAATGAGAAGGAAGCCTTTTCGATGCTTCGGTCGCTGGCGGGGCGGACGCACACCGTCAAAACCGGCGTTACCGTCATGAGAGACGGTCAAACGCTCGTCAAAACGGAGAGCACCCAAGTGACGATGCGGGAGTTGACCGACGCGGAGATATTAGCCTATATCGCAACCGGCGAACCGATGGACAAAGCGGGTGCATACGGGATACAGGAGCGGGGTGCTTTGCTTGTCGAACGGGTGGAAGGGGATTTTTACAACGTGATGGGGCTGCCTGTCTGCCTTTTGGCCAAAATGCTTGCGCATTTCGGGATTGATCTGCTGTGCTGAGGTTTATCGGGAAGCATAAAGGCGGGGCGATTGCGGCGGCGGCTTGCCTGTTGGTGCTGTCGCTGGCTGTCAGCTCTTTTTTCACAAAAGGGCGGGTATCGCCCGTTTCCAATGCCATCAACACCGTCTTCCGCCCGCTGCACGCGCTGATCGGCTCGATCGACGGCTATTTCACCGGAAGAGCGGACGCGGTGAAACGGTATGACCAGCTCAAAGCCGAATACGAGAGCCTGCGGGTCTATATGGCCAATATGGACGAGGAACGCCGCTCGATCGACGAGATCCAGCGCGAAAACGAATTGCTGCGGGAGCTGCTGGAGTTGCAGCCGAGGGAGCGCGGCTTCAAGGTGGAGATCGCCGCCATACTGGCGAGAGACACATCGGCATGGGAACGAACGCTGACGCTGAGCAAAGGCAGCGAAGCCGGGTTTGAAGTGGGTCAGTGCGTCATTTCCTCGGAGGGGTATCTGGTCGGCATCATTACCAGCGCAGGCTCCGGCTCGGCGACCGTCCACACCGTCACCGACATGTCCATGTCGGCGGGAGGCAGGGTAGACCGCACCGGGCTGACCGCCGTGGCCGAAGGCGAATGGCACTCTATGCGTGACGGGCGTCTGCGGCTGAACTATCTGCCGCTGGGCTCCGACATCCTGCACGGCGACCTCATCCTGACGTCCGGGCTGGGCGGCGTCTATCCGCCGGGGCTGCCCATCGGCACGGTCGCGGGGGTGCAGCTTGACTTATCCGGGCAAACCGAATATGCCGAGCTTATCCCGTCGGCGCGGATCGACATGCTGACACAGGTTTTCGTAATCCTGGAATATATCAACAAGGAGTAAACAAGAAGAGCTCCATCGCACCGCAAGGAGGACAAATTCACTTTGTCCTCCTGCCCGCGGGGCGGGCATGGAGCTTGACATGGAGAGATGACAATGATGCAAGCCCGTATGGCCATTGCGCGTTGGATCGGCTTCTCGGTTCTGCTCCTCCTCGCGGTGATCCTTCAAATCATGGTTTTTCCGCGCATCTACGCTTTGCCCAACCCGTTGGTTTCCGTTGCGGCGGTGGGTTCGCTGGCGGTGTTTACCGGCGTCAGGGGAGGCGCGGCGGCGGGTTTTGTCTGCGGATTGCTGTGCGACGCGCTGCTGCCGGGGGTGGAAGCGTATTTCACCTTCACCATGATGGCGGCCGGAGCCTTGACAGGGCTCTTATGCGGCAAAGTCTTACAACGGAGTTTTTGGCCGGCACTTGCGCTGTGTGCCGCTTCGGTTACGCTGATCGAGTTTTTCTATATCCTGTTTTTTCAAATCGCGGCCAGGGGTGTGCCGTTCAGCGCGGTCATATCGGTCGGTTTGCCGGAGGTTCTGGCAAGCGTTTGCTGTTTGCCGCTGGCATACCCCGCCTTCCGGGGCGTTTCCCGGGTTTTTGCGGAGGAGTAAGGGATGGATGGAACGAAAACCATACTAAGGCTGATCGCCATGGGGCTTTTGGTCATCGCGCTCGTTTTTGTTATGGGGGGGCGTTTGTTGGGGATGCAGTTCATCCAGCCCGAACTGTATACCCAGGCAAATGAACGCACTACCGCCAGAACCGTTACCCTTCACGCGGCGCGCGGCGAGATATTTGACCGCTATGGCCGCCCCTTGGTGACCAATAAATTCTCTTACAACCTGACCATCGACCCCGGCAAATTTTTCACGCGGAGCAGGGAGATCGGTGAGCGGGATGTGGCCAACGCGCTCGCGCTCATCCGCGCATCCGAAGGATGCGGCATCCCGCATACCGATTTTCTGCTGCCGGTGACCATGCCGCCTTTCGCCTATAATGAAGCCTATACCGACAGCACGGCGATACAGAAACGTTATTTGGATCATTATCTGATGATGAAAAACTGGCCGTCTTCCCTGACCGCCGCCGAACTGATGGGCAGGCTGTTTGACGAATACGGCATGTCCGGCAGCGTGGGCGGGATCGAAGGGCTTCTCATGCCGCTTTATGAAGCCCGGCTGGTCGCGGGCGTTTTGTATGAGCTCGACTTGCGCCGTCAGGCGGGCATCGTGGAGAGGGATGAAGTCACAAGGGATGTGATCAAACCCTATCTCTATGTGCCGGACTATATTTTCGCCGAAGATGTGACGATGGAGCTGATCTCCATCGTCAAAGAAAACAAATGGCCCGGGATCGAAGTGGCTCCGGTAACGGCGCGCCAATACAACACCGAAGCGGCCGGGCATATCCTCGGGCGCATCGGGCCGATACAGGATTTGGAACGGTACCGCGCGCTGGGGTATAAAGACGATGAGCTTGTCGGCGTGGAGGGTGTTGAAAAGGCGTTTGAAGAGTGGCTGCACGGCGTTGCCGGGGAACAGCGGCGCGAATCCAACCGTCAGGGGATCGTCACCGGCGTTTCCGACATACGCGCGCCGCAAGCCGGACAGAATGTATATCTAACGATAGACATCCGCTTGCAGGAAGAACTGGAGCGCACACTGGCCGAAGGGGTGACCCGGCTCAGCATTGAAGGGGAAGCGCTGCGCGGGCTGGAAGCTGAAGCCGCCGCCGCCGTTATCATAGACGTAAAGACCGGTGAAGTGCTGGCGGCCGCCAATTACCCGACATATAGCCCGCAGACCTATCTGCGCGAGTACGCCGAACTCTCCGCCGACCCGCTCCGCCCGCTCAATAACCGCGCCGTCAACGGAACCTACGCCCCCGGCTCGACCTTTAAGATGGTCACGGCCGCCGCCGCCATCGAGACGGGGACAGTTTCGGTCAATTCTACCATTTATGACGAGGGGATGTATACCCATTACCTCTCCCCGCAGCCCCGCTGCCATATCTACCCCGGTTCGCACGGCCATGTCGACGCCGTGACGGCACTGAAGGTTTCCTGCAACTATTATTACTATGATGTGAGCCGCCGCATGGGTATCGATAATTTGGTCAGCTGGGCCAACCGCTTCGGGTTCGGGCTGCCGACCGGGTTTGAACTGGAAGACCCGAATCGGACAAGGCTGGGTTGGGTGGCCAGCCCCGAGACCTCCGAAGCGTTGAACATTCCATGGTATCCCGGCAATACGCTCAACGCCGCCATCGGGCAGGACAACCACATGGTCACCCCCATGCAGCTTGCCAACTACACAGCCGCCATCGCCAACGGCGGGACACTGAATAAAGCGCACCTGCTCAAAGAGGTGCTCAGTTTCGACCACACCTATGAATATTACATCGCGCAGCCCTCGCCGCTGCACAACCTCGGTTTGACCCCTTCCACCGTCAAAGCGCTGCAAGAGGGCATGCTGGCGGTAACGCGCCAAGGTGGCACGGCCTATTCGGTGTTCCGGGATTACCCCGTTGCCGTGGCGGGGAAAACAGGGTCGGTGCAGGTGGGTGAAAAGCCCAACAACGGCGTATTCGTCTGCTACGCGCCGTACGACGATCCGCAAATCGCCGTCGCGCTGGCGGTGGAAAAAGGCGGCGCGGGCTCGACCGTCGCTCCCATCGCCAAAGATATACTGGACATATGGTTCTGTTTGCAGGAGGATATGGCCAATGAGGCAAAGGAGTTCTCCTTGACAAGGTAGGAAGCAATTCACACGGAAGATATTGAATTTGCTATTCGCTTCATCAGGTAGTATAATACAGACGGAGGCATGCCGATGAAAGTTTATCTCGACAACTGTTGCTTCAACCGCCCTTTTGATGACCAAACGTCGCTCATCATTTGCTTGGAAACCGAAGCGAAGCTGTATGTACAGGAACAAATCCGGCAAGGTAAATATGAGCTTCTGTGGTCGTTTGTCCTTGACTATGAGAACGGAAGGAATCCATTTGAAGAAATCCGCAACAGAATAGCTGAATGGAAAAGCCTAGCCGTAGCCGGCTGCACTCTGTCAGATGGTATAACCATCAAAGCGAGTGAACTAACGAAACTTGGGCTAACGCAAATGGATGCTTCTCATATTGCATGCGCGATCGCTCTTGGCGCAGATTGCTTTCTAACAACAGACAAAAAGATACTCAATAAGCCGATAGCGGGAATCGAATGCTTAAATCCGATTGATTTTGTGAGGAGGTATTTACATGCAAAATAACACCGTGCTGAAAGATAAAGGCCTGCGAATCCTCTCGGAGCAGTTGGGGCTCGTGGAGGCTGAACGCTTTATTGCTTTAATGCGCCGCGAACCCTTTGATTACACAGAATGGAGGCAGCATCTTTTTGAAGGCGTTTCATTGGAGCAATTTTTGCATGACGCGCAAAAGTATCAGGATAATATGAACAATCAGCAATAAGTTGGGTTAAGCACAGTATTTTCAAGGGATTCATCACCTTTCCCTACTTGACATTGCAGCAGTTATTCTATAAAATATCCGTATGCCAATTCAAAGCGGAGCGGGGTGAGTGAGCGTGGGTCAATCCATTGTCGTGGCGTCCGGCAAGGGCGGCGTCGGCAAAACCTCGGTCGTAGCGGGCGTTTCGGCCTGTTTGGCCAAGCTCGGCAAGACGGTCATATGCGTCGACGGCGACGCCGGCCTGCGCAACCTCGATCTTGTGATGGGCTTGCAGGAGCAGGCCGTCTTTGACTTTACCGACGTCTTAGCCAACAGGGCTTCGCTGGACGACGCCCTCGTCCGGCATCCTGACATTGAAGGGCTTTCCCTACTCGCGGCACCGGGTTTCACGTCCCCGGCGCAAATAGAGGCCGCCGCCTTCCGCGCTTTGATCGAAACCTTGACAGAACGGGTCGATTTTGTGCTGGTGGACAGCCCGGCCGGACTGGGCACCGGGTTTCAGATGGTATCGGAGGCCTGCGCGGGCGCCATTGTGGTCACCACCCCCAATCAATCGGCCATGCGCGGCGCGGCGCGGTGCGCCGAGACCTTATACAACCGCGACCCCGCCAAACTGATCGTCAACCGCGTCCAGCCCCGGCTGATCAAATTGCAGCACGCTCATTCCATCGACGAGATCATGGATACCGTCGGGCTGCCGCTTTTAGGTCTTGTGCCCGAAGACGAAATGGTGCTGGCCGCGCAGAATCACAATATTCCCATCGTGCTGGCCACCGGCACAGGTGCCGCCGTGGCTTACTGCAATATCGCCGATCGTCTGCTGGGCAATCCCTGCCCGCTGCCGAGAAAACTCAAAGAGTGGAGGGTGGAAGGTTGAACATCGCCTTGATCGCCCATGACATGAAAAAAGAGCTGATGGTACAGTTCTGCATCGCCTACTGCGGCATCTTTTCCCAACACAATCTTTGCGCCACCGCCACAACGGGCAAGCTGGTCAGCGAAGCGACCGGCCTCACCATCCAACGCTTCTTTTCCGGCGCGCACGGCGGCGACCAGCAGATCGGCGCGCGGGTGGCTTATAACGAGATCGACCTTGTCCTCTTCTTCCGGGATCCGCTGGCGTCCGTCCCGCATGAGCAAGATCTCGCCTTGCTGCGGCTGTGCGACCTGCACAATATCCCGATCGCCACCAACGTCGCCACGGCCGAAGTCTTGATTCAGGGTTTGCTGCGCGGCGACCTTGACTGGCGGAACATCGTCAACCCCACGAGAAACAATGTCAAACCAGATTGAAGGCCGGCGCGCCGTTCATGAAGCCCTCCGTTCCGGCCGCCCGATGGACAAGCTCTATGTCCTGTCGGGAGCCAAAGGGCTGGGAGAGCTGATCGGAACGGCGCGGGACGCCGGAACTGTCGTGATAGAGTGCGATAAAGCAAGGCTGGACAGGCTGAGCGAAACCGGGACGCATCAGGGCGTCATCGCAACCGCCGCGGCGTTCGCCTATGCCGAACTGGACGACATATTGCGGCGAGCCGGAGAGGAAAAACTCTTTTTGATCGTCTGCGACGGCATACAGGATGAGCACAACCTCGGCGCCGTCATCCGCACAGCCGAAGTCGCCGGGGCGCACGGCGTGGTCATCCCCAAACGCCGCAGTGCTGGTCTTTCCGCCGTCACGGCGCGCGCTTCTGCCGGAGCGGCCGAGCACATCCCGGTTTTGCGCGTCCCCGGCATCCCGTCCTTCCTGCGCTCGATCAAGGAAATGGGCGTTTGGATTTACGGCGCGGCGGGCGAAGCGGCCGATAACGCGTTTGAAACAGAGCTGCCCCTTCCGGCGGCGTTGGTTTTAGGCGGCGAGGAAGACGGGCTGCACCGTCTGACAAGGGAACTGTGCGATCGGCTGATCGCCTTGCCGATGAGCGGAAAAACCGCCTCGCTCAATGTATCCTGCGCGGCGGCGGTATTGATATACAGAATCAGATACGGGTGGTGAAGGGATTGCCGGATAAACTGCCGGACAGGCTTCCTGACGAAGAACTGGATGAAATCAAAGGGCTCATCGCCGAATCGGCGACCGATGAGTTTGATGTTACATACGAAGACATCATCGCCGGCGAGACGATGGAGGATATAGAGAAGCGTTCGCGTAAAATGCGGGAGTTTGCCGAGAAAGCGGAGACCATGCGCCCGGGCGGCAGAGCGGCGGAGCCCGCCCCGCCTCCGCCCCCCGTTGAAATCGAGACGGCGGAATTCAACCTCGGAGCGGATTTTAAGGAGCATTTGGCTCCTTCCGACGAATTTATCATGGATAACGATGAGGAAAGCCATTTTTCCGACATTCAAAAGGGCAGCTTCTTCGCCAATCTATTGGAAAAACTCCGCAGGCACGATGAAACCCCCACCCTCACCCCCGAGCAGGCGCAGACGCGCACCCATGCCTACGCGGTCAACCTGAAACTGCGCACATTTTTGGCATTTATCTTAACTTGCCCGCTTGTCGTCATCTCCTGCTGCCAATCTTGGGACATTTTACCCGGGTTTCTGACTTATGGCGGCGGCGAGGGGGACAAACCCTACATCGCCTTGTTTTGCATGATCGTCCTGCAACTATTGGTGATGCTGTGCGGCATCGACATCATAGGGCGCGGGATCGGTGACTTGATCAAACTCAAACCCGGCGCGGAAACGCTGGTCGCGCTGTCCTGTTTTTCCTCCTTTTTGCATGTCGGCTCCATTGTTTGGCGGAGCGTCGATTCCGAAAGCTCGATCTTTTACGGAGCGGTCGGCTTTTTGCCGTATTGCGCCGTCTCCGCGGCGGCGGTCGTTTTCGCCCTTTGGGGGACGGCTCACCGATACAGCGGATACGCCCGAACCTATAAAACGGCGGCGTCTTCGGGAGAGGGAATGTGCGATTGCGTTGTCAGCGAGGAAAAGCTGTGGGGCGGTCTGTCCGGCTTCTCCCGCCACGCGGCTGTTCCCGAAGAATTTGTGGAACAGACGGAAACGCCTGATGTTGTCAGCCGCGTCATGCGGTTCTTCACCCCGTTTTTGATCATCGCGTCCATTGTTTTGGCCATTTTGAGCGCGTCCTATCACGAGGAAGGTCAATACTTTTTTTGGGCGTTTTCAGCCTTTTGCTCCGCCTGCGTCCCGTTGACAACCTTTTGTTCCTATCCCTTTGTTTTTTCCCGCATTGCCGCCCGCCTGGCTCATATGGGCGCGGCCATCACCGGCTGGAACGGAGCCATCGAAGCGTCACGCGGCGAAGTGATGGTGATCGAGGACAATGATCTCTTCCCGTCCGGGACGCTGGCTCTCAACGGTTTGAAAATCCTGGGCGACCACTCGTTTGAAGCCATCATCTCCTATTCGGCCTCCCTTCTCCGCGCCTCGGGCAGCGGTCTCTATAAGGCATTGGAGTCGGCGGTCAAAGACCAGTCGGGCTTTTTACGTGCCGTTACCATGCTGGAAATGTTTGAAGGCGGTATATCGGGCAGCATCGGCGGCGAACGGGTCATGGTGGGGACGCTGAACTTCATGCACAGCATGGGCATTCAAGTCCCGCCCGAACTCAGCTCCAAATCGGCTGTTTTCACCTCGGTTAACCACGACTTGGCGGGCGTTTTGGCCATTTCCTACACCCCTTCAACCCAGGTCAAAAGCTCTTTATTGCTGCTGGAAGACCAAAAGATGACCAACGTCCTTGCCGTGCGCGACATCAACATCACGCCGACCTTGCTGCGCGATAAATTCAGCATCAACCCCGACCTGCCGGAATTTCCCGTGATCGAAGAAAGGGTGCAGCTTTCCAACCCCAGCCGCCCCTATCACGGAAAGATCACCGCCGTCCTCAACCGCGACGGCCTATGCCCCTATGCCGAGTCGGTGATCGGCGGGCAGCGGCTCCACCGCTTCACCATCATCAATATGTGCATCCACTTTATTTCGTTGATTTTGGGGATGCTGGCGGTCTTCTATTTCGCAAGCCAAACCCAGCCCGTGGCGGCCATGTCCATCTCCCCGGGCAACCTGCTGGCGTTTATGTTCGTTTGGTGGGCATTGCAGTGGCTGCTCTCGTGCTTCTCACACCGGTACTGACGCGGGATGCCCGGTAAACTCATTTTGGTCGGCGGCTATTGCGCGGCGGGGAAGACCGTTTTCTCGCGTGAACTGGCGCGAACACTGAACATCCCTGTCTTTAACAAGGACACCATCAAAGAGATCGTCGGCGAAGGGTTTGGACGCAAAAACGCCGCTGTCCATCAAAAGAACAGCGACGTTACCTTTATGCTGATGCTGCACATAGCCGAATGCTTTTTGAAAGCCGGGACGCCCTGTATTCTGGAAAGCAACTTCAAGCTGGCGGAAAGCAAACAGATTGCAGCCATGCTGGAAGGATACGATTGCGAGTGCCTGACCTTCCTGTTCAAGGGCAATCTTGACGTCCTTTTCAAACGGTATATTGAACGGGAACGCTCGGGCGAACGGCATTGGGTTCATTTGGCGGTGAGCAAAGATGCTTTGGATTCTTTCAAAGCCGGGCAGATCGCTTCCGGTTTGGCCAAAGCCTCCGTTGGCCAAACCGTTTATATCGACGCGACGGATTTCAGTAAAATAGACTACAGCGCGCTTTTTGATACGGCAAAGGCATTCCTCTACAGTAATCCGGCGATATAGTCAAAGTCAAAGCTGCCGTTTGCAATGGTATATGTTCCGTTCCGTGTCCTAAAAGCTGAAACACCGTTCATATCGATTTGCCACCGTTCAACCAGGGTATTGTCCTTATAAAAATACAGGGCGTACCGTTCGTTATCAATGCGTTTGACCGTGCTTTTGATCCTCGCGGTGTTATACATGGAAAGGATTCGGTTGACCGTTGACTGATTGGTAATGAAAACCGTGCCTTCAACCGTCGCCCTGTTATCGCTGACGCCGTATTCGTATCTCAGCTCGACGGTATCGGCTTCGATCGGATCAATGCCGAGCCCTGAAGAATCGAACTCAACGATGCCGGTGGACAGGAGCACAACATATCCGGCGCCTAAAACGAGTACGCAAACAAACAAGATCAGGAGCCGTTCGCGGCTCTTGTTTCTATCCATGCTGCCGCCTCCTTTTATACTCAATAAAGCCATTATACCGTATACAGACGTTGGAATCAAGAGGGTTATTCCGGCGGCTGTAACACAGCGAGAGTGCCGGCAGACTGCCGACACTCTCGTTATTCCTGTTCATGGGATTACCGCCCGTTTATGGTATCGTAAAATTCAGACGGCATATTATACGGCACATTAGGATCACCTTCTCGTTTTTCTGCGTGGTAAGTTTTTCCTTTATATGTTGCAGTCAGTTTATAGCAAGCAAATGATGTATACCTTATCTTTGTCACACTGTCAGGTATTGCTACATTTTTCAACCCTGTGCAATTCCAAAAAGCATAATCACCGATATTTGTTATGCTATTAGGGATATACACCTCCATGATACCGCTGTGTATAAAAGCATTATCCCCTATCCAAACCACAAATTCGCCTTCGATTTTTTTTGGTATTTTTACTTTTATTGAGGTTCCTATGTACTTTGTAATTACTATGCCCCCTGCTGTAGCGTCGTACTTGTATTCAAAATCGCTCACAGGATTATCGCCGCTGCATCCGGCTGATAAAACCAGAATTGCCGCTATTAACAAGCTAAATACACGTTTTTTTCATAAGGTTCCTCCGCTTTTTATTATTATTGTTATCCAGTTAACAGTAAAATGTGATTGTATCTACATCAAAAACTCTTTTCCATTCGCTGCAGATAAAGAAAAAATGCACCTTTATAGCGTCTAATATCTGATTCAAGTCTTTCTGCGGTATGTCACTTTTATTGTGTTCAACCACATATCCCCCGCCTTTTGTAATCCAAACTTTTGTTGCGTTTGCGGTTGGCCTGCCTAGCGATATATGAACGTGAATAGGCTCATCATTTTCGTTTGACCAAAAGAATATATAGTAGTTTCCAAACTTAAACAACTTTGGCAACAGATGCACCTCCTATTGCAGCATACTTGTAAAAGATATGAGCACCATCCCGCAGAAGATGTTCAAACATAGCAATCTCGTCATCAGAGTAACCGTCTCTTATAATCCATTCGTATGACGGTAAGCGGCATCTTGCAGAATCGAAACAGTTATCGGAAGGCCGCTCAAAATGAACGTCAACTATTTTAACGCCGTTCTCTTCTTTGAGGTGCGAGTGTGTTATAAGGGTTTCATCCGGCAATTCGGTATATGGGTACATCATTTTATCAGCCCTCCCTATTTCCCTTTGTCAAACCAGCCCTTGCCCTTTTTGCCGCCTTCGCCTTCGCCGCAGGCTTCGGCAAAGGCGCGCAGGGCTTCTTTTTGCTTCTTGTTCAAACTCTTCGGCACATCGACCACCATATGCACAAGCTGATCGCCGCGCGACCGGCCGTTCAGCCCCGGGATCCCTTTGCCGCGCAGGCGGAAGATGGTGCCGGGCTGTGTGCCTTCCGGCACTGTGTACTTAACCTTGCCGTCCAGCGTCGGGACTTCGAGCTCACAACCCAATGCGGCTTGGGTGAAGGTCACTTTCATTTCACTGTGAACGGTCTGCCCTTCGCGGATAAAGATGGGATGGGGGCGTACCGAAACGGTGACCAGCACGTCGCCGGGGGGGCCGCCGTTGGCTCCGGCACTGCCCTGACCCCGCAGCGTAAAGGTCTGCCCGTCGTCGATCCCGGCCGGGGCTTTGACCTCGATGGTCACCCGTCTTTTAGCCGCGCCGCTCCCTTTACAGGACGGGCAGGGGCTCTTGATGACCCGCCCGCGCCCGTTGCAGGACGGGCAGGCCCCGGTGGAGGAAATGACGCCCATCGGCGTGCGGGTGGCGGTGCGCACCTGCCCGCTGCCGTTGCATTGGGTGCAGGTTTCGGCTTCCGTGCCTTTGGAGGCACCCGAACCGCCGCAATCGCCGCAAGCCTCGATGCGGTTGATCTCGATCTCCTTCTCACAGCCGAAGGCGGCTTCCTCAAAACTGACGATCAGCGAGGCGCGGATGCTCTCGCCTTTCCGGGGAGCGTTGGCACGCCCGGTAGAGCCGAAGCCGCCGAAGAAGCTCTCGAAAATCGAACCGAGGTCGATGTCCCCGAACCCGAAGTCGCCAAAACCGCTGCCGCGCCCCGCGCCGTAATTGGGATCGACGCCCGCGTGCCCGTATTGATCGTAGAGTTGTTTTTTCTCATTGTTGCTGAGGATTTCATAGGCTTCGTTGGCTTCCTTGAATTGCCGTTCCTTCTCCTTGTTGTTGGGATTGAGGTCGGGATGGCATTCTCGGGCAACCTTGCGGTATGCTTTTTTGATCTCATCGTCGGACGCGCCTTTGGAGACGCCCAATACGTCATAAAAGTCGCGTTTGTTATCAGGCATACTTATTCTTCCTTATCTTTGTCTTCCTCAACCACTTCAAAGTCGGCGTCCACGACTTCGGGGCCGCCCGGAGCAGCCGTTTCGCCGTCGGGCGTTCCCGGTTCGCCTTCGGGGTTGCCCTGCTGATACAGTTTTTCGCTGATGGAGTAGAACGACTTCGCCAACGCTTCGGTCTTTTGGCGGATGGCTTCCATATCGTCGCCTTTCAAAGCCTCTTCCAGCGCGGCCGAGGCTTCCAAAACGGGCTTCTTCTCGTCTTCGGTCACCTTATCGCCCAAATCGTCCAACGCTTTCTTGCTTTGATAGATCATTTGGTCGGCTTGGTTGCGCACATCCACGTCCTCGCGGCGTTTGCGGTCTTCCTCGGCGTGCTGTTCGGCCTCCTTGACGGCGCGGTCGATGTCGCCTTTGGACATGCTGGTCGAGGCGGTGATGGTGATGTGCTGTTTCTTCCCGGTACCTTTATCGGTGGCGGTGACGTTGACAATGCCGTTGGCATTGATGTCGAAGGTGACTTCGATCTGCGGCACACCGCGCGGAGCCGGGGGGATACCGTCGAGATGGAAACGCCCCAGCGTCTTATTGTCTTTGACAAATTCACGTTCGCCTTGCAGGACATGCACTTCCACCGAAGACTGCCCGTCGGCGGCGGTGGTGAAGACCTGCGAGCGTTCGGTAGGGATGGCGGTGTTGCGTTCGATGATCTTGGTCATCACGCCGCCCATCGTCTCGATGCCGAGAGAGAGCGGGGTAACGTCGACCAGCACGATGTCCTTGACGTCGCCGGCCAAAATGCCGCCCTGAATGGCCGCGCCCATGGCGACGCACTCGTCGGGGTTGATGCCCTTAAACGGCTCGCGGCCGATAAACTGCGTCACCGAATCCTGAATGGCCGGGATGCGCGTCGAGCCGCCGACAAGGAGCACTTTGCCGATGTCGGAGGTTTTCAGGCCGGAGTCCTTCATGGCCTGCTGGGTCGGCCCCATCGTCGCTTTGACGAGATGCGCCGTCAGCTCGTTGAATTTCGCCCGGGTCAGGGTGATGTCCAAATGTTTGGGGCCGGAGGCGTCGGCGGTGATATAGGGCAGATTGACATTGGTGGAGGTGACGCCGGACAGCTCGATTTTCGCTTTCTCGGCGGCCTCTTTCAGCCGCTGTTTGGCAACCCGGTCTTGCAGCAGGTCGACGCCTTGGTCGCGTTTGAACTCGGCCGCCATCCACTCCATCACGCAATCGTCGAAATCGTCGCCGCCGAGGCGGTTGTTGCCCGCCGTCGCCAGCACCTCAATGACGCGGTCGCCGATTTCGAGGATGGAGACGTCGAAGGTACCGCCGCCGAGGTCGAAGACGAGGATTTTTTGGTTTTCCTCTTTATCGAGGCCATAGGACATGGCCGCCGCCGTCGGCTCGTTGATGATGCGCAGGACTTCCAGCCCGGCGATGGTTCCGGCGTCTTTGGTGGCTTCGCGCTGGGATTGGGAGAAATAGGCCGGGACGGTGATGACGGCCTGCGTCACCTTGCCGCCCAAATAGGCTTCGGCGTCGGTTTTGAGCTTTTGCAGCGTCATGGCCGAGATTTCCTGCGGGGTATATCCCTTACCGTCAACGGTGGTTTTGTGGCTGGTTCCCATCTCCCTCTTGATGGAGGCGATGGTGCGGTCGGGGTTGGTGATGGCCTGACGCTTGGCGACCTGCCCGGTCATGCGCTCCCCTGTTTTGGAGAAGGCGACGACCGACGGTGTGGTGCGCGCCCCTTCCGCGTTGGCGATGACGACGGCTTCGCCGCCCTCCATGACCGCCACGCACGAATTGGTTGTGCCAAGATCGATTCCTATGACTTTCGGCATTTCTTCTTTCTTCCTTTCTGTTGTTAATTGACAACTTTCACGACGGCGTGCCTCAGCACGCGATCGCCTAATTTATAGCCTTTGGTAAACACCTGCGCCACCGTGTTTTCGCCCAATGTATCGCTTTCCTCATGCAGGACGGCGTCCATCCATTGCGGGTCGAAGGGTTGCTCCAACGCTGCGATCTCTTCCACGCCGAGTTTGGCGAGCAGTTCTGTAAACTGCCTGAGCGTCAGTTCCACGCCCTGTTTATACGCTTGGTCGGAACAGGGGGTTTCCAGAGCCCGCTCGAGGTTATCCAGCACCGGCAGCAATTCCTTGACGGTATCGGCGCGGGACTCGCTCCATCGTTGTTCCATCTCGCGCTGGGTGCGGTTGCGGTAGTTGACCAGCTCGGCCTGAACCCGCAAAAACTTGTCTTTCCACTCTTCGATTTCCGGGCTGGGTTCCGGCACGGCGGCCTGCTCCGGTATATCCTCCGGGGCTTCCGGCGGTTTACTCTTTTTATTTGCCATCAATCTGTCTCCTCATTGGTCAATTCTTTTAATTTCTCCGCAAAGTATCCCAAACGCGACACCATGCGGCTGTAGTCCATCCTCGTGGGGCCGACAACGCCGATCATCCCGCGAAGCCCGCCGCCCATCGGGTAGGTCGCCATTAAAACAGAGGCGTCGCTCAGTTCCGACGCGACATTCTCCGGCCCGATGACAACGCGGATGCCTTCCTGTTCCCACACCGGCGTCTGCCGGATGAGCGCGGCCCGCTGTTCGGTGATGTATTCCAGCGTCCGGCGGGCGCGCAGAAGGTCTTGGTATTCGGGGTAATCGAAGAGGTTGGCCTCGCCCGAGATGAAAACCTGTTCTTCCCGGACAGACGGATGGCGTCCGTCCGCCGGCCCTGCCGCCGCCACCGTCACGGTGCGTGTTAAATCGGCGATGATGCGCCCGGCACGGTTGAGCAGGTTGTCGAGTTCGGCCATGCGGAGCTTTTTGATCTGATCCATCGTATCCTGATCACTCATGGTGAGGTCGTGTTTCTGCATCAATTCATCCACATAGATGCGGTAGCCGTTCGGAGTGGGGACGCGCCCCGCCGACGTATGCGGCTGTTCGAGCAGCCCCATCGCCTCCAGCGACGCCATTTCGTTGCGCAGGGTGGCCGATGAAAAGTCCAGCCCCGGCTGCCCGGCGAGGGTTTTGGAGCCGACAGGCTCGGCACTTTGGATATAATTATCGACGATGGCTTTCAGGATGGTTTTCTTACGCTCATCCACCCGTATAGACCCCCTTAGCACTCTCTGTTGATGAGTGCCAAAGAACACTTTACCGCATGCAGGGATGTTTGTCAAGGGTTGACAGGAGAGAAGTTGATGGTGTATCATATTCTTAACAAACCCATAAACTACATGACGGAGGTGCTTCTGATAGACGGGAAGATTTATTTAGGCGTGGCGCGGGATTTGGAAAACGCCATCCTTTCAGGGAATCTGCGCGAAGGCGGCATTGTCCCCAGCACCCATCAGGTCGCCGAACAGTATGAGATCAACCCGGCAACGGCGGCGCGGGGTGTTTCTCAGCTCACGGCGCGGGGCATTTTGATCAAAAAGCGCGGGATCGGGCTGTTTGTGGCCGAGGGGGCGCGCGACCGCCTGATGGAGGAACGCCGCGAAGCCTTCCGCACCGGGCCTTTGAAAGCGGTATTGGAAGAAGCGCATGTGCTCGGCATCTCTAAGCGGGACTTGCTGGCGATGATTATGAGTTCATAGGGCAAATATTTTGACATAGATCACACCCATAATATCCCGGCCTTTCAAGCGGCGCGCCTTCCTTTTGGCGGAGGTGCGCCAAACATTTTGCCCGTTCAAACCCCCTTTCGCCGTCTTGGTATGTAATCGCCCCGTTGGGGCATTGCCGGACGCATTCGCCGCAGAGAGAACAGTAACCGTCGTTTTCCCCCAGCGGGACGCCGTCCGGCAGCGGCATATCGGTCAGCACGGCTCCGATGGTGAGCGCGAAGCCCAGCCCGGGGGCGAAGAGCAATCCGTTCAGCCCGATCATCCCCAGCCCCGCCAGCCGCGCGGCCTGCACGGCGGGCAGCGGCCAGGCGTTTCCGCTCGGGTGAAAGTGACAATCGGGGTGCTCCGCCCGCAATCTCTCGCAATCCTGTTGTAACACCGCTTTGTTCCCGCTGTAGTCGCCGCCGTTTGCCCCGATGACGGGTCTGCCCTCAAAGAGGACTATGACGGCGTGCGACGGCACAAACGGCAATGCGGTCAACCGCTCTTTCATCCGCCCGGTCATAAAGGGCAGCAGCCGGTTGACAGAAACCGGGGCAACCTTAGCTGCCGATAACGATATGGCCATCGTTCACCCCCACCGTGGCCGTTCCGCTCAACTCGCCCGAGAGCAGTTTTTCGGCTAGGATGTCCTCCACTTCAGACTGTATGGCTCGTCTCAGCGGCCGCGCGCCCATCACCGGGTCGAACCCGCGCTCGGCCAGCAGGTCGAGGGCTTCGGGTTGCACGGTCAACATAACGCCCTTCTTTTCCACCCGCTCGACCAGCGGCTTGAGCATCATTTCGGCGATCTCCCTGATTTGTTCGCGGCTGAGTTTTTTGAAGACGATCACCTCGTCCACCCGGTTGAGAAATTCGGGGCGGAAGGTGTTTTTCAGTTCTTTCAATACGTCTGTCTTGATCGATTCGTCGGTCGGCGACCGTTCGCCCTGCGAAAACCCCAGCTTTTTGCTCTGATCGGTGATGTTTTTCGCGCCTACGTTGGAGGTCATCACCACGATCGAGTCGCGGAAGCTGACCCGCCGCCCGTGGCTGTCGGTTAAGACGCCGTCTTCTAAGATTTGCAGCAGCAGATTGAAGACATCGGGGTGGGCTTTTTCGATCTCGTCGAACAGCACAACGGAATAAGGCTTGCGGCGCACCTTCTCGGTCAGCCCGCCCGCTTCGTCGTAGCCGATATACCCCGGCGGGGAACCGATCAATTTGGAGACGGCGTGTTTTTCCATAAATTCGGACATATCCACCCGGATCATAGAGTTTTCGTCGCTGAACAACGCCTCGGCCAACGCCTTGCACAGCTCTGTCTTGCCGACGCCGGTGGGGCCGAGGAAGATGAAGCTGCCGCCGGGTCGTTTAGGGTCTTTCAGCCCCACCCGCCCGCGCCGGACGGCCCGGGCTACGGCGGTGACCGCTTCGTCCTGACCCACGACGCGCTGATGCAGGGTCTCTTCCATTTGTAAGAGTCTGCCGCCTTCGTCCTCGGTCAATCGTGTGACAGGCACGCCCGTCCAAAGGGAAACGATGGCCGCGACGCCGTCTTCGGTCACTTCCCCCGTTCCGCCCCCGGCGTTTTTGCGCCACTCTGTTTTGCGTTCTTCCAGCTCGCCCTCCAATATCCTTTCTTCGTCGCGCAGTTTTGCCGCTTCCTCAAACCGCTGCCCGGTCACGGCGGCGTCTTTTTCCGTCCGCACGGAGGCGAGTTTCTCTTCCAGCCCGCGAAGGTCGGGCGGGGCTGTTTGGGCGTTCATGCGCAGCCTGGACGCCGCTTCGTCGATCAGATCAATGGCCTTGTCGGGCAGGAAACGGTCGGCGATATAGCGGATGGAGAGTGTCACGGCGGCTTGCAGGGCTTGGTCGGTCAGCTTGACTTTGTGGTGCGCTTCGTATTTATCACGCAGCCCTTTGAGGATTTCCAATGTCTCTTCCGGCGTGGGTTCGCCGACCGTCACCGGCTCAAAGCGGCGTTCGAGGGCTTTGTCTTTTTCCACATATTTGCGGTATTCCTCCACCGTCGTCGCGCCGATGACCTGAATATCCCCGCGCGAGAGGGCGGGTTTGAGGATATTGGCCGCGTCGATGGCTCCCTCGGCGGCTCCCGCGCCCACAAGGGTGTGCATTTCGTCGATGAAAAGGATGACGTTGCCGGACTGTTTGACCTCTTCCATCGCCGCTTTGAGGCGTTCCTCAAATTCGCCGCGGTATTTCGTCCCGGCCACCATGGCCGAGAGATCGAGCGAAACAATGAATTTGCCATCTAGGTTTTCCGGGATGTCGCCGTCGGCGATCCGCTGCGCCAGCCCTTCGGCGACCGCCGTCTTGCCCACGCCCGGTTCGCCGATCAGCACCGGGTTGTTTTTGGTGCGGCGGGAGAGGATTTGGATGACCCTTGTGATCTCCTCTTCCCGGCCGATGACCGGGTCGAGTTTGCCTTCCCCGGCGGCGTCGGTCAGGTTGTTGGAGAATTGCGACAAAATACGCAGCTCCGCCCCGCCCCGGCGGGCGGCGGGTTCGGCCCCTTTTCCGGCGTGGAACCCGGCCGTGACGGCGCGCACGATGTCGTTATACAGTTTGCGCGCATCGACGCCCAAAGCCGATAACATATGGGAAGCGATGGAGTCTCCTTCGTGCAGGACGCCCATCAACAGATGCTCGGTGCCGATGAAGTTATGCCCCAAACGGGAAGCCTCTTCCCCCGCGAGGTCGATGACGCGTTTGGCGCGCGGCGTCAGTCCTTGCAAAGGCTGCTCCCCCGGCTCCCCGCGCCCCACGATCTCAACGGCTTTCCCGGTCAGCGCGGCATCCTCGACGCCCGCGCGCTTCAATTCGTGCGCCGCCACGCCGCCCGTCTCCCGGACAAGCCCGAGCAGGATATGCTCTGTCCCCACATAGCCGTGTCCCAGCCCGGCGGCGGCTTCATGCGCCAGTTTTATAACAGCGTTGGCTCGCTGTGTGAATTTGTTATTCAACTTTTTCCTCCCCTTTCGTCAGTGCCTGCCGTAACATTGTGGCTCGGATTTCATCTCTTTCCATTTGGCTCGAAAACGGGCCTTTGGCTTGGTGCAGCAGCCCCGGCCAGCTCTCCTGCGACAAACGGTCGGCCAGTTCCGTGTCGATCCCGGGCAGCAAATCAAGCGAAACACCCAGCCGGACGGCGGCCAAACACTCCATCGCCTCCTGTGTTGAGATGCGGCGGGCGTTTTGCAGAATGCCGGAAGCCCGCCAAACGCGGTCGGTCAGACCGACGGGGTCATTTTGGTATAAGGTCTGACGCGCTTTCAGCTCAAACTCGGCGATTTGGCTTGTCACTTCGGCCAATGCCGTGATGATCTCCTGTTCGCCCAATCCCAGCGTCACGGCGTTGGAGATTTGGTAATACCCCCACGCGGCCTGCGTCCCCTCGCCGTAAAATCCGCGCACCGCCAACCCGGACGCCCCGGCTTGCTGGATGAGCCGCCGCATCGACGTTGTATCGGTCAGCGCGGGCAAGTGCATCAAAGCCGAAGCGCGCAGCCCGGTGCCGAGATTGGTGGGGCAAGCGGTCAGGAACCCCAGCGTTTCATCAAAGGCGAATGGGTGCTTTTCGTCGATCAGCGTCTCCACATCCTGCGCCTTTTGAAGGCATTCGGAGAGATTGCCGCCATTGCTAAAGGTTTGAATCCGCAGATGGTCTTCCTCGCACAGCATGACCGACACCGATTCGTCGGCGGAAAGGATGAGGCCGCGCGGCGTTTCGGCAAACTCCGGGCTGACCAGCCTGCGCTCTTTCAGAGCTTGCGCTTTGACCCCTTCCAGCTTCTCCGGCGGAAGATAGGTGAACGCCGCGCCGGAAGCCGCCTGGGTGAGCGTTTGCGCCACGCTCCGGCTCATTTCTTCCCTCTCCTGCGCGTTCATTCTGCCCGGAAAGGGGTGTCCTTTGATGTTCCGCGCAAGCCGCACACGGTAGGACACGATGCTGTTGTTGATCACGGCGTTTCCCCTCCCCCGTTCAGCGCGGCGATTTGATCCCTCAGCTCGGCGCATTGTTCAAATTCCTGACGCGAGATGGCGTCTTGCAAGGCGTTTTGCAGCTCGGCCAGCTGCCGTTTGCGGTATAGCTGCTCACCCGCGCTTTTGGGGATGCGCCCTGTGTGCGCGGCCGGGCCGTGAACCCGCCGGATGTATGGATTGAGCCGTTCGGAAAAGTGGCGGTAGCACTCCGGGCAGCCCACCCTCCCCGTCTGCGACAGTTCGCCCAGCCGCATTCCGCAAGATGGGCATGGCAAAGGCTCGGACACCGGCACGGAATGGATGAAATACATGGTTCTCCCTCCTTATAAAACGTGCAGCAAGCATTGTTTCAGGATCGACGCCCTCACCTCGCCGCGCTTGTCCGGGCTGAGGCCGCGAAGAGCCCGTTCGGAACAGGCGGCTCCGATGACGGCGATCACCCCGCCGTCCAGCACATCGCGCAGGTTTTGCAGAAAGGCGGCGGCACTCGCCGCGTCAATGCTCTCCCCAACGGCGTTGACGGTGTGCATGATGAGGTCGCGCGGGGAGAGGCGGACGCGGATAACGCGGACATACCCCCCGCCGCCCCGCTTGGTTTCGATGATGTATCCGTGCTCGGGCGAAAAACGGGTCATCAGCACATAGTTGATTTGGCTCGGCACGCACCCGAACCGTTCGGCCAGCGTTCCGCGCGACAGCTCAAAGGCTCCGCCCGATTGCTCCAGCCCGGCATGGATGAATTGTGCGATCAGGTCAGAAAGACCCATAAACTGCCTCCTGTCGCGCTCCATGCACGTCTCGCGGACGGAAGACAAAGCGTTTGTCTTTCCTGCGAGCCGATGGAGCAGCTCTCCTTTGACATTCTCTGACCTTACTATATGTCAGAATTGGTCAGACGGCAAACATCGTATTTGACCATATCTGACCATTATGGCAAGAGAAAAGGGGGTTAGCTCCCGTTTTCTCTGTTTTTCGCCGCCGGAGACGTTTTTTGAGACGCTTTGACCTGTTGGGGTTTGCTTGCCGCAGGGTTGGAAAACCGATTGCTATGCGCGCCGCTGCCCGGCGTTACGTCGGTGCCGGGGCGGAGTTCCCACGCCGCTTCCATATCTGATTGAAAACGCTGCCTGTTCATAAAGCCTCACTCCCTTGTAAAGTCAGTATCCCAAGAAAACCGCCCGTTCATACAACAAAGGCTTGCTTTTTGCCCGAAGTGTGGTACAATGGTTTTTGCGCGGGGCAGACCCGCGAATAGAAGGAGGAACGGGTTATGGCTTATAAGATCAATGAAAAATGTATCAGCTGCGGCGCGTGCGAGGGCGAGTGCCCCGTCAGCGCGATTTCGGCCGGAGGAGACGTCTACATCATCGACGCCGACGCTTGCGTGGATTGCGGAGCTTGCGCCGAAGTGTGCCCGGTCTCGGCTATCGAACAGTAAATAAATCGGCAAACCGGGGACGTCTGTCAAGGGCGTCCCTTTGCCGTTCTGGAGGGTGGTCTATGCCGCTGTATATCATCGGGACGCCGCTGGGCAACTTGGGCGATTTTTCCCCTCGGGCGGTCGAAACACTGCAAAGCTGCGATTTCATCGCGGCGGAGGATACCCGCGTCAGCATGAAACTGCTGTCGCGGTTCGGCATACGCAAACCTTTATACCCTTACCACGAGCACAACCGGGCTTCCGAAGAACCGAAACTGCTCGACCGGCTGGAAAACGGTGAAAACGGCGCGCTGCTGACCGACGCCGGGATGCCAACCGTCAGCGACCCGGGGATGGAGCTGGTGGCGGGCTGCGCCGGGCGCGGGATCGAGGTGCTGGCCATACCTGGCCCCTGCGCCGTTTCGGCGGCCGTCGCCCTCAGCGGGCTTGCCGCCGGACGCTTTTGCTTTGAGGGGTTCCTCTCAACGTCGGCGAAAAGCCGCCGCGAGCATTTGACCCAACTGAAAGACGAACGCCGCGCCATGGTGTTTTACGAAGCACCGCACAAACTGCTGCGCACCCTGCGGGATATGCTGGAAGCGTGGGGCGACCGCCGTGTTTCGGTTTCACGCGAGATGACCAAGCTGCATGAGGAGACGCGGCGGGGATCGTTATCCGAAATCCTCCGGCATTTTGAACAAACGCCGCCCCGGGGTGAGTTTACCCTGGTCATTGAAGGGGCGGCCGCACCCGCACCCGCTTTATTGGACGACGCATTGGCTTTGGCTATACGATACCGAGCAGAAGGGATGACGGTCAGCGACGCCGCGCGGATAGCCGCCGCCGAAACGGGGCAGGCCAAGCGGGAGATTTATTCTCTGCTTGTTAAGTCTTGCGGAAGATCATACGATACTATATAATGAAATAGGGTAGTTATATCTTTGTGATAAGGGGGAGCGCGGTATGTTCAAACGAGCCGCCGTACTGCTGATCAGCATTACCATGCTTTTGGGCTTTTTCCCGGCGGATGCGTCCGCCGCGTCTGTCCGCGAAGCCGCGCCCGACATTTCGATCCGGGACAATAAGGTTTTCCTCGGCGGCAGCCGTATTTACATAGAACAATTTTTATTCCGTTTTGAATGCCTTATGGTCAAAGCGAACGATTACTCCTCCAACCTCCTCGCCCGCCTCGATGTGGAAGACATCGCCCTCGTTCCGTCCACAGTAAAGCATATTCTTCCCGGCACAGGGGAAGTGACGAACGGCGTCCCGGGGCCGGGAGACCTTCTTGAAGGCTCCACCGTTTACTCTATGAAGTACGATAGGGAAACCGTCAAACTCAGTTTCGGCGATGTTTTGCTCATCCGCACAAGCGAGCGGTTCACCGCCAATGAGCGCGCTTCCGAATGGAAAGTGATCATACTCGAAGCCTCTATGTTCGCCCCTTCGTCGGCCGAGAGCGATAAAGACCTGCCCTCCCTGAAGGTGACCGAAAGCAGCATGACCGTTACCTTGAAGCCCACGAACAGTGTTTTTACTAAGTATGAATACTCTCTCGTTCCAACTTCGCCCCCGGCGGGTTATGCCCAAAAGTGGATGCCGCTCGGCTCCGGCCAGGAATGGATCGGCGGCACCAAGACGGTCAATTTCATGCCGTCCGGTTCGCCGTATACGGTCATCGTCCGCATTGCGGGGGATAACAAACAGGGCTTTTTGTCGGTCAGTGTGAGCGGTGTACCGATCACCGCCCCGAAAGTGCTGTATACACAGGAAAAAATCGGGCCGCTCACCGGCGGCAGCACCGGCTCGGTATGGTATTTTACCAAAAATGACGACGCCAAGAGCAAAAAATGGGAGACCATCACCCTCAAACCGGGCGAAGAGTTTTTCATTGACATAGCCAAGGTTTTGGGCAAGAAAGAAGTCAATTATCAGCTGAAAAAGCATGACCCCGCCGCCGTTCCGGCGGATGAAAAAGACAAATCGCTTGACGAGCACCCCATGGTGCTGCAAGGGACGCTCAAACCGCGCCCAACCCTCACCAAAGGAATTGCCGTATCGGCTTTTGTGAGCGAGCAATATCCCGCCAACTGGGTGCTGACCGGCGCGGAAGGGGCTTTGGAAACATCGCTGGACGGGATCAACTGGATAGAGCTGAACCCCGCCGTCGGGCTTCCGCTGCTCACCACCGGGCAGCAAGCGATGAAAGTGAAGGCCGCTTCCTATTTCATTCGTTTGGCACCTGTGGAAGAGGACGGCATCCCCGCTTCCACCTCCAAGAAATACACCCAGCCCAAACAGGTCAAAGAGCCGAAAATCAAGCCCGACTATAAAAAAGAGACCATCAAACTCAAAGCCGGGCTCAGGTATTGCTTCGCCGGGCCGGACGCCGACCCCGCAAAGCTGCAATACAGCCAGGCGGCGGGCGATCAGGTCTCGATTGAAGACGCCATCACCAACAATCAGACGGTTTATGTATATACCCCCGAAAGCGGGAAAAAATCCCGCTCGGCCGTTCAGCGGATCACCCTTGCCGAACGCGGCGAGACCCCCGGCGAAGGGGAAGGGCTTGTTTTAGGCAAAAATTCCGCCAGCCTTCAAAAAGGATATGAATACTTCGGCAGCAAGGAGAAATGGGGTTCGTTCACCAAAGGCGACATCAAAGGGTGGATACGCCTCAAAGCAACGGCGAAATACAACACCAAGACCGGGCAGAACACCGGCTTTGCGGCCAGCAATAAAGTCTCCTGCGAAATCACGTACAGTGAAAACGGTAAAAACGTGGTTTCCATTGAAATGGAAGAGAAAGACGCCATCCCGCTGCAGAGCTGGGGGGTATCGTCAACGGTGACCGGCGGCACATTCAGCACCCCCTCAGGCGGGACGGGCAAGGCCGTTATAACGGCCAATTCCCCCGACGCCTCCGTCTCCTTTACCATATCGCCGACACTTGCCCCGGCGGACGCGGCACTTGCCGCTTCCGTTTCCGTTTCATTCAAAGATCAAATCCTCAGTCCTGCCGGGTCGTATTCGTTCAAGGACTTAAAAGTCGGGGACGAGATCGTGCTGACCATCACGCCGAAGGATTTGAATACATACGGCAGAACAAAAGCGACCCTGACCGTCGTCCCGCCGCCCGAAACCTCCCCCGAAAAGGTTCAAACCGGCGTGAACGGCTATGCCGGCAACATTACCGTGACGCTTAAAAAGAACGTCCCTTTCGGGCAGTCACGGAAACTGCGGGTGGATTACATCCGCCAATCCGACGGGAAAATCATCCATACCGAAACCGTCACCGTAAACGGCATGGTTGACGAACTGTTCAATGACACCAACAAAACCGTGACCCTCGACTGGAAAAAAGAGATCGCGGCGGCCGGAGCCGGAAAATACCAAGTCCGCGCCGTTATGGAAGGCACCGGCAAGACGTCGGACAGTTTGCCGGCTGCCATTAACTTGGAATTTACGCCCGAAGATTTCGGCATACGCTGGATCAGCACCAATATCCCCTCCAACACCAATCCCCGCGCCGGCAGCGCGGTCACCGTCACGTCACTCAGAGACCTTTTCACCAATGAACTGACCGCCACCGCCTATCAATGGTATTACCGCACGACGCAGAACGGAACGAGGCAGGTCATCGCGGGCGCCAACAGCGCGAGCTTTACGCCGACGTCTTCCTACCATTACTATTATTTGGAAGTCAGAATCTACGCCAACGATATTGATTACTTTTATCAATTCCCCTTGCCGGTCTACCCTTCATGAGGCGAAATCAAGCTAAAGGTAAGGGAATATTTTACGATATTAACAATAGACGCTGAAAGGGAGGGCTACCCATGCCAAACGCTATTAACACCAACCGCCTTGTAGGGATGTTTTCCGGCCTCGATACCGACGGGCTGGTCAGGGCTTTGACCATGCAGCAGCAGAGCAGGGTCGACGCGCTTGACGTAAAAATGAAGCAGGCGGAATGGAAAAAAGACCAGCTGACCGACTTCAACAATAAAATCCGTGTTTTCCGGGATACATACGGCAGCATATTGGGCGAGAACAACCTGATGACCAAAGGGGCGTTTTCCGCTTTCTCGGTCAAAATGGCGGAGAATTCCGGCATACAGGTAACCGCTCAAGCCACGGCGAAATCGGGCAATTACAATGTCCGGGTCGATCAGCTGGCAACAGCCGCCTCGATCAAGGGCAGCAAACTCTCCAACCGCCAAAACGGTTTGAGCGACGCCGTCCTCAGCCAAACCAGCATCAGCCAGATCACCTTCCTCGGCGGGGCGTATGGTTCGAGCGACATCCGCTTTACCATCAACGACAAAGAGTTCAATTTCAATTCAGCCAATGCTTCCTTAAAATCGATCATGGACGCCGTCAACAAAGCGGACATCGGCGTGACCATGTCTTATTCGCAGATGACCGACAGCATCTCCATCACCAACAACGCGGCGGGCGAAAAGAGCACCCTCGCCTTCTCCGACGACACCGGCTTTTTATCCATGCTGGGCATGACCGAGGTCACCGCCGGGCAGGACGCCGTGGTCTATCTCAACGGCGAAACGCAAGCCCGCCGTTTTGACTCCAATACCGTCACGCTGGACGGCGTGACCATGTCGTTCATGCGCACGACCGGCCCGGGCGGCATAGATTTTTCGCTGGAAACGGATATATCTCCGGCGGTCAATCGGATCAAACAATTCGTTGACTCCTATAACGAGTTGATGAAAGAACTGTTTGACGCCCATACCCAAAAACCCAACCGCAATTATAAACCGCTGCTCGACGAGCAGCGCGAGCAGCTGAGCGATAAAGAGATCGAACTGTGGGAGGAAAAAGCCAAAGCAGGGCTTTTATACCGCGACAATACGCTGGGCAGACTGATCGAAAATATGCGCGGCGTCCTCACCAAGACCTTCGGAGATTTCGGCAACCTCGCTTCGATCGGGATCACCACCAGCAGATATGTACCTGGCGAACCGTCAAAACTGGAGTTAGACGAGAGCAAACTGACAGCCGCACTGCAAACCAACCCCGACCGCGTTTACGGAATGTTTGCCGAAGGCAGCAACGCCCTGATACCCCAGCTGAACAAAATGATGGACGACTACGTCGGCACCATCAAAAGCAGGGAGCTTCAAAACCTCAACAACGACATCAACAATTATTCCAAACGCATCAAGGAACAAGAGGATAAATTGATCGCCATGAGTGAAAAATACTATCTCCAGTATGCCAAGCTCGAAACAAAACTCAGCCAAATGCAATCACATCAGGAATCCATGTCGATGATGTTCGGCTGGGGCGGCAATCAATAAAAAGAACGCGGAGTTAAGATAAAGGAGATCATTATGGTTGCATATTCAAATGCCGGAGACCAATACAGGCAGCAGAGCGCGATGACAGCCAGTCCCGGCGAGCTGACCCTGATGCTGTATGACGGCTGCATCAAAGACTTAAAATTGGCGAAAATTCATATAGACGCAAAAGATTACGCCAAAACCAACGACGTTTTGCAAAAAGCGCAGGCCATTGTCAACGAACTGATCCGTTCGCTGGATATGCAGTATGCCGTTTCCAAGCAGCTTATGCAGCTGTATGATTATATCATCAACACCATCGTTTGGGCCAATGTGCGCAAGGATATAGCCAAGATCGACGAATCCATCGAGCTGATCACCGAGCTGCGCGATACCTGGAAACAGGTCATCCGCCTCAACCGCAAGCAGCAGCCGCTGGTTTCGGGCAGTTTGGTTTGATCCCCCCTGTGGAAACGGTAGGTTCACTCCTCCGGGAGATTTGCAAATTGACAGAGGAACAGCGCGGCTTGATTTTGCTGGAAGATAAAGACGCTTTGGAACAAAACCTTGAGCAGAAAGAGCGTTTGATCGAAATCCTCAAGGCCATGCCGGATCGCTCCCCTGACGAGGAAGCCCTCTCCCTTTTGGAGAGGATCGCCCGCGCCGAAGAGGCGAACATCCAAACAGCGAAGGATGAGATGGAGCGTTTGCGCGCTTTAATGAAAAAGACACAGGAAGGGATGACGACCGTGCGCGGTTATGATGCTTTCAGCGCGAGCGTCGGTGCCACCTACATTGACAAAAAACACTGATGAAAATATCCGAACTAAACCGCGGCGTTCAAAGACCGGCTCCCGCCATACCGACCGGTGACCCTCACATCAAGGCTCCGCAGCAAGGCGCGTTCCGCGAGGTCATGCACGGCGTAGACCGTTCCAACGCCACGGAAATACTGACAAAAATGAGCCAGGACATCGTCAAACAGGGCGAGGTCTTGGCTCAGCGTTATGACATCGCCGAACTCAAACGGTATAAACAGATGCTGGCCAAATTCATGTTGGAAGCGGTGCGCTGGTCGTATGAGTTCAGCAAACGCCCCACCCGCGACGGGCGCGGGCGGCATCACGTTTACGCCATTGTCAAGCGCGTCAATGAAAAGCTGGAGAAGATTACACAGGACATCCTCAGCCAGCAGGTGGAACAGATTCAGCTGATCGCCGACATCAGCGACATCAACGGGATGCTGGTAGATTTATTGGCGTAGAAACAAACTGGTGTCACGTCCCGCCGCACCCGGCGGACGGGCGCGGAAACCTCTGCGGTTACGCTCGCAAGCTCGCTATACCTGCGGGGTGTTCCGCTTCCTGCCGGGTTGCGGGACAGCTCTATTTTTTAACATTTCCGTAAATTTATGTATATTGTTTCGCGCCTCCGTCGATACTAGCGGCGGAGGTGTTCTTTATGAATCATAAACAAGGAAAAGCGCACAAACTGCTGGACTTCTTCGCGGGCAAAGGATTTTATGTTGTTTTGATCCTTTGTGTGGCCGCCATCGGCGCGTCCGGGTACATGCTGTTCTTCGGCGGCTCGGGTGAAACGCCCCAAACCCCCGATTCGCCCCTGCTGGCGGCGGCGTCCCCTCAGCCCAGCCCTTCGCCGCCTAGAGTTTCACCGTCTCCGGCCGTCCCATCCCCACCCCCTGTTTCAGCCTCTTCCCCGCCTGCATTGCCGTCTCCGCCGGACATCGGCACAAATGCCGGCGACGGTTCTAACGCAACCGACGTAGGCAATCTTGACGGCGACGGGCTTGCCGTTGCCGGGGAACTTCCGGGAATGCCGGCCGTCCCGCCCGACAACCCTTCTCCAACGCCCGACCCGAAACCGGCTTCCGACGCTGTACCCAGCTTTTATCCCCCGGTGAACGGCGACATGATCGTCGGTTACAGTGAAAGTGCCGACGTCTTCTATGAAGCCCTGCGTGAATGGCGTTATCATCCAGGCGTCGACATTGAAACCAACGCGGGCGCGCTGGTGCAGGCCGCCGCCGACGGCATCATCATTGACGTGATCGAAAACGCTCCGCGCAGCATGGGCGCGACCGTGATCATTGAGCATTCCGGCGGTTTTGTCTCCGTATATTCCAACCTGTCATCCACCATCACGGCCACCGTGGGAAAATCGGTCAAAGCGGGAGACACCATCGCCTCGATCGGACATTCGTCGATTTCCGAGCAGGCTCTGCCGCCCCATCTGCATTTTGAGATTCTCAAAGACGGCGAACCGGTAGACCCGATGGATTACCTGCCCTAACCCATTTATTGACAGCGATAAGCCGCGTTACAGACCGTAACGCGGCTTGATTATGTCCGACAACTGTGGTATACTGGATAAAAATACAGTTTAAGGACGGTATAGATGATGAAAAAACGTGTACTCACAATCGGGCTGGCGTTGATCCTGCTGGCGGCGGCCATTCCCGCGTCCGCCGCGGAAAGCGTCGTTTTGGAGGCTTCCAACGGGACAAGCAGGCGTACCTTCACGACTGCGGGCTATGATTACGAACTGTGGAGCCAGGATGGCATCGGGGTTGCCAAGATGACAGTGACGGGCGACGCCGAAAAAGGCGGAACCTTTGACGCCGAATGGGATAAAACCCTCAATATCCTCTTCCGTGCCGGCAAGAGGTTCACGACGACGCGCGGGATGGATTTAGCCAATCCTTCGCAAAAGGGGAAAACATATAAAGAGCACGGAAATATTTCGATAGACTTCGAGGCCTCGTGGAGCACCAACGACGGCGCGTCTTACATCTCTATGTACGGCTGGGGTTTTTACGAAGACGCGAGCATCCCGAAGCTGTCTCACGACGGCAAAACTGAAATCAAATTCACCAACCAAATCGAATTCTACATCATCAAGGATCGGAAAAGCTATAACCCCGGCAGGGCGGCGGGCACAAAGAAAGGCGAAGCGTCCATTGACGGCATTGTCTTTGAATTCTATGAGTCGGACAGAATCGGCGAGCACTCCATTCAAGGGAGCAGCACCAACTTCAAGCAATATTGGAGCATTCCCAAAAACACGTCCGACCACAGCCTGAACGGGATCATTTCCGTTTCCAAACACTTTGAGGAATGGGAAAAAGCCGGCATGATCATGGACGGGCCGATCTATGAAGTGACGATGAAAGCCGAGTCCTATACCGCCAATAAAAACAGCAAAGGCACGGCGTCGATCACCAAGAATATCCTCACCATCGGGGAGCCTGAGTACATACCGGAAGGAATCGACATCCCCGACCCGAACTTCTACGCGGCTGTCTTGGAAGTGCTTGATAAACCGACAGGATATGTGATCACCGCCGAAGACGTTGATTGGATCACATCCTTAAATGTGAGTAAAAAGGATATAAAAAGCCTTGTGGGCATCGAACATTTTACCGCATTAAAATATTTTTCCTGCGATGAAAATCAACTAACAGAGTTGGATATAAGCAAAAACACCATGCTGGAATGGCTCCAATGCAAAAGCAACCAACTGACCACGCTGGATATAAGCAACAACACCGCGCTGGAACATCTTTACTGCTACGATAACAAACTAACCAAATTGGATTTGAGCCATAACACTGCGTTAGAATGGCTTACTGTTAGCTATAACCAACTGACCACACTGGATATAAGCAACAATACCGCACTAGAATCTTTTTTCTGCTACGGTAATAAACTAACCAAATTGGATGTAAGTAATAACACCGCACTGACAATCATTGCCTGCGGTGGCAATTATCTAACCGAGCTGGATGTAAGTAATATAATTGCTTTAGATACCCTTACCTGTGCTGAAAATTATTTTCCTTCCAAAGATGCAATCATAGGGCTTGATGAAAGCAAATTAAACTCTCTCACGTTTGAGCCGCAAAAAGACACCATCGAAACCGCCAGTCCTTGGGCAAAACCTGTCATCAATGCCGCCATCGGCTACGGCATCGTCCCCGTTCCCCTGCAAACCGGATACGACCAACCCGCCACACGCGCCGAGTTTTGCGCCCTTGCCGTTGCGCTGATCGAAACCCTCACGGGCGAAGAGATCACCGCGCGCAGGGAGTTTTCCGATGACAAAGGAGACGTCAATGTTCAAAAAATCGGCGGGATGGAGATCGTCTACGGCGTCAGCGCGGACAAGTTTGAACCCGGCGAAGGCATCAAGCGGCAGGAAGCCGCTATGATCCTTGACCGCATTGCGCGGAAAGCATTTAGCGAAACGCTGCCGGAGGGGCAAATCACTTTCACAGACTTAGCCGGGGTACCGGACGATATGATCAACGCCATCAAGCGTTTGCGCGGCGTCCGCCCCGGCATCATGACCGGCATCAGTGCCACCAGCTTTGACCCAAGCGGTTCCTTTACCCTTGAACAGAGCATACAAACCATGGTGAAATTGTACGAACGGTTTCAACCGTAACTCACCCCAGCGGGAAAACCAAATCAGGATACAGCCCGGCGATGTGCCGGGTTGCCGGGATCAGCTCTTCAAACCCGCCGTTGCCGTCCACGCCGTTGGACGTCCACGGCATGGCTCCCTGCCAGCCGTTTTCCAGCAGGCTGGTGTAATCCTCAATCAGCGTTGACCCGGCCGAACCGTTGGCCGAATGCTCGGCCAAAACGGCGGGTTTGGAACTATCCAGCCCCCAGCCGCCGTCCGAACGCACCCCGTGCGGTTTGGAGGTGAACGGGACGCCGTACCACTGGCCGACCCAATCGTAATAATGCGGCGACCAAAAATCCAGTTTGGCGTCTTGGTCGGCAAAGAGGGTTTGCAGAAATGCGTCAGAGACCTTGTTGCCCTCATATCCCGAACCGTCGGCGTTGTATTTGGGGAAGGCCATGCCGACGGTGACAAGGACGGGGCTGTTTTTGCGGATGGCGGCGGCGTTCCGCGCGAAGAAGCGGGAGATGTCTTCCCAAGCCAGCTTGCCGCATTTCTCATCCTCATGCACCCAGTCCGGCTCGTTCATCAGGTCGATGCTCCACAGATACGGGTTGTCTTGATACCGTTCGATGAACGGGAGGGTGTAGTGTTCGATGTAGGAATCCACCGCTTTGTCCGACTGCACCATCAAACGCCACCGGCCGGCTTGCTTGCTTTTGAAATGGTCGAACGAGAGCAAGGTCGCCATGACATAGACGCCGTTCCGCTCGGCTGTGGCGAAAAATAGATCGAGATCGGCCCAATGCTTTTCGGAAACGCCGCTCACAACGCCGTCTTCGCCGATGAGGACGGCGTTTTGGTCGTTGTTGCAGTTGATCCAAACCCGGATGGCGTTGACGCCGTTTTCACGCAGAGCCGCGAGGTGGTTGTCCCACCACCCGTCGTTGTAACCGCCGCCGAAATCGTTCCACTTATTCCAAGGCGTGTTGGCTCCGTTGATCCAAATGGGCTTGCTTCCGCCGTCCACCGTAAATTTTCCGTCTGTGATCGAGATGCGCCGTTGTTCCCGCTCGGTTTGACTTAAAGGCGATGGTTTCTCCGGCGTCGGTGTTTCCGTGTTTTCAGAAGGGTCGGCGGGGGGCGGGGGAGGGACTCCTTCACCGGACGGTTCCGCGCTCTCGCGCGCGCAGCCGTAGAGTATCAAGCCAAACGCCGATAACGCCAAAGCCGCGAGGAGGATGATTTTTCGTCTGTTCATGGTCTTTTTCCTTTCTATTCCCGTATCCAAACCCGCATTTCACCCGGGCTTCGGTTGCCCCAAGCGAAATAAGGGATGGCCGTTAGTTTGGCGGATTTTACGGCGGGGCGGGTCTCGGTATAGAGAGCCGATGTGTTTCCCTCTTCTTGCAGCCCGTTTGCTGTTAAAACCACCATGCCGGTCAGCATTTTACCCTCAACTTCGTTTATATCGGCGTCCGGCGGCAGACGCAGGGCGGAGAGGGGCGCGCCGTTGTCTTCCTGCTCAAAGCAATAGACGATCGGCCCTCTTTGCAGGGCGGTTTGTCCGGCATTGCCTTTCACCGCCGGGTGCGAATAGGTTCTGAGAACGGGCAATGCCGCGCTGATCCTGACGGTATCCCCTTGCTCCCAAACGCGCTTGATGGTGATGTAACCGTCTTTCTCCCCGGGGTTGATCGGCGAGCCGTTGAGCGAGATTTGAACGTCCCGGCACCAAGCCGGGATGTGAACGGCGAAGCAAAACTCTGCATTTGCAAAGGTTGGGGATAGCGTGTAAAGTACATCCCCTTTCCACGGATACCCGCTCTCGCACGTCACAGAAACGCCGCCTCCAACGGAAAATCGCGCCGAACCGCCCAGCCAAAGATGGGCATAGACGGTTCCGTCCCCCTCTCCCCAAGCATACCGCCCCAACGAGAGGATGAGGCGGGATAAATTGGGCGGGCAGCAGGCGCAGTTGTGCCATTCTGGACGCTCCGGCAGGATGTGTTGGTGGGCGGGCGCGACGCCGGAAAGACCGGGAACGACTTCCAGCGGATTGGTATAAAAGAACCGTTTGCCGTCCAGCCGCATACTCGCCAAAACGGTGTTGTATATCTGTCGTTCGATCAGGTCGGCCATTTGCCCATCCGGCTTGATTTCCAGCATCCGCCGGGCGAAGAAGCAACACCCGATAGACGCGCAGGTTTCGGCGTATACGGTGTCGTTCGGCAAGTCATAGGCGGGCGAGAACGCTTCGCCGTGGAAGGTCGAACCAACGCCGCCTGTGATGTACATCTTCTTTTGCAGGATGTTGTCCAGCAGTGTCCGGCAAGCGTCAACCAAGGAAACGTCATTCGTTTCCGCCGCCAGGTCGGCCATCGCCGTGTATAGGTACATGGCGCGGACGCTGTGCCCCACCGCTTCCGTTTGCTCCCGCACCGGCAAATGGCTTTGGCGGTATTCATCGCCGGGCGTCTGCCCCCGCTCGTCTATAAAATACCGTGCCGTTTCGAGGTATTCTTTCTTCCCGTTGACCCGGTACAGGCGGAGCAGAGCCAGCTCGATCTCCTCATGCCCGGGGACGCCCTGCGTCTTTTCCGAACCGAAGCGTTTACAAATCAAATCGGCGGCGCGGACGGCGATGTTGAGCAGGTTTCGCTTCCCTGTTGCCTGAACATGCGCAACACCCGCTTCGATCAGATGCCCGAAGCAATACAGTTCGTGGTCGTCTCGCAGGTTGCTCCATTTTCGATCCGGCTCTTTGAGGATGAAGTGTGTGTTGATATACCCATCCTCTTGCTGCGCTTTGCCGATCAGGCGGATCATTTCATCCGCCCGGGCGTTAAGACCCTGATCCGGCTTAGCCGCCAGCGAATAGGAGACGGCTTCCAGCCATTTGTAAACGTCGCTGTCTTGAAAAATCATCCCTTGAAATTCGCCTTCCGCCTCCCCCGCCGCGATGCGGAAATTCTCAACGGCATGGCTCTTTTCCCTATCCTCCAAAATGTCCGCCTGTAAAGGCAGGACGGTGTTTTGCACGATGCTCTGTATCCCGCTCCAAAAGCCGTCGTTCACCGCCACCGCGCTCAGCGGCAGATTGGTTTGCTTTCTCATGACCCTTCCCCCAGCGTCAGGCGCACGACCGAACAGGCCGGGAGTTTCAGCGTCATCTGTGTTCCGGTTTTGTTGTATTCCTCCAGCCGGATTCCGCTAAAGTCACCGGGTTGGACGGCTGAGGGTTGCTCAAAGGTGTTTTTGCCAGCGATGCTATCGCTCGTTAGCATCGCCGCCTCTTGCACCTTTACATGCTGACCCAGCAGGGAGAGGGAGACTTCCGCTGTTTGATCCGCCGACATATTGCACACCGTCAGCGTGACCGCACCGTCTTTCACGGTCGCCGAATGGGAAAGCTGCGGGACGCCTTCGCCCGCCGCGCCGCATATCTGATGGCTTTCGAGCAGGGCGGCGTCCTGATGCCCTTTGAGCATGTTGAACACATGATAGGTCGGCGTTAGCAGCATCTTGGCTCCGTCGGTCAGGATGACGGCTTGCAGCACATTGACCGTTTGCGCGATGTTGGCCATATGTACGATGTCTGCATGGCTGTTGAAGATATGCAGCGAGGCTGCGGCGACCAGCGCGTCGCGCATGGTGTTCTGCTGGTACAGAAATCCGGGGTTGGTGCCCGGCTCGCAGTCGTGCCATGTCCCCCACTCGTCGAAGATGATCTTGACCCTGTTGTTCGGGTCAAACCGCCGGATGACAGCCGCGTGCTGTTTGATCACCTCATCCAGCCAAAGTGATCTGCGTAAGGTGGTATAATACTCAGCTTCGGTAAAATCGGTGGCCGACCCTTTTGATTCGCCCCAGTGCCCGGTCAGTGTGTAGTAGTGCAGGGCAAGGCCGTCGAATAGTTGCCGCGCGTTTTCCATCATGGTGCGCGTCCAGCATTGCTTGAGGTTGTCATGCCCGTAGTCGGCGCCGGGGCCGCTGGCGATCCTGAAAATCTTGTTTTCTCCGTAATTGCGGACATAGGTGGCGTAACGGCGGTAGAGGTCGGCGTAGTATTCGGCGCGCATGTTGCCGCCGCAGCCCCAGTTTTCGTTGCCGATGCCGAAATAGCTGACCGCCCACGGTTCCTCCCGGCCGTTTGCGCGGCGCAGATTGGCCATCGGGGATTCGCCCTTGAAGGTCATATACTCGACCCATTCCTGCATCTCGGCGATTTCCCCGCTGCCCAAATTGCCGTTGATATACGGCTCGCACCCGAGCTGGCGGCACAGCTCTAAAAACTCGTGTGTGCCGAAGGAGTTGTCCTCGACAACGCCGCCCCAGTGGGTGTTGACCATGCGCTTGCGCGCCGCCGGGTCGCCGATGCCGTCTTTCCAATGGTATTCGTCGGCGAAACAGCCGCCCGGCCAGCGCAGGACGGGGATTTTGATCTCTTTCAAGGCGTTGACCACATCGGTTCTCATACCGTTGACATGGGGGATGGGGCTGTCTTTGCCGACAAACAGTCCTTCGTATATACACCGCCCGAGGTGCTCGGAAAAATGCCCGTAGATCATGCGGGAAACGGTGTGTTTTGTCTTTTTCAGGTTAACGACGATTTGATTCATCTTTCCCATCCTTTCGCCTTGCCATTTTTCGTAATTGGGTCTATAATATACCAAAAGACAGACGGAGGCAATGGAAATGAAGAAAATTCTAGGGATCGAGTTGGGTTCCACCCGCATCAAGGCGGTGCTGATCGACGAAACCTGCGCCCCGTTTGCGTCGGGCGCGCATTCATGGGAAAACCGTTTTGAAAACGGTTTTTGGACATACAGCCTGGACGACGCTTGGTCGGGCATTCAGGACGCTTACACACAAATGGCGGCGGACTATGAAAACAAAACGGGCAAAGTGCTGGTCGAACTCGACGGACTCGGCATCTCAGGGATGATGCACGGCTATCTAGCGTTTGATATGATCGGAAAACAACTCACCCCCTTCCGCACTTGGCGCAATACCACCACAGGGGAAGCGGCCGAAACGCTCTCGAACGAGTTTGGGTTCCGCATCCCGCAGCGATGGAGCATCGCCCATCTCTATCAGGCCTTGCTCAATCAAGAACCGCATACCAACGACATCAGCTTCCTCACAACGCTGGCGGGCTATGTGCATTGGAAACTGACGGGGCGGAAGGCCGCCGGGATATGCGAAGCGTCGGGGATGCTGCCGTTGGACGGCAAAGCCTATGACGCTGTGATGGCAGGGCGTTTTGAAGAAATGACCGGGATCAATATCGTTAAAATTTTACCCGAAATCCTGAACGCCGGGGAGAACGCCGGATACCTGACCGCCGAGGGAGCCGAATTGCTTGACCCTTCGGGGCGTCTGTTGCCCGGCGTGCCGCTTTGCCCGCCGGAGGGCGACGCCGGAACAGGCATGGCGGCAACCAACAGCATTGGCGAACGCACCGGGAACATCTCGGCGGGGACGTCGGTCTTTGCCGTTCTCAACCTTGAAAAACCTCTCTCCAAACAGTATAAAGAGATCGACATCGCGTCCTCCCCCGCCGGGCGGCCTATTGCCATGGTTCACGGAGCCAACGGAACCCCCGACTTGGACGCCTGGGTCAGCTTGTTCTCCCAAACCCTCGGCCTGATGGGCGCGGAGGCGGCAAAGCCGGAACTGTACGACGCGCTGTATCAGAAAGCGTTGGAAGGCGACCCCGATTGCGGCGGCCTCCTTTCCTATAACTATCTCTCCGGCGAACACCTAACGGGCTTCAGCGAGGGTCGCCCGCTCTTCACCAGATTGCCGGACAGCCGCTTGTCCATCGCCAACTTTATGCGCGCCCAGTTGTTTTCAGCGATGATCCCCATGAAAATCGGGCTGGAGACCCTGACCGGGCGGGAAGAGGTTCAAATCGACCGCCTGACAGGCCACGGCGGCCTTTTCAAGGCCGAAAACGCGGGACAGCGGCTGATGGCGGCGGCTTTGGGCATCCCCGTATCTGTTTTAGAGACGGCGGGCGAGGGCGGCGCGTGGGGGATGGCTCTCCTCGCGGCGTATATGGAACGCGGCAGACCGGGCGGAACGCTGGAGGCCTTTTTGTCCGACGTGGTTTTCGCGGGAAAGGCAGAGAAAACCGCGAACCCCGACAAGCGTGACGCCGAAGGGTTCGCGGTCTATATCGAACGATATAAGGAAGGATTGGCCATTGAACGAGCCGCCGTTGAGCATTTGAACGGTTAGGTTACTTTTTCCCCGATCTCACCTTGATGGCGACAACCACCACCGCAAGAAGCACAACGGCGATGACGGCAATGAGGATCACGGTTTTGTTGCCGCCGCCCTCCGAATCATCGTCCCCTGTTGATGGTGATGCTTCTGCCGGCGTCGCGTCAGGCGAGGGGCTTGCTTCAGAACTGGGGCTGGGGCTTGCCTCCGGCGAAGGAGACGGCGGCGGGGCAAATGAGCCGGAATCGGGAAATACTGGTTCAAACGGCGTTTCGGGTTTATCAGACAGTTCGCCGATCACGGTATCGCCGATGGTGAGCCGATGGCTGTATACACTGGCATACCCCTTGCCGCTTCTGCCATACGCTTCTATGCAAAGCTGCACTTCATACAGCGTGCCGCCCATATCCAGCCCGAGTTCCTCCCACGCCTTAAAATGTTCGGACACATTGATCGTCCCTTCGGTTCTTTTGTCCGCGCGGATACTGAAAATTTGCAAGAACGTTTTCGTCCCCTCGATCGAGGGTTTTTCGTCGCGGATAGCGGTATACACTTCATAGGTTGCGCCGTCCACCTGAATAGTCCCTTCATGGACTTTGCCGGGTCTGTAGCTGCCGTGGTTTTCCACGATGTAATACTCGATCAGGGGGTTTTGCGTCCAGCCATATACCGTGAGGTAGGATACATCCCCTTTGATGATGGTATGATCGGCGCCGTATTCCAAAATGATGTCCCCGTATTCGGAAAAATGCTGTTTGCTGCCCAGCCTCTTGCCCATGCGGAAGAGGGTTAGCAGCGTTCCTTCCCATACGCAGTCAAACCGGCCGTTCCCGTTGAGCGTCATCGAAGAGGTATGATCCCGGTTTTCCAGCCAAAGTTCGTAGTCAAAATCGTCTTGCTCCCCCCGCTTGTTATCCGTGAAAACCAGGGGGGCTTCATTGGCCAAAGCGGGAAACGCCAACAGGAAGACAAACAGCGCGGCGAGAAACAGGCACGTTTTTTTTCGCATGGGTAACCTCTCCTTATCGATCCTTCACACCTTATGGAACACAGGCGTCGTTTTGATTATACGGTATAACGCCGGTCGTGTCAAGTTCCAACAACCCCGCCTGTGTTGGGCGGAGAACCGATGTTATACTTCTTTTTTCCACAAGCCATGCTGATTGCAATACGCATACACAGCGACCGGCTTATCGCTGACAAGGCAAAACTCAACCTTCGGCTCCGCGCCGGCCGTTAAGCACTTGCGCTGGCCTCCCTGTTCGGTTTCCACATAGACAAACGATATGTTATGCGCTTCCTCCATCGGGTGCGGGACGCTGCCGATTTGAACGGTGACGCTGCCGCCCGAAATTGTTATGTCGGGCAAATGTTTCTCCGCGCTCGCTTCCGCCGTATTGGGGATCAGTTCGGTCATCTTCTCGCCGCAGCACATCAGCGGCACCCCCTTGCTGTCGATAAACCCGATCAGATTACGGCAATGCTTGCAGATGAAAAATGTTTGGCTCCCTTTCATACCTAGTTCTCCCTTCTGTTATTTACAGTTTCTCGAAATCAGCCGCGCCGTGCTTGCAAAGCGGGCAGATATAGTCCTCCGGCAGTGTTCCGCCTTCGTAAACATACCCGCATATTTTGCAGACATACCCTTCTTTCCGCTCTTTTGGTTTTTGCGGCTTGGGTTTGATGTTGTCAAAATAATATTGATAGGTCGCGCTCGGTTCATTGGACAGCACAAACGCCTGCGCCACCTCGGCGATAAAAAGGGTATGGGTGCCGTAATCGAAGGATTCGGCGACCTTACCCGAAATGACGCCGTTGGTGTATTCGGGCAGATACCGTATGCCGTTGGCTGTCCGGCCGGCGGCTGCCCCGCCGAACTTATCGCCCTCCCTGCCGCTCGAAAAACCGAACTGCTCAAAGACGGCAAACGGCGCGTTTTGGGTCAATATGGAGACGTTGAATGCCCCTGTTTTCACGATCATGTCGTGGGTATAGTTGACCTTGTTCACGGCGATCGATATGCGGAGCGGGTTTTGGGTGATCTGAGCGGCTGTGTTGATGATGCAGCCGTTATCCTTATCGCCGTCTTTGGCGGTCAGGACGAATAACCCGTAGGAGAGCTTGAACATGGTGTTCGGATCGGCCGTTTCCGGCGCGGCGGCGGCGGCGGGCTGCGCCGCTTTGATCGCTTGAACGGGCAGCGTTGCGGCAATGGCTTCGGCCATACTGTTTAATTCGGCAAGCTGCTCCTTTTTCAAAGACGATTGTATGCTGACCGTTTGGTTGAGAATGGTCATGTTGCTGCATTGTTCCAGCTTTTCACGGATCAAACCGCCGCTGGTTGGTGCCCAAGTGCCGTTTTCGATGATGGCGGCGGTGCGGTTTTGAATGTTGTGGGCGGTCAGATCGCTGAGGAGGGCTTCCATCGCCACGAAAACACCCGCGTTATAGGTTGTGGAGGCGAACACCAAATGGCTCCACTTGAAGGCCGCCGCGACGATTTCCGACGCGGGGGTCACGGAAACATCGAACATTTCTGTTTTGATACCCCTGCCGCGCAGGTTGACCGCCAGGATTTCCGCTGTGTTTTCCGTGTTCCCGTACACAGAGGCGTAGGCGATCATCACGCCTTTCTCCTCCGGCTCGTAGCCGCTCCAAAGACGGTATTTGGAGAGGATGGATTGAATGTCCCGCCGCCAAACGAAACCGTGGAGGGGGCAAATCATTTGGATGTCAAGGGAGGCTGCTTTACTGAGCAGTGTTTCGACCTGTGTGCCATATTTGCCGGCGATGTTGGTGTAATACCGCCGCGCTTCATCCATGTAGTCCCTTGTAAAATCGACTTCGTCGGCGAACAGCGCGCCGTTAAGGGCTCCGAAACAGCCGAAAGCATCGGCGGAAAACAGGATTTTATCGGCGGCGTCATAGGTGACCATGACCTCAGGCCAGTGAACCATCGGCGCCATGATAAAGTGAAGGGTGTGTTTGCCGGTGTTCAATGTGCCGCCTTCGCCGACGATCCGCACCCGCGAACCGATCTCCAACGCATAGAACTGTTGGATGAATCCCAGCGTTTTCTCGTTGCACACGACCGTCAGCTCCGGGTATCGGGCGAGCAGGCCGCAAATCCCGGCGGAATGGTCGGGTTCCATGTGCTGTATGATCAGGTAATCCAGTTTTCTTCCGTCCAGCGCGTGGACGACGTTTTCGATAAACCGATGCGCGACGGCTTTGTCCACCGTATCAAACAATACCGTTTTTTCATCCAGCAAGAGGTAGGCGTTATACGAAACGCCTTTCGGGACGGAATAGATACCTTCAAACATGGCCAAACGCCTGTCGTTCGCGCCCACCCAAATGCAATCATCCGTAACGTTTTGTATGCAGTACATCAGGTTCCTCCTTGAATGTTCGGGGAAGGGACTTCCCTCAGCGAATATTTCGCCATAACGGCGTCAATATCCTCCACGATCTTACTGTCTATATAGCCTTTGGAAGCCATATCGTACAGAATGGGCATGGTTTCCTCGTGCGACCTGGCTCCGTGATACGGCCGGGTCTCGCAAACGGCCTGATAAATATCGATACAGGTCATCAGGCGCGAATTGAAATCCAGCTCTTCCCCGTTCAGCCCGCGGGAATACCCCCGCCCGTCCAGTTTTTCGTGATGGTTGGCCGCCCAGTTTTTGACCTGTTTAAAGTCAGGCATTTCATCGAGCCAGTCCAGTGTGTTCTTCACATGATCCTTTATAACCGCAAACTCTTCATCATCGAGCTTGCCCGGTTTTTCCAAAATTGCCGTAGGCGTCCCTATTTTCCCAATATCGTGCAGAGACGCCGCGAGAAAGAGCGCGTTGCGTTCGGCCGGCCCATAACCGTAATGCTCGGCCATGACCCATGCCCGGTTGGCGATTTGGCTGGTGTGCATATGGGTGAACTCCGACTTGTAGTCGATGACCCGCGTGATAAACTCGCTTACGCGGATGATTCTGGGGTCGGCAATGTCCACTTCCCAAGGAGGCAGCTCACGCTCTAAGTTTTGCTTTACATTCTCGTCACGCATCTTTTCAAGCAGGTCTTCATCCAGCACGTCAATCAAAACATCGATCGCCGCGCGGGTGGAGTACGTCTCGGCACGGGAGGCGATCTTTTCACGCAAAGCCGGCAGCCTGCCGGGCTGAACACGCTGCAAATGATAGGTCGCGTCAACCGCGTCCGCCGCGGCGATCAGCGCCGCCTCCAGCGGTATCTCGTTTTCTGTTTTGCCGAACGGGCCTTGCCCGTCGCCCCGCTCATGGTGATACAATACGAGCTTCTCAATGTCCGCCTTAAACGGAAGCCAAGACACATGATCCTGCCCTTTTTCGCAGTGAAGGATCATATTCTGCTCCTGCTGTTCGCCCTCTGTTTGGGAGAGGTGATACTCGGTTAACGCGCTGTCATGGAACATCCCGCATACGGTGATCGCCGATATGGTGTCGTCGTCATACCCGAGCCGCCGCCCCATGGCGATACACAGAAGGGCGACCCGCATACTGTGGTTTTCGCTCGCGCCCAGCTGCTCATGTTCGATCATGTCAAACGCGCGGGAAAAGACCATGCAAAGTTTGTCCATAGCGATTTTCATCAAAGCACCTCTATTCCCGTAAAGAGTCAGTACCAGCATTATATCATTGCTTTTTCCGCTTTGTCAATGCCGAGCGGGCTGCGTACAAATGCCCCTGTACGGCGGTGACGATGCCCGCATAGAAGTCTTCTGCAATGCCAGCAAAAATGCCATAAACATACCGATAGGCGAACCCGTTAAGAGTTCGCCTATGGAGCAGTTGGTACGCCCGGCGGGATTCGAACCCACGGCCTCTAGAGTCAGAGTTATGAATAACGCCTTTTGTAGCGTTTTGTGGTTTGCTGTAAGCATTGATAATCAAGCAGTTTTGGAGATTGGCTTTTTGTATCCGCTCGTAAAATTGGTTACTGTTTCGTATCGATAGTAACCAAATAGTAACCAAAATAGAACGAGCGGGACAATGCCCGCCCGCTCGTTCCCTGCTCATTTATTCCTGCTTTGCCGTCTCCCGCTCGTGATGCTGGTAGATATAACCTTGCCTTCGGCGGTAGTCACGATCATCAAGGTGCGCCCGCCGTTGGTTATGGTGGTTGTCGTAGTCCCCGCCGCGTCCGTGCGGGAGTATGTCACAGGCTCACACGTCCCGCCCATCATTGGCGGAGGTATGCAGTAGAACATAGCACCCAGCGCGGAGGCCAGCACGATCACGACACAGGCCATAATACAGATACAGCGGATTTTTTCACGGCGCGTCGCCTCATAGATCAAGGCGCATTGTTTATCAAACTCGCTCATGGCTACTTACAACACGCCATAGCCGCGAATACACAGCCCACAAAGGCGACAACGCCCGCGCCGATCAATGCCGGTATGAAGTGGCCGCTGTTATAGCCCAGGACAAGGGCGGTACACAGCACGGCGGCGACGCCGGACACTCCGGCCACGGCCAGCGGGTTCACAGGGCGGCGGGTGCTTTCGTGCCGCTCTAGCCGGTAGGCTTTCAGGATCATGTCTTTGTCGCTTTCGTAGTTTTCGACGCTCTGAATGTGTGCAAGAAAAGCGTCGCGGGTGGAGTTCTCGTATTTTTTACTCATGTATGACCATTCCTTTCATGCGAAAGGCACCAACGAGGGATGAAACGTGGGTGCCGTCGCGTTGTTTTTAAGGTTGTGCTAAACTTGATTGCGAGAGCAGTCAAACTACAGAGCACGAGG
>WRIZ01000005.1:39376-104487 GCA_009782475.1 Oscillospiraceae bacterium | reverse complement strand
AAATCTCGCACAGCGCGGGCAGGGCGGCAACACCCCGCGCCGTTACCACATCAAACCGCTCCCGGTACGCCGGGTCATGCGCCAATTCTTCGGCGCGCCCGTGGAGACAAATCACGTCCGAAAGCCCCAGCGCGTCGCAGACCGACTGCAAAAACCGCACTTTCTTGCCTGTGGCGTCCAGCAGCGTCAGCATGACCGACGGCTCGGCGATCCGCAGTACCAAGCCCGGAAATCCCGCGCCGCTGCCGACGTCAAGTACGCGTTTATGCTGAAAGTCCGCAGCATTCAGCAACTGCATACTGTCCTCAAAATGCCGGATTCGGATTTCGTCGGGGTCTCGGATGGCGGTGAGGTTTGTGTGCGCGTTAGCGGTTAGGAGGAGGTCGAGGTAACGGTCGAGTTGTTCACGCATGAGGGTTGTCCTCATTTTGATTTATGTATGTTTGAGGAGATTCATCAAGAATTGCTCCTTCTATATTAACCCGGATATTATTTTTCAGTTGCCTATACAAATCCTCGTGGTTTTTCCAAATGATGGTATTATAATGCTGGACATCAAAATGAAGAGAATTAACCCGCTTCCCATCTTTATCCTTTTTATTAAACCATTCATCCTTACAACAGCGAATGATGGGACGTCCAAGCCCTTGAGCATATCCTGCTTCAAAATATGCACCGCTATTGTTATATGTAAAATCAACAATAACAAACTTGCTTCTTTTTATCTCTACCATTATCTCATCTGTAATTCCATTGTTGTGTGGTTTATCACTTATCAAGTGTGCATCAAAGCCACACGCTTTACACGCTGGCTTAATGGCTTTTTCACACGCTTCAATAAGGTCTTCCCTAAAGCCCATTGCTACAAATACAGATATACTGTCAACATTGCTACTTAGAAGTTGTTCTGCTCGTTCAAATCCTGCGGGTGATATAGAATAATGATAAGCATCTTTCTTTCTCATATAGCCTAATTTTTCTAAATTACTAAACATATCAACAGTTTCATTAAAGTTTCGCGCATATACAAGTGATATAGGATACATTATTTTTGTATTAAGCGGAATTATATAACTTCCAAAATTTATCTCATATATTAAACCTATTGTGTCATCTATTTTGTATAATGAGACAAGCAATCGCTCTAGTCGCCGCATAGGAGTTTTCGGGATACGTTCATCTTTTAATACTCGTTCTAATCCTCCTGATGTAAAGATGAATGGCTCATTATTGCTTATATTAAATTCATATAAATACCCTGCTATTAAGTACATTTTACCAAAATACTCATTTTCCGTTTTTCTTGTAAATTCTCTTACATACTCTCGTTTTATCCCCCACAGGCCGCAATTTGGGCAACTAAATTCATATTGATCACCTTTTGTTGGAAATTCTTCTATACTATCTTTACAAAATATACACTTGTCCATTTTTTCTCCCCTCACGCATAATTAAACCGTATGTACTCCACCAGCGCGCGGAAGGTTTTCTCCGCCTCTTCCAGCGGGAGATCGTTGTCAAAGGTCACGTCGTAGTGATAATTGGCCACTTCATCGTCGGAGGGGTTGCCGATTCTGTTCCCCGAGCCGGGGCGGCGTACAAGCAGGGTCACGCAGCCGCCCGCAGCGGCTTTTTTGAACGCTTCGATTTGATCCTGCTCCCGGATATGAACGAAAAGGACGTCGTCGTTGCTTTGCAGGAATGTTTGATACTCTTCCAGCACATAGCGGTTGGGCAGGTCGTTGAACTCAGCAAACAGACGCTTGAGATTGCTTAACAGTTTGCGCGAGCGTACGTCTTTAACGCCGTCCCAGCCGCCTTGCTTGGCCAGCGCGGTGATCGGGTCGATCGACGAGATTTTCCGGGCGTGACCCTGCCGGATGACGGCGTCGCAAAGGGCGTCTTTGCCCGACTCCGGCTTCCCGTTGATAACAATGGCTATTTTTGACATGGTATAAATTCCCCCCTATGGGATAAACTGTGTTTACTGCTTAATTTGGGGTGTTCTCTGTATGGTCAAAGGTTTATCCCGCAGGGTCGTCATGGTGCGTTACCCCGAAGCGGGGGTGTTTGAACAGGCGTTGTTCGTTGTGCGGGACGACGCTTCTGTTTCGCATGGCGTCTCGGCCGACGAGGTGCTGGCCGAAGCCTGCCGTATCGCGCAGCGTCAAACGGGAGTGTCAAAATCGAGAAAACGCTGGCCGCCTCTTGTATATACGATGATCGGCGCGGGCGGTGTGGGGCTGGTTTGGGGCTTCAGCTTGATTTTTCGCTAGTGTCCAGTAACTCGCCGATGATTTGATTGCTGACAAGAAACCCTTTGGGCGTCAGACGCCAGCGGTCGCCCTCGGTTGCGGCCAATCCCCATTTCTTACAGCGCGCCAGCTTGTTTTCCAGCATATCGAACGACGCTTTGAACAATCGTGTATACTCGTTGCTGGATACGCCGTTGACGGTGCGGAGCCCCAGCATGACATACTCCCCGGCCCGCTCGATCAGGGGCACCTGCTGCATCTCCTCCATCAGCGACTCGCTGTCGCGCACACCGTCTATGTAGGCTTTTACGTTTTTGACAAAGCTGTACCGTTTGCCGCCGAAATCGGAATGAGCCGCCGCACCAAACCCGACATAGGGTTCGAGCATCCAGTATTTATAATTGTGCCGGCAGATGTACCCCTGACGCGCGAAGTTGGAGACTTCATATTGCTTCAACCCTTCTTTGGCCAGCAGCTCCACCGCTTCCAAATACATATCCGCCTGCTCATCGTCTTTGGGCAATACCGGCTCTGCTTCGGCGAGGGGCGTCCCCTCTTCCAGTTTCAACCCATATAATGACAGATGATTGATCCGCCAAGTGCAGACCGAACGCAGCGTTTCGGTCAGTTGGGCGCGTGTCTGCCCGGGTATGCCGTACATGACGTCGACGCTGATGTTGGTAAACCCGGCGTCGGCGGCTTCGCGCACGCAGTCGGCGGCCTGTTCGCCCGTGTGTTTGCGCCCCAATGTTGTGAGCAAGTCTTGCTGCATGGCCTGCACACCGAACGAGATGCGGTTATACCCGGCTTTGCGGAGCTTTTTGAAGGCTTTCGCGTCGGCCGTTCCCGGGTTGGCTTCGACCGTGACCTCGCAGTTGGTTGTCAGGATAAACTTTTTCTTCAATGCCGCTAAGACCGCTATAAGGCGTTTATGCCCTATGGCCGTAGGCGTGCCGCCGCCGACATAGATGGAATCGACCGAGATACCGCCTTTGCTCCCCTTGCCGAGATATGTACCCGCTTCGTCCATATGCCGCGCCAGTGCCTTGACATAGTCGTCCATCAGCGTCTCGGACTGGCCGGGAAGCGAGTAAAAGTCGCAGTAAGAACACTTACTGCCGCAAAAGGGTATGTGGATGTAGACGCCTAAACCCGGCATGGAGGTTCACCCTTTACTCTAAACTCTTCAGTTGCAATCCCACTCCATAAATCCAATCGTAAACGGCAAGTGCTCATGCCGTGTTGTTCCGGTATGGCGGAATCCGTTGGCGAGATACCAATCTTTCAATACCGTATTATCCTCAATGATGTCGATGGCGATTTTCCGGCCGCCTTGGGCAGTTATCCTCGGTGAGGTTTAACTCCTTTGCCACAGTTGCGAAACTCTTACGGATGACGTCAGCCGCTTGTGGGAGGTCGGAGGGTTCGAGCGGTTTGATGCTCTTGCCGGGTTTGGGCATAACGGAAACTCTCTTTTCTCTGAAAAGCAGTATGACGCCGAGAATTTCAATAGCGGCACCGGTTCCCTCGAAAAAGACAAAAACCGGTTCGGGGATATGGATCAAATGACTAAGCAGCATGGTCACCGAAAAAATCACGATGCCGATGCCGAGTATTCTGTTGCCTCTGTACATACGCAGCCCGGTCATCCTCCAATTTAATTGATATACTCCCTTATGGCTTCTTCAACTGTGGCGTTCAGTGTTTTTCCATGGGAAGCGGAGAAAATCGCGAGATTTCTATGAAGTGTGGGCGCAATACGTATATTAAATGTGCCTTTATATGCTTTTTCCGGCTCTTTTCCCATCTGCGCACATATTTCTAGGTAATCTTCTACCGCTTCTTCAAAATCGCGGCGCAAGGTTTGCACATTGTCTCCCTCATATGTGATACGGTCGTTGATGCCAATGATTCTGCCAAAAAATACGTTATCCTCATCAGAAAATTCAACGCTTCCGTAATACCCTTTATAATTCATAGAATTTCTCACAGCAAACCCTCCTGTCTCAGTTCATCGATCAATTCCTTGACCTGATAGCAAAGAAGCTCGTTTTTAGGATGCGGCTTGTGCATACGAAAAACCTTTTTCTCTTTTATGAAGCAAACCCGAGAACCGCCTGTTTTTCCCGTTTTTGCCATATTGTAGCCGCAACTTTCCAGTAACCTTTTTGCTTCGTCAAAAGTATAGTCTTTTGGCTTGGTTTTCAGCCGGGCAATCATTTTATCCTGCTGGCTCATTCCGCCACCGCCTAATTATAGTATATACTGAATTGCGAGAAAATGCAACTGGTTTTTAGTTGCAATATATCCTTTGCGGCTCAAATCTTATTTTATTTATTTCGTCACCTCAAAGTCCACTCGTACTTGCTTCTTATCGCCGCTGACAGTCAAATAATGTGTTGTTATACTCACAATTTCTAACGTGTATGTATCTGGCGATGGTTCTGAAGTAGGTATTACATCTAGTTCCTCTGATGTTTCGATAGTTGTTGACGGAGATGGTTCTATTTCAGGAGAAATATCCGGCGATAGCTCTATAATTTGTACTTCTGATGGCTCTGCTGACTGTTCAACCTTTGGTATCAGAGAAGGTTGCGTTTGGGGAGAAATACTAGGCGATGGTTCAATCTGCGGCACTATACTTTGTGACGTATTAAGAATCGGGGCAATTGGTTCTGCCGAAATGATGTTATCATAAGCATATACGCTTATAGCTATAAGTGCAATTATAATTATAAAAAACATAAATTTCTTCATGATGTTCTGGCCCCTCTAATCCTCATCCAGCTTCAGCACTGCCATGAAGGCCTCTTGCGGCACGCTGACCGAGCCGAGGCTGCGCATCCGTTTTTTGCCCTCTTTCTGCTTCTCCAGCAGTTTCTTCTTGCGGGTGATGTCGCCGCCGTAGCATTTGGCCAAGACGTCTTTGCGCATGGCGCGCACCGTTTCGCGGGCGATGATCTTGCCGCCGATGGCCACCTGCACCGGCACCTCAAACATTTGGCGCGGGATGTGCTCTTTGAGTTTTTCGGCAATTCTGCGCGCGCGCGGGTAGGCTTTGTCGGTGTGGACGATGAACGAGAGGGCGTCCACCACTTCCCCGTTGAGCAGAACGTCGAGCTTGACCAAGTCGCTCTTGCGGTAGTCCAGCATTTCATAGTCCAGCGAAGCGTAGCCGCGGGTACGGCTTTTCAGCGCGTCAAAAAAGTCATAGATGATCTCGCCCAGCGGCAATTCATAGTGAAGATTGACCCGCCCTTGCGCCGCGCCGTCGATGTACTGCATGTCCCGGAAGACGCCGCGCCGTTCCTGACACAGCTCCATCAGGCTGCCGACATATTCTTGCGGCGTGATGACGTCGGCCTTGACAAACGGCTCTTCGGCCGCCGTGATGTGCGACGGGTCGGGGTAGTTGAGCGGGTTGTCGATCGAAACGATCTCCCCGTTGGTCTTGTGTATTTTATAGATAACGCTGGGCGCGGTGGTGATCAGGTCGAGGTTAAACTCACGCTCCAGCCGCTCCTGAATGACTTCCATGTGCAGCAGCCCCAAGAAGCCGCAGCGGAACCCGTAACCCAGCGCGACCGACGTCTCCGGCTCAAAAGTGAGCGAGGCGTCGTTGAGGTAAAGCCGTTCCAGCGCGTCGCGCAGGTCGGGGTATTTGGCTCCGTCGGCGAGGTAGACGCCAGAAAAGACCATCGGCTGTGCTTTTTTATATCCCGGGAGAGGGTGTTCCGCCGGGGCTTCCGCCAGCGTGACGGTGTCACCCACCTGTGTATCCCGCACTTCTTTGATCGACGCGGTGAGATAGCCCACCTCGCCGGCTTTCAATGTATCGCAGGCTTCCATGCCGAGCGGTCGCAGATACCCGACTTCGACCAGCTGATACTCCGCCCCGGTCGCCATCATACGGATGATGTCGCCCGCTTTCACCGTGCCGTCGAAAACACGGACGAGAACGATGACCCCTTTGTAGGCGTCGTATTGGCTGTCAAAAATCAGGGCTTTCAGCGGCGCGTCCGGGTCGCCTCCGGGAGGGGGAACACTTTCGACGATGGTTTTCAAAACCGCTTCGATGTTGATGTTATTTTTGGCCGAGATACGCGGCGCGTCCTGCGCCGGCAGGCCGATGACGTCTTCAATTTCCCGGGCGGCGCGGTCGGGGTCGGCGGCGATCAAGTCTATTTTATTGATGACAGGCAGGACTTCCAAATTGTGCTCCAACGCCAAATAGGTATTGGCCAAGGTCTGCGCCTCGATGCCCTGCGCCGCGTCAACAACCAGCAAAGCTCCCTCGCAGGCGGCCAGCGAACGGCTGACTTCATAGTTGAAATCGACATGCCCCGGGGTGTCGATCAGATTCAATTCATAGGTCTGGCCGTCTCCGGCGGCATAGGCAAGCCGGACGGCGCGGGCTTTGATGGTGATGCCGCGCTCGCGCTCGAGATCCATATTGTCCAAAATCTGATCGGCCATGACCCGCTTCTCAACCGAGCGTGTCAGCTCGATGATCCGGTCGGCCAGCGTTGATTTGCCATGGTCGATATGGGCAATGATGCAAAAATTGCGGATGTTCTCCTGCATAGGGATTCCTCTTATCATGATTTTTACATAGTATATCATGTCCGGCGTAAAGACGCAATGTCTTTACCTGAGCAAAAGCAAACCGCCCGGCGTTTGCCGGGCGGCTATGAGCAATCATTTACTTTTTGGTAAAAGTTTCTCCGCCAATTTCAATAGTCTTTCCGTCTTTTTTATACGTTGTCGATTCGGTTTCACCCATAATGGTCATTTCGATTGTGTCCCCATCGATTTTGTATGTCCCTTCAATGGAAACCCCACCGTATGACATGGTGACTTTGTCGCCCTTAAACGTATACTCTTCGCCTTCCGAACCTACATACGTCCCGCTCAGACCTCCGCCGCAAGCAACCAGCAGGGCAAGGATCAGTATGCCGCTTAAAGAAAGTGATAGTACCTTTTTCAATTTGTTTTCCCCCTTCAATTATTGATGCGCTTTCTATAGTCAACCATAAAAACAGCGGGATGTCAAGCAGATTTTAACAAATTGTTAAATTTTATAGACCTAATCCGCCGCAAACTCTGTAAACTCTACCTCTCCGCGTTCGGCGAACATCCCCAAAAGTGTTCCCGTAAACGTCATCGAAGCCGTCCCTTCGGTGCACAGCCCGGCCGCCGCGCCGCGCGCCAGTTCTACCGTTTTGCCCGATGTGTCCTGACAGCATAGCATATAGCATTCCTTCCCTGCCTGGATGCTGAGGGTGGCCGTGTCCCCGTAGATGGGGATCCGTTCGCTTTTGGATTCTATGTCATGAACCCGGCGGCAGGTGCGCACATAGGTCACGCCGCCGAACCGTGTCAAATAGACCGCGTAATGATAATCGGGGCCGTAATAGGCAGCAAGCCCGCCTTTCGCGCCGTCTTCGCCAACGGTCACGTCGGCTTTCGCCGTCATGTCAAACTCCGTTTGCCGCACCCCGAGGAAGGTGGGCGGCGTCCCGTCCGTTTCCCGCAAAGCCGTGCCGCCGCCCCGCAGGGTAAACGCCTTTCTTTCGGGGGCAAGGGTATACCGTGCGGGCTCCGGGTTGCGGATATAGAGAAAATCCTTTTCCGTATAACCGAATGAATGCCCGGCGGCCGGGGGCGCAGGAAGGGGGCCGGACATTTGCAAGCCGATGGTTCCGTTTCCGTTGACAACAGGCCAGTCGCCGCTGTCCCACACCACGGGAGCGAGAAAGGTCTCGCGGCCTAAATTGTGCAGCATGACGCCTGGCAGGGGGCGTGTTCCCAGCGCGACCATCCACCAGTTCCCGTTATGGTCTTCCAGCAGGTCGGCGTGCCCGGTGCATTGAATGGGGCTGTATTGCGCGTTCATGCCCCGGTGGGTGAGGATGGGGTTGTGCGGGCATGGCTCATACGGCCCGGTGACGGCGCGGCTGCGGAAAATGGTGACCATATGGCCGAACTCGGTGCCGCCCTCGGCCAAAAGCAGATAGTAAAACCCGTCTTTTTTATACAGATGCGGGGCTTCGGCGAACCGCCCGCCTCCCCCTTGGGTCAGTAGAACAGACTCCGTTTGCTGTTCAAGGGTTTCGGGGTGCAGGGCGCAGAGATACATCCCGGTTTTTCCGTCGTCTGAGCCGGTGGAGGTGAAATAAGCCGTTCCGTCGTCGTCGAAAAAGATGGAAGGGTCGATGCCGCCTTGTTTGATCCAAATCGGGTCTCCCCACGAACCGCGCGGATCGGGTGCTGTGACGATGAAGTTGCCTTTATGCGACACATTGGTCGTCGTCATGCAGAAACGCCCGTTATAGAATCGGATGGTCGGCGCGTAAATGCCGCCCGAAGGCCGGGCGTCGTCTAAAACCAGCTGTTCTTTTCTCGTTAAGCAGTGGCTGATCAGCGTCCAATCGGCAAGGTTTTTACTGTGATAGACAGGAACGCCCGGAAAATACTCAAAAGAGGAGGTCACAAGGTAATAATCCTCCCCTACCCGGCAGACTGACGGATCGGGGTTGTAGCCTTTGATGATTGGATTCTCATATGTATACAATATACTCTATCCTTTCTTGTCGCGCCCCGCGACGATTCACAGTCGGTCGTCTAAAATAAATTTAGCCTCCCTGTGAATCTGCAGGGCAGCTCTCTCCAGCTTTACGTCCTTCTGCCATCGCTTTCGCGGCGGCATAAGCGGCGGCGCGTTTGTAATCGGCGTTCCAGCGGTTTACGCCGATATGGTCGAATACGACGGCTTTGGTATGTTGGCAAAACCGGTTCATTTGATCCAAACAAGGAATCAAGCCGTTACCCGACCCTCCCGGAACAGCCGCCAATAAAACCGGCTTATCAGTCAGCGACCCGACATTGCCCTGAAACGGATTTTCACAGCGGCGCAGCCTATCCATCAGGCATTTCAGCCCCTCAGAAACCTCTGCCCAGTAAACAGGCGTAATCATGCAGAGGGCGTCCGCCTCCCGGATGGCTTTCTGCACCCCGGTAAACCCGTCGTCCCCAAACGCGCAGCGGTGTTCCGCGAAGCAAACACCCCAGCCCTCGCCGCAGCAATGACACCGTTTGATCCCGTTTGTCACCAGCACAGAAACCTCGGCTCCGCCGTCTTTCGCGCCGCGTATGATCTCCTGCGTGACCGAATGGCACAGCCCTTCTTTTTTAGGACTGCCGTTCAGAATGAGAAAATTCATCAAACCCCTCCTTTTTGTCCACAATTTGTTTAGATGTGGAAAGAATAACTCGTCTAGCAGAAAAACCCAATTTTTCTTTGTGGAAAAAGTGCTGCAACCTTTCTTTTTTTCCACAGCTGCCGAAAACTTCTTTTTTTGGCCTCACGGCTGTTTTACGGCTTATCCACATTTCCTGCCTATAACAACAATATATACCTTTCTTTATTATTATATGTACCTTATAGAATCAATAGAAAAACCGGCAGAAGAGCGAGCAGACTTCCGATCTTTTGATGGGATCGTTGGGGAGAAGCAATCCGTTGCTGCCGCTGACAACCCCCATACCAACCAGTGTTTGCGCTGCCCTGAGGGCAAAAGACGGCACATCGGGTCTATCGGGAAAAGCCGAGAGATTGGAACGCTCATATCCGCGCGGGATTGTTTTGTTCATCACGGTAAACAGCTCGGCGCGGGTCATCAGCCCGTCCGGGTCGAGATATAGATTTCCGTTTGCCCGCACTTTGCCGCTGACGATGCTGTTCCCGTAAACGGCTTTTACGGCCGCGATCTCCTCTTGGGAGAGGGAGCCAATGTCGTCAAACGGCAGATTGACCTGCGCCGGGGCGGAGAGGTTTAGAACTCTGTACAGCATCACCATGACTTCCAGGCGGGTCACATTGTGTTCAGGATGGTAATACCGCAGGCCGAAGATGTTTTCGGTTTCCAGTATACTCCGGTCGTCCAAAAAGTCCACATAGCCGGTATACCATTGATCGGCCGCGTCAAAGATGGCGGAAGAGGAGGAAGGGTTCCGCCCCTTTGTTTCCGCTCTGATCTGACGGTCGCGCCGTCCCAAAACATCCACCGCGTCCACCGATAAAACATACAACCCGTGCGGTGGCGAAGGGACGCGAATGTCGGCCTGCCCCGTATAAACATCCCATTTCGGCGACGGCAAGACCTCCCCGTTCCACCGGATGGTCACTTCTTTGGGAAGATTTCCATTGAAGTCAACAGCCTTTATCCTAAATACCAGTTCGTCCCCTTCCTCATACGGCCAATCAACCGTCACGGAAGGGGGTTGTTCAGACAGCTCGGCCGACCAAGAGGAAATGATTTGATGCAGATAAAACGTTCCTTTCAAAGGGCCGTCTTTGTTGGGGATCACGGAAAGGCCGGAGAGGGAAACCGTTCGTGCCGGCAATTCGGCTGAAAGCATTTTTACCCCGGTAAAATCCAGCTTTCCGAGAAGGATGCTCGTAACAGCCCCGTTTGCCGCCGTTGCCGCGACAGCCAGTTCATGCCCGGAACCGTCTCCTGTCACCAAAAAGTGGACATAGGGGGGATTGGCGGTCATGTTTACCTTCAAACCAATGGCTTGAGGAAGGGGAAGGGTTTGGGTGAACGAGTAAGAAAGCGCGGCCGATCCTGTCCCCCGCTCAACAACATTTTGATCGGTGGCTCTTCTTGCCGAAAGCTCCCCGTTCCGGGGAGCAAGGATGCTTATATCGTTGTCAAAAGACCCGATGATCCGGGGTTCCGGGCCGACGGTCACCGGCAAAACGACTCTCTCCCCGGCGGCCGAAACGATGATGCGCCCGGATTGATTCAATTCGGAGGACGCGGTGAACACCCCGTCCCGCGTAATGGTTCCGATCTCTCCTTCCACCGACCATTGGTAACTGCGCGCCGACGAAAGGACTTTCTCCTTGTTGAGCATAGCGGAAGCGGCCAGGTTGACCGTCTGACCCGGCGCGGCGATGATCTCGTTGACGGCCAGCCCGGTGTCTTTGTCGGTCACGGAAATGGAATCCAGCCGTGCCGCGACCGTCACCTTTGCCGAACCGCTGGCTTTGCCCAGCGTGAAGTCAACCGTCGTCTCCCCCGGATACTCGGCTGTGAACGAAACGCCGTTCATCCGGCCTATATCGTTTGAGGCCGAGCTTTCGATTTGATTGATCCAGCCGAACGGCAGCACAGCCGAACGGTAATAGTCGTCGGTCGCCAGCATGGTAAAATCAACGGACGCTTCGGGCAGCATGGTTACATAGGCAGGCTGCGGGAAGAGGTGCGAAACGCTCCCGTCGGAGAGGGGGAAGACGTTGGTCAGAATGATATAGTCGGCGCATTTCCGCAAACCTCCTTCGGAAGGGGTATTCACCACCCTAGCGTTCTGTTCGCCCGGCTGACGCACCATCATGGCTGTGGAGCCGCCGCCGTCCAGTTCAACAGCGTCCACACAGCCCATGTCGAGCAGCCGCTGTGCCGTTTCACCCAGCGTCAGGCCGTTGCTGTAGCCGGGCTGGCGTCCGTCGACCGTATAGAAGACGACAGAGCCGTCTTCACGGACGCCGACGGCCGTGCGCGGCTTGCGCCCGCCATCCGAAACCCCGGTCGGTTTCCCGTCCTTCAGCAGCGTATACACGCCCACGGCGGCCCCGGTCACCCTCTCCCAGTCCGGGGTGCAGGGAACCGAAACGGTCACGGCGTCCCCCGCCGTAAACAAAGCGAGTTTTTCGATCTCTTTTTCAGAGCTGGCCGATAAAACCATTTCATCGTCCGCGATGGTATAGGCGGCCGAGCCTTTGAGCACCTGTGTGACCGTTCCGGTCAGCGTCCCGCCCGGCGTGAGTTTCCCGGAAACGCGCATGACGACATGAACGCCGCTCTGGCTGGTTTGTGTGGTGCTTGAAAAATCCCGTGTATACAGGGTGATAAAGCCCGAATCACGCCGTTTGTTGAGCTTGTCCACCTCAACCGTCCCCCCGGCGGTGGAAACAGAAATGGAAATGCCGGGGTTCCCGAACAACGCCGCGCCGTTATCGGTAAACCCAACGACAGGCTGCCACGCTTCCGATTTATCATAACAGGTGACAATGCCTTTCTTCGAGGGAAAGTCGTACCGTATCTGCAAGCCGATCGGCGTCAGGGTATCGAATCGGAAATAACTCCCGTTGATCCCGCCGATCACGTCATACCATTGGCTGCTGGCGCGCGCCGCGGCTTCCTCAATGGTGACGCCGCTGTTGTACATACGATCCGGCCCCACGACGACAGGGAGGATCCCTGTGTTGGGTATGTAAGAGATGATATGTTCTTCATTTTCCCCCGCGGCGTTGTGGCGCATGGTGTTGACGGTGTAGCCGGCCCAAAAGGCCGGGGTCGAGGTGTGGGATCGGTAATATGTATGCCCCCCGGTATTATACGGCGCGTCTGCCCGCGTGTTGGGTACAGATGGGAGAAGGAGGGCGGCGGACAGGAGAAAGACGGCGCATCGTCGGAACATAACAACACAACCCTTTGTCGAATTATGTAAACATTATACAGGAAATATTCCCTTCTGTAAATAGAAATTATGCCCAAATTATCATTACGGCGGACACAAAACGATGGAAGACGACAGGATGAACCGTTTATGATGAGGTTGACATAACATTTTTTGAACCGGGAGGGAACGGGATGGTATTCGGCAGAAAGCACGGCCTGATGGAAAGCCGCCGTGTGCATATGATCAAGACAAGCGACATCAAACGCAATCCATACCAGCCGAGGAGCTATTTTGACGAGGACGGGCTCAACGAGCTTTCGGACAGCATCCGGCAATACGGCATCCTCCAGCCGCTCACGGTGCGGCGCAGCGAACGAGGCGGTTTTGAGCTGGTGGCCGGGGAACGCCGCCTGCGCGCCTCCAAGCTGGCCGGGCTGAACGAAGTGCCCTGCATCCTGCTCGGCGCCACCGAAAAGCAAAGCGGCGTCCTTGCCTTGGTCGAAAACCTCCAGCGGTGCGACCTTGACTTTTTCGAGGAAGCCGAAGGCATCCGGCGGCTTATTCGTCAGTTCGGCCTGTCGCAGGACGAAGCGGCCAGGCGTTTGGGGAAGAGCCAGTCGGCTGTTGCCAACAAGCTCCGCCTGCTGCGCCACTCGGAAGACATTGTCAATGCCATCCGCCGCCATGGGCTGACCGAACGCCACGCCCGCGCCCTGCTGCGGATCGAGGGGATGGAAGCGCGCCTGGAAGCGGTCGAACACATCGCCAAAGAGAAACTCAACGTGGCGCAGACCGAGGAATACATCGAAAAACTGCTCACCGGGGCTCCGGCCGAATCCGAAGCCAAACGGGGCATCCGCGCCCTCTATGTGTTCAAAGACATCCGCCTCTTCCTCAATACTATCACCCGCGCCGTCGAGACCATGCGCCGCTCCGGCGTAGACGCCAGCATCGACAAAGAGGAAGAAGAAGGCGGCATCCGCCTGACCATCGTCATCCCCGGCACGAGGTGAGGAAATGTTTTCACGTATCGCTGAGGCGGATCAGCATGATAAATTTGGTCTTGACAATGTTTCATAGCTATGGTATCATGTGCGTTGTCCGCAGAAGCGGCGTGGGGGTATAGCTCAGCTGGGAGAGCGCTTGAATGGCATTCAAGAGGTCAGCGGTTCGATCCCGCTTATCTCCACCATACGGCTGAAGGCCTTGTATCCTTTGCGGTACAAGGCCTCATATCGTTTCGGAGGCATGGATATGAATCAATACAGGACGCACACATGCGGGGAATTGCGCAAAGGGCACGTCGGGCGGGAAGCCCGGCTGGCCGGCTGGATCGATACCGTCCGCGACCACGGCGGGGTGGTTTTCATCGACCTGCGCGACCATTACGGGACAACGCAAATCGTCGTCAACGACGAAACCCTTCTCAAAGGGTTTGGGCGGGAAACCGTCATTTCCGTTCTCGGAACCGTCCGGGAACGGGCGAAAGAAACGGTCAACGCCAAGCTGGAGACCGGGGAGGTCGAGCTGAAAGCCGAAAACCTCGCCGTCCTGAGCCATGCCGTCAACAGCCTTCCCTTCGACGTCGGGGAATCGACCTTAACCCGGGAGGATGTTCGGCTGAAATACCGTTTCCTCGATTTGAGAAACCCGCTCGTACACGGCAACATCATTGCCCGGGCGAAGATCACGCGGTTTTTACGCAATAAGATGGATGAGCTGGGATTCATCGAAATCCAAACGCCCATCCTCACCTCTTCGTCCCCCGAAGGGGCGCGGGATTATTTGGTTCCGAGCAGGAAGCATCATGGCATGTTTTACGCCCTGCCGCAGGCTCCGCAGCAGTTCAAGCAACTGTTGATGGTTTCCGGGTTTGATAAATACTATCAAATCGCCCCCTGTTTCCGGGACGAAGACGCCCGCGCCGACCGTTCGCCGGGCGAATTTTACCAGCTGGATTTTGAAATGGCGTTTGCAACGCAGGAAGACGTTTTTCAAACAGCCGAAATGGTGATGGTCGAAACATTTACGTCATTTACCGATAAACCGGTCAGCCCCGCCCCTTTCCGCCGTATCCCCTACGCTGAAAGCATGATGAAATACGGAACCGATAAGCCGGATTTGAGAAACCCGCTGATTATAGAGGATTTAACGGCCTTCTTCGGCGACGTTGACTTTGCCCCTTTCCGCAGCAAACCGGTGCGCGGTATCGTTGCCCCGAACGGCGCGGCGCAATCCAAATCGTTCTTTGAAAAGATGCTCGCCTTCGCCACCGATGAAGTCGGCATGAAGGGATTGGGGTATATCTCGATCGCGGCCGGGATGGAACTCAAAGGGCCAATTGTAAAATTTCTAAGCGAAGAGAAACAGGCCGAATTGGTTCAAATGCTGAACCTCAAAGAAAACGACACCCTCTTTTTTGTTTGCGATGTGCCTAAATTGGTCGATAAAGAAGCCGGGCAAATCCGCGCCGAGCTGGGGAACCGGCTGGGTCTTTTGAAGGATTCATTTGAGTTCTGTTTCATCACCGATTACCCGATGTACGGCGTCAGCGAGGAAACCGGCAAGGTGGAATTTACCCACAACCCCTTCTCCATGCCGCAGGGGGAGATGGAAGCCCTAGAAAACCTCAACCCGCTTGAAATCAAAGCCTATCAATACGACATCGTCTGCAACGGCGTCGAGCTCTCCTCGGGAGCCGTGCGGAACCACCGCCCCGATGTCATGCAGAAGGCCTTTGAAATCGCGGGGTATACCAAAGAGGACGTCGAAAGCAAATTCCCCGCCCTCTACAACGCGTTCCATTACGGCGCGCCGCCGCACGCGGGCATGGCTCCCGGTTTGGATAGGATCGTTATGCTTCTGACCGGGCAGGAGAATATCCGCGAGGTCATCGCCTTCCCGATGAACAGCAGCGCGCAGGATGTGCTGATGGGCGCGCCGGGGACTGTGAGCGAGCAGCAGCTCCGCGAAGTGCATATCAAGATCAGGTGATAGGATGAAAAAGTATGAAGCCATGGCAAAGCTGGATTTGCCTGAAAAGGAACACCAATGGGTCTCCGAGCAAGCGGAAATGCTGTTAACCAGCTTTTCCGCGCTCGAAAGCATTGACACCGAAGGCGTTGAGCCGCTGGTGTCGGTATTAGGTATTCAAAATGTCTTCCGCGAGGACGTTGCAGTCAAAAGCATTGCCCGCGAGGACTTGCTCGCCAACGCGCCGGAACAAGCAGACGGTTATTTTCAGGTACCGAGGACGCTGGAATGATGTATGTAGAAGAAAGTATCATGCAAAAAGGCCTCCCCGCGACCGCCGGGTCGAAGAGTTTGGAAGGCTTTATTGCCCCGTTTGACGCAACGGTTGTCACCCTCCTAGGGGATAAAACCGGGCGTTTCAAGCTGGGTGAGTTTGGGTTGAGCAAACCGAAACAACTGCCGGACGGGACGCTTCTCTGCAATGACGTTTTCGGCCATATCCGCCGGATGGCGGCGGAAAACGGGATGTTTTACATCCGTCCGACCTACGGGACGGTGTCGCGGTACGGGCTGATCCCGACGGCTTCGTCGATGGATCAGATCGGCATCCTCTGCAAAGACCCGAACGAAGGGTTTGCCCTGCTCGAACAAATCGCCGTGGCCGACGCGAAAGACGGCGCGATGGCGGGGAACACCCTGCCGAAAGAGGAGCCGCCGCGAAAACGAGACATTTCAGAGGAAATTCAGGAATTGGTTTTGACCGTCCTTGCTTACGCCGAAATCAGCAATAACATCAGCCGTTATGACGGCGTGAAGTTCGGTTTCCGCGCCGCCGGATGCACAGGCTTGGAAAGCCTCTACACCAAGACCCGCACCGAAGGGCTGGGGCTGGAGGCCAAACTGGCGGCGGTGACGGGGTGCGCCGTCCTGTCTCAGGAACATTACGAAACCATTTATGTAAAAGCCATGAAGATTCGCCGCCTGATTAAAGAATCGGTGCGGTTTGATAAAGCGGAAATAGTAAAAGTAACGCCCGGAAGCCCTCTCGCCGTTCTGTGCGGCCTGCCCTCCCTCACCTTCTCGCATAAAGGAGAGGGCATACAGCTGATAGCCAATGTCAGCAATGAGAAAGCCCTACTCTCGGAATGGGAGGCGATGCAGTGAAAAACTACGAAACCGTCATGGGGCTGGAAGTTCATGTCGAGCTTGCCACAGAGTCGAAGCTCTTTTGCGCCTGTTCGGCCAAATTCGGAGCCGAACCGAACGAAAATGTCTGCCCGGCTTGCGCCGGAATGCCGGGGATGCCCGCCGTGCTGAACAAACGGGCGGTGGAGCTGGGCATCGCCGCCGGGTTGCTGACCAACAGTGAGATTGCGAACGTGATGACCTTTGACAAAAAGAATTATTTCTACCCCGACCTGCCGACAGGATACCAAATCACCCAACTCTATTCCCCTATCTGCCGCAACGGGAGCATAAAAATTCCCCTCTGTGGAGGGGTGGCGCGAAGCGACGGGGTGGTTTCAGAAAAAATCATCACCCTGAAGCAAATCCACATTGAAGAGGACGCCGGAAAGCTGGTGCATGACGCCCGCACCGAAACAACTCTCGTCGATTTCAACCGCGCCGGAGTCCCCCTTATAGAGATTGTCAGCAACCCCGATTTCCGCACGGCGGAGGAAGTGGTTGCCTATCTCGGTAAGCTGCGCTCCCTGCTCTCCTTTGCCGGGATTTCCGACTGTAAGATGCAGGAAGGCTCCATGCGCTGCGACGTGAATATCTCCGTCCGGCGTGCCGCCGGCGCCAATGGCGCACACGGTGCGCAGGACGAGGGAGAAGCTCCGTTAGGGGTACGCACCGAGATCAAAAACATGAACTCCCTCAAAGCCATCGCGGCCGCCATTCGCTATGAATCCCAACGCCACATCGACGCGCTGGAAACAGGATGCGAAACGCTCATTCAGGAAACCCGCCGCTGGGACGACGATAAGGGCGAAACCTTCTCCATGCGCGGCAAGGAAAACCTCGCCGACTACCGCTACTTCCCCAATCCCGAAATCATGCCCGTTTGCATCAGCCAAGACTGGATCGAGGCTGTGCGGAACAGCATGCCGAAATCATCGCATGAGATATATAATTTATTGACGAAAGAGTACAATTTGCCGGAATATGATGGTAAAATCATATCAAACAATAAAAACCTTGCGGACATTTTTGAACAAACACTAAAACAGTATCCTTCCCCTCGGGAGATTGCCGGCTGGATCATTGTTGAATTGTTAAGTTTACAAAAAGAAGATAACAAAGAAGAAATATCCATTGACTGCGGGAAATTTGCCAAACTGATAGAGTTGGTGGACAACAAAACCATCAACCGCAATGTGGGCAAAAAGCTGTTGGTGAAGGTTTTTGAAGAAGGGATCGACCCTGTGTCCTATGTGGAGGAGAACAAACTCGGCCTAGTGAGCGACGCCGGGGTGATCGAGGATACCGTCCGCGCCGTTTTGGCCGAGAACGGGAAAACGGTTGAGGAATACAAAGCCGGAAGTCAAAAGGTTCTGGGATTTTTGATCGGTCAGGCCATGCGGAAACTGGGGGGCAAAGCAGACCCGGCAATCGTCAACAGCCTGATGACCAAGTTTTTGGAGGAATGAAAAAACTCGTCCTTTTAGCCATTGGCGCGAAATACGTCCATTCAACGCTTTCGGTTTGGGTTTTGGCCGAAAGCGTTTCCCGTTATGCCCGTGTGTCGGTAGAGACAGACGTTGTTGAAGCGACCATCCGCCAAAGCGAGGATGAAATTGCCGGAATGGTCGAAGCCCGAAACCCGGATATAATCGGCATTTCAACCTATGTTTGGAACGCCGGAAAGCTGCCGGGGCTGCTCGCGCTGCTGCGGGAACGGATTCCCGGGGCGATGCTGGTTTTGGGCGGCCCCGAGGCGTCGCATAACGCGGCGTATTGGCTGGCGCAAGGAGCCGGTCATGTGCTGTCCGGCGAGGGCGAACGCAGCCTCCCGGCTCTGCTGGACGCCCTATTTGGCGAACCACCCGCGCCGCCGGAAACGGAAGACGAATGGATCGACCCGTATAACGAACGCTATCTGAAGACGCTGAACGGCAGGATCGCTTACCTCGAAACATCGCGGGGCTGCCCTTTCCGCTGTGCCTTCTGCCTCTCCGGCGGCAGCGGCGTGCGGTTTCTGCCGCTGAATGAGGCCAAGGAGCGGATACGCAAACTCGCCCGCTCCGGGGCGAAAACGGTCAAGCTGGTGGACAGAACCTTTAATTGCGACGCCGCCCGGGCGGTCGAGTTGTTCCAAACCGTCATTGCTTTGGACACAAACTGCCGCTTTCACTTCGAGGCGGCGGCCGACCTATTTGACCAACCGACATTGGAACTGCTGCAAACCGCGCCGCCCGGGCGGATACAGCTGGAAATCGGGTTGCAAAGTTACCATCAACCCGCCTTAAACGCCGTCAACAGAAAAACAGACTTAGAAAAAGCCGGAAAAAATGTGATGACCCTGCTGCAAAAGGGTAATATCCACATCCATGTGGATTTGATCGCCGGACTACCCTATGAAACACTCGCACATTTTCAAAACAGTTTCGATAAAGCCTACAAACTGGGCGCGCATACACTTCAGCTCGGCTTTCTCAAACTCCTGCACGGCAGCGCGCTCCGCGCACAAGCGGAAGAACTGGGGATCGTTTATAACGAAAACCCGCCATATGAAATCGTCAGCAGCCCGTGGCTGAGCGAGGAAGATTTACAAATCCTCAAGCAAACGGAGAACGCCTTACAGCATACCACTAACAAAGGGCGGTTTAACCGCACGCTGGACTATGCTTTGAAGGTCTCGGGGCTGCGCCCCTTTGAACTGTTTCGCAAACTGGGAAAAGCCGCCACCCATCACGGGACGGCATTGGAACGGTATGCGGAAGAGATTTACGATTGTTTTATCAACCTACCGGGTGTGGAAGCTGAAAAGCTGATCGAAAATATGGTTTGCGACTGGCTCGGCATGGTCAAGGGTAAAAATACCCCGGCCTTTTTGAAAAGACCGGGGATCAAACTCGAACATAAAACCGCCCGGGGGGAGACGGCGATTTTACCGTCAGGCCGGGGCGTCTACGTTGACGGCAACGACCGCGACCCGGTCACCGGGCTGTATAAACTTTATTTTGTAAATTCCTCTCCGTCGAGAAAAATGGATTTGCCCTCTTTTCGGTAAGAGAGTTCACTTTCGCCTCCGAAAGGATTGGGGATAATGAATATATCCCCTTCGATCCGGTATGTAAAGGTCATGCTAATACCATTTTCCTTCGCCGTCACGCTGTCGCCCTTAAAGGTCATGGTTCTCCGACCAGCGCGGCATTTGCGGCGTTTCGGTTTTTTGGCCGCATTCCGGGCAGAAATGAGCCGTATCAGATATTTGCGCCCGGCAATTTGTGCAGAACATGGCGGAAACCCCTCCTTTTGTTAAAATCATCCCCGATCGGTTAGAACAATCAAAAATGAATCATATGGTTCCCAGCACCGTACTTCCTCTGTGATGGATTTTCCCGGCTTTAGCTCATAGTCATTGTCTGAAAAAAAGGCTGAACTGTAGTCTACGAGGACATCGCCGCTGAAAAACAGCACATGAGCTTCTACATAAATGGCCGGGATCGAACCGTTATTTGTAACGGTGACGATTTCTTTATCCTTTGCCGCCGAACTCTCGAAGATTAAATCCTGAGTTACAGACACATACCATGTATCTTGCTTCACAGAGATTTCGTATTCGCTTTTATCAAACTCTTCGTCAAGACTGTATGTAAGAACCGTCTTTTGCCCCGGGCCAACAGCGTCCTCAGAAGCCTTTTTCGCGCCGATGTCCTCCCTTCCGAATCATATGTTTTCAATGAGACGAATATTTCAAGCGTATATTCAGAGGTATTTTCTATTACATGTAAAACATTTGTACCCCAATACGTATAACTGTATTGATGGACAATCAGACCTTCGGCGATTGCGTCGGCGTCAAAAGGCTCGTCAGGCCCGCTTGGCTGTTCATAACCGGAGCTGTCTTTAGAACCGCCGGACGTCGAAGGCGGCAAAGACGGCTTCGGTTCGTTGTCTTCACTGGGGCGTTCAGGCTTAAAAAACCCTGACGGCGGCGTTGAGTCCTTGTCGCTGCTGCAGGCAGCCAGCGTGAACAATGCGAGGGTAAGGAGCAAGCACAGTCTTTTCTTCACGGGAATCCCCCTATGTATATGAGCGTTTTAACTTATCACGATAAATCGCCATATGTCAAGCATTTATGAGCGCTTATCAACAGTGATATAAAGGAAATTGCTTTTTGAAGAACAGACTTGACAATGCCTATATAATAGGCATATACTATGATCAGGGTGAGGCTATGGAACGAACCTTCATACACTTAAAAGTCTTTGATAAAAACTGGAACAGGTTAGGCTTGACGGACACAGACCTTCAAGACCTCCAAAAAGCCATATCAGAAAACCCCGAAGCGGGGGATTTGATTCAAGGCACAGGCGGATTGCGTAAAATGCGGTTTGCCTTGCCGAACAGAGGAAAAAGCGGCGGCGTTCGGGTTTTATACGTTGACTACGCCTATTATGAGAAAGCGGCGTTGATGAATGTCTATGCGAAGGCTGAACAGGATACGCTAACCGATCATGAAAAACAGCGGTATAAAAAGCAACTTGAACTTTTGTCAAAGGAGTTGGGGAAATGAAACGTATTCACCAAGAGGTATTAGACGAATTGGAAGCCCTTAACGGAGATTTTAGCTCCCTCCGCACAACAACATATAAATATACGCCTATCCCTCCCGTCAAGCCCTATTCCCCCACTGAAATCAGAACCCTGCGGGAACAGGGGCATTATACCCAAACACGCTTTGGCAACCTCTTTGGGGTATCGTTGAAAACGGTTCAGTCTTGGGAAGCCGGGACGAATAAACCCGGCGGGTCGGCGTTGCGGCTGTTCCAAATACTGGAGCATAACCCGCAGGGTATGGAGCGGTTTATACAAGGCCATTAAAATGTTAACCTCAATTTCACCCAGCTGCCGCCGCCTTGTAAATCCCCATTTTCAGGCCAACAGAAACCAGCAAATATATTCCCAAAAACACCAAAAACCCGCTGTAATAGCGGGTTTTCCTTGGCGCGCCGTGCAGAATTCGAATCCACGACCTTCTGGTCCGTAGCCAGACGCTCTATCCAGCTGAGCTAACGGCGCGTATGCGCAGAACACAGTATACAGAAGGAAACGCTGTTTGTCAAGCCTTGAAATTTCATTCCCGCTCGGATATACTTGGAAACGAAAGAAGAGCTCCATCGCCCGGCAGATTGCGGAAAGGGAAATTCACTTCCCCTTTCTGCAATCGTCCGCCGGGCACGCATGGAGCTTGACATGAGGAAGTGTTTCCATGTTAAGTGTTCAAACCGTGATCGCGGGAAGGCTGCACACCAACTGCTATATCGTTACCGATCAAGAAACCAAAGAAGCGGCGATCATTGACCCGGGCGGCAACGCCGGGGACATACTCAATGCTGTACATGGCGAAGGGCTGACCGTTCGTCATATCCTCCTCACGCACGGGCATTTTGACCATGTCCTCGCGCTGGAAGAGGTGAAAAACGCAACCGGGGCGAAAGTCGTTGCCCACCAAGCAGAAGAACTGGAAGCTGACGTATACGTAAAGCACGGCGACGTCCTTCCGTTCGGGGCGGCGGTGTTTGAGGTGCTGCATACGCCGGGGCATACGCCCGGCAGCGTTTGCTACCGGATCGAAACCCTCTTGTTCACAGGGGATACGCTGTTTGAGGATGATTGCGGGCGGTGTGACCTGCCCGGCGGGGATTATGACGCCATGCTCGGCTCCCTGCGGCTTTTGGCGTTGTTGGATGGGGACTATACGGTCTATCCCGGGCATGACGTTTCCACCACCCTATCCCGCGAGCGCGGGCACAACAGAAATATGCTCGAAGCCTTGCGAAAAGGCTAAAAAAGCCTTGTCTGAAAAGGGAAAGTGTGTTATACTGGGCAGGCAGCCAAAAGATGGTCAAGGGGGCGGCTATGAACGCCGGATTAATGGAGCGCATATGCGAGGAACTCAGCCGGGGAATGCCCCGCGCTGTTGTTTCGGCATGGTTTTCCGACGCAGCGGTGGTATCGGCCAAAGACCAAATCCTGAAACTGGCCTCCCCGACCGATTATAAACGGGAAGTGATCATGGCGCGGTATATTCCGCAGCTGGCCGACGCCATGCTGGCCATCTTCGGCGTCCCCTACGAGATCGAGCTGGTGTCCGCGCCGCCGCCCGAGCCGCCCGCAGAGCAGTCCGCAGAACCTCCGCAGCCCGGCGGCAGCCAGTGGCACGGTTTGCGTGATTTCATCTTTGAGCGGTTTATCGTAGGCGAGAGCAACAAATACGCCTATTCGGCCGCACAGGCCGTCGCCGAGTCGCCGGGGGCGTCGTATAACCCGCTCTTCCTCTACGGCGGTTCAGGGCTGGGCAAGACCCATCTGCTCTATGCCATTTTGGATAAAATACGCCGGCAGCACCCCGATTACAATATCCTCTATTTTTCAGCCGAGCAGTTTACCAACGATTTGGTGGCCGCGCTGAAAGAAAAAAGCACCGATAAGTTCCGGGGACGCTATCGCGGAGCCGATCTGCTTTTGGTAGACGACATCCAGTTCATCGCCGGGCGCGACTTTTCCCAAGAGGAATTTTTCCATACTTTCAACACGCTGTACGACGAAGGCAAGCAGATCGTCCTCACCTCCGACCGGCGGCCGCGCGAACTTCAGCGGTTTGAGGAACGGCTGCTCACCCGTTTTGAATGGGGGTTGGCCGTTGACGTTAAGCCGCCCGACTTTGAGACGCGGATGGCCATCGTGCTCGACAAAGCGCAGCGTCTCGGCATCCCGCTTCCGGCCGAGGTGGCCGAATACATCGCTCAGGCCATCACCAGCAATGTCCGCCAGCTGGAGGGCACGGTCAAAAAACTGATGGCTTCGCGCGATTTGATGTCCAGCTCCCTCGACCTTGTCACGGCGCAGAATGTTGTTGCCGATATGATCCGCCAAAGCCCCGGCCTCAACCCAACCCCGCAGCTGATTTTGAGTGAGGTTTGCTCTTTCTACAGGCTGGACGAACGGCAGATCACCGGCAAAAGCCGCCAGGCCGAACTGGTGACGGCGCGTCAGACGGCCATGTACCTCATCCGCGACATGACCAGTCTTTCCCTCGAACAGATCGGCGACAGAATCTTTTCCCGCGATCATTCTACTGTGGTTCACTCCATTCAGAGAGTTGAAGAACGCCGGAAAGAAGATACGGCTTACGATAACGACATCAAAACCATCACCGAAAATATCAGAGGGGTGTAAACCGATGCTCATGCACTGCGTATGCCCGCAAAACCTCCTAAACACGGCTCTCGGACACGCGGCGCGGGCGGTTTCGTCCCGGGCTGTGGGCGAGATGCTCAAAGGGTTGCTGCTGGAATGCAAGGGGGATTCCCTGACCGTCACCGGCAACGACCTTGAAATGGGGATCGTCGCTTCTGTCCCCGCCGAGATCAAAACCGAAGGCGCGGTCGTTTTAGACGCCCGGATGATCTGCGAAATGGTGCGCCGCGCGCCCGGCGGGGACGTTGAGATTTCGGTCAACGAGCGGTATATGGCCAACATTACATGCGGAGCCAGCGTTTTTGACGTGACGGCGCTGCCGCCGGAGAATTATCCCGTCCTGCCCGAGGTGTCGGGGCTGCGCTCGCTCACCATGCCGCAGGCCGCGCTCAAACGGCTGCTCGGCCTCACCCTCTTCTCGGTATCCGACGCCGAGACCAAACACATCCACACCGGCCTGCTGTTTGACGCCGAGCCGGGGAAACTCCAGCTCGTCGCGCTGGACGGTCACCGCTTGGCCACCAGCCATATCCCGCAAGAGGACATAGAAGAGGCGTATTCCGCCGTCCTGCCCGCCGTCAGTTTGCGTGAGCTGGAACGGATGCTGGAGGGCGGCGAGGAAGCGCAAGTTGCCTTGCACATCGGGGCGCGTCATGTTTTGATCGACCTCACCGGGCTGACGCTGGTCACCCGGGTGATGGAAGGCGAATTTTTCAAATACAAAACAGGCATCCCCAAGAGCGGCAGTTTCTCGGCGTCACTGGAAGTGAAACCGCTGATCCAAGCGTTGGAACGGGTAGGCCTTCTCATAACAGAGAAACTGAAAAACCCGGTGCGGCTGGCCTTTGCCGACGGCAAACTGACGGTCAACTGCCAAACGGCTTTGGGGCGCGCACAGGACGACATCCCCTGCGAGTGCGCCGAAGAGCTGGAAATCGGCTTCAACCACAGATACCTGCTCGACGCCTTGCGGCACATGGAAGGCGAGCGGTTCCGCTTTGAAACGTCCGGGGCTATCTCTCCCTGCCTGATGCTGCCGGAATCGGACGAGGATACCTTATTTATGGTGCTTCCCGTGAGGCTGAGTGCCAATCCGTGACCCTTACCTCCATCTCCCTCAAAGAGTTCCGCAGCTATACAGAGGCTTCGTTTACCTTCTCCGAAGGGGTCAACGTCATCTCCGGCCCCAACGGGACGGGCAAGACCAATTTGCTGGAAGCCATTTACTATACCGCAACCAGCAAAAGCGCGCGGGGTGTGCGGGACAGCGACTTGATCCGGTTTGACAGCCCCGAAGCCGAACTGGAAGCGGCCTTGATCTCCGGCGGGCGCGAACAAACGCTGTCGGTGAAGCTCCGGCGCGGGGCGCGGCGGTCGTTTTCGCTCAACGGGGCGGCCTTGACTTCACCGCGCGAGTTGATGGGCGTTCTGCCCGCCGTCTTTTTCGACCCCGGCGATCTCTCTCTTTTACAGGGGGGCGCGGGGGAACGGCGCGCCTTTGCCGACGCCGTCCTCTGCCAGCAGCGGCCCCGGTATTTGGAGGCGTTGCGGCGATACCGCAAACTGCACGAATCAAAGGGGAAACTGCTTGCTCTCGCGGCGTCACAGCCGTCGTATTTGGACATGCTGTCCGAGTATAACCGCAGCCTTGCCGAAACAGGGGCGGTGTTGGCCTCCTACCGCCGCCCGTTCATCGAAGAGCTGGCTCCGGCCGCCGGGGAACACCACGCCGCCATATCGGGAGGGCGGGAGACGCTGGAACTGCGCTACCAAACCCGCGCCGCCGACCCGGCGGAAGCCTTCGCCAAAATGGAAGAGCGGCGGGACGCCGAACTGGCGCGGCGGCAATGTTTGGTGGGAGCTCACCGGGACGACATAGAAGCCTTTTTGGACGGAAGGCCGGTGAAAGGGGTCGGATCGCAGGGGCAAACCCGCACCGCCGCCGTGGCCATGAAGCTGGCGGCAAGGGATGTGCTGGCGAAAACCCTCGGCGAACCGCCATTGCTGCTGTTGGACGACGTGCTGAGCGAGCTGGACGGGAGCAGGCAGAAATATGTGCTGGAGCACATCAGCGGGGGTCAGACGTTTATAACCTGCTGTGAACCGGGTAAAATCACCCTATCGGGAACCAACATATCATTGGGGGTTTGAGATTGTATTTGCACATCGGCGGCGATACCGCCCTGCTCTTGTCCGGGGTGATCGGGGTTTTCGACCTTGACGGCTGTTCGCAGGGGCAGGATACAAACCGCTTTTTGCACAACAGGGAAAAAGACGGCAGGCTCGGGCAGGCCATGGAAGAGGCACTGCCGCGCAGCTTTATCGTAAAGGCAGACGACACAGTGTATCTGTCGCCCGTCACAACGGCGACATTAACCAAGAGATTATCGGAAACGGAGAACAGACAATGGATCAGGTAAACCGGCAATACGGAGCGGATGACATACAGGTTTTGGAAGGGTTGGAAGCCGTTCGCAAACGCCCCGGCATGTACATCGGAACAACCTCCAGTCAGGGGCTGCACCACTTGGTGTACGAGATCGTGGATAACTCCATCGACGAAGCATTGGCGGGGCGGTGTACCCATATCGAAGTGACCGTCAACCCCGACAACAGCGTCACCGTGACCGACGACGGCCACGGGATCCCCTGCGGGATGCACGCCACCGGCAAGACCGCCGTCGAGCTGGTGTTCACCACCCTGCACGCGGGCGGCAAATTCGGCGGTTCGGGCTATAAGGTCGCGGGCGGCCTGCACGGCGTCGGGGCTTCGGTCGTCAACGCGCTGTCGGAACGGCTGGAGGCCGTCATCTATAACGAGGGGTATGAATACCGTATCGCCTTTTCACGCGGCGACATCACCGAAGAGCTGCGTCAGGTGGGGCCAACGGAGCAGCACGGCACCTCGGTCACCTTTTGTCCCGACCCGCAGATTTTTGAAGAAGTCAATTTTGATTACGTTGTTCTGAAATCCCGCCTCCGCCAACAGGCCTTCCTCAACGCGGGGCTGAGAATCACCCTGACCGACCTGCGCCCTGATTCCAGCCATAAAAGGGAATTTCACTACGAAGGCGGTATCCGCTCTTTCGTCGAACATGTCAACAAAAACAAAACGCCGCTGCACAGCGAGGTCATCTACTTCTCCGGCGAGAAAGACACCGCCGCGCTTGAAGTGGCCATGCAGTATAATGAATCTTACAACGAAGTGCTGCTCTCCTTTGCCAACAACATCGCCACCACCGAGGGCGGTATGCACGAAACGGGCTTCAAAACGGCTCTGACCCGTGTCCTCAACGACTACGGCCATAAGAAAAACCTTCTCAAAGACGACGAAAAGCTGACCGGGGAAGACGTGCGCGAAGGGTTGACCGCCATCATCTCGGTCAAGCTGATGGAAGCGCAGTTTGAGGGGCAGACCAAAACCAAACTGGGCAACAGTGAAATCCGCACCATGGTCGATAACCTCCTCGGGCAGAAGCTAACCGACTTTTTAGAGGAAAACCCGGCAACCGGGAAAATCATCCTCGAAAAATCCGTTCTAGCCGCGCGCGCGCGCGACGCCGCCCGCAAAGCCCGGGAACTCACCCGGCGCAAGACGGCTCTCGACAGCGCGGCTCTGCCGGGTAAATTGGCCGACTGTCACGAATCCGACCCCAATCTGACCGAGCTGTTCATCGTTGAGGGCGACAGCGCGGGCGGAAGCGCGAAGGGCGGGCGTGACAGCCGCTATCAGGCTATACTTCCGTTATGGGGAAAGATGCTCAACGTGGAGAAAGCGCGTTTGGATAAAGTCTACGGCAACGAGAAACTGATGCCGCTGGTCACCGCCATCGGGGCCGGGATCGGCGAGGAATTTTCGCTGGAGAAACTGCGGTATAACAAAATCATCCTGATGGCCGACGCCGACGTGGACGGGAGTCATATCCGCACCCTGCTGTTGACCTTCCTCTTCCGTTTCCTCCGCCCCCTGATCGACGAAGGGCATGTTTACATCGCCCAGCCGCCGCTCTATAAAATGACGCGGGGCAAACAGGTACGCTATGCCTATACCGACCACGAGCGCGACCGAACGCTGGACGAGATGTCGGGCGGCGACCCGGCGGTGCGGAACCGAATCGACTTATCGCGCAACAAGGGTTTGGGCGAGATGGACGCCGAGGAGCTGTGGGAGACCACCATGCACCCGGAGAAGCGAACCCTCCTGCGGGTGTCGATCGAAGACGCCGCCGCCGCCGACGAGATATTCACCATCCTGATGGGCGACAAGGTCGAACCGAGACGCGAATTTATTGAGACATACGCAAAAAGTGCTGTCAACCTTGACATATAAGGGGAAAAAGAATGAGCAAGCATAACGAGCATGAACTGGTCAGTTTTGAGAACCAAAAGCTGCTTCCGGTAGAGCTGGAAAGCGAAATGCGCAAATCGTTCATCGAATACTCGATGAGCGTCATCACCTCGCGCGCCCTGCCCGACGTACGCGACGGCTTAAAGCCTGTCCACAGGCGCATCCTCTACACCATGTACGAGGAAAACCTCACCCCGGATAAACCTTTCCGCAAATCGGCCACCGCCGTCGGCGACGTGATGGGGCGTTACCACCCGCACGGCGACCTCGCTATTTACGATTCCTTGGTGCGGATGGCGCAGCCCTTCTCTCTGCGGCATATGCTGATCGACGGTCACGGCAACTTCGGCAGCGTGGACGACGATCCGCCCGCCGCCATGCGTTACACCGAAGCTCGCCTGAGCAAGATCGCGATGGAAATGATGGCCGACATCGACAAAGAAACAGTCGATTTCAAGCCCAACTACGATAATTTCCGCAAAGAACCCACCGTCCTTCCGGCGCGGCTGCCCAACCTTTTGGTCAACGGTTCGGAGGGCATCGCCGTCGGTATGGCGACCAAGATCCCGCCGCACAATCTGCGCGAAGTGGCCGGAGCCATCCTCTGCGTTTTGGATAACCCCGAAGCCGGGCTGGACGAAATGATGGAACACATCCACGGCCCCGACTTCCCCACCGCCGGGCAAATCTTCGGCCGTGCGGGTATCCGTTTGGCCTATTCGACCGGACGGGGGCGCATCCGTGTCCGCGCCCGTGCGGAAATTGAGGAATACAAAGGCAAGACGCGCATCGTCGTCAACGAGCTGCCCTATCAGGTCAACAAAGCCAAACTGGTCGCCCACATCGGCCAGCTGGTACGGGATAAACTGATCGACGGCGTTTCGGCTCTGCGTGACGAATCGGGGCGGATCGGGATGAAGATCGTCCTCGACCTCAAACGCGACGCCAACGCGCAAGTGACACTGAACAAGCTCTACGCCCAAACCAGTATGCAGGAGACATACGCCATCAACATGATCGCCCTGGTCGACGGTCAGCCCATGACGCTCGGCCTGAAAGCCATTTTGGAGCATTACATCGCCCACCAAAAAGAAGTCATCCGCCGCCGCACCGAATATGACCTGCGCAAGGCGCGGGAGCGTATGCACATATTGGAAGGATTGAAGATCGCCGTTGACAACATCGACGAAGTGATCAGAATCATCCGCGGGAGTTATAACGACGCCAAAGCCCGCCTGATGGAACGGTTCGGACTGAGCGACGTTCAGGGGCAGGCTATTGTTGATATGCGCCTCGGGCGTTTGCAGGGGCTGGAGATCGAGAAACTGCAAGCCGAGATCGACGATTTGGCCGAAAAGATCACCGATTATCTCGACATACTGGCCAACGAGGAACGGGTAAAAAACATACTGCGGGAAGAATTATCCGCATTGGCCGATAAATTCGGGGATAACCGCCGCACCGAGATTATCGAGAACGACGACGAGATCGACCTCGAAGACCTGATTGAGCGTGAGGATTGCGTCTACACCCTCACCCATGTCGGCTATGTCAAGCGCGCCCCCAAAACCACCTACAGCGCGCAGAGGCGCGGCGGCAAGGGGATCAAGGCGCAAACCATCCGGGAAGAGGATTACATCGAGGAACTGATCATCGCCTCGACGCATGATGATTTATACTTCTTCACCTCCAAAGGCCGCCTGTTCAAAAAACGCGGCTATACCGTCCCGGAAGCGGGGCGGAGCGCGAAGGGGATGAACCTCGCCAACCTCCTGCAGCTGGAGCAGGGGGAGAAGGTCACGGCCGTTATCCCGGTGCACGACGACGAGGAAGTCGGCTTCCTCTTCTTTGTCACCAAAAACGGCGTGGTCAAGCGGACGAGCATGGATAAATTCGCCTCCGCCGGACGGAAAGCCGGATTGATCGCCCTCTCCATCGACGAAGGCGACGAACTGATCGCCGTCCGTAAAACCGACGGGTCGCAGGATATGCTGCTGGCGACGCGGGAAGGCAAGCTGATCTGTTTCCCCGAAAAGGAAGTGCGGGAAATGGGGCGCGGCGCGAGGGGGGTCACCGGCATCCGCATGTCGGCCGGGGATTACGTCATCGGCGCGGCTAGGGCGCGGCCGGGGGCGGCGTTGCTGACGGTCACCGAAAACGGTTACGGCAAGCGCACCGATGTAGAGGAGTACAAACGCGGCGGCGAAGCCCAGCACCGCGGGGGCAAAGGGCTGCGGAACCAAACCATCAACGAAAAAACAGGACGCATCGCCGGAATCCGTGTGGTGGATGAAAACGACGACATTCTCCTGATCTCCGACAGCGGCATCATCATCCGTATGGCGGCGTCCGACGTCATGTTCCGTTCCCGTGTGGCAACGGGCGTGATCTTGATGCGCACAGGCGAAAACGCCCGGGTCATCGCGCTGGCGCGCACATTTAAGGAAGAAGCGGAAGACACCGACGCGGGTGAAGAGGCTTGAAAACCGTCCAGCTCTATACCGACGGAGCTTGCAGCGGCAATCCGGGGCCGGGCGGCTGGGGCTGTATCCTCCGCTTTGGGGAACGCGAAAAAGAGCTGTCGGGGGCTGAAGGGCATACCACCAACAACCGCATGGAGCTGACCGCCGTGATCAAAGGGCTGGAAGCCCTGACCGAACCATGTATAACCGAGCTGTATTCCGACTCAAAATATGTCATCGACGCGCTGGAAAAGGGCTGGGCGGAAAACTGGCGCAAGCGCGGCTGGGTCAAAAGCGATAAACAGCCCGCCCTAAACCCCGACCTGTGGGAACGGCTGTTGGAGCTCTGCGGGGAGCATGACGTCCGCCCGCATTGGATACGCGGCCACGCCGACAATGAATACAACAACCGCTGTGACGCCTTGGCCGTCGCGGCCGCCGGAGGTCAATGAATGTTCGTATATTGTGATAACGCGGCGACAACGCCGCTTTGCAAACCCGCTTTCGACGCCATGCTGCCGTGGCTGGAAACGGGCTACGGCAACGCGTCCGGGTTTTATAAGCTGGCGCGGGACGCCAAAAAAGCACTGGAGAACGCCCGCCGGACGGCGGCGTCCTGCTTGGGCGTCGCGCCGGAGGAGTTTTATTTTACCTCCGGCGGCACCGAGAGCGACAACTGGGCTCTCAAAGGAGCCTGCGACAAAGGCGGGCACATCGTTATTTCGGCGGCGGAACACCACGCCGTGCTGAACACGGCGGAGTTTCTGAAAAAGAAAGGGCATCCGCTAACCGTTGTGCCTGTGGACAGCGACGGAACAGTCAGCCCCGAGGCTTTGCAAAAAGCCTTGCAGCCGGATACGGCCATCGTTTCCGTCATATATGCCAACAACGAGATCGGGACGGTTCAGCCCGTCGCCGAACTGGCGCGTACGGTGAAGGAGTATAACAAAAAAATCCTTTTCCACACCGACGCCGTACAGGCCGCCGGGCATATCCCGCTGGAGATCACACCCGAGATAGACATGCTCTCCCTCTCGGCGCACAAATTCGGCGGGCCGAAAGGGATAGGCGCAATGGTTTTGAAAAACGGCGTCAAGCTGACCCCGCTGCTGCACGGCGGCGGCCACGAGCGGGGGCGGCGTTCCACCACCGAAAACGTAGCGGGGGCGATTGGATTGGCCGCCGCGCTGGAGTATATGTGTCAAAACCGCGAAACCTTCGCAATAAGAACCGCTTCTTTGCGGGACAGGCTGATAAACGGGATTTTATCTGAAATCCCCTACAGCCGCCTGACCGGGCATCGAGCAAACAGGCTTCCGGGCAACGCTTCGTTTGTCTTTGCTTCCGTTGAGGGCGAAAGCCTTGTCTTGAAGCTGGATTCATTGGGCGTTGCGGCTTCCAGCGGCTCGGCCTGTTCGTCGGCGTCGCTCGATCCTTCGCATGTGCTGCTGGCGATTGGTCTGCCGCATGAAGAGGCGCACGGGAGCCTGCGGCTGACGGTCGGCCATGAAAACACAGAGGAAGAGATGGACTATGTCATCAAATCGGTCAAAACAGCCGTTGAACACTGTAGAAATATGAGTCCCCTGTGGGATGCTAAAAAAGGAGAACCGATCAATGTACACTGAACGGGTCATGGATCATTTCAACTGTCCGCGCAACATGGGCGAAGCGGACGGCTATAACGCCGAGGGGACGGTCGGCAACGCCAAATGCGGCGACATCATGCGCATGACCATGCGCATCGAAGAAGGCGTTATCAAGGACGTAAAGTTCAAAACCTTCGGATGCGGAGCCGCCGTCGCCACCTCCAGCATCGCCACCGAGATGGTGATGGGCAAGACGGTGGAGGAAGCACTGGCACTGACCAACAAAGCGGTCGTAGAGGCTTTGGAAGGGCTGCCGCCGCAGAAAATACACTGCTCGGTGCTGGCTGAGGAAGCCGTGAAAGCGGCTATAGAGGATTATAACAGGAAAAAACCGTAAATTTGACATAGACAACCCTGTATACTATAATGAGCAAACCGAAGGAGGTGAACGCCGATGTTTCACCGTTTCCGGGGCGGCATTCACCCCCCCGGCAAAAAAGACGCCACCCGTCATAAGCCGATCGAGCCGCTTCCGCCGCCCGCCCGGGTTTTTCTGCCCATGCTGATGCACACCGGCGTCCCTTGCGAACCGATCGTGCGCCCCGATCAGGAGGTTTTTATGGGGCAGCTGGTGGCCGACAGCAAAGAATTGATGTCGGCTCCCATCCACTCCCCTGTTTCGGGCAGGGTTTTGGCAATCGAACCGCATCCCCACCCCAACGGGTCGCGTGTGTTAAGCGTCATCATCGAAAACGACGGGCGGGACATGCTGCACGAGACGGTACACCCCAAAGGCTCGGTGGAATCGCTCACCCCCGAACAACTGCTGTTGATCATTCGCGGCGCGGGCATTGTCGGGATGGGCGGCAGCGCCTTTCCCACCCATCTGAAAATATTAAAAGCGCGTGAAAAAATGGAAACGCGTGAACGGTGCGACACCGTCATCATCAACGCCGCCGAATGCGAACCGTATATCACCGCCGACCACCGCCTGATGCTCGAAGCGCCGGAGGAAGTCCTCGGCGGTTTGCGCGTCCTGATGAAACTGCTGGAGCCCAAACGCGCCGTCATTGCCGTGCAGTCAAACAAGCGTGACGCGCTGGAAGCGCTGCGCCGCACCCTGCCAGGCAAGACAAGGATCGAACTGCTGACCCTGCGCACCCGTTATCCGCAAGGTTCGGACAAGCAGGTCGTCAAGTCGGTCACAGGCCGCGAGGTGCCTCCGGGGCAGCTTCCTTCCGACGTCAAATGCGTTGTCTTCAACGCCAATACGGCCGCCGCCCTGCACCGCGCCGTTACAACCGGGCAGCCGCTCATCCGCCGCATCGTCACCGTATCCGGCAGTGCCGTCGCCAACGCCAAAAACCTGGACGTGCGTTTCGGCACCCCGCTGGCCGACATCTTCAACGCCACCGGCGGGTTCCGGGAACAGCCGGTCAAAGTGCTGACGGGCGGGCCGATGATGGGCGCCGCCCAGCACGACCTTACCGCACCGCTGATCAAGGGGTGCAACGCCTTGCTGGCTTTTGCCGGCGAAGACGTCCCGCCGCCGGGCAACGAAATATGTATCCGCTGCGGACGCTGCGCGCGCGTTTGCCCCGCCCACCTGCTGCCGATCTATCTTTATATGAACGAGCGGAAAGACCGCTTGCGGGAATTGGAAAAACTGCATTTGGACGATTGCATCGAATGCGGGTCATGCTCCTACATATGCCCGGGGCGGCTCCATCTCGTCCATTCCATGCGCACAGGCAAGCAAAAACTCAGAGACAGCAGAAAAGAGGCGGGTTAATGGAAAAACTGACCGTCTCCTCCTCTCCGCACATCCGAGCCAGCGAGAATACCCGCTCGGTCATGCTTGACGTGCTGATCGCGCTGGCCTTCCCGCTGGCCATCGCCGTCTACTATTTCGGGCCGCGCGTCTTGTCGCTGGCGGCCTGTTCAGTGATCTGCTGTGTTGTTTTTGAAGGGCTTTACCGCAAACTCTTGAAAAAACCCAATTCATTGGGCGATATGTCGGCTCCGGTGACCGGCATCCTTTTGTGCTTTGTGCTGCCTGTTTCGGCTCCGTACTGGCTGGTCGCCTTAGGGGCTTTTTTCGCCATTGTGGTGGTCAAGCAGTTATACGGGGGTCTCGGAAAAAACTTTCTCAACCCGGCGTTGGCTGCCCGGGCTTTTTTGGCGGGGTTCTCTTCCTTTTTGGTCTACATCAAACCGCTGGCCGACCCCTATCTTCCCGTTTTCGGGAATTACACGGCGGACGCCGTCGCGCAGGCCACGCCGCTGAGTTACCTCAAGGATGTGGAGAAACTGAGCATTGAACAGCTGCCTGTGACCGAGTATGACTGGTTCAAAAACCTCTTTTTGGGGCAGATGCCCGGCAGCATCGGTGAGGTGAGTTCGGTTCTCCTGCTGATGGGGGGGCTTTACCTTGTTGTCCGCCGCGTCATCACCCCGCGCATTCCGGCCGCCTTCATCGGAACGGTCGCGCTGCTCACCTTTCTTTTCCCGCGGGGCGGCATTGAAGGATTTGAATATATGCGCTACAATCTGCTTTCCGGCGGCTTGATCCTCGGAGCCGTTTTTATGGCCACCGATTATGCCACCAGCCCGATCACGCCGCGCGGCCAATGGGTCTACGGCGTCGGATGCGGGCTGCTCACCGTCTTTTTCCGCTATTTCAGTGCTATGCCGGAAGGGGTCTGCTATGCCATCCTGCTGATGAATACGCTGGTTTGGACGCTGGATAAAATCGGCGCGCCGAGACGGTTCGGGAGGAGGTGGCCGTGAGTTGAAGGATGATTTTGCCGAAGCAGCCGATCCCCGTGAGGAAGAAGAGCAACCCGCCGCCGCCCCGCCGCCTTTGGCGGAGGCTCCCCCTCCGGCCGAGAGCAAAACTCCCGGCCTGAACAGCGTCTTGAAACGCGCCCGCCCCGTCGTGGAAAGGGTTGCCGGAGTGACGGCGCGGGGACTGACCGTTACAGGGCGCACCTTGCGCCGCTTTTTCAAGAAAGACTCCGTTCCCAATTTGGTGTTGGTGATGTTCTTGCTGACCGTTGTCACCGCTTCCTGTGTGGGGATCGTCGTTTCGGTCACCGAAGACCGGATCGCGGAGGGGAAGGCGGAGTCCTTCGCCGAGGCATTGGGGACGGTTTTCCCCGGGCTGGAGCTCACCTTTGCTCCGTCCGGCATCGGGGAAAACATCTATGAAGGACGTGACGGGAACGGGCAGCTTGCCGGGTTTTCCATCCTCGTTTCCCCCAAAGGGTTCAGCGGATTCGTTGACATGGTGGTCGGCGTCGATACCCTGCGCGAAGTGACCGGGGTGACGGTGGTGCGCCACAGGGAGACGGGTGACTATTCGGCGGTACTCACACAAGGGATCAGCGAGGCTCTTGCCGCTTTGGACAGGGGGTTGCAGCCATGACGCAAACCTCTGACGCTTCGGGAAGGAGGACGCTATGACACAGACAGGAAAACAATTTAAGAACGGGATCATTGATCAGAACCCGGTTTTGGTTCTGCTGCTCGGCATGTGCCCGGCGTTGGCCACCTCGTCTTCGATGACCGACGCGGCCGGCATGGGGTTTACAACAACGGCCGTGCTGCTTTGCTCCGGCTTCACCATTTCCGCGCTGCGGAAACTCATCCCTGAGAAGATTCGCATTGCCGCCTTTACGCTCATCATTGCGGGATTCGTCACAGCCGCCGATTTTCTCCTTCAGGCGTATGCCCCGGCGACGGCCGATTCGCTGGGCATTTTCATCCCGCTGATCGTGGTCAACTGTTTGGTCTTTGCCCGCGCCGAGGTATTTGCCTTCCGAAACGGCGTCGTCCGCTCGTCGCTCGACGGCTTGGCGATGGGGATGGGCTTTTTGGCGGCACTGCTGGCCATCGCGGCCATACGGGAGATGCTGAGCGCGGGGACGCTCTTTGATTTCCGCGTCCTGCCCGAATCGTTTCCCGCCGTCACCATCATGGCGCAGCCCGCGGGCGGTTTCTTCGCGGTCGGGTTGGTTGTCGCGGCCATGCAGCTCTTGAAACGCAAAGGGAAAGCGGGGGTTTCGGTATGACGCTGTCCGCTCTTGTCAACTTGAGCCTGGGGGCTATTTTGATCGAGAATTTTGTGTTGGTACGCTTTTTGGGAGTTTGCCCTTTTCTAGGCGTATCGAAAAAGCAGGACACGGCACTGGGGATGAGCCTGGCCGTTATCTTTGTGATGACAATGGCGTCGGCGGCCGCGTGGGCTGTCGAGGAGTTTTTGCTCGAACCGTTTGAGATCGGCCGGTTGAGGACGCTGGCGTTCGTGCTGATCATCGCCGCGCTGGTGCAGCTCGTTGAGCTGTTTATGCAGAAAGCCGCCCCTGCTTTGCATAAATCGCTCGGCATTTATCTGCCGCTGATCACCACCAACTGCGCCGTGCTGGGCGTCGCGTTGATCAATTCCAACAGCGGCACAGGCTTTATCGAAAGCGTCCTGTTTGCCTTTATGTCGGGCGTGGGCTTTATGGTCGCGCTGATGCTCTTCTCCTCCATCCGCGCAAGGCTGGAGTTCAGCGAGCACCCCGAAGCGTTTGAGGGGTTCCCCATCGCGCTGGTCACGGCGGGGCTGCTTGCTTTGGCGTTTATGGGATTTTCAACGGTAGAAATATAATCAGGATAAAATGCCTTTATTTGGAGATGATACCCAATGAATGTATGGCACGCCGTTCTCGCGCTGGGCGGGCTGGGCGTGGTTCTCGGCTTGGTTATCGCGGCGGCGTCGCGGTTTTTCAAGGCCGAGGCCGACCCCCGGCTTGAAAAGCTGGCGGAAGCGTTGCCGGGGATCAACTGCGGCGGCTGCGGCCACACAGGCTGCGCCGCTTTCGCCAACGCGCTGGCGGCTGGTGAAGCCGACGTGTCCGGCTGCCCGGTGGGCGGACGGGACGCCGCCGAACAGCTGAGTTCCATTTTGGGCGTCGAGTTAAAAGAAGCGGTGCGCATGACCGTGCTGGTGCGCTGCTCGGGCGGCGTCCGAGCCCGGAATAAGTTCCAGTATGAAGGCATCGGGGACTGCCATGCCGCCATGCAGATCGGGGGCGGCCCGAAAGACTGCTCGTATGGATGCTTAGGGCTGGGAACCTGCGCGAAAACCTGCGCGTTCGGGGCGGTTTCAATCGTAGACGACGTGGCTGTTGTCGATCCCGAACGGTGTACCGCCTGTCAGGTTTGCGTGGCCGCCTGCCCGAAGGGGCTTATTATCCCCGTGCCGTACCACGCCGACGTCCACATCCCCTGTTCCTCCCGTGAAAAAGGGGGGACGCTGCGCAAGATTTGCGACATCGGGTGCTTGGGCTGCCGCATCTGCGAGAAAGTGTGCATCCACAACGCCATCAGCGTGGAGGACAATTTTGCTTCCATTGACTTTGAAAAATGCAACGGCTGCGGCGATTGCGCCGAAAAATGCCCCCGCAAACTGATCGTAGACGCTAAACTGGATCGAGGGCCAAGGTTGATGGAGGGATAGCTGCTCCATCGACCGGCAGAGCGGCTAAATTCACTTTAGACGCACGCCCGCCGGGCGCGCATGGAGCGTGATACAATGCCCAAATACAAAACGTATTACGGACGAAAGAAACTCCGTTGGCTTAGAAATGCCATCATCCTAGTGTTAGCCGGCGGTTTTTTGGCTCTGTGCGTTTTTATCTTGCCGGATTATGTCACATATTCTGAAGACGGAATGTCGATCGACCTTCCGTTTTTTGGCCGGACGGCGCGCAACCCTTCCCCGCCCCCTCCTGCCCCGTCCCCTTCTGTACTGGTGGAGGTTTCGATTTCTCCGTCCCCGACGCCGGAGCCGTCCCCCTCCCCGACACCGCAAAAAGCTGAGCAAGTGCGCGCCCTTTTTATCCCGATGACGATGCTGGCAGAAACGGAGGCACTTGAAACCCTCCATGATCAAGCGCGGTCGGCCGGGGTGAACATGCTGGCGTTGGAATACAAAGACATACAAGGGTCGGTTGTTGACGAGGCGGTTTTGGCGGAAGCCATGACCCTCTTAAATCGTCCCGGACTGACCCTGACGGCGGTGATTTCGGCTTGTGTGGACAATACCGTCCCGTTTGGCAGGAACACCAACTGGGCGGTCAAGCATCGCTCCGGGGTGAATTTCAAAGACCATCTCGACCGCCGGTGGCTCAATCTCTATCTGTCTGAAGCACGCGCCTTTATCGCGGAGCAAGTGCAAAACGCCTATAAAGACGGGTTTGAGCGGGTGCTGCTCACCTATGTCGGGTTTCCGCATTCGGGCGGGGCGTCACAGGCGGACTATCAGGGGCTTGATGATATTATCGGCTCTGTCGCTGCCGTCAATATGCTCCTTTCGGAGCTGCGGGAAGCCGCGGGCGAACGGCCGCTGGACGCTTGGCTGTTTCCCGAGACGGTGAGCGAAGGGTTGTTTGAAGCGGCTGGGCAGGATTTGGCGGTATTTACCGAAACATTTGACCTCATGTTTACCCTCTATCCCGACGATGGACTATCTAGACCCTTCATCCCGGTCATCCCGCCCGGCGGAACCGAGGCCGAACAGGGGTTTATGCTATACAGCGAACAGGGAAAATATTATGATTGATAACGAGGTACATTATGGACTACCGTTTAGGGATCGATATTGGCAGCACGACCATCAAAGCTGTTTTGCTCGATGAAAATGACGCCATCCTTTATAGCCGTTACCGCCGCCACAGAAGCGACGTCTCACGCGAGATGGCGCTTCTTTTCGACGAGATCGCCGAAGACCTCTCCGAGGTGCGCGCCGCCGTCCGTATGACCGGGTCGGCCGGGCTGGGAGCCGCGACGGCTCTCGGCTTGCCCTTTGTGCAGGAAGTCGCCGCCGGGACGCGCGCCGTCCGCCGTTTTGTGCCGGAAGCCGACGTTGTGATCGAGCTGGGCGGCGAGGACGCGAAAATCACCTTTATGAAGCCGGTGGTCAGCCAGCGGATGAACGGCACCTGCGCGGGCGGCACCGGGGCTTTTATCGATCAAATGGCAGCCCTTCTGCAAACCGACGCCACTGGGCTAAACGAACTGGCCAAAGGGTATACCTCCCTCTATTCCATCGCGTCGCGCTGCGGCGTCTTCGCCAAAACCGATATGCAGCCCCTGCTGAACGAGGGAGCTCTGCACGAAGACCTAGCCGCCTCGGTGCTTCAGGCCGTTGTCAACCAAACCATCGCGGGATTGGCTTGCGGCCAGCCCATCACCGGGCGGGTGGTCTTTTTGGGCGGGCCGCTGACCTATTTGTCGGAGCTGCGAGCCTCCTTTGAGCGGACGCTGAAAGACGCCGGGTGCGAATTTGTCACCCCGCAGCACGCCGAGGTCTTTATCGCGCTGGGCGCGGCGTTGGGAGCCGGCGGAGAGGCCGTTTCGCTGTCAGGGCTGCCGGAGCTGCTGGACAACGCCGGAGCCATCGACGCCGATATTCCGCGCATGGAACCGCTCTTCGCTTCGGAGGAAGAGTTGAAGGCGTTCCAAAGCCGCCATGCCCGAACCAAGGCACTGCGCGGCAAGATAGAACAGGCCGAAGGCCCTTGCTTCCTGGGGGTGGACGCCGGAAGCACCACCATCAAGGCGGTTTTAACCGGGCGGGACGGGCAAATCCTTTATACATACTACAACAAAAACGAAGGGGCTCCGCTGCCCCGCGCCGCCGAAGCGTTGGGGGAAATCTACGAAAAACTGCCGTCCGGCGCCTATATCGGCGGCGTGACGGTGACCGGATACGGCGAGCAGCTGCTCAAAACAGCCCTCCGCGCCGACCGGGGCGAGATTGAAACGGTTTGCCATACCCGCGCCGCTCAGGCGTTCAGCCCCGACGTCGATTTTATCCTCGACATCGGCGGGCAGGACATGAAATGCCTCCGCATCCGGGACGGGCTGCTCGATTCGGTGCTGCTCAACGAAGCCTGCTCCTCCGGCTGCGGCTCGTTTATCCAAACCTTTGCCGAGGCGTTGGGGCTGAATGTTGCCGACTTCGCCGCGAGGGCGTTGGAAGCGAACAACCCGGTGGACTTGGGAACCCGCTGCACCGTTTTTATGAATTCGCGTGTCAAACAGGCGCAGAAGGAAGGAGCGAGCATCGGCGACATCTCCTGCGGCCTGTCGTATTCGGTCATCCGCAACGCCCTGTTTAAGGTCATCAAACTGCAAACGCCCGAACAGATGGGCAAAACCATCCTCGTTCAGGGCGGGACATTCTATAACGACGCCATCCTTCGCTGTTTTGAGAAGGTGGCCGGGGTCGATGTGGTTCGCCCCGACGTCGCCGGGCTGATGGGAGCCTACGGAGCCGCGCTGATCGCGTCCGACAACTACACCGCCGGAGCCCGCTCGTCCATCCCGGACGCCGCCCATTTGGATGAAATACAGCCGGACAAGGTGACGCAAGTGGCCTGCACCGCCTGTACCAACGCCTGCAAACTGACCATTTCGACCTTCGCCGGAGGGCGGCGTCTGGTCAGCGGTTTCCGCTGTGAGAAGGGCGAAGGAAAGAGCGAAAGCTCAAACCTGCCCAACCTGCTGGAAGAAAAATACGAACGGCTCTTCGCCTATAAATCACTCGACCCGGAAACAGCTCCCAACGGCACGGTGGGGCTGCCCCGCGCCTTGAATATGTATGAGAACTATCCCATTTGGCATACCTTCTTCACCGAGCTTGGGTTTTCGGTCGTCCTCTCTCGCGGGAGCGACCACGCCCTGTTTGAGGAGGGCATGGCCACCATTCCCTCCGAGAGCATCTGCTACCCCGCCAAGCTGGCGCACGGGCATATCCGCGACTTGCAGACACGCGGCGTGAAGCATATCTTCTATCCCTGCGTCATGTATGAGCGCAAAGAGAGCAAAGCGGCGGGCAACCATTACAACTGCCCCATCGTCCAATCCTACCCCGAAGTCATCGACGCCAACATGGACGATTTGAAACGGACGGGGACGGTCTTGTGGAAGCCGTTCATGTCGCTGATGCACAAAGAAAAGATGGCCAAAATCCTGACCAAGATGCTGGAAGAATGGAAGATACCGCACAGCAAGGTCAAACGCGCTCTCGAAGCGGGGTTTAAGGAAATGGACAATTTTGGCGCGTTTATGAAGCGGCGCGGGGAAGAAACGGTGCGCTGGCTGGAACGGACGGGCAAAACAGGCGTTGTTTTGGCCGGACGCCCCTATCACGCCGACCCGGAAATCCACCACGGCCTGCCGCGCATGATCGCCTCCCTCGGCTTCGCCGTTTTGACCGAAGACGCCGTTGCCCATATGGCACCCGCCGAACGCCCGCTGCGCGTCGTAGACCAGTGGATGTACCACACCCGCCTGTATGACGCGGCGGCTTACGTCGGCACCCACCCCAACCTGCAAATGGTGCAGCTCAACTCGTTCGGCTGCGGGCTGGACGCCGTGACGACCGATCAGGTGCAGGAGATTTTATCTTCTTCGGGCAAGATATACACCGCCTTGAAAATCGACGAGATCAACTCTTTGGGCGCGGCGCGTATCCGTATGCGCTCGCTGGCCGCGGCATTGAGCGGGCGGCTGCGTTCGGCTGCCGCCGGACAAACGGCGCGCGGCGCGGGACAGGAGAACGGCGGGTCGTACACCTTCATCCGCAAAGAGTTCACTAAAGAGATGAAAAAGAAGCATACCATCCTCGCGCCGCAGATGTCGCCGGTGCATTTTGAGCTGATCGAAGCCTTGCTGCGCCACGACGGGTTTGACTTGCACATCCTCAAAACGGTCGATCATGCCGACATCGAAATGGGGCTGAGGTTTGTCAACAACGACGCCTGTTACCCGACCATCGTCGTCATCGGCCAGCTGATGCGCGCCATCCTCTCGGGTGAGTATGACCCGGACAACACCACGATGTTTTTGACCCAAACAGGCGGAGGCTGCCGCGCTACAAACTATGTGGCCATGCTGCGCCGCGCCCTGCGCGAGGCCGGGTTGCCCCAGGTCACCGTCGCCGCGCTGAGCGTGGGCGGTATTGAAAAAAACTCCGGCATCAAATGGTCGATCTCCACCATCGACAGCGCGATGAAGGTCTTTGTGCTGGGCGACTTGCTGCAAAATGTGCTGCTGCGCACCCGCCCTTACGAAGTCGAACCCGGAAGCGCGAACGCGCTCTACCGTAAGTGGCTGGACGATTGCTCGGCGAAGATATTGCAAACAGGTAAAATCAACCTGAGCGAAACATCGCGGCGCATCATCGCCGACTTTGAAGCCCTCCCGCTGAGCGACATCCCCCGCAAACCCCGGGTGGGGCTGGTGGGCGAGATTTTGGTCAAATTCCACCCCGACGCCAACAACAACGCCGTCGCTGTTATCGAGCGGGAGGGGTTTGAGGCCGTTGTGCCGGGCATCGTCGGGTTCTTCCAATATGGGTTTTTGTGCAGCGTCATCAAACACGACCTCTTGGGGACGTCCGGCGTCAACGCCGCCTTTATGAGCCTGATTGTGCGGCTGGTCTACCGCTATGAAAACGCGGCGAAAAAGTGGATGAAAACCTCGGAACGCTTCACCCCTGAGACCACCATCCATGAGCTGGCCGAAAAGGCGTCGCATCTCCTTTCGGTTGCCAACCAATGCGGCGAGGGCTGGCTTCTGACCGCCGAAATGGTGGAGCTGATCGAGCAGAACGTCCCCAACATCATCTGCGCCCAGCCGTTCGCCTGCCTGCCCAACCACGTCACCGGCAAAGGCATGATCAGAAGACTGCGTGAGATGTTCCCGCAGAGCAACATCGTCCCGATCGACTACGACCCCGGTGCGTCGGAGGTCAACCAGCTCAACCGGATCAAGCTGATGCTGTCGGCCGCCGCCGCAGGGGATGCGTAAAATATACCGTTGTATTTTACGAAGAATTGTGCTACACTGTTCGCAAAGGAGTTGAGTTTATGCCAAATATTAAGCCGGTATCGGACTTGGATAAGGGGTTTCGTTCCGGCGAGGAAAAAGGCTGGATTCCGGCGGAAGATGTATGGAAGCACCTAGAGGAGCGATATAGTGAATAAAATTGATTTAATAGACAACAGTTGCACCTAATAATATATTACAACGGGAGGGAAAGAGAGCATGATTATTCTTGCTAATGAATTTACAAAGGCTATAACAGAAATTGAGGCGTTGACAGATTATTATGAATCATTCAAAAATGTTATTACTGAATCAGATATAAAGTTAAATGATGAATACAAAATTGGCATTGGGCTGAGCAACGTATTTGACAAAATAATGAGTGCAGATGAACCTGATAGAGCTATTGCCTTAGATGATGCAAGGACGCAAAGACTTTATGACATACCAGTTAATGATATTGTTGATATGTCCTTGGAAAATACATTTGATGCAAAAATATTAAGATATTTATTAAAAGGGAAGTATGCAACAGATGAGAGATATGCACCAAGTATAGCAAGGAAAAAGTATCATGGAATTGAAAGTCAAAGGGAAATACTCATTAGATCAGTGCTTGCCAATATAATTATTATATTTGAAATGTATCTAAGCAGTATTTATAGGTTTCTTATTTCTATAAGGCCAGAAATATATTTTGAAGGAGCAACTGTTAAATTTTCTGAAATAATAACCAATGAAATTGAGGATTTAATAAACGAAAAGATAATTCAAGAAGTAAGCAAAAAAATGCGTGAATCGCTAACGGTATTGGATATTATAAAACAAAAAAGTGGTATTGATGTTGATCGAAACATTAAAATACGCAAAGAATTTGAAGAAATTTATTACAGAAGAAATCTTTTTGTTCATAACAATGGTGCAATCAATGAAATATATTTAAACAATGTGGAAAAGGAATATTGTGGAAACTACTCAAAAAAAGATAGGCTTGTTTGCGATGATATATACCTATGCAATGCAATTTTTGTTCTCAAGAAAATTACTTGCTCTTTATTTTATGAATTATTAAAAAGTCAAGAGGCTCCACACGAATTATATTCAGTTCTTTCAGTATCTGTGGGATTTACTGCGTTATGTAAAGGAGAATACATAGTAGCTGAATATGTATATGGATTGTTAAGAAGATATAAAGACTTTCTCTTTGTAGAAAAGGCTATGTATGAAGTAAACTATATGATCGCATTGAAACATCAAGGGAAACCTATAAATCATTTACTTAAAGGATTCGATGTATCTGCAATGACGGAGAATTATATAATAGCAAAGGAGTGCTTACTTGGTAATAATGAGAAAGTGTATGAGATGTTGACGAAAACATATCCTGAATCATTTGATGCAATAAGCATAAGGGATTGGCCTATTTTTATAGATTTTAGGGAAACGGAACTATATGGTAAATTTAAAGCCGAACATATTGATGATTTCAACGAGTACATTTTCTCATAACTAACACATTACCTTGAATCAACCCCCATCCTTTTGGACGGGGGTTGTCGTTGTAAACTCAGCCTTTAACTCTTGCTCTTAATCTTCGCCTGCGCCGCCGCCAGCCGTGCGATCGGTACCCGGAAGGGGGAGCAGGAGACATAGTCCAGCCCGGCGTTGAAGCAGAACTCCACGCTCGACGGGTCGCCGCCGTGTTCGCCGCAGATGCCCAGTTTGATGCCGGGGCGGCCTTTGCGGCCGAGCTCGACAGCCAGCTTGACCAGCTGGCCGACGCCGGTTTGGTCGAGGCGGGCGAACGGGTCGTTTTCGTAGATTTTGCGTTTGTAGTAATCGTCGAGGAAAGCCCCGGCGTCGTCGCGGGAGAAGCCGAAGGTCATTTGGGTCAGGTCGTTGGTGCCGAAGGAGAAGAACTCGGCCTCTTTGGCGATCTCGTCGGCAATCAGCGCGGCGCGCGGGATCTCGATCATGGTGCCGATCATGTATTTCAACCCGAACCCGGCCAGCTCCTCCTCGGCGGCTTTCTGCACGATGCCTTTGACGAACTTCATCTCGTTGACGTCACCGATCAGCGGGATCATGATCTCCGGCACGAGGTCGATGCCGGTCGCCCGCTTGACGTTGACGGCGGCGCGGATGATGGCGCGAGCCTGCATCTCGGCGATCTCGGGATAGGAGACGGCGAGGCGGCAGCCGCGGTGACCCATCATCGGGTTGAACTCATGCAGGCTATCGATGCGGTCGGTCAGGACTTGCTCGCTGACGCCCATGTCTTTGGCCAAGGCTTTGATGTCATCCGCTTTTTGCGGCAGGAACTCATGCAGCGGCGGGTCGAGCAGGCGGATGGTGACCGGGCGTGCGCCCATCGCCGTGAAGATACCCTCAAAATCCTTCACCTGCATCGGAAGCAGTTTATCCAACGCTTTGCGGCGTTCCTCTTCGCTGGCCGAAAGGATCATTTCGCGCATCGGCCCGATGCGGTCTGCTTCAAAGAACATGTGCTCGGTACGGGTCAGGCCGATGCCTTCCGCGCCGAAGCTGACTGCCTGCGCCGCGTCCTGCGGGGTGTCGGCGTTGGTGCGGACTTTCATGGTGCGCACTTCGTCTGCCCATGTCATGAAGGTATTGAAATCCCCTGTGATCTCGGCTTCGGCCGTGGGGATGTTTTCGATGTAGATGTGGCCTGTGCTTCCGTCGATGGACATAAAGTCCCCGGCGTTGACGCGGGTTCCGCCGACGGTCATATAACCTTGATCCTCATGGATGATACAGTCCCCGCATCCGGCGACACAGCAGGTTCCCATGCCGCGCGCGACGACGGCGGCGTGGCTGGTCATGCCGCCCCGGGCGGTGAGGATGCCCTGCGCCGCGATCATGCCTTCGATGTCTTCGGGCGAGGTCTCTTTCCGCACCAGCAGGACAGGGCCGTTGGCGGCTTCGGTTTTGGCGGCGGCGGCGGTGAAAAACACCCTTCCGCAAGCCGCGCCGGGGGAAGCGGGAAGGCCGCTGGCAACGATCTTGGCCGCTTTGAGGGCGGCGGGGTCAAACTGCGGATGCAGCAGGGTGTCGAGCTGTTTGGGGTCGACCTTCATCAAGGCGTCCTCTTTGCTCCAAATGCCGTCTTTGACCATTTCCAGCGCGATGCGGAGGGCGGCCTGCGCCGTGCGCTTGCCGTTGCGGGTTTGGAGCATGAAGAGCTGGCCGCGTTCGATGGTGAACTCCATGTCCTGCATGTCTTTATAATGCTTTTCGAGCTTGGAAACGATGTCAACGAATTGTTTATAACATTGCGGCATGACGTCGCGGAGCTGGTCGATGGTCTGCGGGGTGCGGATACCGGCCACAACGTCCTCGCCTTGCGCGTTCATCAAAAATTCACCGTAAAGTTTCGCTTCTCCTGTAGACGGGTTGCGTGAGAAGGCCACGCCGGTGCCGGAATCGTCGCCCATGTTGCCGAACACCATGGCCTGCACGTTGACGGCGGTGCCCCAGTCGGAAGGGATGTCGTTTTCGCGGCGGTAGACGATGGCGCGGTTGTTGTTCCATGAGCGGAAGACGGCGGCGATCGACGCCATCAGCTGTTCACGCGGCTCCTGCGGGAACTCGGTGCCTTTTTTGTCTTTGTAATAGGCCTTGAAGAGAACGACAAGTTCCTTCATATCCTCGGCGTCCAGCTCGGTATCCAGCTTGACGCCCCTCTTATCTTTCATTTTGTCGATGATGAGTTCAAAATCATGCCTCGGCAGTTCCATAACCACGTCGCTGAGCATCATGATAAAGCGGCGGTAGGAGTCGTAGACAAAGCGCGGGTTGCCGGTCAGCTTAGCCATCCCGTCGGCCACGGCGTCGTTCATGCCGAGATTGAGGATGGTGTCCATCATGCCGGGCATGGAGGCGCGGGAACCCGAACGAACGGAGACAAGCAGCGGGTTATCCGCCCCGCCGAACACCTTGCCGGAGTTTTGCTCCAGCCATGTCAGATACTCCAGCACCTGATCGCGGATGTCGGGGGCAACGAACTCGCCGTCTTCATAGTACCGCGTACACGCTTCGGTCGTTACGGTAAAGCCCTGCGGGACAGGCAGCCCGAGATTGACCATTTCAGCCAGGTTGGCACCCTTGCCGCCCAGCAGTTCCCGCATGTCGCCTTTGCCTTCGGAGAATTTATAAACGTATTTCATTCGCGCAACTCCTTCAAAATAAAGTCCTGTTTAGTATATCATTCCATTTCATCCAAAGTCAAGGCGAAAGAGGGGAAGTTTCCTCATGTATGCAAAAAGTCTTTATCAATATAGCTTGCTATTGTCCGCACATTGTGATATGATGTATTTGAGGTGATACTCTATGGTAAAAGCAGCGAATATTTATATCAGGGTCAAGCCCGAAATCAAAGAACAGGCCGAGCAAACGTTTAATGCGTTCGGGATAACCGTATCAGAAGCCGTCAATATCTTTCTGCATAAGGCCATTATGGTCGGCGGGATTCCTTTTGATGTGCGTCCGCTGACGCCGAACGCCGAAACACTGGAGGCTATGCGCGAGGTTGAGCTTATGGAGCAGAACCCGTCCGTCGGCAAAGGTTATACCGATGTTACACAGATGATAAAGGAGCTTTTGACTTAATGTATATCGTCAAACCTACGTCCAAGTTTCAAAAAGACTTGAAGCGCGTTCGGAGCCGCGGTTATGATATTGGCCTTTTGACGGATGTCATTCAAAAACTGGCGGCCGGTGAGACGCTTGACGCCGTGTATAACGATCATCCGCTAAAGGGGCAGTATGCGGATTGCCGGGAGTGCCATATCACACCGGATTGGCTGCTGATTTATAAAATTTCCGGCAACGCATTGTTTTTGTTCCTTACACGCACCGGCACACATTCAGATCTGTTTTAGAGAACATGGGACGAAGCCCCCGCCAGCACGGCGGGGGTTCATTGAATTATTTGACACGAACCAATCGCTCTTGATATAATTAACCCAAATATCATTGATAAGGAGAAAACAATGAAATTTCAATTATTAGGAATATCATTTTTGATTTTTAGTTACTTGTGGCTTCTTTTTTGGAGTGGCGCGGGTTCGCGATTGGAGAGTATAGCTCATCTTGGATTTATGGGTTTTGCATTGGCTGGGATTGGGCTTTCTATCTTCGGCTGCATCAAAAAAGAAAAATAGCCGCGCAGATGAAGCTCAAAGCAAAATACCTCTTGCAATTCTCCTCAACCTCTGATACAATACCACCATGAGGTCAAACAGTGGCAACCGTGAGGGTGCTGAAACACCCCCACGGATTATGCAGGACGATGAGAGCGTCCCACACAGCAGCATTATACCGCACCGCCTTTATTATAACCCATCTCACCCCATTCGGCAATAGGGTTATTGAAGGTTTGTGTTGACGATATGCGGCGTGGGGATTATTCGTCCCCGCGCCGCTGTTTTGTGCCTTGACATGGAAGCCCGGAGGGGCTGACGGACAACCCTCCGCGGCCGATGTGTCAAAATCACAAAACGAAGGAGAGGCACACATATGGAAGCGAATAGCATCCAAGCCGAACAAGAGCACGCCGATAACATCCTCAACGCGAGGCTGACCCAATTTCTCCTCTATATGGACAAACAGACACCGGGAGACGACAATATTAACTATAAGTCTTTGTATTATTTTCTCTTCAACGGCATTTACGATGTGGTGGAAAAACTCATTCAATTGCAATGCGACGCGGAGGAGCGGCTTATGAGCCAATCGGATGAAAACGGGTGAGCGCAGGGTTGTGACGCCTTATGCGTTCCGGCGACTTTATGGTGGGGTGACGGCTGTCCGTTCCGTCCTCTGATGCTCATCACAGCTTATCTTTTATAGCATATCATTCCATTTCATCCAAAGTCAATTCAAACGACGGTAAAAACTCCTCAAAAAACGTCTCCAGCTCCGGCATGGCCATTTCGTCCAGCTTTTCCTTTGTCCGGCGGGCGGCGTCGCGGAACTCGTTGTTGCCCGCCCGCAGTTCTTCGAGGCATTTTATGTAGGCCGACAGTTTGTCGGCCGCTTTGACGATGGCCTCGACCCGTTCGTCTTCCGGCTCCCAAAAAGCGCGGTACCGCCCCCGCATCTCTTCGGGCAGCATGGAGAGCATTTTGTCAATCCCGGCGTTTTCCACCTCGCGGTAAGCCTCGCGGATGCCCGGGGAGAAATATTTCACCGGGGTGGGCAGGTCGCCCGTTAAAATCTCCGGCGCGTCGTGGAAGATGGCCGCCGTTGCGCAAGCGTCGGGGTTGATGCCCGGTTCCCCGTGCAGATCGCGCGCTATGGACGCCAAAGCGTGCGCCAGCACCGCCGTCATCAGCGAATGCTCGGCGACGTTTTCTGAAGAGCGGCTGGACATCAGGCTCCACCGCCCGATCAGGCGCATCCGCGCCATCATGGCATAGAAGTGGCGCATGGATCCTGTCCTCTCCTTTGCAAATTGTAATCAGGATTATAGGCCGGGAAATCGGAGAACTCCACCAAGCGGGACGGAAAAGAGCATGTGCCGGCGGATAGGCTAGGCTCCCCTTCGTCCCCTCCCGGACGGTCGGGCAGCGAGACGGTCACAACGGTGCCGCCTGACGGGTCGAAGGTGGTCATCATCGTTCCGCCGCACTGGCAAACGATGGCTGACGCAACCGACAGCCCTGTCCCGAGAGGCTGGCTCTCATAGAGATTGGGAGCCTCTCCCCCGGTGTTCCGCACGGTAAAAAGAAGACAGCCATCCTCGCGCTTTAACTCGGCACGCACATCCCCCTCTCCGTGCAAAACGGCGTTGGAGAGGAGATTGTACAGCAGGCGCGACGTCATATCCGGGTCGATAAAGGCATAAAAAGGCGTTTCGGAGCTTTCAAACATGACCAACGTGTTTTTGTACGCGGCCATGGCACGCGTTTCGGCGGCGATGGAAGAGAACAACGCCGTTAAATCGGTCTTCACAGGATCGGACATATCGTAATCAACGGCAAACTTCGCCTGATCGCCGAGGTTCTGCGCAATGCGGAGGATCGAAAAAGCAGACCGCCTCGCTTCGCCCAGATACCGCAAGACGGCGGCGTCCGCTTTGCCGTCCGGGGCGACCTTTTTCTCCAAAAGGTCGAGTGCCGGCAGCAGCACCGAGAGCTTGTTGCGGAGCCGGACATCCAGCTGGCTGAATGATTTGGAAAGAGCTTCGCTCATTTCATGTTGGTTCACGGTATTCACCTTCCGTTCAGGAAAAACATCATATCATGTTTTTTGTCGAAAATAAAGAGTAAGATTCTCTTGTGTATCGGCGTGATATAGTATATAATACCCTGCATAAGCAACAATACCCTGTAAAGATTTAACAGAAACCGTCTGTTAGATCCAAATCAAAATACGGGCACAGCCCGTTTGGGAGGTTAACCAATGAGCATCAAGATCGGTATCAACGGGTTTGGCCGCATCGGCCGTCTGGTCTTCCGCGCCGGATTGAACAACCCCAACCTGGAATTCGTCGGCGTCAACGACCCCTTTATGTCCCCCGACTACATGGCCTACATGCTGAAGTACGACACCGTCCATGGCCGTTTCGACGGCACGATCACCTATGACGACAATTCCATTTCGGTCAACGGCAAGAAAATCGCCTTTTTTGACCAGCGCGACCCCAAAGACATCCCGTGGGGCAAGGTCGGAGCCGAATACATCGTCGACGCCACCGGCATCTTCCATGAAAAATCCAAAGCGCAAGCCCACTTGGATGCGGGCGCGAAGAAGGTTGTTTATTCGGGGCCTTCAAAGGACGACACCCCCATGTTTGTCTGCGGCGTCAACCTCGATAAATACACCAAGGACATGAATTTTGTTTCCAACGCCTCCTGCACCACCAACTGCCTTGCCCCGCTGGCCAAAGTCATCAACGACACCTTCGGCATCACCGACGGTTTGATGACCACCGTCCACTCCACCACCGCGACACAGCTGACGGTTGACGGCGCGTCTAAAAAAGACTGGCGCGGCGGACGTGCGGCTTCCGGCAATATCATCCCGTCTTCCACAGGCGCGGCCAAAGCCGTCGGCGTGGTCATCCCCGAACTCAAAGGCAAGCTGACCGGTATGTCGATGCGCGTCCCCACCCTCAACGTCTCGGTGGTCGACCTCACCGTTAACCTGGCCAAACCCGCCAAATACGATGAGATTTGCAACGCCATCAAGAAAGCCGCCGAAGGCCCGATGAAAGGCATTTTGGAGTATACCGAAGAAGCAGTCGTCTCCAGCGACTTCATCGGCGACGCCAACACCTCCATCTTCGACGCCAAAGCCGGCATCGCCCTGACCGACACCTTCGTCAAACTGGTCGCTTGGTACGACAACGAATGGGGCTACAGCAACAAAGTCCTTGACCTCATTCAGCATATGTACAAGGTGGATCACGCTTAGGGAAGAGCGCAAAGGCGCACTATCCTATCATATGGAAAACAGGAGCGGCTGTGTAAGCCGCTCCATTGTTATGCTGATATGCTTGCTTCTTAGTTGCGCGAATCTATTTTTTCTATCATCCATTCATCTAACTTGTGCTTAGAGAAAATGTAGATAGTGCCGGTTATGGTTTCAGATGAATCGGGGATTTGCTTAACGGTTTCAAGTGGAAAATACGTTCCATCAAGCGCGCCGCTTCTTAAGAGGCTGAAAAAATGATCGCTGTCCATACGAAGATAGGAGATTGCTTCCCATTCATTCATATATTCACCGGGTTGTTTTGCAGAAACCTCAATCGAGGATGGAAAACTTGGCGTTCCCGCAAAAGGTCTGTTTTGAATGGCATTTGATAGTTTGATAAGCCCTATTAGGATAAGTGCTGAACCAACTAAAATGCTTGCGGGTAAAAATTTTCGCTCCTTCATTGCCATCCCCCTATTCAAATATATAAATAGTATAGCACAGTATGCACATGACGCCAAGCAGCCTCCAGTTTCACGCACATACCGCCCAACCGCGGCATATACTTGAACAGGAGGCTGGTAGACATGGAACAAGACGTAAAAAACATAACCAAGGATTTGCTGGGAACGGCAAAGGCAAAGGGGTATAACACCGGGCAGATCGAAAACCTCATGGCCAGCCCCGAGGGGCAGGCTTTGATGGCGCAGCTCAGCGCGCCGGGCGGCGAGGGCATGAAAGATGCGGCGGCCAAAGCGGCTGCGGGGGACACCGCGGCGTTATCGTCGCTGCTCAGAACCCTGATGGCAACGCCGGAAGGCCAATCCATCGCAAAGCAAGTTATGAACATGAAGAAAGATGGATAATTTTGACGAAAAACTGAACAAACTGCTCCAAGACCCCGAAGCGTTGGCCCGGGTTGCCGAACTCGCCAAGGGTTTCCAGCAGCAGCGTGACGCTGCACCCAGTGGCGCACCCGGCCCCGCCCCTGCCGCGTCCGGCGGCGGGGTAGACCCGGGCATTTTGGGCGCGCTGTCCGGGCTCGACCCGAAGACGCTCAGCGGCATTGCCGGGCTGCTCGGCGACCTGACGGCCAAAGACGACCGCAGATCGCAGCTCCTGTCGGCGTTGCGCCCCTATGTCCGAACACAGAGACAGGAAAAAATGGATCGAGCCGTGCAGCTCATCCAGCTCTCCAAAGTCGCCCGCCGCGCGCTCGGCATGTTCGGGGGGTCGTAGGATGTATAGCCGTTATTCGGGGTATCAGCCCTTTGTACCGATGAACAACCGTTTATCGCGCAACGCGGAAGACGGCGGCGGCCAACCGCCGCAGGAAATGTCCGGGTCAGAGTATAACAATGAACAGGAGCAAAGCCTGCTCTCCGTGGATACGCCGCCTGAAACCCCTCCCGAACCCCCGGCAGAACCGGCCGTACCGTTTCTCCCGGCTGCCGCGGCGGCCGCCGCCCCGGCCTCCAAAGGGCTGCTCGAAGGTCTGTTTGGCGGCGGCAGAAACCAAAACAACCGCAACCGGCGGGGCAGCAGCAATCAAGGCGGGCTATTGAACAATCTCGGCGGGCTTGACTTCGGCGGCATTGCCGACCTTCTGCGCTCCGGCGGCGGGGGCATTACACGCATCTTGCAGAACTTCTCCATCAACTGGGACGCGGGCGACATCTTGATGGTGCTCATCCTGATCTTCATGTCCCTTGAGAGCGACGACGACGAAATTTTGATCCTGCTGGCGTTAGTTTTGGTGATGGGATTGTAAACAGGGGCAAACCGTGATATAATCTCAAAACCCATACAGAAGAGGAAGAGACAATCCATGCTGCCTATCTATATAGTGGGAATTGCCGTACCGATGCTGCTGCTGATCGCGGCGGCAGCGGTCGCTTTGCGTAAAATTCCGGCTGCGGAATCCTCGCCGCCCGCCATTCCTGAATTTGACGCGGGGGAAGCCGGCCGCGCGGCCGAAGCCTTGGCCGAAGCCATCCGCTGTCAAACGGTTTCTTACCCCGATGTGACCCAGCGCGACTTTACCCAATGGGTGACGCTGAAAAAAATGCTGCGTGAAAAATTTCCGCTTTGCCACGAAGGGATGCTGTCCGAACAAGCGGCCGGGTTCTCCTCTTTGTTTAAGTGGGAATCGCCCCAGCCGTCCCGACCGCCCATTCTGCTTTGCGCCCATCTTGACGTCGTTCCCGCCGGCGGGAGCTGGCGCGTCCCGCCGTTTGAAGGGCGGATCGAGGGCGGTTACGTGTGGGGGCGGGGGGCTCTCGACTGCAAGAACGTGGCCGTATGCCTCTTTTCAGCCTTGGAAAGTCTTTTCCGGCAGGGGTTTGTCCCCGCCTGCGACGTTTATTTGGCGTTGGGTCATGACGAAGAGCTGGGCGGAAACGAAGGAGCCAAGCAGTTCGCCCGTTATTTCGCCCAAAAAGGGATTCAATTTTCCCTAATCCTTGACGAAGGCGGCTTCATCACCGACGGAGCTTTTCCCGCCGGAAGGCCGGTGGCCGACATCTGCGCCGCCGAAAAAGGGTATTTGGATATGAAGCTGTCGGCGTCCGCGCCTGGCGGCGATTCGTCGCGTCCGCCCGAACGGACGGCGGCAGGGCTTTTATGCGAGGCGGTTTGCCGCGTCGGATTCAAGCCGCGCCCGGCCAAGCTCATCCCGCTGGTGCGCGATAACATCAAAACCATCGCCCCTTGGCTGGATACCACCCTCCGCCGCTATATCGCCTCCCCCCGCCTTTACGGCAAGAAGACGGCGGAGCGGCTCTGCGCCGACGAGCGGACAGAGGCTTTGGTTCGGACAACCATCACGCCCACCATATTGAACAGCGGCGTCGCGCCCAATGTTCTGCCCTCGTCGGCTGAGGCAAATCTCAATATCCGGCTGCTGCCGGGCGACGACGCCGAAGAGCTTGTCTCGTGGATCGGCGCGCTGACCCGGGATTTGGGGATCAAGGTGGAAACGGTGCAGGAAGAAACGGTTTCCGGCATCTCCGATTATCAAAGCGAAGCCTTTCAAACCTTAGCCGAAACCGTCGGGGAAGTCTTCCCCGGCATTCCCGCCGTGCCGGGGCTATATTGCGGAGCGACAGACGCGCGGCATTACGCGCCGTTTTCAGAGTCCATCATGCGGTTCGCGCCGTTTATCCTAACCTCGGACGAGCTGGCCACCGTCCACGCCGAGAACGAGCGGGTGTCGGTCGCCTCGCTGGGCGCGGCGGTGAAATTCTACCGCAGGGTGATCGAAAAATTCTGCCAAGCGGGAGGGGACGAAGGATGAAAATAGAAAAACCGCGCGGCACATACGACCTGCTGCCGGACGAAACGCGGAAATGGCAGGCGTTGGAGGACGACCTGCGCCGCATAGCCGAACTTTATGGGTTCGGCGAGATCCGCTTCCCGATGTTTGAGCACACCGAGTTGTTTATGCGCGGCATGGGCGAGACGGGCGATGTTGTGCAGAAGGAAATGTACACCTTCCAAGACAAAGACGGGCGTTCGCTGACCCTGCGCCCGGAAGGGACGGCGTCGGTGGTGCGCGCTTTCATCGAGCACGGCCTGCATATGTCGGCGTTACCCTTCAAATGCTTCTATATCGCGCCCAATTTCCGGTATGAAAAGCCGCAAAAAGGACGTTACCGCCAGCATGTCCAGCTCGGCATCGAATGCTTCGGCGCGGCTGAGCCGCAAGCCGATGTTGAAGTGATCTCTTTTGCCCATACCGTTTTGCGGGGGCTGGACGCCGAACTGCACATCAACTCGATCGGATGCAAAGAGTGCCGTCCTGTATACCAGCAGAATCTGAAAACTTGGCTGTCAGCCCAATCGGAAAAGCTGTGCGAAAACTGCCGCACCCGGCTTGACCGCAACCCGATGCGGGTGCTGGACTGCAAAGTGGAAACATGCGCCGCCATTGCGGAAAAGGCTCCGAAAATCAACGAGAACCTCTGCCCGGGCTGCGCGGATTTTGCCGCCCGGCTGGACGTCCTCCTCACGGCGTCCGGCATCCCGTTTGTCCGCGACCCGCGCATCGTCCGGGGGTTTGACTACTACACCGGGACGGTGTTTGAATTTATCTCCCATCAAATCGGCGCGCAGGGGACGATTTGCGGCGGCGGCCGGTACGACGGGCTGGTGGAAGAATTGGGCGGCCAGCCCACCCCCGCGCTGGGGTTCGGCATGGGCTTAGAACGTCTGCTGCTGGCTCAAGAGGCTATGGCGAAGAAAGAACAAGAGAAAACGTACAGAGGGATTTACCTCGCGCCGATGGGCACGGTTGAAGAATGCGTTCGATTGTGCCGGGAGCTGCGGGAGCTGGGCGTCCGAGCCGAAACCGACCTTTGCGCCCGCAGTTTGAAAGCGCAGATGAAGTATGCCGACAAGATCGGGGTCAAGTGTGCGGCAGTCATCGGCGATGATGAACTGGAAAAGAGCAAAATGACGCTGAAAGATATGCAGACAGGCGAAACAGCCCCTTGTGCGTTGAATGCCGGAGCCATCGTGAAGCATATGAATTTACTGGTTGAGGTGGAATACACATGAAACGGACACACACTTGCGGGGAACTCCGCATAGAGCATATCGGGCAAACCGTCACCCTCTGCGGATGGGTGCAGCGGGCGCGTGACCTAGGCGGGCTGATTTTCATCGACCTGCGCGACCGGGCGGGGATCACTCAATGTCTGTTTAACACAGACAACCCGCTGGCGGGCGAGGCGGCGCAGGTGCGCGGCGAATGGTGCCTCGCCGTAACCGGTACGGTGCGCGAGCGTTCGAGCAAGAACAAGAATATCCCCACCGGCGACATCGAACTTGACGTGACGGGGCTGACCGTCCTGTCCCGGGCGCAGACGCCGCCCTTTGAGATCGAGGATGATTGCAAAGCCAACGAACTCCTGCGGCTGGAGTATCGGTATCTCGACTTGCGCCGCCCGGTTTTGCAGCACAATCTCGCCGTGCGCCACCGCGCCATGCAGACGGTAAGGCGGTATCTCGACGGCAAAGGGTTTTATGAGATCGAGACGCCGATGCTGACGGCCTCGACGCCGGAGGGTAGCCGGGATTATATCATCCCTTCCCGTCTGCATAAAGGCAAATTCTACGCCCTGCCGCAGTCGCCGCAGCAATACAAACAACTTTTGATGGTGGCCGGGATGGATAAATATTTCCAGTTCGCCCGCTGCGCCCGCGACGAAGACCTGCGCGCCGACCGCCAGCCGGATTTCACCCAAATCGACATGGAAATGAGCTTTGTTGACGTGGAAGACGTTTACACCCTTGCCGAAGGGATGATCGCCGGCCTGTTCGGGGCGTTCGGGATCGAAATCCCCCTGCCGCTGCCCCGGCTGACATGGCATGAAGCAATGGAACGCTACGGCAGTGACAAGCCCGATACCCGCTTCGGCTTTGAGCTGCGCGACCTGACCGAGGCGACGCGCGGATGCGGCTTCGGCGTTTTCGCCAACGCCCCAAGTGTGCGCTGCATCGTCGTTGACCATGAGTTTACCCGAAAAGAGATCGACGCCCTGACCGAGTTTGTCAAAGGGCTGGGCGTGAAGGGGTTGGCCTGGCACAAAGCCGAAAGTTCGAGCTTCGCCAAGTTTTTGAGCGAAGACGAACTGGCCGCTATCCTGCGAGTCGCAGGAGCTAATGGCGCGCCCGGCGCGCAAGACGGGGGTGGAAAATATACGCTGTTTGCCATTGCCGACGAAGACGGGCTGGTCAAAACAACGCTGGGCGCGCTTCGTTTAGAGTGCGCGCGAAAACTGGATCTTCTCAAACCGGATCAATACAATTTCCTCTGGATCACCGAGTTCCCAATGTTTGAATACAGCCAAGAGGAAGGGCGTTTCGTCGCCCAGCATCACCCGTTTACCGGGCCGATGGAGGAGGACATCCCGCTTCTAGACGGGAAAGACTTGTCCAAAGTCCGTTCCAAAGCCTATGACATGGTCTGCAACGGCTATGAGCTGTGTTCGGGTTCCATCCGCATCCACGACGCCGGGGTGCAGGCCAAAGTATTCGACCTGCTCGGCATCCCGGAAGACGAAATGCAGCGGCGTTTCGGGCATATGCTCAAAGCGTTCACCTACGGCGTGCCGCCGCACGGCGGCATCGGCTTCGGGTTCGACCGTCTGGTCATGCTCCTCTGCCAAACCGCCAACATCCGCGACGTGGTGGCCTTCCCCAAAACACAATCGGCCGTTGAGCCGATGACCGGCTGCCCTTCGGACGTGGACGCGAAACAGTTGGAGGAACTGGGGATCGGGCTGGATATGGAGTGAGAACTGATGGAAATAATAAAACTTGAACCACACGCAAAGAAACAGGCTTCTGATGTTATGGCTGCTGCGTTTTTTGATTATCCGATGTTTGCCCCTATTTTTCCCGACCTGAAAAAAAGAGCAAAAAAAATGACATGGTTTTTTGAAAAATGTATTCAGGTTTCTTTGCGTTATGGTTCTGTATTTGCCACCTCTGATCTGTCAGGAGTTATGCTTATCCTTTCACCTGGTTATACGAAACTGACACAATTTGATTATATTAAAAATGGATTTCTTTTGCTCCCATTTATTATGGGGTTAAAAAATTATGCAAAATTCGACGAGTATGAAAAATTTGCCGCTAAAATACAAGAATCTGTGTTGAATGAACGTGATTGCTATTATATTTTTGGTTTGGCTACCGATCCTGAAAAGCAAGGCAAAGGCATTGGCAGTGCGCTAATCAAATTTTTAATTGAAAAAGCTGATGCAGAAAAAATTCCGATTTATCTAAGAACGGAAACAAAAGACAATGCCAGATATTATGAAAAATTTGGATTTAAAGTTCTATACAATTCCCCTGCGCCAATATCAGATTTTGATATTTGGTGCATGTTAAGAGATGTTTAGAACGGATACGCAGTATAGGCAAATTACCGCAAGCGGTTAAGACTTATAAGGAGAACCAACCGCCCATGATCAACCTAGATAACGCCGCTGATACGCCTGTATGCCCGGCGGCACGGCAAGCCTTCCTTGACACGCTCGTGCTCGGAAACCCGTCGTCGCTCCACGCGGCGGGGCGGGAAGCCCGCGCCTGTTTGGAGAACGCGCGGACTGTTTTGCAGGACGCGCTGGACTGCGAGCGGGTGGTGTTCACCTCGGGCGGCACCGAAAGCATCAACCTCGCGCTGCGCAGCACAGCCGAAGCATATGGAAAAAAGAGAAAACACATTGTCACAACGACGTTCGAGCATCCCGCAACAGTCAACACCCTCTCGGCGTTGAAAGCTAGGGGCTTCACTGTTACCGAAGTACCGCCCCGCGCAGACGGGCGCATTCACCCGGAAGACGTTGCCGCCGCCGTGACGGGGGAGACGTTTCTTGTCACCGCAACGCAAGTGTGCGGCGAGACGGGGTCTTTGCTGGATGTGGAATCTCTTGCCGGATTATTAAGCGGACAGGACGTTTTATTTCATGTCGACGCGGTGCAGGGCTTTCTAAAATTCCCAGTCAGCGTCAAAAAGACAGGGATTGACCTTTTCACCGTTTCCGGCCACAAAGTCCATGCGCCGATGGGGGTGGGGGCGTTGGCCGTCTCGCCCCGCGTCCGTCTTGTGCCGCAGATCACAGGCGGAGGGCAGGAAGGCGGGCTGCGCGGCGGAACGGAGGCCTTGCCGCTGATCGCGGCATTCGCGGCGGCGATCAAAGACTGGACGGCGATTGACCCCGAACTGACACGGGTTGCCGCGGAACGGCTCTCTTTATCCGGCTGGACGGTTATCCCTGCGTACGATGCGCCCATCCTGTCGGCGGCGCACCCCGGCATGAAGGGGGAAGTCATGGTAAGGATGCTGTCGGATCGGGGCGTTTTGGTTGGGAGCGGGTCGGCCTGTTCGCGCGGCAAGAAAAGCGCGGCGTTATTGAGCATGAAACTGCCCGCGTGGGTGCCGGACAGCGTGATCCGCCTGTCGTTTTCACGGTTTACCACAATGGAGGAGCTGGAGCGCGCCCTGACGATTATCGACAGCATCCGTCACAATTCCGCAAAGATAGAATAGACTGTTAGTAGGAGCCTGAAGGCTTACTATGATGAAGGAGCAGTATTCTATGTCAAACGAAGTTGGGCGGCATAAAAAGTTCGTTCACGAATGCGAAAGACCGGTCGAAGTTCATGAGGAAATCGGCATAGCCGTTCCGGTGACAGTGCGTGCCGAAGCCGAGGTCAAGGACGTTAAGATCCGCTGCAACGGCTGTGAAGTACACGAAGGGGGCAATTGCCCCGGCAGACCCCACGCCGTGAGCAAATTTGTCGTCAGTCAGCGGATCGAACTGGATATTCCGATCGAGTTTGAGTGCGAAGTTGACGTCGGCGAAGGACATATCAATTACGACGTGCTGGAAGACAACTGCGGCTGCCACGGCCGTGAGCGCGAAAACGGCGAAGAAGACAAAGGCTACAGGTATTACAAAAAATAGCCTTTACAAATGATGATTCTCTCCCTATCTTGGAAACCCCGCGTCCGGCTCTCAGGACGCGGGGTTTTGGTAAAGTTGCCATATATAGAGGGGCGCAAAATTTCCTTGACAAGCCCGCCGCGCTGCTGGAGATCATTCTGTATCAGGGGGGGTTGTGAGGGGGGATTTCGCGGATAAGTAAGCGGAGAAAATATAATACTCTACCTTTTTCTCGTCAAACTCGCAAACGATGCGAATGATCCGGTAATGCTCTTGTGGCGGATAAGTTGAACTGAGGCCAGCGGCAAGATTTAACCCAGTCTGCAAAACAACAGAAGTGTCAACCTTGTCAATCAACTCTGCCTGCTGTAGGTTATGGTACAGGAAACCACCGTTCGTTGTCATGTAATAATGATTATACCATGTGATGGATCGGGGGATTTCATCCGTAAAGTCCAGCGTAAGGTCAATACCCACTCCCGGCAAAAAATCATCGCGTTCCAACTGAGCTGTTAAAATGTCAAAGCATTCCACAGGCAGTATCCCTTTATCCTCTTCGATCATAATGCCGTCAAACACATATGTAACGCCGGGGGTTGCCATTTCCAGCTTCTCCGCGCTGATATGTGCCGCATTGCTGTAGTATACATCAGCCGAATTATGATCGTTCATAGTATGATCATCCTTATCATTTTTTTCTCCGCCGACAGAACAAGAAGCAAACACCAAGAGTAATAAAGTCAACAAAGTCAAGCATATGAACCTTTTCATTAGCTTGGTCACTCCTTCAATTTAATGGGATACGGTGTTTGTTGTGTTCTGTCCACGCCCGATGTCAACCGACATTCATGAAGCATCACCATCCTATTGTACGCAAGGGGTAACCCCCCTTTTGCTGTACTATACCACACAAAAAGCAAAAAAGAATGTGGTATAGGTATGAACTTTTATGAACTATCGTATGGTTTAGTATGGTATCGTGTGGTAAACGCGAAAATTTTTTGTCCATCACGCGGACTATGCCCCGGCAAACAACCCCCTCCGGCTTCTCAACTCACCCTTTACACCGCCCCTTAATTGTGATATACTGCCATTTGACCGCCAAGCGTACGCTGGGCGTTGAATAACAAGGAGGCTTGCATATGAAACGCAAAACAATGGACGGCAACACCGCGGCGGCGCATGTGGCGTACGCGTTCACCGAAGTCGCGGGCATCTACCCCATCACCCCCTCCTCCAATATGGCGGAATATGTAGACCAATGGTCGGCGCAGGGGCTGAAAAACCTCTTCGGGCAAGAAGTCCGCGTTGTGGAAATGCAGAGCGAAGCGGGCGCGGCGGGCACGGTTCACGGCTCCCTGGCCGCGGGCGCGCTGACGACGACGTTTACGGCGTCGCAAGGGCTCCTGCTGATGATCCCCAATATGTATAAAATCGCGGGCGAACTGCTTCCGGGCGTCATTCATGTTTCGGCGCGTGCGTTGGCCAGCCACGCCCTCTCGATTTTCGGCGACCACTCCGACGTGATGAGCTGCCGCCAAACGGGCTTTGCCATGCTGGCCTCCACCAACCCGCAGGAAGTCATGCACCTCGGCGCGGCCGCCCACCTTGCGGCTATTAAAGGGAAAGTCCCCTTCCTGCATTTCTTCGACGGCTTCCGCACCAGCCATGAGATGCAGAAGATCGACGCGTGGGATTACGAGGAACTGGCCGGTATGCTCGACATGGGTGCCGTTCAAGCCTTCCGCGACAATGCCCTCAACCCCGACCATCCCGTCCTGCGCGGCACGGCGCAGAACCCCGACATCTTCTTCCAGGCGCGTGAAGCCTGCAACCCGTACTATAACGAACTGCCCGGTGTTGTTGAAGGCGTTCTCGATGAAATCAACAAAAAAGCCGGAACCGATTATAAACTCTTCAATTACTACGGCGCGCCCGATGCCGAACGCGTCATCATCGCTATGGGCAGCGTCTGTGATACCATTGAAGAGACCATCGACTACATGCTGGCACGCGGCGAAAAAGTCGGCCTGATCAAAGTCCGCCTTTACCGCCCGTTTGCCGCCGACCGTTTCATTGCGGCCATCCCCAAAACCTGCAAACAGATCGCCGTGCTCGACCGCACCAAAGAACCGGGCGCGCTGGGCGAACCGCTCTATCTTGACGTCGTCACCGCCCTGAGCGAAAACGGCCTGTCCATACCCATCGTCGGCGGGCGTTACGGCCTCGGCTCAAAAGACACCCCGCCCAGCAACATCCTCTCGGTCTATAAAAACCTCTCGGAGAGCAAACCGAAGAATAAATTCACCGTCGGCATCACCGACGACGTGACCAACCTCTCGCTGCCGATCGGCGAAGACCCCGACACCACCCCCAAAGGCACCGTTTCCTGCAAGTTTTGGGGGCTGGGCGCCGACGGCACCGTCGGAGCCAACAAAAACTCCATCAAGATCATCGGCGACCACACCGATAAATACGCCCAAGCCTATTTCTCCTACGACAGCAAGAAGTCGGGCGGCGTAACCATCAGCCATGTCCGCTTCGGCGATGAACCGATCAAATCGACCTACTTCGTTAAAAAGGCCGACTTCGTCGCCTGCCACAACCCCAGTTATGTGGACAAATACCACATGGTCGAGGACATCAAACCGGGCGGCGTCTTCCTGCTGAGCTGCGATTGGGACATCGAGGCACTGGGCAAACACCTCCCCGCCCCGATGAAGCGTTACATCGCTTCCAACAACATTAAACTCTATACCGTGGACGGCATCGGTCTGGCTCGCTCGATCAACAAGCGCGGCCTCGGCGTCAATGTCATCCTGCAAGCCGCCTTCTTCAAACTGGCCATGACCAGCATCATCCCGCTGGACGACGCCATTCAGTACATGAAGGACGCCATCGTGAAAAGCTACGGCAAAAAGGGTCAGGAAATCGTCGACATGAACTGGAAATGCGTGGATGCGGGCATCGAGAATGTGCGCGCTGTCGCCGTTCCCGCCGGATGGGCGAAAGCCGAAGGCGATTACCCGGCGCACAATGTCACAGGCGACCGCCCCGAACTGGTCAGCTTCATCAAAGACGTTCTCATTCCCGTCAACGGCCAGCGCGGCGACCATCTCCCGGTCTCCACCTTTAAGGGCGTTGAGAACGGCACATTCCCGCAGGGTTCCGCCGCCTACGAAAAACGCGGCATCGCCGTTGACGTTCCCGAGTGGCTCCCGGAAAACTGCATTCAGTGCAACCAATGCTCCTACGTCTGCCCCCACGCCGTCATCCGCCCCTTCGTGCTGGATGAAAAAGAAGTGGCAAGCGTTCCGGCTCTCTGCAAGAAAACCAAGATGACTGGAAAAGGGCTGGACGCCTATCAATACTCCGTCACCATCTCGCCGCTTGATTGCTCCGGCTGCGGCATTTGCGCCAACATCTGCCCTGCCAAAGAAAAAGCGTTGGTGATGAAACCGCTGGAGAGCCAGCTCCCCATGCAGCCTGTTTACAATCAGCTCTTTGAGCAAGTTGCCGAAAAATCGGCCGTTTATGACGCCTTCAAAGTCAGCGGCGTCAAAGGCAGCCAGTTCAAACAACCCCTGCTTGAGTTCTCGGGAGCCTGCACAGGCTGCGGCGAGACGCCCTATGCCAAACTGGCGACCCAGCTCTTCGGCGACCGGATGTATATCGCCAACGCCACCGGCTGCTCCTCCATTTGGGGCGGCAGCGCGCCTTCCACACCTTATACCGTCAACAAAGAAGGCAAAGGCCCGGCGTGGAGCAACTCCCTCTTTGAAGACAACGCCGAATACGGCTTCGGCTTCATGCTGGCGGTCGAACAACGCCGCAGCAAGATGGCAGACGAGATTCGCAAGATGATCGCTGTGGATTATTGCGACGGCGATCTGAAAAAGGCCGGGCAGATGTGGCTGGACGCCATGAACGACGGAGAAGCCTCCAAAGCCGCCTCCGCCGCGCTGATCGCCGAGCTGAAAGAGTGCATCGTCCCCATTGACGCAAGCATTGAGTGGCTCAAAGCCAATATGCCCGATCATTTGGATGAAGCGGTCAAAGCCAAAGCAGCCGGGGAAACCGTTTGCCTCTGCGACGCTTGCCAAGCCGGGAAGAGAATCCTAGCGAATCAGGATATGCTGACCAAAAAATCCATTTGGGCTTTCGGCGGCGACGGCTGGGCCTACGACATCGGGTTCGGCGGCCTTGACCACGTCATCGCTTCCGGGCAGGACGTCAACATCCTCGTCTTCGACACCGAAGTCTACTCCAACACCGGCGGCCAGGCCTCCAAAGCCTCGCAGATCGGTCAGGTTGCCCAATTTGCCGCGGCGGGCAAAGAACATGCCAAAAAAGACCTCGCCCAAATCGCCATGTCCTACGGCTCGGTCTATGTCGCGCAGATCGCTATGGGCGCCGACTACAACCAAACCATCAAAGCCTTCATCGAAGCCGAGAGCTATAAAGGCCCCTCCATCATCATCGCCTACGCGCCTTGCATCAACCATCAGGTGAAGGGCGGCCTGCTCAACGCCATGGGCGAGACAAAGGAAGCGGTCGCGGCCGGGTACTGGCACAATTTCCGCTACGACCCCCGCCTGAAAGAGGAGGGCAAAAACCCCTTCCAGCTCGACAGCAAAGCCCCGACCAAGCCCTACAAAGACTTCATCGGAGCCGAAGGCCGGTATAAAACCCTGCAAATCCAATTCCCCGAACGCGCCGAGGCGTTGTTTGAGAAAGCCGACAAAGCGGCGCAGGATAAATACAGGGTGCTGGCCAATTACGCCAAATTGTTTGAGGATTAA
>WRIZ01000005.1:0-38666 GCA_009782475.1 Oscillospiraceae bacterium | reverse complement strand
TAGATCGATCCCTTTGATCCGCCGGATATGCCGCTCTTCGCCGGAGAACGCCGTGTCTAAAAATGTCGTCACGATGTCGTTCGCCAGCTCGGTTCCAACGATCCTTGCGCCGATGGCGAGGACGTTGGCGTCGTTGTGCAGGCGGCTCAGGCGCGCCGTTGCGGGTTCGCTGCAGCAGACGCAGCGAATGCCTTTGATACGGTTGGCGGCCATCGAGATACCCACGCCGGTGCCGCAGACGAGGATGCCGCGCGCCCCCGCCCCGCTTTCAGCCACCGTCTCCGCCAGCGCGCGGCCAAACTCGGCGTAGTCGCAGGGTTCGCCGCTGTCTGTGCCGAGGTCGGTGAAGACAAACCCTTTCCCGAGCAGAAAATCGGCGATCTGCTTTTTGAGCGGGAACCCCGCGTGGTCGCTTGCCAAATAAAGCATTGAATTTCCTCCTTTACATATGCGAAGGGATTTCCACACTCAGTATATCAAGCAAAACTGTCAGAACTCTGTCAACGAGGCCGAGCATCGCCAGCCGGGAAGCGCGGAGGGCATGGCCGGGGCATTGGAGAATCTTGTGTTCAAAGTAAAAACGGTTGAACCGCCCGGCCATGTCAAAGAGCGTTTCGCACAGCACACTGGGGGCTTTGTCGGAAAAAGCGCGGAGCAGCGCGTCGGAAACGAGCGGCAAAGCCAACAGTAAATCGCGTTCGGCGTCGGTCTCCGGCGGCAGGATCTCACCCGCGGCAATGCCTGCCTCGCGGGCTTTTGCCAGCACCGAGCGGATGCGCACAACGGTATATTGCAGGTATGGACCTGTCTTCCCTTCGGAGGATAGGAAACGATCCATATCGAAGACATAGTCTTTGGTGCGGTGGTTTTGCATATCGCCGATTTTCAACGCCGCCATGCCTAGTTTATACGCGGCTTCGGTTTTTTCCTCCCCGGTCATGGGGATGTCGGATTCGTTGACTTTCCGCAGGGCGTTTTCAACAACGGTATCAATCAAATCGTTCAACCGCATGACGCCGCCTTCGCGGGTTTTGTAGGGTTTGCCGTCCTTGCCGTTCATGGTGCCGAACGGGAAATGGAAGCATTGGATTTTCTCCAGCAGCCCGGCGAGTTTGGCACAGCGGAAAACCTGCTTGAAGTGAAAGGCTTGCCTATTGTCGGTGACATACCAGGCTTCGTCGGGGTCAAAAAGCTCCTTGCGCTGTAACAGCGTTCCTAGGTCGGTGGTGCCGTAAATGTCGGCGCCGTTTGTTTTTTGCACCAGCATGGGCGGCATGGGCTCTTTGTCGTCCGGCAGAGCTACGTCCACCACCAACGCGCCTTCGCTCTCGCGCAATAAACCCCGTTCTTGTAAAATGTTCATCACACGCGGCACATACGGGTCGGCGTCACTCTCGCCGTACCAACAATTAAACGAGACGCCCAGTATGTCATAACTGCGCCGAAGGTCGGCTTTCGATACCGACATGATAGATGCCCAATCTTTGCGGGCTCCCGGGTCGCCTTTTTGCAGCGCAGCGGTACGCGCGGCGGCTTTCTCGGCAAAGGCGGCGTCCGTCTTGGCTTTGGCAGACGCGGCAGGGTATATCTCATTCAAATCTTCCGCCGTAACGCCGTCCGCGCCCAAGCCGCGCTCTTCCATCTCGGCGATGACAAGACCCATTTGCAGTCCCCAGTCGCCCAAATGGATGTCGCCGATGACCTTGTGTCCTAAAAACCGCGCCAAACGGCATAAACTCTCGCCGATGATGGCCGAGCGGAGATGCCCGACGTGCAGAGGCTTTGCCACATTGGGGCCGCCGTAGTCCACAATGATGGTTTTTCTTTCCATCAGAGGCAGAAGGAGGCGTTCGTCCGCCGCCATGTCCTTTGCCAGCGACGCGAGATAAACATCGGACAGGCGCAGGTTGATAAACCCCGGAGGCGCTGTTTCAACCGATGAAAACCGTCCGTCCCCTTGCAGCAGAGCCGCCGCCTCACCGGCAATGGCAAGCGGGTTTTTCTTATGTGCTTTGGCGGCCGGAAGGGCGCCGTTGCATTGATAATGGCATAAATCAGGGCGGTTGGAGATGGTCACGACACCGTAGGAGGCGTCGTAACCGCATTTTGCAAAGGCGTCGGAAAGGGTTTCCGTTAAAGCCGAAAGGATATTCATGTTAGATGATTTCTCCTATCTCAATGATCGCATTTCTGTATTATATAAAAAAAGGTGCCTGCGGTCAAGAGGCCACAGGCGAGTAAAGATGGGTTAGAAGAATGGAGCTTAGGGAAAAACAAAATCGCCGCCCCCCAGCATACCGGAAGAACAGCGTTAGTAACACTCTTTCGGCAACTGGCTGCCACCCGTTCAAAAACGGTTCAGGCCCTGTAGCTTTGCGTCCCTGCCTTCCGGCAGGTTTGCCTTTTCGATTTTCCCTATTGAAACCAGTATAACACTTTAATTTGACTTGTCAAGGCTTTTTTGCAAATAATTCAAGAAGTTCATATAATTTTTTTCGCGGCTCTGTCCCCTGCCTGATGGGTCAGGGTCAGAAGGCTCCGAACCAGCTGCGGGTACTCTGCGGTGAGGCCGTCGTTGGAAAGGGCGGGGAGCTCGGGCGGGTCGTTTTTTTGGTGGAGGACGGTTAAAAGCCGGGCTTCGCAGCGGGACATATCGGCGTCCGCCGCCGGGCCGTAAGCACAGTTTGGTGCCGAAAAGAAATCCTGTTCGCCGACGCCCGACTTGGCGTAGAAATGCCGGAAGATTTTATAAACGCCGCTGCCGAAATAATTGGTCAGTTCGGTTGTCAGCGGGGTGCTGCCCGATCTTCCGGCAAGGTCGAAGAGAACGGAAATGGCATTGACCACCATTTTGCGCCCCAAAATAGCCGAAGCCGGGAGCCGCCCGAGCCGGTTTTGGTTGTCGGCCTGCGCGTCGTGCATGGAATCGGCGTCGATCGGCGCGCCGTCGCGCACCATGGTGCGCCCAAGCAGGAAATCGGCCGACACGCCGTAGTAATCACAGGCGCGGACGATAAACGGCAGCCCGGGTTCCCGCGCCCCCGTTTCATAATGGCTCAGAAGGGCTTGCGATACGCCGAGATCGGACGAAGCGGCGCGCTGGCTCAACCCCCGCTCCTTGCGGAGAAGGGCGAGCGAGCGGGAAAAATCAGTGGCCAAAACAGACAACTCCTCTATAACAACGGGTATTGCTTATTATAAACCACTCAATACGGAAAGTAAAGGATTTTTTGCGAAAAAAAGGGTTTTTTGTCAAACGATTAGGGTTAAGCCATGAAAAGCCCCCGTCTTCTCAAGACGAGGGCTTGGGTGTGGAGATTCAGCGCGGCTTATCCGCGGGCTATGAGTTCTTTGATTTCCTCGATTGCTTTTGTGTCGGAGACATGGAAGACGCTTTTATACGAAGAAGGGGTAAAAATCCTGCCTGTTCTTTCAACACCAGGCCAATTCACCAGCACAACATAAGTACCGCCGACGTCAAGGTCTGTTTCCAGCAGGGACAGGATAACGTCGTTCATCTGCGGCGATGGGTCGCCTTTCAATACATTGAGCACGTCAACAAGGTAACCGCCCCACTCCGAGTATATCTCTTGGATTTTTACTTCTAAAATCAGATCGGTTTCCCCGACGATGGCCGGCATATCTTCGGCGGTGGTATAATTTTTACTCTTCCAGCCAACCGGCATTTTAGTCCCTTTGATAAGAAATAGAATATCTCCTTCATAACTATCAGATATAAGTTTGTCGTACATCGTGCCGCTTTTTATATCTTTGGCGGGGATGTGTATATCCGTCACCAAAACGCATCGGGGATGGTCATAGAAAATCGAATCCAGCCTGTTCATAACGAGGATATACTCTTCCCCGACAATGTATTCGTGCCTGTCCACCCTATAGGTATACACTATTTCCCAAACAGTAGACAGCCCTTTTCCCGCATAGAGGTGTATTACCTCTTCGTGAATCTCCCCGCGCAAGATTTCCTTCACCGCAAACTCATGCCTGATGGCGTCCGGGTCATCGGTGAATGACAGATATTTCCCAACAACTACGCAATCGCTGCCCTCTATGGCTTCGGGAAATGTAAGAGGAATCTCTTCAGATTCAAAAACAGGTGCAAAAGGGGGTTTCGAGTCTTCGGCATTCGGTGCGCCGCCTAATGATTCCGCTCCCGGCTCGGCATCCGCGAAAGCGCAGCTTGCCGTAAATAGAATCAGGCATAATAATGCGATAATGATATTGATTTTTTTATACATGTTACTCTCTCCTTTATGGATAGACTTGGCTTGGTTGCTTTAGTTTAATACTATTATAATTATATTTTCTATAATTGCAACAATTACCTATTTTTCCCGCGCGGACAGGTTCATGAACCTCCGCGGAAACCGAAGCACAAATTTGTTGCAAAATTTTCCGGGATGTGCTAGAATATGGTGAGGCAAGTCAATAAAAATGTTTGGGGTGGGCGTTATGTCTGTACTCATCGAAGGCTCGGCACGCCATGTGCATCTGAAGCGCGAGGACGTGGAAACCCTGTTCGGCAAAGGGTTTCAGCTTACAAAGAAGCGCGATTTACTGCAACCCGGCGAGTTTTTGACCGATGAAAAGGTCACCTTGTCCGGCCCGCGCGGAAAAATCGAGCGGGTGAGCGTACTCGGGCCCGAACGCAAAGCCACCCAGGCCGAAATATCCCTGACCGACGCCCGCGTTTTGGGCGTGACCGCCCCGGTGCGGCTGAGCGGCGACGTCGCCGATTCGGCTCCCATCCGTTTGGAAGGGCCGGCGGGCGCGGTTGACCTCACCGAAGGGTGTGTCGTCGCCAAACGCCATCTGCATGTCACCCCGGCCGACGCCGAAAAGCTGGGCATTACCGGGCGCGACACCGTCGAAGTCAAAGTCGGGGGCGAACGCGCCGTGGTCTTTGGAGAAGTGTCGGTGCGCGTCTCGGAGAACTTCTTTACAGAAGTCCATCTTGACTACGATGAAATGAACGCCGCGGGTTTATCGGGCGAGGTTTACGGAGAAATTGTATAGGGAGTGATCCCATGTCAAAAGGCAAAGCAACCGATGTAGATAACCATCTCTACTTATTCCATCAAGGCAATGACTGCCGCGCCTATGAAATGATGGGCGCGCATTTTGAGACGCGGGGCGGCAAAAAAGGCGTGGTTTTCCGCGTTTGGGCACCCGACGCCGAAGCTGTCTCGGTAATCGGCGACTTCAACGAATGGACGTGCGGCAAGACCCCGATGACAAAGGTCTCGGTTGGGGTTTGGGAAGGGTTTGCCGCCGGGCTGAAAGAATACGATTCGTATAAATACGCCGTCAAAGGGCGCGACGGCAAAACGCGCGAAAAAAGCGACCCCTATGCCTTCCATGCCGAAGTACGCCCCAAAACGGCTTCCAAGGTCTACGATCTCTCAGGCTATGTGTGGGGAGACGAAGGCTGGCTGGCCGTTCGTCAGGCTCCGTACGGCCGCCCGATGAATGTCTATGAGCTCCACCTAGGGTCATGGCAGCGCGGGGAAGACAACCGCGTCCTGAGCTATGTGGAGATCGCCGAACGCCTCGTCCCGTATGTCAAGGAGATGGGGTATACCCATATCGAGCTGATGCCGGTGATGGAGCATCCCCTTGACGATTCGTGGGGGTATCAGGTCACAGGCTATTTCGCCGCCACCAGCCGTTACGGCACACCCAAAGACCTGATGCAGCTGATCGACTTATGCCACCAGTCGGGCGTGGGCGTCATCCTCGACTGGGTTCCGGCGCATTTTCCCAAAGACGGGCACGGTCTGATCGATTTCGACGGCGGATGCTGTTATGAATACGCCGACCCCGAACGGCGGGAGCACCCCGACTGGGGCACCCGCATCTTCGATTACGGGCGCAACGAAACCGTCTCGTTTTTGATGTCCTCCGCCTTCTTTTGGCTGGACATTTTCCACGCCGACGGCCTGCGCGTAGACGCTGTGGCCAGTATGCTCTATCTTGATTACGGCAAACGGGGCGCGGGGCCGCGCAACATTTACGGAGGCCGCGAAAACATTGAAGCACTGGAGTTCCTCCGCAAAACCAACGTGAGGGTTTTTGAGACCTTCCCGCACGCCCTGATGATCGCCGAGGAATCCACGGCCTGGCCGATGGTCACAAAACCGGCCTACATGGGCGGTCTCGGCTTCAATTTCAAATGGAACATGGGCTGGATGAACGACACTCTCGCCTACGTCAAGCTCGACCCCATCTTCCGGCAGTATAACCATGACAAGATGACCTTCTCAATGATGTATGCCTTCAGCGAGAATTTTGTCCTGCCCCTCTCTCATGACGAAGTGGTGCACGGCAAATGCTCCGTCATCGAAAAGATGCCGGGGTATTATGAGGACAAATTCGCCGGAACAAGGACTTATCTTGCCTATATGATGGCTCATCCGGGCAAGAAGATGACCTTCATGGGCATTGAGTTTGCCCAGTTTATCGAATGGAATTTTGGGCAAAGCCTCGACTGGCACCTGCTGGACTACGAAATGCACCAAAAGTTCAAAGAATATGTCAAAACGCTCAATATGTTTTACCTGCAAAATCGCTGCCTGTGGGAGATCGAGGACTCATGGGACGGGTTTGAGTGGGTCACGCCGGGGGATTATCAAGGGAACACCCTTTCCTTCCTGCGCAAAGATGCCGAAGGCGGGCTGATCGTCTGCATGTTCAACTTCTCCCCGGTCAACCGGGAGGGTTACCGCCAGCCGCTGCCCGGCGCGGGCGTCTATCAGGAAGTCATGAACACCAATGAAGACCGTTTCGGCGGTTTGGGGTATGTCAACGGTTCGCTGACCGCCGAAAACGTGCCGTGCGGCGGTTCGCAATGGTCGGCGCAGCTTACCTTGCCGCCGTATGGGGCGATCTTCTTAAAGAAGGCGTGAGTGAATGAAAAAAGAATGCGTCGCCATGCTGCTGGCGGGGGGGCAAGGCAGCCGCCTCTATGTCCTGACCGCCCATGTGGCCAAACCCGCCATTCCGTTTGGAGGTAAGTTCCGGCTGATCGACTTCCCCCTCTCCAACTGCGCCAATTCGGGCATCGATACCGTCGGCGTTCTGACGCAATATCAGCCGCATGAACTCAACGCCTACATCGGCTCGGGTCAGCCGTGGGATCTCGACCGCTTGGACGGCGGCGTTCACATCCTGCCTCCGTATATCAAGGGCAAAGAAGGCACTTGGTATAAAGGCAGTGCCAACGCCGTGTATCAGAACATGGCGTTCATTGAGGAATATTCGCCCGAATACGTCCTTGTTCTCGGGGGCGACCACATCTATAAGATGGATTACGCCAAAATGCTGGAGCAGCACAAGAAAACACAGGCCGGCTGCACCATTCCGGTCATTGAAGTATCGCAAGACGAAGCCACGCGGATGGGGATCATGACGGTGGACGAGAACGACGTGATCGTCGATTTTGAGGAAAAACCGGCACATCCCAAAAGCACGCTGGCCTCAATGGGCATTTATGTGTTCACATGGGAAAAACTCAAAAAATACCTCATTGAGGATGAGGCAAACCCCAAGAGCAAGAACGATTTCGGTGCCAACATCATGACGTCGATGCTGAAGGGCGGCGAAAAAATGGCCGCCTACCGTTTCTCGGGCTACTGGCGAGACGTCGGCACCATCGAAAGTTTGTGGGAAGCCAATATGGATATGCTGAGCGGGGAGAAGATCGACCTCTCCAGCCCGGCTTGGCGGATTTACGCCAAAACCCCCACATCGCCGCCGCATTATATCGGAGACAACGCCACCGTTTCCCACAGCCTTGTCACCGAAGGGTGCGAGGTCTACGGCGGGGTTTTCAATTCGGTTCTTTTCAATGACGTGACGGTCGAGCAGGGGGCTTATGTGGAGTATTCCATCGTCATGCCGGGAGCCGTTATCGAACGGGGTGCCATGGTCAAATATGCCATCATCGCGGAAAACGCGGTCATCAAGTCGGGAGCCAAAGTCGGCGCGCCGCCGGAAGTTTTTACAAAAAACCCCGACGAATGGGGTGTCGCGGTCGTCGCGTCGGGCGTCACCATCGGCCCGGGCAAAGTGGTCGGCGCGCGGGAAATGACCGATGACGATTTACTGTAAGGGGGTGCGGATATGAAAAATATGCACGGGATCCTGTTTGCGTATTCCTCCAATGTCCGGCTCAAGGAGCTGACCGAGCACCGCACCGCTTCCTCCATGCCGTTTGGGTCGCGGTACCGCGTCATCGACTTTATGCTCAGCAACATGGTCAATGCCGGGATCACCGACATCGGGGTCATCATGCGCGAAAACTACCAATCCCTGCTCGACCACCTCGGTTCGGGCAAGGACTGGGATCTCGCCCGCAAGCGGGGCGGCTTGCGGCTGCTTCCCCCGTTCGCTTACGCGGGCACACGGCGCGAACTGTCCACCTACCGGGGGAATCTTGAGGCTCTTTACGCCATCACGAGTTATATGGAGCACATCCGCCAGGAATACATTGTTTTGGCCGACGGCGACTTGATCGTCAACCTCCCCTTGGAAGAGATTTTTGAGAGTCATATAGAGTCAGGAGCCGACATCACTTGCGTTTGCCTCGGCCATGAATCAGGGGTTGAAGGAGGCACCTACCTCCGTCTCGGCTTGCAAAACCGTGTGAGAGAGGTTCTGCTCAGCGGGCTGGATGAAAAGGCATATCCCTGCATCGGGGTGTATATCTTATCGAAAAAGCTCTTGGAAAAATTGCTGGCCGACAGTGCCAAACACAACGGGGTCATCTTTACCCGCGACGTTCTCCAGCGGATGCAGGGGCAGCTCAATATGACCGCCTATATCCACAAAGGGTTTTCCACCCGCCCGCAGTCGGTCGCCGACTATTTCAAGCAAACAATGGCGTTGCTGAAACCGGATGTGCGCAAAGACCTCTTTAACCGAAAACGTCCCATTAAGACAAAACTGCGGGACGAAGCGTCCACCTATTACGCGCCCGAGAGCCATGTCAAGCGCAGTGTTGTGGCCGACGGCTGCATCATCAAAGGGGAGCTGGAGGACTGCATTGTTTTCAGGGGGGTCACGGTTGAAAAAGGGGCAAAGCTGAGCAACTGTATCCTGATGCAGGACACTGTCATCCGCGAGGACGTCGACCTCTCTTTCGCCATCACAGACAAAGAGGTTGAGGTAACAAAAGGCCGCATCCTGAAGGGGCATGAATCATATCCGATCGCCATATCCAAAGGTTCGGTGGTATAGAAAGGACGGAGAACTATGAAAATCCTGTTCGCAACCAGTGAAGCGGCCCCGTTTGCCAAAGTGGGCGGATTGGGGGACGTTGCCGGGGCATTGCCCGCGGCCATGGCCGGAAGCAGCTATGGGGTGCGCGTCATCCTGCCGTTATACGGCTCTATCGCCGATCAGTGGCGGGCGCAGATGAAGTTCGTCAAATACATCTATGTGCCGCTGGCTTGGCGGAACCTCTACTGCGGCTTGTTTGAACTGAAAAAAGACGGCGTGACCTATTATTTCGTTGACAATGAGTTCTACTTCAAACGCGCCGAAATCTACGGCCATTACGACGACGGGGAACGCTACGCCTTCTTCTCCCGCGCCGTGGCCGCCCTGCTCACCGAGTTTGACGGCTGGATTCCCGACGTCGTTCACTGCAACGATTGGCAAACGGCGCTGATCCCCGTTTACATGCGCCGCTTGTATGACGGCGTGCCGGCGATCGACGCCATCCGCACCGTTTTCACCATCCATAACATCGGGTATCAAGGACGTTTTCCGCGCGACATTTTGGAAAATGTCCTCGGGCTGCCGCATACTGTCTTTGACGGAGGCACCCTTGAATACATGGGCGGGCTCAACCTGATGAAGGGAGCCATCGAACTGAGCGACCGGGTGACCACCGTCAGCCCCGCCTATGCCGAGGAACTGCAATATGCCTATTACGCCCACGGCATGGAGGGCATCCTGGCCGCCAATCAAGACAAACTGTGCGGTATCCTCAACGGGATCGACACGGTAATGTTTGACCCTTCCGCCGACGAAAACCTCGTCAAAACCTATTCCGCGGAAAAACCCGCGGGCAAGGCGGCCTGTAAAGCCGAGCTGCAAAAGCTCCTCGGCTTGGCTCAGCGGCCCGACGTCCCGCTGATCGTTTCGGTGAGCAGGCTGGAAAGCCATAAGGGGATGGATCTGATCAGCGCGGCTTTGGATGAAATGATGGATATGGACGTCCAATTCGCCATCCTCGGGCGGGGAGACTGGCATTTTGAGCATATTTTTTCCGCCGCGCAGCATAATTACGAAGGGCGGCTGTCGGCCTCTATCCTGTTCAACGCGTCGCTGGCCGGCTCCCTTTACGCTGGTGGGGATATGTTCCTGATGCCGAGCCAAAGCGAGCCGTGCGGGTTATCGCAGATGATCGCCATGCGTTACGGGACGGTTCCGATCGTCCGCGAAACGGGCGGGCTGAAAGACACGGTGGAACCCTATAACCCCGACAACGGGGAGGGGCTGGGCTTTACCTTCGCCAACTACGACAAAGCCGATCTCCTCTACGCCATACAGCGCGCCGTCGAGCTTTACCACAACGATTCTAAACGCTGGAAAGCCCTGATGAAGCGCGGCATGACCAAAGACTTCAGCTGGACGGAGTCGGCCAAAGCGTATAAGAAGCTGTATAAAGAAATCTGCACCTAAATTCAATAAACGATGTTTGCCGCGCCAAGCGCAGCTTGGCGCGGCACTGATAGAGAAAAGGGATGGGAAAGATGGGCTATACGCCTGAAGAGCTCGCGCAAAATATACGAAGCCGTTTGCAGCGCAACTTTGGCAGGACGCCGGAAACAGCCTCCCCCGAATTGCGTTTCCGCGCCTGCGCCATGGCGATTTTCGATCTGATGGGAGAGGTGAGCCAACCGGCGGCAAAACCCGACGATAAGCGCGAGGTGCATTACCTCTCACTGGAGTTTTTGATGGGGCGCAGCCTGATGAAAAACTCCTTCAATCTTGGCTGTTTGGAGCCGCTGGAAAAAGCCCTCACCCTGTTAAACCTGAATTTGAGCGACATTGCCGAGGAAGAGCCGGACGCCGGACTGGGCAACGGCGGTTTGGGGCGTTTGGCCGCCTGTTATTTGGAAGCCATGACGTCGCTGGGCGTCCGCGCGACCGGGTATTCCCTCTGTTATCAATTCGGCATCTTTGTGCAGCGTATTCTCGACGGCGAACAGGTCGAACAGCCCGACCCGTGGTTTGACAAAGGGTCGGTATGGCTCTCGACCCGTGCCGACGACGCGGTAAAGGTGTCGTTCGGCGGCAATGTGAGCTGCCGCGACGAAAACGGACGGACGCACGTGTCGGTTGACGGCGATGTGAAGGTGCTGGCCGTACCGCTTGACATGGCCGTCAACGGATATGGCCGCGAAGAGACCAACAAACTCCGCCTGTGGCAGGCCAAAAGCCCTCCCGACGACGCCATCGACATGGGTCAATTTTCAGAAGGCCATTATATGAAAGCCATCGAGCGGGAAGCGATGGCGGGCGTCATCAACAAAGTGCTCTATCCCAACGACAACCACCTAGAAGGCAAGATGCTCCGCCTGCGCCAGCAATACTTCTTCGTTTCGGCCACCGCCCAAAGCATTGTGCGGCGGCATAAGCGCAAACACGGGAACCTTCAGAATTTCCACCGCTGGAATGTCATCCAGATCAACGACACCCACCCCACCCTCATCATCCCCGAGCTGATGCGCATTTTTATGGACGAGGAAGGGATGAGCTGGGATCGCGCCTGGCAGATCGTTCAAAACTGCGTCGCGTATACCAACCATACCATCCTGGCCGAAGCGTTGGAGGTGTGGCCGAACAATCTCATTGAAATGCTCCTCCCGCGCATTTGGATGATCCTCTGTGAAATCAACCGGCGCAGCCTGCAAATGTATTGGGAAGCCTACCACGACGAGGCGCGGGTTTCGCAGTCGGCCATCATTTGGGACAATCAGGTGCATATGGCCAACCTCTGCGTTTACGCCTGTTTCGCCATCAACGGCGTCAGCGCGCTCCACTCCAACATCATCAAGAATGATTTATTTAAGCATCAAGCTTCTTTATGGCCGAACAAGTTCCACAATGTCACCAACGGAGTCGATCACCGCCGCTGGCTGGCGCAGATCAATCCCCGGCTGCATTCTTTTATCTGCGATGTGACCGGGGACGAGAGCTACCTCTCCCAGCCCGCAAAGATGGAGCTGCTGGCCAAGCAGACCGGGAACACAGACCTGCTCAAACGGCTGGGAACGATCAAACAGGACAACAAAACAGACTTTGCCGCCTTCCTGCAAAAGACGCGCGGCATCAAGATAGACCCGGCCAGCGTTTTTGACGTGCAGGTCAAACGGATGCACGAATACAAACGTCAGCTCCTGAACGCCCTGCATATCCTCTATCTGTACAATCAGCTCAAAGACAATCCGAAAGCCGATTTTTTGCCGAGGACATTCATCTTCGGAGCCAAAGCCGCCCCCGGGTATTATGTGGCCAAACGCATCATCCGCCTTTTCCACAGCATTTCCGCCCACATCGCCGCCGACCCGGTCATGAAAAGCAAACTGGCCGTCGTCTTTTTGGAAAACTACAGCGTTTCATTGGCCGAACGGCTGATGCCGGCCAGTGAAGTGAGCGAGCAGATTTCCACAGCGGGCAAAGAGGCGTCGGGCACCGGGAACATGAAGTTTATGATCAACGGAGCCTTGACCGTCGGGACGATGGACGGCGCGAACGTTGAGATCGCCGAGCTTGTCGGCCCTGAAAACGTCTTCATCTTCGGGCTTTTGGCGGAGGAAGTCGATCAAATGCGCCGCGAGGGGTATTCCCCGCTGCCCTATGTGGCGAAAAACCCCGAGCTCCGCCGGGTGTTGGATATGCTCTCAAACGGATTGAGCGACGGCGTGGATTACTCCGACATTGTAAACTCGCTCCTGATCGGAGGGTATGAAGGGCCCGACCCCTATTTCCTGATGGCCGACTTCGACGCCTACTGCGTCTGCCAAAAAGAGGCCGAAGCCGCTTACCGCGACGCGGAGGGATGGAATCGGCGTTCCCTGGTCAATATAGCCAAAGCCGGATTCTTCGCGGCCGACCGTTCCATCGCCGAATATGCCCTCAATATTTGGAATGTACCGTTAGGGTAAGGAGAGAGTTATGGCAAAATTTTATATCACAACGGCGATCACCTACGCCTCACAGCGTCCGCACATCGGCAACACCTATGAGGCCGTCTTCACCGACGCCGTGGCGCGCTATCATAAACTGATCGGCGACGACGTATATTTTCTCACCGGCACCGACGAACACGGGGAGAAGATCGAGCGCGCCGCCGAAAAAGAGGGCGTTTCACCGCAGGATTTCGTGAACAGGATCAGCAAGGAGCTGCGGGATGTATGGGATTTATGTATGGTGGAGTACGACGGTTTTATCCGCACGTCTGAGCCGCGCCATAAGGAGATCGTCAAGCGTATTTTCAAGAAGCTGTACGACCGGGGCGACATTTATAAAAGCGTATATGACGGCTGGTACTGCATCCCCGACGAAGCATTTCATACCGAGGCGCAGATCGTTAAAAGCGAAAACGGCAACCTCTGCCCCGACTGCGGCCGCCCGGTGGAAAAACTGAGCGAGGAAGCGTATTTCTTCCGGCTTTCGGCTTATGCCGAACGGCTGACCGAGCATATTGAGAAGAACCCGGACTTCATCCAGCCCGACACCCGTAAAAACGAGATGGTCAACGGCTATATCAAGCCGGGGCTTCAGGATTTTTGCGTGTCGCGCACCTCCTTTACATGGGGCGTCCCGATCGAGTCAGACCCAGGGCATGTGACCTATGTATGGGTGGACGCATTGTCCAACTATATCACCGCACTGGGTTATGATGCCGGCGGGAACCACGGCGAATTGTTTCAAAAATACTGGCCGTGCGACGTCCATGTGCTGGGAAAGGATGTCCTGCGGTTCCATACCCTCTATTGGCCGGCTCTGCTGATGGCGTTGGAACTCCCTCTGCCGAAGAAGGTGTTTGGGCATCCGTGGATTTTAACGGGCAGCGATAAAATGAGCAAATCGCTCGGCAACGCCATTTACGCGACCGAGCTGGTGGAGAAATACGGCGTCGATTGCACCCGTTACTATGTCTTGCGCGAGATGCCGTTTGCCCGCGACGGCAGCATCACCCGCGAGCAGTTCGTCTCCCGCTGCAACACCGATTTAGCCAATGACCTCGGCAATCTCGCTTCCCGCAGCATTACCATGGCGGAGAAATATTTCGGCGGAGAGGTCTCCCCGGCGGAAAAACCGCAAAACGAGGTGCTGGAACTCTGCGCCGCGTCGCGGACGCGGTACGCCGAGGCGATGGATAAACTCGCCATGCAATCAGCCGTCACCGAGGCGATGGCTCCGGTCGTCCGCGCCAACCGCTATATCGACGAAACAGCTCCGTGGATTCTTGCGAAGGACAATGAAAAAGCGGAAGAACTGCGCTGTGTGCTGTATACCCTGCTGGATACCCTGCGCGCGGCGTCTGTACTGCTTTATCCAGTCATGCCGCTTGCCTGCGGCAAACTGCGGAGCCAGTTGGGCTTATCTGAAATCCCGGTTTGGGATGAACCGTCCCCCAAAGGCTATACCGTCAAACGGGGTGAAAACCTGTTCCCCAGGATCGTTATGGAAGAGGTGGAGGCATGATTTACGCGTCGAGGCTCGAAGCGTATAAAAAACCGTTCGGTGCGGTCAAGGCGGGGAAAAAGGTTTCCTTCACCGTCATGCCGCCACGCGCCGCCGCGTGGTGGCGCGTTTTTCTATGCGTACAGGACGAGTTTGGCGAGGTGTACAATGAAATCGCCATGAAGTGGAAAGGGCTGCGGGACGAATGCGACGTATACGGCGCGGAGCTGGATACGAAGGGGTTGCTGGGGCCGGTTTGGTATTGGTTCCGCTGCGAGCATCTCGACGGGCCGGGAGGGTTTTACGATAACCCCGACAAAGCCGACGGGGAATGTGAGTTTGTCCGGGAAAACCCGCGCGCCTATCAGCTTACCGTCACCCATCCCGACGATACATGCGGTTCAGAGTGGTTTGGCAAAGGGCTGACTTATCATATTTTCCCCGACAGGTTTCACAAGGGCAAAGCCAAGACGCCCCCGCTGGACAAGATGCCCGGGGAGCGTGTTCTGCATGAAAACTGGCATGAATGCCCCAATTTCCGTCCCGATGAAAAGGGCGAGGTGCGTAACCGCGACTTTTTCGGAGGCAATATAGCCGGGGTGCGGGAAAAACTCGATTATATCCACGGTCTCGGCGCGAAAACCATCTATTTCAGCCCCATTTTTGAGGCGGCCTCCAACCACCGCTACGACACGGCCTGCTACACCCGGGTAGACCCGCTGTTCGGCACCGAAGCAGAATTTACCGAGCTGTGCAAAGAAGCGGAAGCGTTGGGCATCCGTGTTATTTTAGACGGAGTCTTCAATCACACCGGGTTCAACAGCGTATATTTCAACGGCGCGGGGTTTTATCAGAAAGAGCTGGGAGCGTTTGAATCCAAAGACTCCCCGTATTATGACTGGTATACCTTCCAGGAGTGGCCGTTCCGATATGAATCATGGTGGGGAATCTACACCCTGCCGCAGGTCAATGAGTCCCACCCCGATTACATAGATTTTATCGTCAAAAGCAAAGATTCGGTGGTGCGGCATTGGCTGAGAGCCGGGGCTTCGGGCTGGCGGCTGGACGTCGCCGACGAGCTGCCCGACAGCTTTATCGAAGAGCTGAGAAGAGCCTCGCTTGAGGAAAAAAGCGACGCCGTGACCATCGGCGAAGTATGGGAAGACGCCTCCAACAAGATCGCCTACAGCGTCCGCAGAAAGTATCTGCTGGGGCGGGAATTGGACAGCGTGATGAACTACCCGATGCGGGACAGCCTGATCGGATACATTTTGGGCGATGACGCGGCTGTTTTCAAAAACGCGATGGAACGGCTGCGCGAACATTATCCGCGCGCCATCTATTACAGCCTGATGAACTCTTTGGGGACGCATGACACCCCCCGTATCCTCACCGTCTTGGGAGCCCTGCCCGAAGAGTGGGGGCAGGACAAAGAAGGCAGAGCCGAGACCTTCCTGCCGCCTGAACGGCGGGCGGCGGCGGTCAACCGCCTCAAACTGGCTTCGGCCATCCTCTACACCTTCCCCGGCTCGCCCACCGTCCTGTATGGCGATGAAGCCGGTTTGGAAGGGTTTGAAGACCCGTTCAATCGCCGGGGGTATCCGTGGGGACGGGAGGATCACACCCTATTGGATTGGTTTACCCTTTTGGGCAAAGCCCGGGGCGAATCCGAAGCCTTGCAATCGGGCGACATCCGCTACATTCGTGCCGAAGGCGGGCTTTTGGTCTATGAGCGCATCGGCAAGAGAGGCATGAAGGCATTGATTTGCGTCAATCGCGGGGACGAATGGCTGGAAATAACGGCGGACGGATATAAAAACGCCAAGACCGACATATTCTCCAATATGACCTTCCGCCCGAAAGACGGCGTCTTATCGGTATCACTGGAGCCTATGAGTGTAAGGGTGTTGATTTAGATGGACATCTTGATCCGCGAAGGGATCCTCACACCCGACGTCTTCGCCGGATTGCGCGCGGCCTGCGGTATGCCGGAGCTGGAGCCGGTATTGGTTGAGCGCGCCATTGGGTCGTCGCTGTTTACCCTGTCGGCCTTCAACGGCTCGCGGACGGTCGGAATGGTGCGTGTTGTGGGCGACGGAGCCTTTGTCTTCCTGATTTATGACCTGCTTGTCATACCGCTGTGGCGGCGGCAAGGGATCGGGAGCCGCCTTGTTGAAGAAGCCATCCTGCGCGCCAAAGCATTCGTGCCTTCGGGACGCGCCGTGGTGGTCAGCCTCTTTTCAGTCGAGGGGCGCGAGAGTTTCTACACCCGGCTGGGGTTTACCGAACTGCCGGCAACAGGCTTGGGCGCGGGGATGCAGCATTTCTGTCTTTAATCAAAAAACCAGCCGTAAGGCTGGTTTTTTGGTTGCTGTTAATGTTTATTTCCCGTATGCTTTGTCGATGGCGTCCTGCATGACATTCTTCCACTGCTCGGAAAGCTCGGAAGGCATAGCGGTTCCGCCGATGATCCCGCCGATGCCGAAGGTGTCGCTGTCGGCGTTTTTCGCGTTCAGGGGTTCCCACATGTCAAATTGGGGTTTTTCGCCAAGCTCCTGGCAGAATTGGAAGCCTTTCACATCGTCGGCAAATAGATCTTGCATCCAGAAGGCTTGCTCGTTGCGGAGTTCGAGGTCGCCGCCGTGCCAGTTGTTGTAATCGAACCAAATGTCATACACAGTGAACGGATCCTGAACCCCTTTGGGGATCATATACACGTTACCCTTTACGTTGGTGCCTTTGACTTCATCTTTGCTGTTTACCGTGGGGCCGAGAGGCCACGGAACCACCCTGATGGTGTAATCGCATGCTGGGTCTGTCTCGGTGCCGAACCCTTTGGAAACGCCGTTTCTCTGAGCAAGCCACGCGATCCAAACGAAGAAGGCGTTGGTGCCGCCGCTCCAGTCGTTGTTATCCCAATACTCGATGTCGCCGTCCCAAGGTTTGGCGACGTTGTGCTCGTTGTACATTTTGTAGATGAAGTCAAGGACTTCCAAGGTGTTTGCAGATGTCAGACCTTGTGTGTCCGTCAAGGCGATGTTGGCATTGTTGGAAATCAAGAGGTTGTCAAGAAGGGAGACGTGCGCGCCGCCCCAGCCGAAGGTGCCTCTGTTGCTGTCGGTGGTGGCTTTCATAATGTCAAGCCAGGCGTCCCACGTCCATTTCCCCTCATCCCAAAGAGCCTGCGGGTTGGGCTGGTTGAACTCCTGAAGGATGTCCCAGTTGTAGCCCAGCATGAAGATGGCGTTGTAGTCCGTAAAGGGCGCCGCCCTCATGATGTAGTCTTTGTCCAGCCCGCAGACATTGAGGGAAGACATGACGTTTTGCGTGGTGAAGATGTCGCTGCCGGGTCTGGCATAGCTGTCGATCGGCAGACAGTAATCGCCCATGATATACGGGATGCCGAAATTGAGATCCATACAGTAGATGTCCATGTCGGGAGAGCCGGCCATGATCGAGGTGGAGATGGATTCCTTTGCGCCGTTGTAGGTAATGTCCACGAACTTGAGCGTGATGTTGTAGCGGTTCTCAATGGCGCGCATATTCGCCAGCCGGATCTCGCCCATCATTTGGTTTTTTTCGGAGGCGGGGATGGTGGTGCGGTTGGAATCATAGATGTCGTCGGGGTTCCACCAAATGCCGACTTCGAGCGGGCGTTTTGTTTCATAGCGGACACCCGGATCACCCGATGGGTCAACGGTGCCTGTGTCGTCCCCGTCGCCGCCGCACGCCGCGAGGAAGGTGAAGAGCATGACGAAAACGACGGCGAGAGAAAGAATTTTGCGCATTTTCATTGTTTTTGTCCTCCTTTATTTATTATTTAGAACCCGGTTTTTGTTTAATCGGCATTGGCTAATGTGGGTGAATACATGAGAATCTTGAACAGGGTAAACGGGGAACCGTCGTCCTGAATCCAAAAGGCGCAAAGCTCATCCGCAATGTTTTCGCTTCCGCCGTAGTCGATCCACATGTCCATGATGCCTTCGTACGTGACCATATCAACGCCGGTGCGGGCGATTCTATCGCCGTTGGCGTCGGTCGCTTCCGGCGTTTGATAGCCGCCCGGGCGGGAATTGCCGTTGACCGCGCCCCACAGTTCGCCGCCGAAGTCTTTGAAACGCTGGAAGATAAACTGTGTTTGCTTCCCTGATTCATAATATGAGATGAAGTAGCAGCCGTCGACAACCCAGCTGGCGTCAAAGTCAGGCGGGTTTTCGGTGGACTTGTCGGTGTCCATACGGAAACACTGCTTGTAATCCCCTTGGGAGACCCCGGCGTTGGCGTGGACGTTGAACGGCGTCAGATCCATATATCCTTTGTCGCCGACCAAGAATGAGTTATACCCGATCTCATGGGTGCGCTTCCCGACAGTGAAGCTCTTGACTTCCAGCTCTTCGCCGCGGTCGCCGACATAGATGCGGTCAAGGTTGTCTTCAAAATCGTCGGTGGTGAAGCCTGCCACAATGTCCTCGTAGCGGTATTGAGCGACGGTGCCGGACAGATTGGTCATAAACGGTTCGACTTTGCCCCAAATCTGACCGTCGGGATGGGTCGCAAAACGCTGGAAGACAAGTTCGGGGGCTTTTTCGGAAACGTAACCAACGGTGATGACCGCACCGGGAACCAAAAGGTCAATGTCAAAATTCTCTCTGTCAATGGCTCCGGCCTGACCCCATGCGCCGTTGGATATACCGGTTTTCCCATCGTCAAGGAATGTGTATTTCACTTCGTTTTCCACTTCATACAGCAGGGACATATCGGCCGAACCGAATCCCTTGGGCGGATCAAAGGAAGCCGAAGTGTCGGCGGCGATGATGCTGCCGGAGGCGTCGTAGCAAGCGATATAGTCGATGATGACATTGGCGTTACGGTCGTTTGTCGCCGAGTCTGCGCCTTTGTAGAGGATAATGATGTTCTTGGCGTCGGGGTCGAAGACCTGGTCGGCTTCCAGCACGACTTCGATCTTACGGGGGTTGTTGCGTTCGGTCACGATGGCCCAAACGGTTTCGCTCATGACGTTATCCGCGCCGGTAAAGACTTGCACCGTACCTGAGGTGGCATAGAAGGTTCCGTCGGGATGTTCCGTCCAAATGCGCATCTCGATTTTGCGGATGTCTTTGGCTTTGCTGCCGAAAAGGCTGGAGACGTCAATGCCGATATAGGGATTGTCATTCTCCAAAAGGGTGGCTTTCAAGGCACTGATCCCTTGGTGATTGATCACCGAGAAATCGACCGGAGCGGCGTCGCCGCCCGCGAGATTGAAGGCCACAAAGTCATAGTTGCCGTCGGAGAAATCAATGGCTCCGGCAGGTACGGGATCGATCTCAGTGGCGGGAGGCGGGACATACGAGGGGTTGGTATCCCCGGAGCCGTCTGTGTTCTTATCGGACGGACTGTTGTCGTCGCTCCCGCAGGCCGCCAAAAACAGGCCGAAGACCATCACGGCCGACAGGAGCAAGGCAATGTGCTTTGTTTTCATAGTTTTCCCTCTTTCATATAAATTGGATGATGCGGAGAAGTTGCCGACGGGTGCTATCCAACAATGCCGGATCGCTCCACCCCCTCTATAAATCTTCTTTGCAGGAAGATGTAAATGATGATCATGGGCAATATCATTAAAACAATGCCTGCATACACATAAAGCTGGGCAAGAGACGGGTCGGTGACCCTGTAAATGGGGCCTAGAGTGCCTAATAGGGTATTGAGTTTCCTTGCGATCGACCAGTCGTTGGGAATTTGGAAGATGTTGCCGTAGAAGAGGTCGTTATACTGCCACACCAGCGAGAAGATGGTGACCGTGATGATGGCCGGCATGGCGTTGGGGATCATGACCCGCATATACGTATACATCGTGTTGGCACCGTCTACAAAAGCGGCTTCCTCGATCTCCTTGGGAAGACCCCGGAAAAACTGGTTGAAGATATAGATGTACAGACCCGAACGCAGACCGACGCCGAACATCGTCATGATATACATCGGCGTGATCGTTTTGAGAAGCCCAAAACCCCTGAAGGTGGTAAAGAGCGGAAGCATAATGCTGTGCGCGGGGATGATGATGATGATGATGACACAGGCGAAGAGGATTTTCTTAAAGGGGAACTGAAAGCGCGCAAACCCATACCCAACCATAGAGCAGACGCCGATTTGGATCAGGGAGAGCGAGATCACATAGATCAATGTGTTGCGCATGACCGACCAATAATTCAAAATGGTCATCGCCAGTTTGTATTTCTCCAGCGTGGGCTGCTGCGGGATGAGGAGCACCACCGGGTTGTACTGATCGGCGTCGGAGAAAAACGAGTTGATCACGATCCCGAGGATAGGGCCGAGAATGACATAGGAAATGCCGACGATCAGCCCGAACCGGAAGATCGACATCAGGAACGACAAGGACGAGCGGATCAACCGACGCTTTTCGTTATCCAAATGTTTATCCGTTTTCATAGCGTTTATTTTGTTTTTCAGTTTTTGCAAACCAATCTCTCCTTCCTAAGGGCAGCCCTTAGCTGTTCTAATTGTGGTAATATACCCTTTTTGAAACTCTCCAGCTTACCAAACCCAAAATACCGCATACGCACACCATGCTGGTCAGGCTCATCACCGCGCTGAGAGAATAATTATCCTCGCCGAACATGGTTTGATACGCCTCTAACAGGATCGGGCTGGTGATATAGGAGTCCAAGACGGTATACACCATATTGGTGATCAACAGCGGAGACACCATCGGGAAGGTGACTTTCCAAAAGGTCTCGTAAGACGTCGCGCCTTCGATTTTGGCCACTTCATACATGGAAGGGGAGATGGACTGAAGGGCGGCCAGGAAGATGATGATCTGCACGCCCGACATGGTGATCACGTAATTGATGCGAGTGACCGCGCCGATGACATAATCTATGATCGTTTCGGGAAGCCCGAGATCGGCTAAGAGAAAGATATAATAGGTTAATATCGTTCCGTCGCTGCTGACAGAGTCGACCATGCCGGCCGGGGCGGGAGTGGTTCCGCCGATCATAAAGGCTCTGACGTCCGCCAGCGCGGTAAAGATGGCGGGCGCGTTCAGAAGAACCGGCAGGAAGAAGATGGCGCGGGCAACCGTCCGCCCGCGGAACTTTTGATTGAGGACGATGGCGATAAAGAGGGAAAAGAAGAGGATGAGCGGCACGTCAACGATCATGCCGAGCAGCGATTCCACCAGCACTTGATTGAAGCGCGGATGTTCGGTGAAAACATACCTAAAATTCTCCAGTCCAATGAAGGAGGTGCTATACCCCACAGTATCCGCGGCCATTGTCGTCTCGGAGACGGCGAAGTTGATGGTGGAAATCAAACTGCGCAGGTAAAACACCAAAAACCCGATGATAAACGGCGAGACAAACAAAAGCCCGGTTACAGAACGCCTTTGGGTAAGGGTAAGGCCTTTTCTTCTTGCTTTTCCAATCGTCATGACGCGACCCCCTCTCTGAGAGCATAGCTCAGTGCCGGAACGGTCACGCCTTCGTATTGAAGCACCGAACCGAAGTAATTGACAATGATTTGGATGCCGTTGTCATACGTCATGCACCGCAAGCCGTCCGGCGTGATCTCATGGCGGGTCATCACGCTTCCGCTCACCCGGCTGAGGATGGGGTTGACGGATTGATATAAATCTATGGCCAAATCAGTCCAGTTTTCGTAATGGGTTCCGCAGAATTTGTTGAGGCCGGTATATTTCATCTTGCTGGCTTCGTCATAGGTAAAGGTGAAGTGCGGGGAGGCTCCGTATTCGAGGAGCTGGAGGACAGCGGTCTTCTCATCCACCGCGTCGACCCGGTTGAAAGGCAAGCCCGCGTAAGGGATATACCCGTGAACGACCATTTGGTAGAAAGGCACCTTCTCATCAATGATGAGGAAATTGCTGTGCTCCAGCGGGACGTTGATGAGGTCGTCGGCAAACCGCAGCGAGTATTGGTTGCCGCCCGACACCATGATGTCCTTGCCTGTGCCGGCTAGTTTATCCAATTGAGCCGTAATAATCGACAGGGCGTGCTCGCGGTCGATGACTTCGCTCCGCTTGCGGTCGGGATGCAATGTTTCGCCCAAATCGCGCAGGGAGATGCCTGTCACATCGTATTTCCCGATCTGCTTAATGAAGGAATCAACATAGCGGGGCAGGAATTTGGGGCTTAACAGTCCCTGCCATGTCTCGTGGTAACCCAAAGACCAGTAACTGTAGGTATCCGGGCTGATTTGATCCGCCCAAAACGCCGGAATGCTTGCCGCGTAATAGCGGGAATTTTCCAATGTGTAATTATACCGCTTGGAACCCCACGGGATGTTTTGGAAGAGTACGTCCGCGTAAAGTTTGCCGCCTTGAGCCTCCAGCTGTGCCGAAAGTTTTTCCAAGTCTTTTTTACTGCCGAGGCTTCCGATCAGGTTTATCTTATCGGGAACGTCATGGAAATACCCGCGGTTAAACCAGCCTTGATAATTGACCACTTGATTGGAAATACCGGCGTCGCTGAATACGCTCACAATGTCCGACGCCTGGTTAAATGTCGTCATCGGAATGGTTCCCTGATACTGGACGCTGAGGAAGAATTTCGATCCTGTCACAGCCCCGATCAAATCCATATACAGAGGGATGTCGCCCTGTGCCTGACGTTCGCCCAGCACCCCTTCGCGGAGCAGACGCTTCTGATAATACCGCGCCATGCCGGAGTATCCTTCATGGTCTTGATCCAAAAAGCTGTAGCGCACCGTCAGATTGGCGACATAGAGATCGGATTCCACAACCGGGAGATCCCCTTCGTTTCCGGTAATGCCGTATGTCAGCAGGGTGTCATTGCTGCGGATGACAAAGTACGGAAAGATGTTGTTATACGAAGTCGTCCTTCCCGAAACGGCGGCGAAAATCCCGGCAAATGTGTGCCCCTCTTCGATTTGGCCGAAGATGGTCGGCCCGCCTTCTTTATAGATGCCGAATACCGGGAGGCGCAGCATTTCCTGATTTCCCAGCACAATGTCACTGAATGAAATCTGATCCCGCCCGTAAAGAGGCTGGTTGTAATCCTCAGACACCGTTTTGCCGTTGTTGAAATGAATGAGGGAACCCGAACCGTCGGGGACAAAGAAATAGCCGTCATCGTCTGTTCCCGCCGCCCCAAGGAAACGCGGGAAATGAATCTTGTCGATTTTCGCGCCGCCGTTCTCGACAATTTTATTGGTGGGCACGCTGATCAGCACGCTGTCCCCGTCCAGCCGATATTCCAGCGGGACTTCAAAACTGAGCTTTACGGCGTCTTCAACGCCCGACGCCAGCGAGTCTTCCAAATAGTTTTCTTCGGTATACCCGATCTCCACAAGGTAACCCTTCAGCCGCTGAATGTTGGCGTACCCTTTGGAACCTTCACGGAGAGCCATGATATTGGGATCGTTTTCGAGGGGTTCATAAGACGTCTCGAAGAAGTTGCGGTTTCTCTCGTTCTCGATTTGCCCCGCCAGTTCCTCCAGCCGGACATGGCTGAGGTAGAGGGGGACGATGTCCGTCTTTATGGTCAGGTCGCCCAACGTGTAGATATATCGGATACCGCCGTTGATGCTTTCAACCTTCACCTGATCTTCATATTGAATGGCCGAATCATACGCGCCGAAGCGGCCGGCTTTGCGGCGCACGTTAAAATACTCGATAAAAATCGGGGATTTGATGATATTCTTGTTGAAGGTATTCTCAGGGCCTTCGTCCACATGCGGCGGGATGGCGTATGTGATATGCCCTGTCCGCTTGTCATAGATGGCGACGTTGGTGGATTTCACGTCGGTATACATTTCCAAAAACGCGTTTTCATCGACCAAAACCATATCAGGGACATTGCCGCCGCCCGATTTCGCCTGAAAGGGTCTTCCCTCTTCATATTGCAGGCCGCGCTCTTGATCCATGTATTGCGTATAGCCGCTGTACATGCGGTAATGGACGTGGAGATACCCCTGATAAAGCCCAAATATCAGCACGGCAACGCCCAGTATCCTGAGCAGCCATTTCGTCCCTACTTTCATCCGGTGTTTCCCCCTTATCCTCTAGCTACCAGCTCGATGTAGATATTTTCAAAAAAGATGATGACTTGATTGAGAAGGTCAAAGAGAAGCAATGCTAAGAAAATGATGAGAAACATGGCTAAAAATGTGAGAAACAGGGTTGCGAATGTTTTGACGAGGGTGTAATTGTGAACCGTCATGATCCCGATCAGGATGAGAACGGCCGTCCAAACCAAGCCGAATCCGAGGATGATGAAGTAGAAGACGTCCTCATTGGCCGCAAGCCCGTTGGATATGATGATGGCGGGGATAAATGTGATGATCAAAGGAATCAGGGAATATCCCGTGACCGTCAGGATGTCCTTAAACCGGCCTTCGCCTCCCATCAGGCAGGTGATCGACCAATTACCGATGGAAAAAAGGAAGACAATGAGGAAAATCGCCGCAAAGTCAAACAGCCCGTTAACATCGCGCGGGTCTACCGTGTTGACGATAAAGCCGGCAAAAATCTTGTCCATGGTGTAGCACACGCTGAAGATGAAGACGGTGATCAGCGCGAGCGGCACACTGCCTTGTTCCCTGTACCGTATCTCATAAAAGCAATCGGAAGGGCTGGACAGGGTTTTCTTGAAATAATACAGCCTATCCTGCGTGAAATATTGCTTAATCATCGGCGAGCAAATCCCCTTTCCCTTCCCCTTTATGTTTGACCGTTCTCCAAACGTAAAGCCCCAAAGACAGAGCAATCGCCGCGGTGAGGATATAGCCCAAATTCTGCTTGAGCAGGTCGTTGCGGTACCGTTTGAAAGCAATCGAATAGTAAGTCCGGTTCATGCCCAGTTTCAGATGCTTCATGGCTTCTTTGTTGTTTCCCTCGGTCAAATAAGCCTTGCCGATGCCGACATTGGCCAGCTCCAAATTCTCATTCAAGACAAGGACTTGTTCCCAAAGCGCGACCGCCAGTTTTTCGTTGCCGTCATAGCGGAGCCCGACGGCTTCGTTGATCAGCCGCCCGTAGTCTGTTTCGGAAAACACCATCAGTTCCCGCCGGTCGGCGTCCAGCACTAGGATGCGGTCTCCCAAAACGGCCATCGCGCAGGGAGCCTTGAACGTCCCGGTCTGCACCCCGAGGCCGCCGAAGGTATAAAGCATATTGCCCTCGCTGTCGTAGGTAAAGATGCGCCCGCGCTGCGAATCGAGGATGGAGAAAATGCCCTTGTCCCGGATGATGATGTCAACGATGTAAGACGCGCCCGCGTACGGCCCGTAAGGGTATTTGTCAAGGTCGCCGCCCACATTGCCGTTTTCACCTTTTTTGATGACGTCCTCGCCTTTGGGATTGAGACGGAAGGCCGCCTGTTCACCGGCCGGGTCGATACAGGAGGCGTAAACAAAACCCGCCGGGTCTACGTCGATGCCGGTAAACTCGGTTGCGATGAAGAGGTTTCCTCTGTCACGCTGCGCTTTTGTGGAAAAACGCCGCCAAAGACGCTGCCAGAAGGAGGTCGTTACGCTGATGGTTCCGAAAAAGCTCATAAAGTCGCCTTCGGAAGCAAAAACCATGATGCCCTGGTGCATATACTTCGCGGTGACATAAACGCGCTCGGCATAATCCACTTCAACCTTCTCCGGGAAGAAGACATAGCCTTCGGGAAGCATTTCGCTTGTGGGGTTTTCAACGATCTGCACGGCTTCCGTCCTCTCCTCGTTCAGGATGACGATGCGGTTGTTGTCCCTGTCGGCGATATAGAGCAGGTTGCGATCCGATACCGTAACGCCGCAAGGCTTCTTAAAGGTATCTATCTGACCGTCGTTGAGGAAGGAATGGATCTCCATGACCGGGCGGGTCATGTCCTCGCTGATGACGACAATGCGGCCGGTGCCGGTGATTTTGCGCTCTTCGCCGTCGCCGGTTATTTCGATGACCGATGTTTCGTATTCGGTATCGGCAACATAGATCAAGCCGTTCGGTGCCACGCAAACATCCTGCGGGCTGACAAAATCGCCGATCCCGAGTGTCCGGCCGGATACCGACCCGTCGGGCACATACGGCGCGGGTGTGAATTCGATGTAACCGCGATAATTGTAAATGTAGGAATCATACGGGATGTCGGATACGGCCAGCGCGGGCACGGCGCAGGAAAGGGCAATCACAAGCGCAGTCGCCAAAGCAGCCTGTTTGAGCAAACGTCTCATTAAGGAAGTCCCCCTTTACTCTTTCATACCGGACGTTGTCATGGTTTCCAAAATGCTCGATTGGCAAATCAAAAAGAAGGTGATCGGAATGGCGGCAAGGATAAAGATGACCGCCATCGCCTGCCCCGTACGCTGCGCGCCGCCCGCGGCAATCTGATTCATGGCGGCTTGCAGCGGTTTGAGCTCTTCGCTGCGGATAAAGGTGTAGCCTGTGTTGGCCCACATGGTTTGGAACTGGAAGATGGCCAGCGTCAGCCAGGCCGGCTTGACGTTGGGCATGATGATGGTCCAAAAGGTGCGGACTTCGCCCGCGCCGTCGATCCGGGCGGATTCAACTAAAGAATCGGGAATCTGCTCCATAAACTGTTTCATCAGGTAAAGCCCCAGCCCGTAGCCCCAGGCGGGTATGATCAATGCCCAGTAGGTGTTGTTGATGCCCAAATAAGAGACGATGACATAGTTGGGGACTTGGGTGACCTGCCATGTGAACATCAGGGAGAGGATAACCAAGGTAAAGAGGAGCTTTTTCCCGGGGAATTTATGCTTTGCCAGCGGATAGGCCGCCATCGACGCGATCAGGACATGCCCCGTCACCGAAAAGCCCATGATAAAGACGGTGTTGAAGACATACCGCGAAAACGGCACCCATGTTTCGCTCATGGAGACGAAGAGGTCGGTAAAGTTCTCAAAGGTAGGGTTGCGCACAAAAATCCTCGGCGGGAACTGGAAGATTTCATCCAGCGGTTTGATGGCGTTGTTGACCATCATCACCAGCGGCATGGCCATGAATACGCCGCATAACGCCATAAAGACAAAGAGGAGGGTGTTTCCCGCGCGCGAACGGTTGAGCTTCTTTTCCTTGCGGAAATGACGCTGGAAAAAGGTCTCCTTGACAACAATCGGCCCGTCGGAGCTTTTGACCTTGATCAACCTCAATCACCAACCTTTCTCAATAGTCTCTGCACCAGCTTGTTGGTTCCCACCATCATCAGGAAGAGCACCGTTGCGATGGCCGAGGAGTAACCCATCTCAAAGCGGATGGTTCCGTAGTCCTGAAGGTGGGTAACAACGGTGGCCCCCGCATATCCCACCGATGGATTGCCCGCAAGCTGGAGTGATATATCCGCTATGGCGAATGAGGCGGTGATCTGCATAACGGCGCCGAACATGAGCTGCGGTTTCATGGCCGGAAGGGTGACATACCACAATTCCTGCCATCGGTTTTTGATCCCGTCGATCGCCGCCGCCTCATACAGGGATTTGTCGATGGTCTGCAATCCCGCTATAAAGGCTAAGAACCCCGTCCCCAAAGAGAGCCAAAGCTGCACCACGATGAGGACAGGCATGATGTATTTGGCTGTTTTCATCCAAAGGATAGGCTCCTGAATAAAGTCGTTGTCCATGAGGAAGGCGTTGAGGTAACCGTAGCGGTCGCCGGTGAGGATGATGTTCCAAACGAAGAAAGCCTGCCCGGAAATAGACGGCGCGTAAAAGATCAAGGTGAGGAAAGCGCGCATCTTCCCTTTGAACTCGTTGATGATCCAAGCGAAGAGCAGGCAGAGGATATAGCTGATCGGGCCGGTGATTACGGCGAAGAGCAGGGTGTTTTTCAGAGAGATCATAAAAATGTCGTCTTCGAGCAGCAGTTTGAGGTAGTTCGACCAGCCGATCCATTGCGGCATCTCCAGCATATTGAAATAGGTGAGGGAGATGAACATCGAGGCAACAACGGGCAGCATGGTGAAGGTAGCGAAGACAAGGAAATAAGGAGCCATCATCAGATAGGAAATCTTATTCTTGGCCATCACCGAACCGAGCGACGGCTTATCCTGGGCTTTCTTCGGCGTTACCATCGTCTAGCCCCCTTCCCTGTCGCTGTATAGCGGCATCCCGAATTCCTTGCGCTTGAAGTCGATTTCGTCGTTGATCAGGATGACTTTATCGGTCAGGGCTTCGCGCGGGAACTCAAAGACGTCCTCTTTCGCGCCGATGGCCGACCGGCCTGTGACAACCGCGTAAAACGCGTTGTTGATGTTGCGGAAACTGAAGTAGCCGCCCGGCACCTGCGGGATGCCGCGCACCGTTTCATATTGCTTACTCAGGGCATTGTAGTCGGCAATGGGCCAGGGGAGCTGGTTAAAGGCCTCGATGTTGGCCGTCGGCACACGCGCCGCCGCGCCCATCAGGCTCTCCATTTCCCGTCCGAACAGGGTTTGGGTTTGCGCCGACGTCCACCATTTGAGGAACTCCCACGATTGATCCGGCAGCTTTGTGGCGTTCATAATGATGGCGGATGAACCGTAACTCCCCACAGACCTGTTCAGCGTCCCGTCTTCCATCACTATAGCCGGCACGGGGGTAAAGCCCCAAAGCCCCTTGATGTCGGGAGCCGAGATTTGAAGGACGTTATAGAAAGCGAAATCGTTGATGATCAGAGGCGTTTCGCCTGTGCGGAACCGCTCCTCAACGCTGGTGTCTTTGTCGAGTTTATACTCTGTGTAAAATTCGGTAAACATTTTGAACGCCCGGTACCCCGCGTCGCTGTCCAAAGCGGAGCGGGTGGCGTCCTCGTTATAGTAATCTCCGCCGTTTTGGTAAAGCAGCATGGAATAGATCGGTTCGGTGGGCAGCATCCCCAGCTCCATTTGGTTGTTGGCAAGGATGGCCATCGCGACTCTCATTTCGTCCCATGTGTTGGGGAGCTTGAGTCCGATTTCTTTGAGGATGTCCTTACGGTAGAACATCATCGGGAAGGTCTGCGTTTCCGGCAGCGCGTACACCCTGCCGTCGTAAGTATACGATTCCATGATGCTGGGGCGGAACCATTGCAGCGTTTCGTCCAAATCGTCAAACTGCGCCAAATTGTAAACGGCGTTCCGCAATCCGAAGTTCATCGGCAAGTCCATGCCCACCTGAATGGCGACGTCGGGGCCCTGCCCCGCCAGCGTCGCCTGCATCAGCGTCCCCATATCCACCAGCATGACGTTGACATTGATGTCTTTTTCCGACGTGAATGTCTCGTCGATCAGGGATTTGATGACGTTGGCCTGGTCACGCCCCGTGCCGATCCAAAGGGTGATGGTGTCGGAGTCGGCGTTGCTGCTGACATTGCCGATTTGGTTGTAGTCGATGATAAAGGAATAGAAAAGCCGCTGGAACTCAAAGCCTATTTTGGAGAAGACCGAGCTTTTCTTGGCTTTGGGGGTTTGGCCTTCGGGATGGAAGATGATCATATCGAGCTGGAGCGGCTGCTCGATGGCTTGTGTCAGCCATGTGCCGCAGGCGCGTACATTTTCGCGGAAGGCTTTGACCTGCTTGGGGAACCGTTCGCCGTCCCTGATCAGCTCGTTGAGGTTGGTAACCATAGTCTTGATCACCCGTTCGCGGTCGCTCCGCCGCCCCGCCGTGCTCTCCAGTTTATCCAACGCCCATTGGAGCTGGTCGCGCACGATTTCCATTTCGCCCGCCAACTCAGGCAGGCTGTATCCGATTTGATAGTCGCGGTCTTTGTCCGGTTTGACGCCGGTCAGGCGAATGACTTTGCGGTATATGGCGTTCAGGCCGAAAACGGCCTCGCGCACCGTGCCGATCGCCTCGCCGAGGTCGCCCAAAACGGCTTCCATGCGCAGGGTGTGCATCCCTTCGCCGAGGTATATCTTGTAGGCCTCTTTGTCGGTGTTGGCCAGGGTTTCCATACGGTAAGACGATCGGTGGTTAAACCCGTAATCCTCAAACTCCAGGAAAGGAACCGCGCCGTCAATGCTGATCTTGCGGGACATAAAAATCCCTTTGGAATAGTTTTGCAAAACATGCGCCGAAAGCTCGTAAAGCCCATCTTCGGGCGCGTAAAAATCCCATTCGATCCATTGACCCGACGTCCGCCAGCCGTATCCGCCGATGGAGTTGTTGAGCAGCAGTTTGGGGCTGGCCGGTTCTACCGACGGCGAAGACTGATCCTGCCGCGGATAGAGCATCTGCGAAGAGGTGCGGGAGGCGTTCTGCGCCTGAATGGTGATGGTTTGGGTCGCCTCTTTTGCCCCCGCCTGTTTCCACCCGGCCAGCACTTCGGCATACGGCGCGGGATGCGGCTCGTTGCTCAGAATGAGGCTGTGGATGAGCATAGGCTCGCGCAAGGAGAGGAGGGTGATGATGTTGCTGCCTTTTTCGAGGTAGAGCGACAGGCGGCCGGTTATATAGCCGTCGCTGTCATAAAAGTAGCTTTCCATCCACTGAGGGGTCTCTTCCATGGTGGGTTTGAGATCGTTGCCCTGATTGTCTTTCCTCCAAACAGGGATCAGGCTGCCGGCCGCGGCGGCCTCGAGGGCGATATTGTTGCTCCAAACGCGCTGGAACTCAACGGTGGAAAACTCGCGGAAAGGCATCTTCCCGTTCAGGAAGACGCTCCTTTGGATGGTAGAGTTCTTGCCCTCGATGGGGTAATACAGGATGGAAAGGTCGTACAGCCCGTCTTCCGGGACGGCCAGTTCAAACTCGATCAGCCCGTCTTCGGCGGTCAGAACACTCCCGCTCACACCGTCTATGTCGAGGATTTTCGGAACGGCTTCCACGCCGCTTTCCTCATAGCGCACATAATCAGCCGCGCTGTATGTATGGGTGCCGCCCGGCCGGTTGGCCGGGTTTTGCGCGAGATAATCCCTGTATCGGGGGATCGACGGGTCGATCGAATACCCTTCCAGTATGTCCTGGAAATCGTCGAGCGACAGTTCTCCCGCCGTATACCCCAGCACAGGGAGGGACAAAAACAGGACAAGTGCCGTAAATACAGCCGCCGTCCGTTGAAACCCCCGCTTTTTGAACATCAGAAAAAGCCCTCCTCACTTCAATCCCGCATCGGGTATGTGTGTAAATCAGGCAGCCGCTCCAGGGTGACCACCCGTTCATGGTTGTAAAAATGCAGGAGCATTTCCCGCTCGATCATTCTCTCGCTGATAAACTCGCCCGTCCACGGGGCAACAAAACCCCACATCGCGCCGTCGCGCACACATATGTCCGGGTCGGGCAGGAAGCCCGATTCGCTTAAAACCAGCATTTTATCGTACTGTACGGCAAAGAATTTCGCGGCCTGCGATGTATAGACTTTTTCGCCCGGATAGATGTCCTCGCCGACCATATCGACCGTTTCCCCGCCGGGATACCAATCCGCCGACTGTCCGTTCCAAACCCAAATGAGGTTGTTCAGCCCATGCTCAAACGTCAGCCGCTGATAGAGGAGGTTCCATAATTGTATGTAGGCGTCCCCGCCCGACGCGCCCCACCAAAACCAGCCGCCGCTTGCTTCGTGCAGCGGCCTCCATAAAACCGGAACACCCGCGTCTTGCAAACGTTTCAACTGCTCCGCGATGGCGTCGATGTCGCGCACCAACAGGGCATATCCTTCGGCGTCCCTGCCGTCCGTGACGGCGGCGAGGTCGAAATCTTTGACCGCTTGTGTGTAGAATCCCCGCCACCAAAGCCAGTCGCCTTCGTCAACGAGATAGGGCTCCGGCGCGTTCCAATGCCAGCAGAAAGTGACGATGGCTCCGTTCTCCCAAGCCTCGACGGCGCGCTCCACAGCGTCGGTTTTGGCACCTCTTTGGACACGGGAGGGGGTATAATCTATCAAATCTAGCCCGATAACGGCCGGATATTGACCGGTTTCTGTATATATGGCTTGGCTTTCCGAGCCGAAAAGCCCTTTTTCGCTGTATTGCCCCGCCAAAATCAATGAGCCGTAGCTGTCGGCGAGGTAGCTCATCAGCCGTTTCGCGCTCTCATTGGCATGGGGGTTTGACAATTTGGCGGATATGTCGTACAGGGCGGGGTCGGGCGCGGCCGACGGTGTGACGGTCAGCGATTCCAACCGTATCCAGCCCCAGTATTTCAGCAGCCCGACGGTGTTTTCGCCTTCATCCATATATACGCGGGGAAAGCCGCACTGGGCAAAGGTTTCGCTGTCGGTGATGATCACGCCGAGGTTCTCACCGTTGACCAGCACATGGTTTTCCTTATATCCGCCGATCGAACTGGCCGTAAAGAGTAAATCATAAAACCCGCTTTGCGGGATTTCCAACGTGAAGACGCACATATCCCCGTCGTTCTCAAAACCCTCGATCCAGCCGTTTGCGAGGCGCGTCCCGCCGGTCAATCCGGCGTCTTCCGCCGGGCAATCGATAGGGCCGGCCGTTACAACGGGAAGAGCGGGGAGACCGGGCATCGTCGCAGACGGAACAGGCGGAGCTTCAGGTGAAACGGAGGGCTCGGCAGACACAGAAGGATCACATCCCGAAATACAAAAAAGATAAACGATAATTGTAATTATTTGACAGGGCAACCGCCTTAAATTCAGCACTTTGCCAATACCTTTCCTATCAGGTGACTTTATTTTAATACATTCTTAACAAAATGTCAACAGGTTTTATTTAGGGGGGAGGGGGAGTAAAAGACGGTTATCTTGTATGGTCAGGGCAAATTACTTGCCCGCCGCGCGCTTGACATGCTATAATGCCGGAGAAAGGTGGTTTTCACATGAGACGGCTCTGCTTTACCTCTATTCTGCTTGTCTTCATATTATGCGCGTGTGCTTCCTCCCCGTCCGGGCCGAAGGGTTCCGTCCGCATTGGCGCGATGAAGGGCGCGACCACCATCGGGCTTGTGGGTTTTATAGAAGAAGCGGCGTCAAACGTGAATTTTGAGATCGTTGCGCCCGCCGAAATCGTTCCGCTGCTGGTGCGGGGGGAGCTTGATATGGCGGCCATCCCGGCCAATCAGGCCGCCGCGCTTTACAACAGCACCAACGGCGGCGTCTGTGTCATTGCGATCAATACGCTGGGGCTGACCTATATATTGGAAACAGGAAACGAGATACAAACCATTCAAAACCTGCGCGGCAAAACCATCGTGGCGACAGGCAAAAGCACGCCGGCGGAGATCACCCTGCGCCACATCCTGAAAGAAAACGGCATTGACCCTGATAAAGACCTGACGCTGGAATTTAAGAGTGAACCGGCCGAAGCGGTCGCCTATCTCAAGCAGAACGGCGGCGTTGCCATGCTGCCCCAGCCGTTTGCCACCACGGCGATGGACAATGTGGAGGGGCTGCGTGAAGTCCTCGACCTTACCGCCGAATGGGAAAAGCTCGGTTCATCCGGCACACTGGTCATCGGCGTGTTCGTAGCCCGCGCGGAGTTTTTGGAAGTCAACCCGGATGATGTGGCCTACATTATCGAACAATATAAAAAATCGGTCAGCTGGGTCAATGAAAACCCCGCCGAAGCCGCCCCGCTGGTGGAAAAACACGGCATAGCCCAGGCGGATGTAGCCGAACGCGCCATCCCGAAATGCAATGTCACCTATATCGGGGGAGCGGAGATGAAGCAAATGCTCGAAGCCTATCTGAATGTTTTATATGAGAGTGATCCCAAGTCGGTGGGCGGCGCGCTGCCGGGAGATGATTTCTATCATGTTCGGTAGCCGCCGCGCGGCGTATGCCCTTGCCGCCCTTTTTTGGCTGGCGTTGTGGCATTTCGGCAGTCTTCTTGTGGGGTCGGAGATCCTGTTGGTATCCCCGCTTGCGGCCGCGTCCCGCCTGTTTGAAATGGCGGGGACTCCGGCTTTTTGGAAGACGGCCGGGTTTTCCCTGGCGCGCATCATGGGAGGGTTCATGCTTGCGCTTGTGTCGGGCGTCCTGCTGGCGGCGGCGTCTTACCGTTCCAAGATCGTTTCCGCCCTGCTCGCCCCGCTGACCGGCGCGGCCAAGTCGGTTCCGGTGGCGTCATACGCCATCTTGTGTATTTTCCTGTTTGGCTCACGGAGCCTGTCGCTGGTGATCTCCTTTATGATGACGCTGCCCATTGTCTATGACACCGTTTTGGAAGGGCTGCGCAACACCGACTCCAAACTGCTCGACATGGCGCAGGTTTTCTGCGTCACAAAACCGCGGCGCGTCCGGGCTATCTATATCCCGCAAAGCCTGCCCTACCTGATCTCTTCGGTTGGTGTCGGGGTGGGTATCGCATGGAAATCGGGCGTCGCCGCCGAGGTGATCGGCCTTGCCAACGGTTCGATCGGTTCGGAGCTGTATGTCGCCAAAAACTATCTCGATATGCGCAGCCTGTTCGCGTGGACGATGGCGGTTATGTTCCTTAGTTTTATGCTGGAAAAGCTCATCCTCACGCTCATCAAACGCGGCGCGCGCGCGATCGAAAGGTTGTAGAAGAGCCGAGCAGCCCGGCAGGGAAGCTAAATTCACTTTAGCTGACCACCCGCCGGGCGTTGGGAGGCTTGACATGAAAGGACATTTCAATGTCAGATGTAATATTGAATAAATTATGTAAATCCTTCGGGGAAAAACGTGTGCTGGAAAACCTCTCGCATACCTTTGAGAGAGGCAAAGTCCACGCCGTCATGGGGCCGTCCGGCTGCGGCAAGACGACCCTTTTGCAGATTATGCTCGGGCTGTTGAAACCCGACGCGGGGACGGTCGGCGGGATCGACGCCAACGCGCTGAGCGCGGTCTTTCAGGAAGACCGTTTGAGCGAACGGCTGGGGGCGGGGTCGAATGTCCGCCTTGCCGCCCCGCAAATGCGCGATAAAAACAGCCTGCGGGAGTTATTTGAGGAAATCGGCCTGCCTGGAGCCGAGAAAACCCCGGTTTACGAACTTTCGGGAGGCATGAAGCGGCGGGTCGCCGTCCTGCGCGCCTTAGCCGCGCCCAGTGAACTGATTGTCATGGATGAGCCCTTCACGGGGCTGGACGACGCCATAAAAGAGACCGCCGCCGCCTGCATCCGTAAACATTTGCAGGGGCGGACGGTCATATTGGTGACGCACAGCGAAAGGGATGCGGAGCTGCTGGGCGGTTCGGTGGGGTTGGTGATGCCGATATTATGATTGTTTGACAAGTCGGCAATATATTGCTATAATTAAGCCATAATATTGACAAGGGTGATTTTTATGCCAAACATCAAACCGATCAGCGAACTCCGAAACACAACGGAAATCTCCGAATTATGCCACAATATAAAAGAGCCCGTTTTCATTACGAAAAACGGGTACGGAGACCTCGTTGTCATGAGCATGGAAACATACGAGCGCAGTCAGGCGATGGCGGATCTATACCGTAAGCTAGGCGAATCAGAGGCCGACCTTGCGGCTGGAATAGAACCTTTGGACGGTGAAGCCGTTTTCCGGTCTTTGAGAGAAAAATACGGTTATGGAGACATATAAACTGAAGATCATGCCGCGCGCGGCGATAGATTTGGATAGCATATACAATTATATTTCCTTTGAGTTAGCGGCTCCTGCAGCGGCGCATAACCTCATGCTTAAAATGGAGCAGTCTTTTATGAGGTTACAGGATTTTCCCGAATCCTGTCCGATATGTCAGGATGAAATGCTGAGACAGCGGGGTTATCGCAAAATGGTGGTGAATCATTACATAGCCTTATACACGGTGGACAGCAGCGCGAAATCCGTCACGGTAATGCGGGTGGTTCACGGACGGCAGGATTACGCTGGGTTTGTATAATTATATCGTTACAACCCTCACTCCGCCGAGATCAGATAACTGTACACCGGCTGGCCGCCGTCAACCAAATTGATTTCCGCGTCGGCGCAGCGGCGGCGGAGACGTTCGGCCATTTCTTTGGCTGTCCCGGGGTCAACGCCTTCGCCGTAAAAGACGGTGATAAACGAGGGGGAGGTCTTGGCAATCTCGTCGGCTAGGCGGGTATGCACAAAATCGGCGTCGCTGTGGGTATAGATCAAACGGTCGTTGAGAAGAGCCATATGGTCGCCCTGGCTGATGGATTGGCCGTCGTATTCGGAATCGCGCGCGGCATAGGTGACCGAGCCGGTGGTAACGCCGCTGATGGCGGCCAGCATCCCTTCGCGGTTTTGTTCGGCGTCCAGCGTCGGGTCGAAAACCAGCATGGCGCTCATGCCCTGCGGGACGGAGCGGGTGGGCAGCACCACGATTTGCTTTTCGGATAGGGGGACGCATTGCTCGGCGGCCATGATGATGTTTTTGTTGTTGGGCAAAACAAAGACGATCTCGCTCGGCGTCGCGTCGATCGCGTGCAAAATGTCGTCGGTGGACGGGTTCATGGACTGCCCGCCCGAGACGATGTTGTCCGCCCCGAGGTCTTTGAAGACGCCCGCCATCCCCTCGCCCGAGCAAACAGCCACAAACCCGAAGTTTCGGGCGGGCGCGGCAATTTTTCTTGCCGGTTTCTCCTCGGGCGGGTTTTCGATGATCTGCTGGGAGTGCTGCTCGCGCATATTCTCGATTTTGATGGCGGTCAGCTGCCCGTAAGCCAAGGCTTCCTCCAGCACCGAACCTGGATTGTTGGTGTGGACATGGACTTTGATGATCGTTTCGTCGTCCACCAAAACCAAGCTGTCGCCGACCGAACCCAAAAACGCGCTGAGGGTGCGGGTATCGCGGTCGTTCTCACGGTTAACGATAAATTCCGTGCAGTAGGTAAAGCGGATGTCTTCGTCCGAATATTCGGAAAAATCCGCACTCTCGCGCCGTCCGCCCTCCGTCGGCATGGCGGTAAACGGTTTTCCGCGCAGGGCGCACAGCATCCCGTCTAAAATGATGCAATAACCCTTTCCGCCCGCGTCGATCACCCCGGCTTTGGCCAAAACCGGGTTCTGACGGACGGTTTCTTCCAAAGCGGCTTCCGCCGCTTTCAACGCTTCCTGCAAAACAAACTCGACCGACGTATCATGGGCGGCGGCGGCCTGCGCCCGTTTGGCGGCCATCCTTGAAACGGTGAGGATGGTTCCCTCGGCGGGCTTCATCACGGCGCGGTAGGCGGCTTCAACGCCTTCGGTCAGCGCGGCGGCAAGCCCTGTCCCCGTAATGGACGAGAAGTCGCGGACGCTCTTGGAAAACCCGCGGAATAAAAGGGATAGGATAACGCCCGAGTTGCCCCTAGCTCCGCGTAATAAACCCTGCGCCACGGCGTCGGACAGGACGCCTATATGTGTTTCGGCTTTATCGATCCCGGCCGCGGCAGCCGACATGGTCAGGGACATATTCGTCCCGGTGTCCCCGTCGGGAACCGGGAAGACATTGAGTTCATTCACAGGCTGCCGCGACGCTTCAATGGCGGCGGCGGCTGATGTAAACATCTGCGCGAACTGGCATCCGTCGATATGGAGAATCAAAAGAAATCACTCCACCACAATAGAATCAATGCAGATATTGACCGAATTGACCGAAGCACCGGTGATCCGTTCCACATTGTAACGCACTTCCTGCATGATCGAGCGGCATGTCTCGGGGATGTTGATGCCGTGCTCCACCACGATGTGCAAATCGATATCGACCGTGTTCCCGCCGGACGGGTAGGTTACTTTGACGCCCTTAGCGAAATGCTCGCGCCGCAGAAGATGGACGAGGCCATCCTGAATGCTGCGGGACGCCATGCCTTTGACGCCGAAGCAGTTGTTTGCCGCGTAGCCGCTGATAGCGGTGAACACGTCGGTCGAAATGTGGAGGGCGCCTTTCTCGGACTGCATTTTCATTGCTTTGCACCTCCGTTTGGGGTTGTACAGTATATTATAAAGGAGGGTTGAATATTTTACAAGCATAAAATAAACCGGGGGCGGATACATTCCGCCCCGGTTTCAGACTGAAGACAAAGTCAAACTGTCACAAATCTGTCAAACCCCTTGAAAGCATTGTGTTTTCAAGGGGTTTATGGTATAATAAGGCAAACGGATCTAAA
>WRIZ01000004.1 GCA_009782475.1 Oscillospiraceae bacterium | reverse complement strand
GAACTGCATTTTGTCATTCTCCGGGTGCCTGACCGCTGTTATACAATCAGCTATCTTTTCTTTTGCTTTTTGCATTGATTTATCGCTCATATGAGAACGTACCGCAAACTTTTCGCCTTTCTTGCCGACTTTCAGCTTGAACCCTAAAAATTCGGAATATCGTTGCTTTAGGTTGATAACCTTTGACTTTTCAGGACTTATTTCAAGCCCTAATCTTTCGTTAAGCCATAGATTTACCGCCTTGAATGTCTTAACAGCGTCCGAGTGGCTACGGCAGAAGATTTTGAAGTCATCGGCGTATCTTACGATGTGCATTTCTTTCAGCTTGCTTTGGCGTAATGCCCGGTAGGTGTGACTTTTGATTTCCGAGCCTGCCTTGTTAAATCGGTGTTTATAAGGGTAATGCGTAGGCATTTCTGCCCATTGGGACGCAATCCACCAATCCAACTCATTTAACACTATATTTGATAATAGTGGAGAAAGTATCCCGCCCTGCGGCGTTCCCTTGCCGGGAATGATACTGTCGCCGTTCGGGAGAATGATTTTCGCTTCAAGCATTGCTTTAATGATGCACAGCAACTTTTTATCCCGTATACCTAATCCCCACATTTGCCGAATCAGCTTGCCATGATTGACGTTATCGAAAAACCCTTTGATGTCAATATCAATCACATAATGCAGATTTTGCACTTGCATTAACCGGCAGCATTGCGCTATTGCGTTTTCCGCGCTTCGGTTCGGTCTAAAGCCGTTTGACTGCTCATAAAACTTTGCTTCGCATATTGGCTCTAAGACCTGTAGAATACACTGTTGAACAATACGGTCAACAATCGTGGGAATACCAAGCGGGCGTATTTTCCCGTTGGGCTTCGGTATCTCCACCCGTTTTACCGGGCGGGGCTTGTACCAACTAAACTGACGCTGAATCAACCGTACATATTCGTCCTCGCTCAATTTCGCAAGGTCTTTAATCGTCCGGTTATCAACGCCGGGGGTATTGCTTCCTTTGTTGCCCTTTATAGTCCGATATGCCAGTTTGATGTTTTCCGCGCTTGTTATCAGCGGGATTAGCGTATTAAATATTCTGTCATTCAAACTATCGGCATACAAACTGTCCAAGAACCCTTGCTGGTCGTAATACTCCGTGAAACGGATTTTACTGCGTTTTGGCTGCTCCGAAGTCAACACAGGCATCCTCTCCTTTCGGGTTGGATTTTCTTTGTCATACTCGAAGCTGTGTTTGTAGTGTTTTGAGTGTACACTAGATTCGGAGGGATATGCGTCGTCACAACGATGATCGGCCGTGGTTCAAGGTACTCTTTCTTGAGTTCTGTCAAGAACTGTAAGCCGGAACCCATCCCGTCATATAAGAGCAAATCTAAAATAACACCTTTCGGCTTATGTTCCTTTACCAACTGAAGACCCTCGTCACTAGAGCCTGTCATTCCAATAAAGCTAATATCTGTTCTATTGTTGGCGCAGTCTGTAAACTTATTGCGTTCTGTAGCGTCATCTTCTATGAGTAGCAGTGTCATCGGTTTGTTCTTTGTCATGTCATATCAATCCTTTTGCAGTGTAATGTTGATTAGTGCATGATTGTGCATAATAATCTTCTGAATCAATGCATCTCTAAGCATTGACATATCGAATATAATATTATCAGAGGTTTCGCAATTTTTCAAGTGGTTTCGACAGAGGGGTTTCATAAATTTTCGACTTGGGCTTCATATGCCTATGTTTTGCAAGGGAGGATTGATAAATCGCATTTTGCATCTCAGAAAAGAAAAACCAGCGAGAACTTATAATACTAAAATGAAAAGGAGTATAACAATGAAATCAAATCGCAAAGTTAACAAGGGATTCAGATTATTATCTCTCATGCTGGTATTCATTATGATTTTTGGCTCTGTTAATGCTTGGGCATTAGAAGACAATGAGGCAACACTGGAAATACAAGAAACGGAAGATATAATTAATGCAAGCTGGCGTATTAAAGAGGCACCAGCATTTACCCCCTTTGACATGGACATATCAGCAGTATCGTATGATCCGAATGAGGATATTACTCATGCTTTTATTGATCCAGAATTCTTAGAGATTATACGGTTTCTTGCAGATTTAGGACCAACCGATCCTGTTTTGAGGAGTACAGTCGATGATGTTTGGTACTTTGAGTTTCGGAATTCTAATGTATCAAGTATTAAAGGTATAGAATATTTTATATCGCTGAAAGAACTGGTTTGCCGTAACAATGAGCTAACTGTAATAGACTTGTCTGAAAATAGTTTATTGGAGTATCTTGATTGCCGTTATAATAATATAATAAATACGAATCGTGTTTTGGGATGGGAATCTTATGGATTAATCAATGGATATTCTTTCCATTTTTCACCGCAAAATATTACGGATATTGATATAACAAAAAGCATAAAGGATAAGATTTTTCTACAAGTTATAAGAGACAAAATAGGAAAGTCTGAAGAAGATTGTATCTATATTTCTGATGTAGACCTAATCGAGGAACTGCATATCAATTCAATGGAAATTAAAACTCTCGATGGGATTGAATACTTTACTGAACTTGAGAAACTATACTGTCACTTTAATCTTTTGAATGAATTAGAGTTAACAAAGAATAAGAGATTAAAAATATTGGATTGCAGCATGAATGATTTAACATTGTTAGATGTGACAGGAAATTATGCATTGGAAGAGCTTATTTGCTTTGACAATATGCTTTCTTCACTTGATTTAACGAATAATCCTGCAGTAGTATTAGTTGAAGGCGAAAATAACTGGATTAAAAATGCTCCAGATATGCCTGACATAAACACATTCTTTCCACATGAAAATATTGAGCTTGAAAATGTATTTTTAGATGTCTTTTCTCTTACTATTGATGCAGATAAAAGAAGTATTACAACAGATGATAATATGACATCATTCTATATTTATGGAAACTTAAATATAAAAGGTGAATTTCATGGTGCTCTGTTAGATAAGCTAAATTTTTATGAAGCTAATCCTGGAGAAATTCGAATTGATGGAAACATATCTACAATAAGTGAGAATGAAATTATTGTTGGTACAACGATTAGAGGGGGAGCAAAGCTCGAATTTGAAAGAGATTATAGGAATAGTTCTTCAAATGATGGCAGTTATGCAGGGAATGTAGAAGTGTCAGGGATTGGAGAACGTCATATTTGGATCGAAGTGACTACCTCACGTCGCATCGAAGATGGAGACTATGATGGAGACAAACCGTATATTAAGCTATATACATATAAAAAAGTAACAATAGAGCCAGCGTTTTCTTCCCTGATAGGGTCAAGTCGCATCTCGTCTGATCAGGCATTAGCACAAATTTTTTGACACACCCCACAAATGAGAACAGCACTGTTTTTTCTTCGGAGTTTACAAGCCCCCCGAAATTAGAGAAGACTACCTCCGAATCTTTATTCCAATTTCTATAAAATCCTTAATCACGGATAATCAGAAGGCATTTTGCTGATTACCTTTTGCTGTATATTGGGAATTTCCGTAATGAAGTAATTTAATGCTATATCCAGCTTTATATAAAAAGCGTCTCTGCTAGCTTCAAAAGTAGTTTCATTTTTACTCTCTATATCTTCGGTGGGCTCTTTCAAACCAATGTGCTTGCACTTGCACAGTCTACTCCCAAGCTCATTGTAGTTCTTCATCCACTTTTCATACCCATCCGCCTCGTCCTTAGGAGGTATTTGAAATTTTTCGCTTGCTAAGAAAGTCAAGAAAGTTTTCGCCATTTCACGAATTATTCCGCAGAGCCTTTCTGTCGGTTCGTTATATTTCTCCTCGTCATCTTTATCCATATAATTATATATATGCGAATCTCGATTTAGAAGCATATCTAACTCGTGCTTTAGTTCCATGCAACGTGTTTGCAAATTGAAGTAGTACCCGAAAACAGAATGCAGGTACCCTTCTCTATATGCTTTAATCATTTCAAGCAATTTCCGGCCTCCAAGCACCAATGTAACGATGGCGCCAACAATCGTAGTGGCAGACAAAAGTATTTTTAAAACTACGTCCACGTCGGATATAAGCTGTCTGATATCAATGCACATATTGATTATACGCTCCTTTTATGAAAATTATTCCTGCAAAAAAGGAATTTGTTTAAATCTTTCATATCTGCTTATCATGCTAGCTAATGTTTTTCTCATTGAATCTCTCACTTCTTGTTGGAGAGGAGTTAAATCTGAACGATCAAGGATATGCCGAAAATTACGCAGATATCCGATGTGATTATCAGCCGTAATATCCCTATAGCTTTTCCGAGGATCATTCCATGTTATATCATTCTTGTGTATTTTTTGCTCCGCTGACTCTATTGATAAAACACAGGTTTCTACTGAATCATATACTGTGTTTAATAGTCTTTCGAGATCTGGATTATTGTCAATTGCCAATAACGGCCTAAACTCTTGCGAATCCACCGGGACGCTCACGCATGAAAAATACTCAAAATCGGACATGAACCTTGAAAACCACTCTCCGGCCTGTGTCAACTTTACAGTTACGGTTTCTTTTTCTTGGGTGACATCCATTTTATAATCCTCCCAAGCTTGTTTTATGTATGTTTTAAGATGATCTTTTTTGAATGCTTTGCCATCAGGTACATTTATATAAATGAGGCCAATCCAGTTTGTATCCTCTCGTCTTATCAAGTTTAATTCGAACAAGATATCTGCAAATGCTTCCAACTTCTTTTTGCTGATTTGAAAATTTTGCTTGTTAGGTATAGAACTATCATGAAAAACAACTTTCCTAATAAGTTCGCCTGCACTTACAGACATAAAGCCGGAATCATCATTAACTTTTGATAAAAAAGCAAGAACTCGACGTGCATACGAATTGATTTCGATTTCTTTTAGGCTTGATCCCGGAGTATAAACACTCCTAATTTTGTTGAAATACCGTTCCTTATCATCAATATTATTAACAGGCCCACGTCTATAAATATAGCTATTTTCGAAGTCTACCAAAAGTCTCATCAAATACTTTCTACACATTTGCAGAAGAATCATAGACCTTTTACAGTTCGCAACTTTCTTCATGTTTTCAGTGAAAAAAGCCAATCTGTTTTTTTCTACTTGGTTGTACTGAATACTCATTTCCTTTTGCTCGTACAAATGTAAAAAACTACGGACAAAACGTTTCATTATTGCACGTTGTGAATGGTTAAAAAACTGAGTCAGGAATGAATCCAACCCCCAATCAAACTTGCTTTTATCGCAAATAGCAGCGTTAAGAGTTTGAACACCGTATGATTTATTAATTTTGTTATCTTCAAGAATATCCTTAAGATGCTTAATAATATCAAGCTGAGGCAATCTCACTTTGTTAATGCCCTCATTGTAAACATATTCTATTTTACTCGCGACTATTGACTTTGCATCATACCAATCTGATATTTTAACTGGATTGATTGGAATGTTTTGAGCAAACGCACCTATTCGATGCATTTCATCATAAATCTCAAATGTAGAATCCCGCATTGATAAAAGAATAGCTATGTTATTACGGTTCCCGAGTGCTTTAATAATTCCGTCAAGTTTACGTGCCGCATTAACCAATGATAATAGAACAATCTTAATATCAGAATCACCAATAGCTATTGCGTCGTCATTTGAAGCTGATAGAGGAATGAAATATTCAAGGCTATCTAAGCAAAACAGAATATTTTTATCTTTGTAATTAGAGTCATATTGAGATAAGCACGCAAGTAGTCTTAAAACACACCTGTTAAAGTTTCTATCAAATTGATTTTACACGTCTCAACTGTTTTCGCATTATCACTATTTGGTTTGTTGCTGATAATTATATTTTTACATAAGTTGTAGATGTCATTAGGTAATCCGTCACAGCATTTCGCAGAAACGCTTATTATCTCCTTAATTTTTTCAAAAAACGATACAAAATGAGCCTCATCTTTGGACATAAACTGAGTTTCATACTCGTCATATATATTGCTAATTCCATTGAGCAGTGAACCATCAGGAGAGTTAACACTTTTAAATACATTACCTATACATTCTAAAAGAATTAAAACCAATGTATTTATCGGTGTGTTGTCTTTTTCAATATGACGATTTTCCATGAATTTTATATTGCTACGAGGAGGCTCTTCTAAATCATAAAAGAAGTTATTTAACTTAGGATTGGGAAGTTGCCGTAAAAGGTAATTGATAAATGTCGACTTGCCGCATCCGATTGAGCCTTCAAGAATATAAATAGATTCAGACAAAGGGTAATTGGTGACATCTCTCCCGGTAAAGCTATTTACGAACTCATTGTATTGAGTTCTCAGCCCAGATATGTAGGTTTCCTTGTAACGACGATCTTCTTTCGCATTTTCGTCATCGCATTCCTCAGAGTTATTAGCTATTATTTCCCATTCGTCTGAAATAAAAAACGGATCGGTGTACATTCCTTTATCGTAGAACTCACGCAGCCGATCATCTTTTGACATACCTGCAAAGGAAAATAAACTGGAATCATGCCTCATCCCATCTGTTGTATACGGATTGTACAAAAGAATGTTGGCAAGATTGAGTGAGTTGAGTTCAGTTAACATGGTTGTTTCCTCCCGTATATTCATTTTACATATAGATAATAGGCTAAAGCCTCATCACATCCGCACTCCAACAGTTCGGCAGTGTTACGAAATAAAATAAGTCTGTTCTCGTACCGCATTAACGACTTGGCAATAAGTGGCTTGCAATATTCCATCGTTAATTGATGTTCCTGCTCTCTCCTACCACACTCCTCAATTACATTACTGCGCTTTCTTTCAAGTGTGGCTTGCGCGTCCTTTAATTTTTCAACCTGCCCATGCAATGTATGTAAGTTACCGCCGCCCATCTCTGGCGTCAACGTATCGGTTTGGTTAGCCTGATTAAAGTATTTTTCTTTTTCAATATAAGCCAATGTTGCCTTTGCGGCTTCAGTCTCTACTTGGCTTATATACGCTTGATTTTCCTGCCGCATGGCGTTGTACTCTACAGAAAGTGCGGTATACCGCGAGTATTGACTGCAAAGTATTGCGTATACTTTCCGTGAATCTTTCCTGAACCGTTTTACTACACGGATGCGTTCCCGCCGATACTTCTTTACCCTACGCCCCATATATGCAGAAACAGGAAACTCCAATGGATCAACTCTCTCGCCTTTTTTTCTTATTTCCGCGCATGCGGCAACCCATTCCGCTAGTGTTTTACCATATGCACCCTTTGCATCCCGAGCGGCGGCAAAGCGAAGAAATATTTTTGTGAACAATATAAAGCCTCCTCCGAAATTGGGGCAATATTCAACGTCATTCTCTGTCGAAAATACTTGAACGATGTCGAAATATCTGCTATCATTATAACCTACTTGTCAATGCTTAGAGATGCACTAATTCAGTAGAAAATAATGCTCTAATATGCACTGACAGGCAATGATTCACCAGAAGGACGGGTATGATATGGAAAACACCGCGCCAATGACTTTGCTGTTGATAGAGGATGATGTCGCAGAACGTAATAGGTTTGCAGATTACGCCAACAGCAGAGCAGATGTCACCTTTATAGGAACAACTAGCTCCAGTGACGAGGGAGTTCAGTTGGTGAAGAAACATAATCCAGAAGGTGTTATTTTGGATTTACTCTTATTTGACGGGAAAGGTTCCGGCTTACAATTCCTGACCGATCTCACGGATGAATATTTGGAACCACGACCGATCCTCGTCGTGACGACACACATCCCTCCGAATTTGGTGTATGACCAAGCCCTCAACGCCGGTGTAGATTATATCCATTTCAAAGGGCAATCGGATTACAGCCCCGAAATGGTCATCAACACAATGCTGTTTCTGCGGAAGTCAAAGCCAACTATGCGCCAATCATCCGAAACCCCTGAAGAGCGTGACAACCGCATCTTCATGATGATCGATACAGAACTGGATTTAATCGGCATACGCAGGCGATATAAGGGTCATACATATCTGCGAGACGCTATTTTTCTTCTTTTAACCGAACGAAAAGCAAGTTCCGGTGCTGTGCTCGTCCAAATCGCGGAGCGCAACAATCTCAACTACAGCAGCGTATTTCGCGCCATAGAGACAGCACTCAAGAACGCATGGAGCACCTCTGGCATTGAAGATTTACAGAAACATTACAACGCCCATATCGTTACCGATACAGGCACTCCATCCTCAATGGATTTCATCCGTTTCTACGCTGATAAAATCCGTAGGATGTTACAGTAAAAAATCAATTAGCATACGAAAGGATTAAGGGTGGTCACGAGTATCTTTATACTCATCAATTATAAATATCGCATACCTTTTTGCTTGCCTCTCTTTTCCTATATCGGTAAGCTGTATGTTATTGACCCATTGATAGTAGTGGGTTAATTCATGCGCGATTGAACACAAAATAGCCCCTAACGCGTTATCCTTCCCCCACATACCTAATAATTCCATGTAGTCACCTACTGCCACTCGGATATAAGGTTCATCGCTTCTTTGAAACGGTAAAAAAATCGTTGCTGAAACTAATTCTCCGTCATTTGCACGAATCGCCCTTTTTTCTTTCAAATAAACTGGAATTCTAATAGGGAAAAAATACTCTTGTCTAAGCCATTTGCAAAATTCTTTACAAGACCTCCTAACTTCAGGATCTATATTCTTGTCACAGATTAATCTTAACCCCTGACGATAATTAATGTTATCATAGTATTTTTGCCACCTATGGCTTGTCCATATATGCATATGCTTCCTTCCTTAACACTCAGTATATATCTACCGCTAGAATTCAGGATTCAACATCTAGCGGTAGATATAATATTTATCTATTAACCTCTCTTTCACTTAAGTCGTAATTAGTAAGTTCCTTCCATATCATGGTATTGCTAAATTAGCAGGAATTGTTGGCCATAACGGCGGAAACAGAGAAGGTAATAATCTTATTAGTCTATATGTAACATATGTAGCTCCTGCGCCTGCTACAACTTTCCCCGCATCTGTAGCGATTTGTCCCCAATCAATATCTGTACCTCCTCCTTTATATTCAAACTCATCAAGATCACCTCTTGATGGCTCAGGCATTAAAGGTTCTATTTTTTGCGGATACTTTTGATGGTCTTTACTTGGTGTATGTTTTTTTGGCGGAGTTACCTGTCTCTTACCTCCGCGAGGCTTCCATTCAGGATTTTCTTTCTTTTTCTCTTTTTTCTCACGTCCTTGCTTTTTTTGACCTGGTCGTGCATATGGATCTGGATTGTATCCTGATTTTGCAAATAGTATCATGAATTCCTCAAAACTTACCTTTTCATTCTCGCAACCATATTGACTAAAATAAACATCATACGGGCTTGGACGCATAAATGTAGGCTCAAATAAACCCGAACCCGGCAAATACGGCGTATACAGAGGAGGTGGCATCCCTTCAGGACGCATATACGGCGTCCAACCATTCAAGGTGTTATCCGTTCTCATGCCGGCGCATACGGTGCAGAGAAAATTGTAATTCTCGTTATATGGTGCCGTGTGATAACACAACCCAAAGGGGTCAAAGAACTTCACCGGGTTGTTGTTGGCATACGCATACCAGTTGAACCCATCCCTCGCCGGGTCAACGGCGAGGAAACGCTGAACGGCGGGATCATAGAACCGAGCCTTGGCGTAGTAAATCCCCAGAATCTCATCATAGTCGTGATTGGTGAAATTGTCAAGAACCTTTAGGTCTACGCCGTTGAGCTTCACTTTCATGCTTACGAACACATTGCCCCACTCGTCCAGCGATGTGTAAGCTGCCCGAATGCCCGCCGGGTTGGTGGCGAATCTACTGCTGCCTAGGCGGTCGTTTTGGATGTAGAGCTTCAGCGTGTCGGTCGGGCTGGTTACGTTTACGGCGATCTTGCTTAATCCCGTGCCGTATGTATAACGGTAGTCAATGCCGTCGCTGCCGTAGGCGGCGAGGTTGGTGTCTACGATACGGGTATAGTCTATGACGTAGTCGGTGACGATCGTCCCGCGCCATGCCGTGCCTATGTGTTGTACAAGGAACCCCAACCCGTTGTAGACATATTCGCTCTCGTCACCATACCCGTTGATCCCGCGCACCATCCTGTTAGTCCCGTCGTACTCGTATGTCTTCGTTGTCCATTCCCGCGCGTCTTCCTCTTCGATCAGGTTCCCGCGCTTGTCGTAGGTATATGTGATGTCGTTGAGCAGTTTCCCCGTCATGTTCCGAACCGTCTTGGACGTCAGCTGGTTCATCTCGTTATATGTGCTGGAGGACAGCTCGAACTTGATGTTGTTGGCCCCGAACCCGTCTATGCTGACAACATTGCCGACAGGGTCGTAGGCGTAGCGGTTCAGCAGCTCGCTTGTTCCGTCCGGGTTGACTTGGGTCAGTTCGAGCAGCTGCCCCGCTGCGTCGTAGGTATACAATTCCGCGATACCGTTCGGGTATGCCATCGACTGCACCCGCCCCGCCGGGTCATGGGTATAGGCGATCGAACCGTCCGCGTCGGTTACAGAAAGAAGGTTGCCGTTGGCGTCGTAACTATAGGAAACGATTGTGTTGTCGGGATACGCGATGCTGGTTTGGTTGCCTACCGTGTCATAGGTATACCCCGTTACCCTGCTGTTGTGGTCATTGACCGAGACGATCCGCCCGAGCAGGTCGAGGGTGAAGGTGGTCGTCCCCGTCCAGTCGTTCAGCGAGAAAGATTATAGATACGACCAACCCTAACAGGTTGAACTTTTACTTTGTTTCTAGTTGTTAACGTGATGTAAATAGAGTTGGTCGTTATCTATTGATGGGGAGGGGTAAAGGGCTATGCAAGGTAGGTATTAGGAGTAAATTGAAATGCTTTATCAGGGTTATTTAATAACGATCCAGTTGAACATACAATGAAAATCGTTAAAGCAATTATCACAAATCCAATAGTATTTATCTAGTGTGCAATAACCCTTGTGTAAATCTCCCTCAAGCCTACTAAACTTTTCCCAACAAAAATCACAGTGGTCATGATCTCCAACAGAGACATCAAAATTTCTATGTTTCAATTTAACATTCATTAAATACTCATCTTGCCCTCTAAATCTCCAATCATTTCTATCATTTGAATGATTGTTATTAATTATATTGCCCATTATTAGTTTCCCTTCTATTACTTTGGTATTAAACTTCCATCAGGCATTAATCTGTACGTAGGCCCGCCTTTATATGGAATATAGTCATAATGTGGCCCTATAGGAAGAGCATGACTTAAATCGGGGTGTAAGGAGGCTCCAGTTTTAGGATTATACCAGCTGCCATTTCCTGAGCTAGGGTTTCCGCTACCACGCCATTCCCAGCCTTTTCCTGGAGATATATTTGGATTATTTCCAGGATATTTAGGTGCTTTATCAGGTTTCGCTTTTGATCCTTTCCCAAATTGGCTTAACACAAATGCGATTGCTCCAGAGGCTAAAACTTCGCCGGCGGCATACGCTATCTCATCCGTGTCACCCGTGCATATACTGTAAGCGAGATTATATGACCAAGCCCTATAGTCTGTCAAATACCATGTAATCGGGTCATTTTCTATAAATGTATAGAATGCCTCGCCGGGGTCTCTGATGATAAGGGCAATCGTGTCCAAAAACGATTTAGATGTGTTGGAAAATCCTGCAAAAAGTTGCCCATGCCACCCCCAATCGCGCATGATCTCAATGCCGTAATTATGATTTTCAACAGTAAAAACACCAGTTAACGTATGCTTTACGGCGCAGTACAGGGCAATACCCCATCCTTCCGAACTATCAAATGCTGATCATAGACGAAGGCCATGCTTTCCTTTCTGCGGCGCAGTTTCTGTATGGAACCAGGCTGTCCGGTCTATCCGTATCGAAATTGCAAGAGATGATGAAGGGATTGAAGTTCGAGGATAAAGGTGCAGAGGAGACGATCCGCCGCGGTATGAAAAGTCTTGCGGATAAAAGCAGATACTTGTTTAGCCGTCTCCGGTTCATCTGCGCTAAGAATAGCAAGATGAAAACAACAGAGCGTAACGCTGTCTGTATGGACGCATCCGCGGCATGGTATATCAATGGAATCCACAAGACCGTGAACCGGCTGATTGATACGTTGGTATTTGATCCGTTTACCGGATATAACGCGGAGCAGAAATCCGCTATATTGCAGGAATTGCGGCAAATACGGAACAGGTCTGCTCTCCTGATGACACACAAAGGCAATCTATGCCGACTGGAGAAAGATGCTGAAGAGTATCAGCTTATCTCCGCACCGTGCGGCCTTGATAAACAGCTTTACGATGACATATGGAGCAAAGGTATCCCCACGTTGATTACATCCGGGTCTTTATCGGATGATGGGGACTTTATACGCATCAAGAGATCGCTGGGATTGGATCGGCTTGGCATCCGGCTGGTGGATGTGCGGCAAGAAAGAGGTGTGTTCTGATGAATATATGTGCAGCGTTCCGTATGTTTACAATTAGCGAAGCCGCCGAGTATTTCGGGTTACCCAAGCATTTCATCCGGCAGCTCGTCTTGACAAAGGCAATCCCCAGCATTAAAGCGGGTAAAAAGTACCTGATCAATGAGAAAATACTGGAAACCTACTTGCAGTCAGGCGCGGTTTGAGGTAGTATGTCAATACAGGATACCCAAGCCGTTATTGAAAGGAGAGCGGCATCATGGCAAGTATTAAAAAGCGCGGAAACAGCTACCTACTGCGAGTTTCCAACGGTTATACAGTTGAGGGGAAGCAAGTGGATTCCACCAAGACGTGGCGTATCCCGCAAGGAATGAGCGATAAACAGGCGGAGAAAGAAGCCCTCCGGCAAGCGATTCTGTTTGAGGAGGAGTGTAAGGGCGGCGCGACGTCAAGCGCGGTGAAGTTCGACACCTTCTTTACACAGTGGTTTGACGAGTACGCAAAAATCAAGATAAAAGCCAGTACCATGCGCACATACCGTTGGCTTGAAGTGCGTATCCGCAAGGAAATCGGACATCTGCGCATTGATAAAATCGCTACCCGCGACATTCAACGGCTTGTGTCGAAGCTGCATAGTGAGAAACAGTCCACCAAGACGATCAAGCATTATGTGTCTTTAATCTCAACGGTATACCGCTACGCTGTCAAGGTTCAGCTTGTTTCCAAAAACCCCTGTACTGGTGTAGACTTCCCCCGCAACGATAGCAAAGAGCGTGAAATGCTGACACTTCCCGAGGTACAACAGCTTTTTACCCTGCTTCAAGAAGAACCCGCTGAAAATCTGCAATACGTCGTTGCTATGACACTTTTAGCGTATCTGGGGCTACGTCGCGGGGAATTGCTGGGGCTTGAATGGAAAGACTGTGATTTCAGCAGTGGTATCGTATCGGTCAGGAGAGCCGCGTATCAGTCAAAATTGATGGGACATTACACGGACACACCGAAGTCAAAAACGAGCTTACGCACATTGAAACTCCCCCTTGATGTCCTCGCTTTACTCACCCGCTACCGCGCCCATCAACGCGTATATGCCGCCACGCTGGGAGATAAGTGGCACGAAACCGACAGACTGTTTACATCATGGAACGGCTCGTATATGCACACTAGCGCACCGGAGGATTATTTCAAAAGGTTCTGTGCAAAACACGGCTTGCGGGTGGTCACGCTTCACAGCTTCCGGCATCTCAACGCTTCCATGCTGATCAATGCGGGTCTTGACGTGAAAACGGTACAGGCGGCACTCGGACATTCAAGCGCGACAACGACGATGAACATCTACGCACACCAGTTCCAGACGGCACAAGCCCGGGCGTGTGAAGCGGTGAGCAATGCGTTGAAAATCAATATTGGTGCGTAAGGGACAAATAAGGGACAAAAACAGTTTATCGTGACAAGCAAAAACCGTGAACCACCTGCAGTACAAGCGATTCACGGCGCGGTTTTTGGCTGGGCCGGCAGGACTCGAACCTGCGGAATGCCAGAGTCAAAGTCTGGTGCCTTACCGGCTTGGCTACGGCCCATTATCACATACTGTACAGCAACGACTGCTTCGATAGTGTAGCACATGCTTTACGGCGTGTCAAGAGCGGGAATGCACCGAAGCTTCATAAGGGTGATTTTTAACTAGAATTACAAATTCTTCTATTTTTTCCGAGTCTTTAAGCCCATCCGTTTCAACACCGCCGCTCACATCCACACAATACGGGGATAAAAGAGTTATCGCTTCGGTAACATTGGCAAGGGTAAGGCCGCCCGCTAAGAAGTACGGCAAGCCGCTATCCCTGTTCAACACGCTCCAATCAAACGTTTTTCCCGTGCCGCCCCGTTGTTCCGATAACGTATCGAACAGCAGATAATCCGGCACGTCCGGCAGAGCAGGCAGTTCGGAACCGACCCCGATGGCTTTGATGACAGGGCAGCCGCATAGTTCTTTCAAACGCATGACCGTTTCGGCATCCTCGTCGCCGTGGAGTTGGATCATATCGATGATCCCATTTCTGCACAGATCGGCGATGATTTCTTCTTTTTCATTAACAAAAACGCCCACGGCTTTGATTTGGGCGTCAAGCCGCTCTTTCAGCATGGCCGCCGTTTTTAGTTCAACCCGGCGGCGGCTGGGGGCGAACACAAACCCGATGAAATCCGGCTTCGCGCTGTTGACGGCGATTATATCTTCCACGCGGCTCAACCCGCAAATTTTCACTTTCGTCATACATTGGCTCCCTCTCCGAGGGAGCTGTCACACGCCAAGCGTACGCTAGGCGTAAGTGACTGAGGGAGTCCGCATAATTCGTTTAGTGCGGCTTTTTTATCCGGCGCGCGCATCAGCGTTTCACCGATCAAGGCGGCGTTGACGCCGTTTTGCCTCAGCAGCGCCACATCCCCGGCTGTATGGATGCCGCTCTCGGAGACGAAAACAACATCGTCGGGCACCAGCTTGCGCAAGCGGACGCTGTTGTTCATATCAACCGAAAATGTTTTCAAGTCACGGTTATTGACCCCGACCACCCGCGCCCCGGCGGTCAACGCCTGCTGCACTTCCTTCTCATCATGGGCTTCGACTAGGCAGGATAAACCGAATTTGTCCGCTTCCTTGATATAGTCTGCAAGCTGTTGCTGCGTCAGGACGGCGCAGATCAAGAGGATGGCGTCGGCTCCAAGGGAAGCCGACTGCGCAATTTGAAACGGGTCGATGATAAACTCCTTCCGCAACAGAGGAAGCCCGACAACCTCACGGATTTCGGAGAGATAACGGTCGCTTCCTTGAAAATAGTCCGGCTCGGTCAAAACAGAAATGGCGGCGGCTCCGGCTTCCTCATAGTCCCGCGCTATGTCGAGATACGGAAAATCCTCGGCGATGACGCCTTTGGAGGGCGACGCTTTTTTGACTTCGCAAATAAAATGAAACCCCGGTTGCCGCAGGGCTTTTTCAAACCGGAAAGGGGCCGCGTTGGGTGGGGGCGTAAAAACGCCGCCTTTGTCTTTATCCCGCGCGACCCGCTTCCTTGTGGACGCGACGATTTGATCCAGTATGCTCATGACGGCTCCTCGTTTGAATGGCGGATAAATTCCTCCAATTTACGCATGGCCTTGCCGCTGTCGATGATCTCTTCGACAACCTTGACGGCTTCTTCAATCGAACTATATTTTCCTGTGATAAACATGGCCGCCGCCGCGTTGAGCACAGCGGCGTCTCTTTTCGCGCTCTTTTCGCCGTTTAGCAGCTTTTTGATGATCTCCGCGTTTTCAAGCGGCGTCCCGCCTTGCAGTTCCTCGTTGCCGCAGCGTTTGAACCCGAACCGCTCCGGCGTAATCGTATAAGAACGAACCCATCCGTCTTTGACCTCGCACACAAAGGTGGGGGCGCAAAGGGAGATTTCATCCAGCCCGTCTTCGCCGTGAACGACCATCGCGTTTTGCACGCCCAAATTGCTCAATACTTGCGCCAGCGGCTCCACCAGCTCGCGGTCATACACCCCCATCAGCTCCATTTTGGCTCCCGCGGGGTTTGTCAGCGGTCCTAAAATGTTAAACACCGTTCGGATGGCAAGCTCCCGCCGGATGGGCGCGACATATTGCATGGCGATATGATAGTTTTGGGCGAATAAGAAGCAAATCCCGATGGTATGAAGCAATTCCGCGCTTTTTTCCGGCGGGATGTTGATGTTAACGCCCAACGCCTCCAAGACGTCGGCCGAACCGCATTTGCTGGACGCGCTCCGGTTACCGTGCTTGGCCACGGGGATGCCGGCCGCCGCGGCGAGGATGGCCGCAACGGTGGATATATTGAAGGTATTGGCGTGATCCCCGCCGGTGCCGACGATTTCAAGGGCGTCGGCGTTGTGGAGGAGGCGGACGCAATGGGCGCGCATTCCCGAAGCCGAAGCGGTGATCTCATCGGTTGTCTCGCCTTTCAAGCTCAACGCCGTCAGGTACGCGCTCATCTGAACGGGCGTCGCTTCCCCGGTCATGATCTCGTGCATCACGGCCTCCGCCGTTTCGTAGGTCAAATCCTGCTTCTTTGATAAGGATAAAATGGCTTCTCTGATCATACTTGCCTCCTGATTGCCTGCGCGAATTGCCGCACCGGTTCGGCGCAATCCCGCCCATGCTCCGCGATCAAGCGCACAAACGCGCTTCCGATGATGACGCCGTCGGCGAACTCCGCTGTTTCACCCGCCTGTTCGGGTGTGGAGATGCCGAAACCTACCGCGCAGGGTATATCGCTCACCTTTTTGGCCTGTTCCACCATGCGGCGGACGCCGCCGCCCAATTCGCTCCGCTCCCCGGTGACGCCCAGCGATGATACGCAATAGAGAAATCCGCTGGAACTCTTTGCTATGGTTGCGATCCGTTCTTCCGAGGTCGGCGCGATCAGGGAGATCAGTTCTAAGCCGTTCGCCCGGCAGGGGTTCAACAGTTCATCCCTCTCCTCAAACGGCAGGTCGGGGACGATCAGGCCGTTGATCCCGCAGGTTTTGCACTTCCCGGTGAATCTATCGACACCGTAGGCAAATATGGGATTGTAATATGACATGAAGCAGAGGGGAATTTGCATATTTGCCCTGACCCGTATCACCAAGTCAAAGAGTTTATCCACCGTGCATCCGGCTTTCAGGGCTCGTTCGTCGGCCGCTTCGATGACCGGGCCTTCGGCAACCGGGTCGGAAAAGGGGATGCCGATTTCGATCATATCCGCTCCCGCTTCGGCCAGCGCATATAACACCTTCTCCGTCGTTTCTAAATCAGGGTCGCCGCCTGTGATAAACGGTATAAACGCCTTTTTATCCTTAAACGCCCGCGCTATACGGCTCTCATTGTTCGTTGTTAACTGTTCACTGTTCACTGATCGTCACTCCTTTATGTCGGGCGATAGCCGCCACGTCTTTGTCACCCCGCCCGGATAGATTGACGACGATAATTTGATCTTTACCAAGTTTGGGCGCGTACACCATCGCGTAGGCCACGGCGTGCGCGCTCTCGATGGCCGGGATGATCCCTTCCATCCGGGTCAGATAGTCGAACGCGGCCACCGCTTCGTCGTCGGTCACAGCCACATACCGCGCCCTTTTCCGATCAAACAGGTCGGCGTGTTCGGGGCCGACGCCGGGATAGTCAAGTCCCGCCGAAATGGAATAAACAGGCGCGATCTGCCCGTATTCATCCTGACAGAAATAGGACTTCATGCCGTGGAAGACGCCGACCGAGCCGTTTGTGACGGTGGCGGCGTTATCCGGCGTGCCGGTGCCCCTGCCTCCGGCCTCGCAGCCGATAAGTTCCACTTCCCTGTCGCCGATAAATTCATAGAACGCGCCGATGGCGTTGCTCCCCCCGCCGACGCAGGCAATGACCGAATCGGGCAATCTTCCTTCTTTCAGCAGTATTTGTTCTTTGATCTCGCGGCCGATGACGGCTTGAAAATCCCGCACCATGGTTGGAAAGGGGTGGGGTCCCATAACCGAACCGAGGCAATAATGAGTGTCTTCCATCCGCCCCGCCCATTCGCGCATGGTGGCGTTAACGGCGTCTTTCAGCGTCGCCGTGCCGGAGGTGACGCAGTTGACCTTCGCGCCCAGCATCCGCATTCGGTAAACATTCAATGCCTGGCGTTCCATATCCTCTTTGCCCATGAATATTTCGCATTCCATGCCGAGAAGGGTTGCGGCGGTGGCGGTCGCCACGCCGTGCTGCCCCGCCCCGGTTTCGGCGATCATGCGCTTTTTGCCCATCTTTTTCGCCAACAACGCCTGCCCCAGCACATTGTTGATTTTATGGGAACCTGTATGGTTCAAGTCTTCGCGCTTCAGATAGACCTTCGCCCCGCCCAAATCCGCCGTCATCTTCTTCGCGTAATACAGAAGCGACGGCCTTCCGGCGTATTCTTTGAGCAAGGCGTTCAGTTCGCTGATAAATCCCGGGTCGCCGCGCCACCGGTCATAAGCCCGCTCCAGTTCCTTGATGGCATTCATCAGCGTTTCGGGGATATACTGCCCCCCGTAGCTGCCGAATCTTCCGTTTGTCATGGTTTCATCTCCTGTATTCATCGTAAAGTCCCTGACGAAGCCAACCGGTTTCGTCAGGGACGAAGTCAACCTGCGGGCATTTAACGCCTTAACTTGAATTGCGCGATCAAATCTTCCAAATTGTTGGATTCCGAATTCATTTCTTCCGCCGCCGCCGCGCTTTGCTGGGCGGTCGCGCTGTTTTGCTGGATGACCTGCACCACATGGTCTATTTCCGCGTGAACCTGCATGATCCGCATGGATTGGTCTTCGGAGGATTTGGAGATTTCGCCGACGATTTGATTGCTCTCATTGATCCCGGAAACGATCTCGGCGAGGCTGGCCGCCGTCTCTTCGGCGATGTTCGCGCCCAAATCGGCTTTTTCGATCGAACTGGCGATCAATTCCCCGGTATCCTTTGCGGCTTCCGCGCTTTTGGAGGCGAGGCTGCGGACTTCCTCGGCCACGACCGCGAACCCTTTGCCGTGCTGCCCCGCCCGCGCCGCTTCTACCGCGGCGTTTAAGGCGAGGATGTTGGTTTGGAAGGCGATGCTGTCGATGGCCTGAATGACCTTATTGATGCCGTGGCTTGCTTCCCTGATCTCATTGGCCGCCGTCATCATTTCGTCCATTTGCCGGCTGCCTTTTTCGGCGTTTATCTTGATGGTGCTGGCCAAATTGGCGGCTCGTTCCGCCATTTCAGTGTTGTCTTTTGTCTTGCTCGCGATTTCGGCAACCGAGCCCGAGAGTTTTTCAACGGCTTTGTTCTGCGCCATAGAACCCTGCGCCAATGCCTGCGCGCCGTCGGCCACCTGTTTGGAACCCGCCGTGACCCTGCTGGCGGTGATGTGGATCTGCTGAAGGGTTTCATTCGTTTTGTCGAGCATATAGTGAATGGCCTGGTTCATCACGTCGTTGTCCGAGCGTTTGTCGACCGCCAGCGAGTAATCGCCGTGGGCGATGGCTTCCATGATGCTGGCTTGGGTATTGGTGGCTTGCGAGAGGTTGATCAGGCGTTCCTGCAAGCTGCCGATTTCGTCATGCCTGACCGTTGCGGGAACGGACGCCCCGGATGTGTCGCCGACCGAGAGCATACGGATGTGATCGGAGAGAATCTGAACAGGTCTTGTGATCCGCATGATGCTGAACGCCATAAAGATCAAGCCTATGATCGAGACGCCGACGCTCACGCTTACCATGACGATGGTATCTATACGCCGCGTCTGCTCAATCTCCTCGATCACTACGTCTATATCGTCATAATAGTTTCCGGTGCTGATATACCATCCGTAAGGCTGGTATTTCAATGTATATCCTCTTTTTTTATAGGAGCCTTCTTCATCGCCGGGTTTGCCGAAATAGAACTCCGTATAATCGCCGCCTTGGTTGCCAACCTTGATGAAGTTTTGAATGAAATATGTGCCTTCTTTGTCCTGCGCGTTCCAGCGCATGGCTCCTTCGTTGGCGGAATTATAGTGGACGACGCAAAGCCCGTCGGCCATATCGGCCCAAAAGTAACCGTCGTCTTTCTTGTCGGCCGCGCTGCTGTAACGGGTATCGCGCACCAGCTTTTTCGCGGTTTCCATCACGACTTCCTCTGTGACATATCCGTCCAAGTACATTTGATGATTGGCGTCCAGCGCGCTGATGATGGTTTCAACCGCAACTTTTATATTGCTGTCAAACCCGTCTTCGATATGCTTGATCTCTTTTTCCAAAGCCCGGTTTAGATTCACCAGTGACAATACCGACAAAATGGTTACAATGATGATGATCAATGCCCCGACCGGAAGCAGAATCTCCCGCTGCAGCCCGGATTTTTGATGCGCGCCGCCTGACTTACCCATATACCCACCTCATATTTCTACAGTGTGGCTTAGACTAATGCGTTCATTGTATCATGGTATCGGAAAATGTTCAAGCATTTTCAGAGGAGAGGTCACGGTGCCATTGTGCAAGGAGCTTATTGAAACAGGCCAAAATACTCGTCAAACAGCCAGCCCATAGAAACCCATATCACAAGGAAGCCCAGCACCGCCGCAAACATCATTCGGTTTGTCCGGCTTTTGTAGCGTAGCGAAGAGGTAAGGTATACTCTTTCAGGTTTGCCGGGTGTATACAAAAATACATGCTCCTTGGGATATGTATTGATACCCTTAAACGTTACCTTATGTTTGTATGTAGCCCCATTGACGCTGTATTCATAAACTACTTTCGTATAATGCTCCCGATCATACCTGATTGCGTTAGGGCCGCTATTCTCATTACCTGTCCCGATACTCACCCATATATGCTTGTTTTTCTTGGATACAGCTTTACCTGTCACGCGGTGCGCCGTTTCCCGATACATGGCGGCGCGGCGTTTCTGTACCGTTTGCAAATGGATCAGCGTTCCAACGCAGCTGATAAACAATACGATACTAAGAATAATATATACAATTACAACCGCATCCATATATACCCATCCTTTTCTTAATGCTTTATATCCAAATATACCTTACAGTTTTTCGTTCTCAATCAGCATCCGCGCCGTGTCGCGGAGATTGGCGAACATCGGGTCGCGCAACGCCTCGCACACAAAGGGCTGATTGGGGAAGTTGATGTCCTCCCCGCAGATTTGGAGCATTTGGTACTGTTCGCACAACGCCCTCAGCCGCAGAAGCTGTTGGCGGGTATTCCGCGAGGGCGCGTAGGTGACGGCGCGGACGCCGAGTTTGTGCAGGATGGCGAACAACGCATCAAGGTACCCGTCTTCAAATGTTTGGGCTTTCTTATCGCCTGTGACGCTCACCGTGACGTCGCCCAAATACGGATAAGCCGCGATGATGCCGTTGGCCGACGCGAACGCCAGCGCGGTTTCGATGTCCGGGCATTCGTCCCGCCCGGCGGGGATATAATCCTGAAAATCCGCTTTCAACCTCCCCAATTCGCCGTAATCGCCTTTGGCCAAAGCGAACAGGATATGCCGCTCGGTCACCGAGCCGCCTTTGTGCGACATTGAAAGCGGCAGCACGTCGCGTTCGTAATCCAGCCCCAGCCGCTGGCACATGGCTCTATTTCGGCGGCCGCGCGCCTCGGCGATCGGTTTGAGAAATTCCGTCACCGCATCAAATTTCCCGCTGGGCACGCCGTGGAAGGTGAAATAGGAGCAGTCGGTTTGGTCGGGATGGTTGGTGCGGCGGTTCCCGATCGCCGTATGGGCGTGGGTTACGCGCATTTCAAAGCCGACCGTCACCGGGAGGCCTAGTTTTTTGCCCTCGGCCAAAAACTCCGGCGCGCCCGCGACGGTGTCATGGTCAACGATCCCCGCCATCGCCAAACCGGCGGCTTTCGCTTTTTGCACCGCTTGCGCCGGGGTGTACGGCGAAAACGAATAGGTCGTGTGGATATGGTTGTTGAACACCTCGCTCACCGCAGCATCACCTGCCCCCCGGTCACGGGTATGGCCTGTCCCGTCTCATATTGCTGTTCGACACAGTACATGACGGCGCGGGCGGCGTCGATCGGGAGACAGCCGCGCTTGATCGGGGTCTTAGCCTCGTAAAACGCCTTCACATCGGCGGCTGTTTTTGCTCCCGGGACTTTCCCCGCCCGTAGGTATTGAACGAACAGCCCGTTGTCCGGGTCTGCCCACAGAGACCCTTCGTAGTAGTTCCCGGGGCAGACGGCGTTGACTTTGATGCCGCACTCCGCCAGTTCGAGCGCGAAGGACTGCACCAGCCCGATCGCGCCGAATTTGCTTCCGGCGTAGGCGAAGTTTTTGTTCGAGCCTTCCAGCCCCGACTTGCTATTGATTTGGATGATGTCATAGGTTCTGCCGGGGTGAGTTTCCCGCTGTTGTTTCATCACCCGCGAAGCCGCTTTGGCGCAGAGGAAGAAGGCATGATAATTGACTTTGGTAACCAGCTCAAAATCCTCGGCGGTCATTTCTTCCAGCCCGCCCGCTTTGAGAATCCCGGCGTTGGCGATAAAAATATCCAGCCGCCCATATTGCTCCATAACAGTATCGCAGAGCCGTTCGACCTCCTGCTCTTTGGTTACGTCGGTGATGATCCCGGCTTTGAGGTCGGCGACGGCGACCGCCGCGCCTTCTTCGGCGAGACAGGCCGCGATGCCCGCGCCAAACCCCTGCGCGCCGCCTGTTACAACGGCCACTTTCCCTTTCAGCCTCACGCGAGCACCCCCGTTTTGAGCAGATGTTTCTCCCGTTCCGGCGTCCACAGCCCCTCAATGGCCGTCAGCGGCAGGGAGAGGTGGGTATAGATCAGCTTCTTGCCGCCCGGGATTTTGGGGAGATTCAGTGTTGTTTCGATCACCGCGTCCAGCCCGCCGATGTGGGTTATCATGGCGGACGGGTCGATTTGCCCCGCCGCCATCATGGCCAGTGATTCCCTCATATCGTCGGTGTTGCCGCCCGAGTTACAGGCGGTATGATGGCCGCTGTAGTGAAAATCATAAAAGTTCAATTTGGCCGAAAATTCCGAATCGGTCGGCCCGGCGAAGAAGTTCAGGCAGCCGTCGTATCCGAGGACGGCGCCGCCCTGTTCAACGACAGAAGCTATCGGTACATAAACAAAGACATCGTCAAAGCCAGTGGATAGTGGATAGTGGATAGTGGATAGTTCGAGAAGCGATTGGGTGCTGGGATTATTTACATAAATCAGCTCCACGCCGCACTCTTTAGCATGTTCCGGCGGATACAGTCCGGCGGCGCGTGCCAGCCGTTTTTCATCTATATCGGTCACCACCAGCAGCGACGGACGGCGGCCGGAGTGCAAGGCGTAATCGATCGCGCCCAACCCCATCGGCCCGGCTCCGGCCAGCAGGCACATCTTTCCGCCCTCTTTGATCCCCATTTGATGAACATAACTGCCCGCTTCGGAGTGATACATGCAGTGAAAACCGCCCACAACGCAGCTCATCGGTTCGGCCAGCGAACCGTGGTAAAAGGCTTCCCCGCCGTAAGGCAGCAGGCACCCGCGTTCCATGAAGATGTTGGGGATGATGATATGGGTGGCCGCCCCGCCGATCAGCGGGAAACTGTACCCCGGCGAGGCGTAAATGTTGGCCGGATCGTTGACGGCGGGCTGGATGGCGAAACACTGCCCTTCTGTAAACTGCTCCCGCCATTTGGCTCCGATTTCCAGCAGTTCCCCGCAAAATTCGTGGCCGACGATGACCGGGTTTTGCGCCGCGTCTTTCGGCACCCGCTTATGCGCCGTGCCCTGTTCGGCCGCCTTGTAGGTGGACATGCAGATGCTGTCGCAAACCACCTTCGCCAAGATTTCATCCTCGCGGATGGGCGGCAGTTCAAAGGTTTCAAGCCGCAAATCGTCTTTGCCGTATAACCGCACAGCAGTTGTTTCCACAGTTAACCCCCATCCTAACTATCAACTATCTACTGTCAACTGTCCACTGTTTTATATCCCCAGCTTCTCCCGTCTGATTTTTTCCGCAGCGGTATAGTTCATTTTGACCATATGCCCGGGCAGGGGCAGGATTTTCTGATGGATGGCGTCTAAAATCCAGCTCGCTTGCGGGTAATACCATTCCTCCAGCTCGGGGCAGGGGCAGATGACATTGGGCGCGGCCACCACCACCGGCGGCGCGTCGAGATAATCAAAGCAAAGTTCTGTGATGCTGCGCGCCATATCGCCGATATGCGCCCCGCGCTCGCAGGCGTCGGAAACCAAAACAATCCGCCCCGTCTTCCGCACCGATTCAACGACCAGGGCATAGTTAAACGGCACAAGGCTCCGCGCGTCGATGATTTCGGCTGAGAGATTGTACTTTTCTTTGAGCAAATCGGCCGCTTCGACGGCCGGATAGAGCGACGCGCCCACCGTCAGGATGGTGACGTCGGTGCCGACGCGTTTGACATCCGGCTCGCCGAGGGGGATTTCGTATTCCCCTTCCGGCACGCCGCCGTCGTGGAAAAACTCGCCTGTGTCATAGAGTTTCTGCGCCTCGAAGAAGACAACCGGGTCTGTCCCGTTCAGGGCGGCAGTCATCAGCCCCTTGGCGTCATACGGCGTGGCGGGGTAAACCACTTTCAACCCCGGGATATGAGCGACTAGGCTAGTCCAGTCCTGAGCGTGCTGGGCACCGTATTTGGAACCGACCGAAACGCGCAGGACGACAGGCATTTGAAGGGCTCCCGCGCTCATGGCTTGCCATTTGGAGAGCTGGTTGAACACCTCGTCGCCCGCCCGGCCTAAAAAGTCGCAATACATCAACTCCGGCACGGCGCGGCCGCCGCACATGCCGTACCCCACGGCGGCGGCGGCGATGGTTCCCTCGCTGATCGGCGTATTGAAAAAACGGTGATAGGGGATGGATTCAGTCACGCCGCCGTAGACACCGAACGCCCCGCCCCAGTCGCGGTTATCTTCCCCAAAGGCAATCATGACCGGGTCGGCGTAGAATTTATCGAGTATGGCTTCAAACAGCGCGTCGCGGATGTTGTATTGCTTGAGTTTAGAAACCCCGTGGGCGGTACGGGATTTGGCTTTGATTTTTTGCAGCCGGGGGTTTTGGTCTTGGGGAATCAAGACATTCCCCTCCGGGGGAGGGGTGCCGCCGGAAGGCGGCGGGGTGGTTCCGTTGCTAAACATATATTGCCGGATGCCGTCCGGTTGTTGGAACAAGTCGACGCGCGGCGACACCGTTTCATCAATGGCGAGGCGCATGATCTTGGTGATGCGTTCGCGGACGCCGTTTTCGATGACCTCGCACTCCGAAGGCATCCCAAGATTTTCTTTGAAGGTCTTGATCGAATCGGCCGCTTGCCACGCTTCGATTTCCTCTTTCTCACGGTAGGTCGAAGCGTCGGTGGCCGAATGCCCGGCGTAGCGGTAGGTCACGGTGTCCAGCAGGACGGGGCCTTCGCGGTTTTCAATGATTTTGCGTTTGCGCTCAAAGGCGTCGATCACGGCGAAGACGTCATACCCGTCGATCCGCTCGGCATGGAGCTGCGTCGGGGAGATTCCCGCGCCGGCCCGGGCGGGGACGTCGAACGCCATCGTTTCGCCGCTGGTCTGCCCGCCCATGCCGTAGTGGTTGTTCAGAATGTTAAAGATGACCGGCAGCCCGCCCCTGTGGGCTTCGTCCCAAAGTTTTGTAAACTGCCCCTGCGCCGCGAAATTCAACGCTTCCCAAACCGGGCCGCAGCCGAGGGAGCCGTCGCCGATGTTGCAGACGACCAGCCCCGGTTGCCGGTTGACCCTTTTGAACAACGCCGCGCCCGTTGCAATCCCCGCGCTGCCGCCGACAATGGCGTTGTTGGGGTAGATGCCGAACGGGGTGAAGAAGACGTGCATCGAATTGCCAAACCCCCGTGTGAAACCGTTGTCCCGCCCGAAGAGTTCAGCCATGAACCCATAGAGCAGGAAATCGGAGGCGAGGTCTTTGACGTTGCCCGTTTTGTTGTGTTTTTCAACGACCGACAGCGGGACGCCGTTGAGAAACTCCTTCATAATGCCGTAAAGGGTTTCGTCGTCCAGCCGCTTGATGGCGGCGTACCCCTTTGCCAGCACTTCGCCGTGACTGCGGTGGGAACCGAAGATCATATCGTCCCGGTTCAGGGTATACGCCATGCCGACGGCAGCGGCCTCCTGCCCGGTATAGAGGTGCGCGGGGCCGGTGTAGAGATACTCCACGCCGTTGTATTGCTTGGTCGTCCGCACCGAATAGAGCATCCCCTCAAACTCCCGGATGACCTGCATGTCATGAACGATCCCCAGCAGGTCATCTGTTGTGTATCGCTTGATAGCTTCGCTGAACGGGACGTCATATTGGCAGAGGGGAACGTCGGTGAAGGAGAGCGTCCCCTTCTCACGGGATTTCGCGGGGTCTACGAACTGGCCTTTAGGCATGGAAGACGGCCTCCTTGACGATTTCGGACACGGTCGGATGGGGGAAAACGATCTTTTTGATCTGCCCGATGGTCATTTCACGGAATAGAACGGCCGATAGGGTTGAGATAATCTCGCTGGCCGGATTGCCTAACATATGCGCCCCGATCAGCCGGGCGGCAGCCGTTTGCGGGTCACGATCCCACACCAGCTTGCAAAGCCCTTCGCCGCGCTCGTTATCGGCCATAAACCGCCCGCTGTACATCATGGAAAGGCTGGTTTCGGCGGCGTTGGTGCCTTTGGCTTTGGCTCTTTCCAGCGTTTCGCCGATGCTTGCCGCTTCGGGGTTGGTGTAGATGACCGACGGAATGGCGTTGTATTCCATCTTATCCTTTTTCCCGAGGATGGTGTTGACCGCCACCTCGGCTTCGCGGTAGGCGGTGTGCGCCAGCATCGACTTGCCGTTGACGTCCCCGGCGGCGTAAACGCCGGGGATGTTGGTCTGCATTGTCTCGTCGGTAACGACCGCGCCGTTTTCAACGAGAAGGTTAATATTTTCAAATCCATTGCCTGCGGCCGCTGGCCGCCTCCCTGTGCTGACAAGGGTCGTTCCTGTGATTTCATCCAGTTTTGTGTTCAGCTTGAATGTAACGCCTTTTTTCTCGTATATCTTTTGCAGCAGTTCCGAGATGTCGCGGTCGAACGAACCGGCGATTTTATCCGTCATTTCAACCACCGTCACCGCGCTTCCGGCTGAATGGAATAAACTCGCCATCTCCAGCCCGATCACCCCGCCGCCGAGGACGGTCAGCTCTTTCGGAACCTCGGTCAAAGCGAGGATTTCCCGGTTGGTCAACGCCTTCTCAATGCCCTTTATCGGCGGCAGGACGGGTTCCGACCCGGTGCAGAGGAGCAGATTCTTCGCCTGACGATCGCTGACGGTAAAGCCGCTCTCCGTCCGTCCTTGTATTTCCGCCGCTTCACGGACGATTTCGACGCCTGCATTTTTCAGCGACGCTTCAATGCCCGCAACCAGCTTCTTGACCACCTTATCTTTGCGTTTGACGGCGGCGGCGTAGTCTAAGACAGGATTGTCACAGCGTACGCCGTACGGCGCTGCGCCGCCTTTGGCGTAATCGTAGAGCTTGGCTGTGTGCAGCAATGCCTTGGACGGGATACAGCCTTCGTTCAGGCAAACGCCGCCGACCGCTCTTTTTTCAAATAGAACAGTTGTTAGCCCATTTTTCGCCGCCAACTCGGCTGCATGGTATCCGGCGGGGCCTCCGCCGATGATGATCAGGTCTGCAATCATAAAGCCATCTCCGAAAACTTCTCTAAATAGGCGCACAAGGCCTGTAAAAACCGCGAGGCGGGCGCGCCGTCAATGGCGCGGTGGTCGTAGGTGAGCGAAAGCGTCATGGCCGGGTACGTTCCGGCTTCCCTCACCCGCTGTTGGATGGCGCAAACGCCCAGTATCCCCGTTTGCGGGGCGTTGAGGATGGGGGTAAAACTCTCGATGCCGAATTGCCCGAGGTTGGATACCGTAAAACTCCCGCCGCTCAGCAAGCCGGGGTCAACCGACCCGGAACGGCACTGCTCCGCCAGCGTTTTGACCTGCGCCGAAAGCTCAGGCAGGGTCAGCACGGACGCGCCGAAAACAACGGGAACCATCAGCCCCCGCTCGGTATCCACGGCGACGGCAAGGTTAACATCGGCGAAAACCCGCAGACTATCGTTTGTTAGCCATGCGTTGAGGGCGGGAAACTTAGGCAGAACCCGCGTCACGGCGAAGAGAACCATATCGCCGAGGGTGACGCCGCTCCTTTCGGGGTCTTCCTTGAACCGCTTGCGGCATTTGAGAATATCGGTCGCGTCGAACGACGCCGTGTGGGTGAGCTGGGCTGTGTTTCGCAGCGACGCCATCATGTTTTTGGCGATGGTTTTGCGCATGTGGGATAAGGGTTTATCCGCGTAGGCGGTTTGGGCGGACTGAATGACCGTCACGCCTTCCCCCCCGCCGATAATCCCCTCTGTGAGGGGGTTGTGTTGCCTCCCTCTCCGAGGGAGGTGCCCCGAAGGGTCGGAGGGAGTTTCTTCCATTTTTCGTATGTCCCGCTCAATAACCCGGCCTTCCGCCCCGGTGGGGGTCGCTTGCGCCGGGTCAACGCCCAGCTTTTCGGCGAGGTGTTTGGCGCGGGGGGAGGTACCACCCCGCTCCCTCCAAGAGCACCCCTCCCCAGAGGGGAATGAAAGAGACGAAGAACTATCCATAATTCCCCTCCGTGGAGGGATGGCCGCGAAGCGGACGGGGTGGTCTCCCGCATCCTCCCCCGCTTCCCCAATCGCGCAAACCGGGGTTTTCACCGCAACCTCGTCGCCCTCGCTTGCAAAGAGTCTCAAAACAACCCCTTCGGTCTCGCTTTCCACGTCAAACGACGATTTGCCTGTTTCGATGGAGAAGAGCTTATCCCCGGGTTTGACTGTATCGCCTTCTTTGATATGCCACGCCGTCAGGATGGCACTTTCTTCCGATATACCCAGCTGCGGCATCAACACCGTTTCCAAAATCTATCTTCCCTCCATTGCGCGAAGCTGGCAGAAGATGCTGCCCATTGCTGTCGCTTCGGTTTGACCGATTTTGACATCCATCCCGCATTCCCGGGAGGTCAGTTCATGGAGCAGGGCGTCTTTGCTCCCGCCCCCAACCAAAACGATCCCTTTGAATGCCTTCCCGGTCAGTTCCGCCAGCTCTTTGGCCGTTTGCGCGTACATACGGGCAAGGCTCCGATAAATGCACCGCACCCTGTCGCCGTCCGTACGCGGCGGCGGATAACCGCCCTCAACGCATTTTTCGGCCACAGCGGCGGTCATGCTCGGCGGAGCGAAGAAGCAATGATCGTTGACGTCTACCACGCCCTCGTAATCGGATTCTCTCGCCATTTTTTGCAGTTTAACAAAACTGCGACCCAATTCCCTCTTGATCGATTGGATCATCCAAAGCCCCATGATGTTTTTGAGCAAGCGTGTTTTCCCGTCCGCCCCGCCTTCGTTGGTCAATCCGGCGAGCCGCGCCTGTTCGGTGAGAATCGGCTCCGGCAGCTGGATTCCCATCAGGCTCCATGTGCCGCTGGAGAGGATGATATGGTCTTCTTCCCGCACCGCTGCATATGCGCTGGCTGTATCGTGCGACGGCGGCAGGACGACGGCGCAATCATATCCCACCTCGTCCCGCACCGCCTTTGTCAATGAACCCAAAACCGTTCCGGGCTGCGACAGGCTTCCAAAGAGTTTTCGGGGAAACCCCAAGCGGTTGATAACCTCATCGTCCCAGTCTTTCCGCGCGGCATTGATCAGCCCGGATGTTGAGGCGATGGTAAATTCGCTGGCCTTAACGCCGCTCAGCCGGTAATGAAGGTAATCGGGGGTGAACAGCAGTCTTTGGGCTTGCTCCAGCAGCTCCGGCGTTTGCGTTTTGACCGCCATCAGCTGATATATGGTATTGTAGCTCTGCCGCTGGACGCCTGTGCGCCGGTAATGCTCCTCTTCCGGGATGATCGCGTGAACCTTCCCGTCCATGCCTTCTGTGCGCTTGTCGCGGTAGGCGGCGGTCTGTCCAAGCCGCTTTCCTTGACCGTCCAGCAGGGTGAAATCGACGCCCCATGTGTCGATCCCGACGCTGACGGGTATTTTTCCCAGTTCGGCGCAGCGTTTCATCCCGGCTTTGATGTTGCTGAACAGGGCGTCGGTATCCCAGCACAGCGTCCCGCCGCGCAGGACGGCATTGTTCTCAAAGCGGCAGACTTCGTGGGTCTGTATCTCCCCGTTGTGCTCAACCCCTAGGATGTGCCGCCCGCCCGACGCGCCTATATCTATCGCTAAGACAGCTATCATTACGACTATCGGTAAATCGGGCCGTACGCTTCGCAGGCGCGGTAATCGGCACTCTCTTTACAGGCTGTGCCGAAAGCCGACCATGCGTGCGGACGGAAGATGCGCTCTTCGCCGACATTGTGCATCGAAACAGGGATGCGCAGTATCGAGCAGAGGGTGATCAAGTCGTCACCCTTATGCCCGTAGCAGAACGCCCCGTGGTTGGCACCCCAGTTGGCCATGACATTGTATACGTCGGTGAAGGCTCCCGAACCGGTAAGGACGGGCGCGAACCATGTAGACGGCCAAGTCGGATCGGTACGGTTGAGCAGGGTGTCGTTGACATTCTTGGGTAAGTCAACGGTATACCCCTCGGCGATCTGCATCACCGGGCCGAGACCATCAACAAGGTTGAGGCGAAGCATGGTGACCGGCATTTCGCCTTCGGTTTCGTATTTGCTGGAAAAGCCGCCGCCGCGGAAATAGCCGTTGTTGGCGGGGCACCATTGCGTTTTTTGCAGGCAGTTTTGAATGTCCCTTTCCGTCATATCCCACCAAGGTTTCATCACACTGTTGCCGTTACCGTCCTTCGCCCCGCCGCTGCCGTCTAGGGCGGCCGCGCCGGAGTTGATGAGATGGATGAAGCCTTCGGCCGCTTTGCCGGAGGGTTTCCATCCGGTGACGCGCTCCACCGCCGCCGGGCTCCAATAGGTACGCACATCGGCAAAGACGGAAGCCGCGCCGTCGAGCAGGTGGGTGAACAGCATCGAAACGCCGTTCAGCCCGTCGTTTTCGGTGGCCAAAAGAACAGGGCGGCCTTTGCCGTTCCAGTCGAAGGTGGAAGAGAGGATGGCTTCGGTGAAGTCGCCGTTGGGTTTATAATCCGTCCACATGCGCTGGCCTTGAAAACCGCCCAATATGGCGTTGCGTCCGAGAGCTTCCTCGTGGAACCCCATTTGACCCAGCTTGGGGTTGCCCAGCATGATGTCCTTGACGACCAGCGTCATTTTGACAACAAACTCCCACTGCTCCTCTTTCTGGGCGGGGGTAAACCGTCTCTCTTCGGTGTTGACGTCGAACCCCTCTTTGCAGTTTTGCTTTGCCCACGCTAAGGCTTTAAGGGCTTCCTCCCGGTCGAAGATGCCGAGTTCGATCCGGCGGAGGATTTCGGTCATATCCACCCATTCGGCTCTCATACCTAAATATTTTTGGAAGAAGGCCGGATCGCAGAAGGAGCCGGCGATGCCCATAGACACCGAGCCGAGACCGACGTAGGTTTTGTTTTTCATCTGCCCGACAACCATCGCCGCCCGGGCGTAACGGAGGATTTTCTCCTTCACATCTTCCGGGACGGTCGTATCGCCGATGTCTTGAACGTCGCGCCCGTAGATACCAAACGCCGGAAGCCCTCTCTGCGCGTGCGCCGCGAGGACGGCGGCAAGGTAAACCGCGCCGGGGCGTTCGGTTCCGTTGAACCCCCAAACGGCTTTCATGGTATCGGAGGAGAGATCCATCGTCTCGCTGCCGTAGCACCAGCACGGCGTGACGGTCAGCGTTGCCGTTACGTTCTCCTTGATGAACTTTTGCGCGCAGGCGGCGGCTTCGGCTCCGCCCCCGATGGTGGAATCGGCGATGACGCATTGAACCGGCGTCCCGTCGGCGTAACGCAGGTTTTCTTCGATCAGTCCGGCGGCCGCTTTGGCCATGTTCATGGTTTGGGTCTCAAGCCCTTCGCGCACACCGCCCCAGCGGCCGTCGATCGTCGGGCGGATGCCGATTTTGGGAACCTCCATATTGCTCTCCCCCTTTGTCTCACTATACCAAACCCGGCCTGTGCTGTCAAAGGGATTTCATCACTACGGTTGTCTTTTTGCCGCTGCTTTGCTATAATGCAAGCGGGAGGGATGGAAATGAGAATCAAAACCATTTCGCTGATGCTTGCAATATTATTGCTTACCGCATGTACACCGGCCGAAAACACCAGCCCCGGCGCGGAACCGGAAGGAGAGCCAACCATGAACCAACTCCCGACAGGAGAAGCAACCCCCGAACAGCCCGCTAAACCGTCCTATCCCCGCGACGTCCCCGACATCAGCCATTTAACGTCGATGGAGCTTGTCCGCTCCATGACGGCCGGATGGAACCTGGGCAACACACTGGACGCGCATTGGAGGGCGGCTCCCTGGAAAAACCTGCAATCCCCCAAGGATCAGGAAACCCTTTGGGGAAACCCTGTCACCACGCGGGCGATGATCGATTTCATCCGGGAATCGGGATTCGATACGGTGAGGATTCCCGTTACATGGTATATCTTCACCGGCTCAGCCCCCGATTATCATATCGACGAACGGATGCTTGACCGTGTGCAGGAGATTGTGGATATAGTAATTGATAACGGAATGTTCTGCATCCTCAACATACATCACGACGATTACCTAACCGGCGGCAGCTGGGAAAACGGCTGGCTCCGTCTGTACGGCGATGATGAGCCGCTCTCACTTGACGAAAAGGCGGAGCTGCGCCTGCGTTTCACAAGGTTATGGGAGCAGATTTCTGATCGTTTTCAAGAGTATGACGAATACCTGATTTTTGAGGGCATCAACGAACCGATGACAAGCACCCTTCAAAAACAAACCGTTGAGACATGGGCCGAACAGTCGGCTTTCCTCAACGAGCTTCTGCAAGATTTTATCGATACTGTTCGGGCGGGCGGCGGCGTCAACCCCGACCGGCACCTGATGGTGACGCCGTATTACGCTTCAGTAGGTATGGACGTCAACGACAAAGAAGGGCGGATCGCGGGCTTTATTGATATAGAAGCCGGAACATTACGGGTCTCCGATCCGCGGGATCGGCTGATCGTTTCCCTGCATTACTACGAACCGTGGGGGTTTGTAACGGCGCCCAGTGATTCTCCGTATTTCTCCCCGGTGTTTGATTTAAGTGTAAGCAGTGTTTCATGGAACTTGAATCAGGTGTTGTCCATCATCGAAACCTATTTTACCAAAAACGGCATCCCGGTCATCATGGGCGAAACAGGTGCCCTCCACAGGGAGATGGAAAACGGGCAGTCCAACGAGGCCGAACGGGTGAAGTGGGCGGAAATGTATGTGTCCGGCCTGAAAAAGCTGGGCGTCCCGGTCATCATTTGGGACGACGGCGGAGCCTTTGAACTGCTCGACAGACAGGCACTGGCATGGGTCTACCCCGACTTGGCCGCCGCATTGGTGGAAGCGGCGAAATGACGCGCTATAAGTCAAGAAACGCCAATATAAAATACACCGGGGAGTTCCAGTAAACCGCCACTTCGTTGGAAGCGCAGCTTCCGGCGTGATCTGCATAACACATCATCGGCGGCAGTCCTTGACAGTTTTTTTGTAAAATGGCGTCGCCGTGAATCCCGCCGTTGGGGCCGCCCGACACCATACCGGGCTGCGCCTTCCCTGCCGCGACCGACGGGCGGTGGTGCGGGTTTTGCATCGGATTGGAACCAAAGCCGGATATGTAGCATTTACCCAAAGCGTTTTTGCCCAGCAGGTAGTGCATATGCTCCAGCGCGGTATGGCGGTATTCCGCGTTTTGATCGAACAATCCCGCCAGCAGCAGGGTCATCGCGTTGTTGGCAACGGTCATGTTGCTCCCCCAGCGGTATTCTGTTCCCAGCGAAATGCCGTAGGGGTCGGCTTTGCTCTGTTTCAGCAGTTTTTGCGCGTCGGCGGATAAAGCCTCTTTCATCCGCCCGGCCAGCCCGGCGTCGCCTCGGGCATGGCAGAGATAGGAAACGAGGCCATAGGTTCCCATCTTCTTCCAGCCCAATCCAGTCGAGAGCTGGGCTTTTTTGATGTAATCATGGATCGTCTCGTCTCCCGTGGCGGCAAAAAGGGCGCAGGCCGCCCAAAACCGTTCATCCTGACTCTTTTCGTCGCCGTATTCCCCGGTTTTCACGCCGGGCGGGTTGCAAAACCCCGGAGCGTCAGGGTGTTTCAGGCACCATTGCCAAGCCCGGGATGCCGCTTCCATCAAAACCTTCCGCCGCCCGGGGTAAAACCGGGACGCCAACGCCATCGTCGCGGCAAAGTCCGCCGTGGCGGTTGCTGAAACGGGACAAAGAACCAACTCCCCGTCTTCCCGTTCGGGCATATGGTCAAGAGGCGGAAAATCGCGGCAGCTCACCTTGTGATACACGCCGCCGGACGCTTCATCCTGCATTTTCAGCATCCATTCAAGCTCAAACCACACAACGTCTAAAACATCGGGATCGGGACGAGGCGCAAGCTCATATGCCAGCAAGAGCTGGGCAGCCGTTTGGGCGGCGGGGACGATATAACGCCCGTAGTCCCCCGCGTCATGCCAGCCGCCCGATACATCTTTAACCACCCCGGTCTTACTGCCGCTGCTGTCAAGAACTGCGGCAAGGTCGGTGTGGCAAGCGGGGTGCGACCAAACCCCGGCGTCTAGATTTATGCCGCATTGCTGAAGACGGAAGAAATCCAGCACCGTTTTACGCAGGCTTCCATAAGGGTTATTGCTGATGATAAAAGGATAGGAAACCTCTTTTCCGGCTTGGAGGCGGTATTCCCCCGGCTGCGTAAAATCGGAGAAGCCGGCGATGCGTACCGTCTCGCCCGACCCTTCGCAAAACACAGGTTTATCCGCATTTCCGCCGAATACAACCGTATCGTCGGAAATGCGGATAAGTTCAAAGGCGGAAGCGGTTTGGGGCAGGACGGACTGCTTGGGGTCGTCCGGCCGATACCCCAGTTGGTCTGCGCGGATGGTTGTCACTGCATCATCAGGCAGCGTTTGACAAGCTCGGCGGTCTGCGCGGCTTTCCCTCCGGCTTTCGCACGAATCAGCAGGGCGCGCAGCAGTTGAACGGCTTCTTCCGAATCGATTTCGGAAACAGCCTTCTCCAGTTCGGCTGAGTTGGAGAACGCCGAGGAGAACAGGAGGTTGTCCTGTTGTGCCGTGTCGTCCTTTTCCGATTTTGCATCGGAACGGGATTTGCGGGGAGCCGCGGCGAGATGCGCCAGTTTGGGATACCCTTTGGCAATCAGGAAGGCTTGGAGCTGTTCATCGCTGAACGAACCCCGCTCTTCTGTTTCCCCTGTGTAGTAATTCGGGGCGACATTGAGGATCTGCGCCATGGAAAGAACGATTTTCGCGCTCACCGCCCCTTCCCTGAAAACGCGGTAGATGGATGTGCGCTTCAACCCGGACAGTTCTACAATCGCTGTCTTTTGCTTGTTCTTTGACGCCAAAAAGTCTTCTTTGACCCGTTGTTTTGTTTTATCTATGTCTTTGCTCACGTTGGATTGTTTCAACCCAGAGATGATTTCATTTGTAACAGGCATGTTGGGATGACCTCCTCATGGTTTTTAATGGGTACTGTATCTACTATATACCATAACGAACCCAAAGGCAAGTGTTTTTGTTTCAAGTTTAACTTCCCCTTGCACAAACGGTTGGCATATGATACGATAAGCTGGGTTAAGACGGAGGGACAAGAATGAAAAAAACGATCTTTATGGTTGATGATAATGTAACCAATCTCGCCAAAGTAGAAGAAGTGCTGGAAAAGCATTTCCTTGTGATAACGCTGTCGTCCGCGGCAAAAATGTTCACGGTGCTGGAAAAAGTCATTCCCGATTTGATCCTGCTGGACATTGACATGCCGGAAATGGACGGGCTGGAAGCCATGAAATTCTTGAAAGAAAACAGCCGGACGGCATCCATCCCCGTTATTTTCCTCACCGGGCTGACCGATTCCGACACCGAGGCTTACGGCATTGAGCTGGGGGCGGCGGACTTCATCACAAAGCCTTTCTCCGAACCGGTGCTGATCAACCGCATCCGAAACCACTTGCAAACCATTGATATAATCCGGGCGCAAGCGGATAAAATCAACGAATTAACCGCCAAGCTCGAAAAAGCGGGGATGTGACGCCGTTATGGAACAAACTGCCGGAACCGTATTGGTTGTGGATGACGCCGAATTAAACCTGCACGTTGCCAAAACCCTGTTAACGCCGTATCATCTGTCGGTCGAAACGGTTTCCGGCGGCTATGAAGCGTTGGAGCGGGTCAAAGCCGGCAAGGTTTACAGCGTGGTATTCATGGATCATATGATGCCCGATTTGGACGGGCTGGAAACAACAAAATTGATGCGCGGGCTGGGGTATACGGCTCCGATCGTCGCGCTGTCCGCAAACTCCGACGACGAACTTGACCTGTTCACCGAAAACGGTTTTGACGGCTTTGTGGCAAAACCCATCGACCCGCCCCAACTGGAAACCATACTGAAACGGTTTATCGCCGATCTGCCGGCGTTTGCTCCGGCGGAGCAAACGCCGCACCTCAGCGGAACCATGACGCGGTCTTTTCTCTATGACGCCCGCAAAGGCGCGGCCGTGCTGGAATCTCTGCTGAAAAAGGATGGTTTCGGGGAAGAGGATTGGAAGCATTTCACATCCCAGACCCACGGGCTGAAAGGGGTGCTGGCCAACATATCCGAGCCCGGATTGTCGGACGCCGCCCATACGCTGGAGCTGGCGGGACGAAACAGGGACACCGCCGTGATGGCCGCCCAAACGCCTGAGTTCTTGACCCGGCTGCGAACCGTCATCGGCAGGCTCGCCGAACAGCCCGCCGGGAGCAATCATCACGGGGAGGCTGACGATGCGTATCTGCGCCCGCGGCTGGAAACAATCATCGAGGCGTGCCGGATGATGGATATAGGCACTGTGAAGCAAGCCCTCAACGAGTTAAAAAGCAAAAACTGGCCGTTCTATGTAAAAGAGCGGCTTGACGGGATGACCGACCGGCTGTTGTGCGGCGATTACGACGACATTGCCCGCGCCGCGGAACAGCTATTGAAAAAGCAGGTGTGATCCGGTGTTTGTTTTTAACTTTATATTGATCCTATTGGCGGCGGTTTTGCTGTCCAATTTAATCAATCACTTCCTTCCCACATTATCGGTTCCGCTTGTGCAGATCATTCTGGGCATTCTGATCGCTGTCATTTCCTACAGTATCACAGACTTTTCGCTTGAACTTGAACCCGAGCTGTTCTTTGTTTTATTCCTCTCCCCGCTGGTTTTCCAGACCACTAGGACGGCGGATAAAAAGACCATGCAGACCATGATAAAACCCATTATCATGGTGTCTGTCGTGTTGGTGTTTATAACCGCCATTGCCGTGGGATACCTTCTTAACGCGATCATTCCGACCATTTCTCTGGCGGCGGCGTTCGCGCTTGCGGGGGCTTTGGGCCCCACCGACACCGTGGCCGTGGAGTCCGTCGCTCACCGGGCGGCTCTTCCGCGCAGGATCGTAAGCATTCTGTCGGGCGAGTCGATCATCAGCGACGCGACCGGCATCGTATGCTTTCAATTCGCCATTGCCGCCGCCGCGACAGGCTCTTTCAACCTCTTTCAGGGGTTGGGGCGATTCCTGATTTTGGCCTTTGGCGGTTTGGCCGCCGGGATGGTTCTGACGATGCTTGAATACCTTCTTGTGCGCTGGCTGCATTCGCTGAATATACACACCGTCTCGCTGCATATCGCCCTCGGCGTCATGACGCCGTTTATCATCTATATGGTCGCGGAGGAGCTTGGCACAAGCGGTATTTTGGCTGTTTTCAGCGCGGGTATCTGCCATTCGCTCTTTCAGGATAAATTCAACCCTGAAATCCTGCACCTGCAAAAAGCCAATGAGAATGTCTGGGAATTCCTGTCGTTCAGTTTGGACGGGCTGGTTTTTGTCATGCTGGGAATGCAGCTTTTGCGTATCCTGCGTACATTCATGAGCGGGGAAGACAATATTGGCGGATGGTTGATCGTCGGCTATGTGATGTTGATTTTTGCCGCTTTTGCGGTGATCCGGTTCCTGTGGTGGTGCGTCATGGTTCGAAAAAAAACCTACAGTGACCCCAATCACCCGATCGGAAGGATCAAATCGGGGATCATCTTCACGGTTGCGGGCGCGCGCGGTGCCGTTTCGATGGCAAGCGTCCTCTCTATCCCTCTCTTTTTGTCCAACGGCGAGGCATTCCCCGAACGCGACCTGATCATCCTGATCGCGGGCGGCGTCATCATTGTCTCTTTGCTGATGACAAACTTTGTGTTGCCGCTGCTGGCCGAACCGGGAACGAAAAGGTCACTGGTTGAAACAGAGCGCGAAGCCCGAGACGAGATTCTGCAAAAAGTGGTGGAACGCCTCAAAAAAGAGATCACGCACGAGAATTTCACCGCCACGCAGATCATTGTGCGCAATTACTACTCACGCCTTTACAAGCAATCGAAGAGAGCCCGCAAAATGCGCGGCATTCGCTCCTTCCGGCTAAACATCTTACTGGGGGAAAAGGAGATTCTCCTGCATATGGTGGAAATGGGGAATATGAGCAAATCGGCCGCCGAACGCCACATCGAGGAGATCAACAAGCTGATCAACGAAACGGGCAAAAAAATGAACACCTTCCAGCTTCTCAACTGGTCGGTGCGGCATTTCATCGAGTCGTTCCATTTGAGGAACGCCAAACCGCGCAAAAAGGACTTGCTGAATATGCAGGTCATCAATGACCGGATCATGCGGAAAAATCTCAACGCGCTCAACATCAAAAAAGACGATCCGGCTTACGCCATCATCGCCGCAGAGCATGAACAAGTGATGTCAACACGGATGGGATTGACGAACAATGGTAACGAAAGTGCGCCGGGAGAGGCGCAGATGGTCTTTGAAGTGGCGTCCGGCGCCTTCTATATGGAGCGGGTGCTGATCCAGCAAATGATGGAAGCGGGGCGGCTTTCATGGAAAACAGCCAAAGAGATGCAGGCCAATCTTACCCTGCTGGAGGCGCAGCTTCAAACGGAAGAATGATCATTCTTCGATATACATGGTCACGCAGTTGATCTTTTCATTGCTTTTGATGACCTTATTACGCACGCGGATATACGGATGCTCCACATCGTTCTCGTCAACCGAGTCGATGACGCCGACCTCCCCGTTGGAGAGTATAACCGGTTTTTCAATCAGTTCTTTGGGCATATTTTGTGTGAATACGTCAACCAGCCGGGCGTCAAGCTCGGTTTCGCGCATTCCCCTGAGTTGTCCTAGGATACGGAACGGATTGTTCGGCCCTTTATAGACGCGGCGGGATACCATGGCGTCATAAATATCGGATACAGCCGTGATCCTCGCGGCAATCGGGATGCCGTCGGCGGAAAGGTTGTCGGGGTAGCCGCGGCCGTTGATTTTTTCATGGTGGCCGCGCGCGGCCAGCCGCACCTCTTCGGAAAATTCCTTTAAGAGGGTATAGCTGTGAACCGCGTGCATTTTAATGACTTCAAACTCCACTTTGGTCAGCTTACGCGGCGCGTTCAGCACTTTTTGAGGGACAAGTTTTTTCCCGCAGTCATGCAGCAGCCCGATCATGATCAACTGATCGACCACTTTTTTCGGAAGCCCCAGCCATCTGCCCAGCAATCCGTTCAGCAGGCCGACGTTGATGCTGTGACGCTGCAGATACTCGTCTTCCGGGGCAAGCGTGTTGATCATGCTCACCAGTAAATCGGGTCTTGTGACCTCCAGCTTATGGGATAACCCTTCGGATACGTTATGCAGTTTGTCTTTTGAAACATTGTTTGAATGCTCAATCTCCATCAGCAGATTGAGCGTTTCATCCTTGACTTCGGTATATCCCGTTTCTTCTTCGATCTTCGCTATTTTAGGAATTTCGCATGATAAAGTGTGTTCCAGCAGCATTTTGTGCGTCTCGGCCGTGACATAGATGGTGTCCTTGCCTTTGTTCAAACGGCGGATGGCCTCGATTTGGGCGTCGTCCAGCGTATTGCCCCGCAAAATCAAAAGATTGGCTTCATCATCATGGACGTCATGCGGGATGGTCATGCCGGAACAGAGAAGGTTGATCGACACGGGGAAAAGGGTATCCAGCTTTACTTCAGACATCTTCTCCTCCCACTAGATGGCATCCAAATTCTGTGAATTCGCTTTCTGAGTCTTTATGGTTGACCACATCGGCCGTGAGGAGCTTATCCTTCCCCCCGGCTTTGATATGTAGTTTGATTCTGTCGCCTTCGGACAAGGCGTGATAATCGGCGCGGATGCGCACCCCGCTTTGGCTGATGTTGACGACCTGTGTTTCCACCGAAGAGTGCAGCGGATAGGCGACGCCGTCGCAAACCAGGCTTTCAATGTCGGCAGGCATCTCTATTTTATAGCGGGTCTCCTGACGGTGCTCCGCCTCCCCCCCTTGAAAGAGGGTGATCACGATATGGCCGCCGCGTTTATGCACCCTGCCCCTATAGGCGTACGGTTTGGGAGCCGTGAGGATCATAACTTCGCACAGCCCGCCCACAGGAAGTTCAGGCAGCTCTTCCACTTCAATCGAATTTTCGCCTTCGTCGTATTCAAGGATCCGAACCCTCGTCAAAAGATCGCCCTGTTCATTGTAGATGAGCGCGAGGCATCCTTTGTATTCCTTCAGCATAGATGGTTTACACTCCCATCCTTCAGCATAGATGGTTTATTATATCATTCATTTCTGAAAGACGCAATGAAAAAATATACACAGACAGGCTGTCTTTATGGCCGCGTTTGTGATAAAATGGAATCAGTCTTGATATATGTTGAAAGGGGTATGATTCAAATGAGAGGTTTCGCCATGCTGGGGATCGGAAAAACAGGCTGGATCGAGAAAGAGAGGCCGAACTGCGGCCCGATGGACGCCATATGCCGCCCGATTGCCGTCGCGCCCTGCACATCGGACATACATACCGTATGGGAAGGGGCGATCGGCGAGAGGAGCGACATGATCCTCGGCCACGAGGCGGTCGGCGAAGTCGTTGAGGTCGGAAATCTAGTCAAAGACTTCAAGCCGGGCGACCGGGTCATCATCCCGGCCATCACGCCGGACTGGAACTCCGTCGCCGCGCAGGGCGGTTTTGCCATGCACTCGGGTGTGATGCTGGGCGGCTGGAAATTCTCCAATTTCAAAGACGGCGTTTTCGGGGAGTTTTTCCATGTCAACGACGCCGACGGAAACCTCGCCCTGCTGCCGGACGGCCTTGACCCCGCCGCCGCCTGTATGCTCTCGGATATGGTTCCGACCGGGCTTCACGGGTCGGAACTGGCCAAAGTGGAATACGGCGATACCGTCTGCGTGATCGGGATCGGCCCCGTCGGCCTGATGGGCGTGGCCGGAGCCGTCTTGAAAGGGGCGAGCCATGTATATGCCGTCGGGTCGAGGCCGGACTGCGTGAAGATCGCCAAAGAATATGGCGCGACAGACATCATCAACTACAAAAACGGCGACATCGCGCAGCAGATACTCGATCAAACAAACGGCATCGGCGTCGATAAAGTCATCATCGCCGGGGGCGGCTGCGAGATTCTCGAAACAGCCATCAAAATGCTCAAACCGGGCGGCTGTATCGGAAACGTCAACTACTTCGGCGACGGGGAATATCTGAATATCCCCCGGGCGGAGTGGGGCGTCGGCATGGGTCACAAGACCATCGCCGGAGGGTTGATGCCGGGCGGCAGACTCAGAATGGAAAAACTGGCTTCCCTTTTGGTAACCGGACGCATCGACACCTCCAAACTGCTGACCCATCGTTTCAAAGGATTTGACAAAATCGAGGAAGCCCTGATGCTGATGAAAGATAAACCGAAGGATTTGATCAAACCGGTTGTAACGATTGACTGGTAGGGGTATGCTAACCTAACGGGCATATTGCGATATTTGCAGGAGGATGTAAAATGGAAGCATATGAATTTCAGTCTTCTTTAACTGACGGGATTATCCAAGTCCCTGCCGAATTTAGAAATAAGCTGTTTGGCAACGTAAAGGTAATCCTCATGCAAGAAAACCTTTCTAAGAACAATACCCAAAATGAGAATCTCTCACAAAAAACTGATTTTCCTTATTTTGCGATTGATACAACGGGATATACATTCAACAGGGAGGAAGCGAATGAAAGATAGAGTGTTTCTTGATACCAACATTTTCGTCTATACACAAAGTTCCAAAGAGCCGCGAAAGCGATTTGTCAGCTTAGATATTATGAAACGATATGACTGCTGCGTGAGTACACAGGTATTCAATGAAATCTGCAATGTTATGACTAAGAAGTTGAAAATGAGAATTGAAGAGGTAACGCAGATCATCGAGGCTGTTTATCGTAGTTGTAACACCAGCACCGTGAGTTATGATACAATTCAAAAAGCTCTCAGACTAAAAGAGCAGTATCATTATTCTTATTATGACAGCTTAATACTTGCATCGGCACTTGAGAGTGGTTGTCAAACGGTGTTTACCGAAGATATGCGTGATGGGCAAACGATTGATAACAGATTGGAGCTTGTTAATCCGTTTGACGAAAGCACAGAATAGGAATGTTTCATCCTTACCACTCACCAACCCACAAGCATGCAAACGCCGCTCAATCCGAGCGGCGTTTGCTTTGCAGATAAACCGGATATGGGGTCAACTATTCATTTAGATTATAATGTGTTCTATTCGTTACCTCCATGATTTCAGAAAATAGTCTTGTGATTTCATCGCTTCCGAAAAAACCAATTTCATAGTATCTATTATTCATTGATAAATTTCGCCCATTTGTGTCTATAATAAACAGAGACATTTTTTCTCCGTCGGATAAAAAGAAGTCAATCGATATATCTTCGCCCCCACTTGAAAGCCCTGAAAATGAGTTGTAAAAAAGAGATGAGATTGTCTTGTGAAAAGAAAACCCCTTCAAAATGTCTATAATTTCTTTATATTCAGGCGTGCCGTTTGTAAACCTAATTTCATATGTTTCTGAACTTGGCAGAGTAACATTACCTTCAAAAACAGGGTAGACCTTTCGATGCGTTATCATTACATAGGAAGCCTTTTCATAATATTCTTCAATGTATAAACTCCGTGGGAAATAGAGATATAGGAATAAAGCAGCGATAATCAAGGCAATCACTGAGGTTGTTATGATGCGCTTTTTATAGGTTATTTGTTTTTTAACCTCATGTCTTTCCATAAAATAATCCTTTCTCCCTCTTAAAAGAAGGGGCTTTACAAGCCCCTTCTTTTAAGCATGATTATTTTGCTAAAGCGGGTATAGCGGGACTAAGCAATGTAATCCTTAGCTTTGAATCGTTATTGCCAACAATACATCCGAATTGAAAGTATCTCGAACCCCAAGCCACGGTGTTTATGTTAGCTGTATAAAACCAACCGTTCTCATATAGCCAACGAGTATCGTTGCGTCTTTCGTGTTCTATTATGCCTCTATACTCACGGTTTACAGCATTAGGCATGGTTATATTTCCTTCGAATGTTGCAGAAACAGCTCGTGCTGTCATATCGTAACTAAGAGTGCTGGTTCTAGCAAACATCTCCCAATTCCCTCCAAACGAAGACGACCAGCCATACAGCCATGTTGTGTTTTCAAGTATATCAAAAACGTAATCCGCTGACATATTAGTCACTCTTGTACCCGACGTTAGACCTGAAACTGAAGAACGGAGTGCGTCAAAAACCGAAACGATATTTCCAACAACTGGTATATTGCCAACCCCAAATTCTGCCCATGGTCTAACAAAATTAACGGTACCCGCAATAAAATTGCTCGCCGGGAGATTTTGTGCAGACCCGTAATGCCACATTGCAGCATTCGGGTTCAAGGGCTGAACGCTTATACGCATGATACCACGATCATCCCACCCCCTAGAGCGGGACTCCAAATAACAATTGTGGAATATGTAGTCTCGATTAGCACGTTTTGTGAAGAGGCTGGCGTTATGCCCATTTTTGAAAAGGATTCGCCTGTTAGGGCTTCAACTTGTGATAGTGATACCTCTTCAACGCCTAAGCTCCTAAGCGTAGCAGTTATTTGCTCAAAAAGATCAAAGTCCTCATCAAGTAATGCAAGGCGTCTCTCATCCATAAGCTCTTCTATTTTTGTAATTGTTACAGGAGAGGAATCTTTGTCAATTGCGATTCGCTGTATAAGCTCAGCACTTCTTGCTTGCCCATCAAATGCACTTGTATTAAGTCCCGAAACATTGATAACATACTCTTGATGTATATCATTTATTGAAAATGTGCCATTCGGATCATTGTCATACTCGAGTGCACTCACATACGGTGCAAAAGCAGCAAATAGAGTTGCCAGTGTCAATATCAATATACGCTTCATGTTATAGCTCCCCTTTTTTTGTTGTAGTCACATAATTATTTTCTTTGCCCTGATTAAGTTGAAACGGGCACCTCCCTCGTTCATCAAAAATAGCATACAAAATCTTTATGTGTAAATACATTATACTGGATAAATGTAAAATCTGATACCACTATTGTGTAAATTTTAGGTAATTTATTCCAAGCCGCAACAAACGCCGCTCAGGCCGAGCGGCGTTTGTGGTGTATGATTATGCTTATGATGAGCTTTTATCTGCGATTAAAATATAAGACATCGGAATCCCTTTTCCGTCATAAATGTCCGAGCCTACGTTGCCTACATCATAATCATATTCATTAAACTTTACCGTTTTCATGCCGTTTGCAGATAGCGCGTTGATAATATCCGACAGCGTATGAATAAAATCCGTAAATGTTTTTGATTCATACACTCCCGATATATAGTCCATTCCGCTATTGCCAATCGCTGCTTCTTTCATAAAATACGAATTTGTGAAACGGTTTAGGTTATCCGCGTCAAAGCCGTCTTCTCCGGGAAAGGGAAGCATCATCGCAGTTGGGTGTCCGTCATTGATTAAGAGTGTTCCGCTGCTTTTCAGGCATTTTCCAACCTTTTCAAAAAGAAGGGTTAAATCATGAAACCAGTTGATAGCCCCAATTGTGAAGAAAATGAAGTCGAACTTGTTATGATATTTTTCGGGTATTTCGAGAATATTGCAGTTCACGAACTCGCAGTTCTTTATTTCCGCCTTTGCTGCCGTTTGCTTTGCCTGCTCTAAGATATTTTCGGCGATGTCAAATCCAATGCCGTACTCTGCTCCGCTGTCATGGACAAGCGAAAGCAATTCCCGTCCGTTGTTGCAGCAGAATTGAGCCACAGCTTTCCCGTGAAAATCAATGTTCTCAAGTTCTTTCTTGAGGTCGCCGTCAAAAAAGGCGTATTTCCCGCTTCTTATGCGCAGGTGATTGTCGTCGCCCCAGTTCGGCTTACGATGATCAAACGCTTCTTCCCAAGCGGCTTTGTTTGCATCTATATAATTCATCCTAACCCCCACTAATATAATTTACCTATATACCGTCTTCGGGTAAACCGAAAGCCAATCATCCCACGCCGACTTTTTCCGCTTTGCTCACGCCCGATCGGTATATCCCCAGCTGGATGCAGTTGGTGACGCATGTTTCGGCGCAGTGTTCGCAGTGGGTGCATTTTTCGTAGTCAATGACGGCGAGGTTGTCCTCAATCGTAATGGCACCCGACGGGCATTCGCGGGCGCATTTTTTGCAGCCGATGCAGGCGTTGACGCATTTTTTCCTGGCAACCCCGCCTTTTTCGATATTTTTACAGAGGATGAACGAAGTCTCGTCGGCATCCTCAATGGTGATCAGCTTGTTGGGGCAGGCTTTCACGCACAGGCCGCAGCCTGTGCAAAGACGTTTGATGATATGCGCCAGCCCGTTTTCGATCCAAATCGCCCCGGACGGGCAGACCGGTTTACAGTCGCCGTAACCGAGGCATCCGAACGCGCAAGCCCCCTCGCCGCCGAAAAGCGGCTTAGCCGCGCGGCAGGTCTGTATGCCTGTATACTCCATCTTCGTCTGTATGGCGTTGCAGTCTCCCCGGCAATGGACGACGGCAAGCCTCTCCTCAACGCGGCCTGCTTCACCACCTATGATCTCACTCAGCCGTTTTGCGGCAGCCGCGCCGCCCGGTGTGCATAGATTGATGGCCGCGCCGCCCGAGAGGAGGGCATTGGCGTAACCCGAACACCCGGGATACCCGCAGGCGCCGCAGTTGCTTCCCGGTAAACACTCTAAAATCAAAGCCGCCCGTTCGTCGGTCTTGACGGCCATCAGCTTAGAAGCGACGCTGATCAAGGCGGCCAGCACCGCGCCGATGGCGGTGACCGAGCCGATTGCGATAACTACATTATCCATTCCACATCATCTCCTATCAGCCGAACATGTTTTCAATCACGCCGGAAAATCCGAAAAACGCGAGGGAGAGAATGGCGACCGAGAAGAGGGTGATCGGGATGCCCTTAAACGACGGCGGCGGGTCGGCGTTTTCGGTATGTTCCCGGATGCCGGAGAAAACCACCATGGCCAGCAGGAATCCGGTTCCCGCGCCGAGGGCGTTGACCAATGATTCGATAAAGGTCATCTCCCCCTTGATATTGGTGATGGTGACCCCGAATATGGCGCAGTTGGTCGCCATCAGAGGCAGGTAAACCCCCAAAGCCGAATAAAGGGAGGGACTGTACCGTTTCAATACGATCTCAACGAGCTGCACCAAAGTGGCGATGATCAGGATAAAAACAATGGTTTGCATATAGCCAAGATTATACCGGTCAAGAAGATAGTGCTGGATCGGCCAGGTGGCAACCGTGGCCAGCAGCATGACGAATATGACCGCCACACTCATACCGACAGCGTTTTTACGGTCTTTGGAAACCCCTAAGAAAGGGCATACGCCGAGAAACTGGCTTAACACATAGTTGTTGACCAAAATCGCGCTCATCATAATAACGAGCAAAACCTTCACATCCATTATTCAACCCCCCCTTTTACACACGTCTGTGCCGACGGGCATCCTTCGCAGCCGAACTCCTTCTTTTTCAGGGCTTTGCCTTTGGAAACTTTATTTATAATAGCGACAATAATCCCGAAAGCGGCAAACCCCCCGGGCGCCATAACGAAGATCGGGATATTTTCGGCGGCCAGCACGGGGATTTCAAGCCCAAACCATGTGCCGCTGCCGAGGATTTCCCGGATCGAAGCAATGGCGAGCAAGGCGATGGTGAATCCGCCCCCCGTGCTGATTGCGTCCAGGATCGAGTTGAAGACCGTATTCTTTTGGGCAAATATTTCGGCGCGGGAGAGGACGATGCAGTTGACGACGATCAGCGGCAGAAAAATACCCAATGCCTGATAGAGGGTGTAGACATAGGCCTCGGTAAACATTTGCACCAGCGTCACAAACCCGGCGATCAGGACGATGTAGCACGGGATACGCACCTTATTGGGGATGACATTCCGCAGCAGCGCGATGACGGTGTTCGACCCGAGCAGGACGAATGTGGTCGCCGCCCCCATCCCCAAAGCGTTGGATACCTGGGTAGACACAGCCAGCGCGGGGCACATGCCCAGCAGAAAGATCAAAACGGGGTTTTCTTTGATAAACCCTTTGGTCAGGATGTTCAGTCTGCTCATGAAAGCGCCCCCTTCACCGTTTCATACGCTTCCAAAGCGTCTTCAATGGCTCTGCGATACGCTTTGGACGTAACCGTCGCGCCGGCAACCCCGTCAAAGCGTTCGCCCTTCGCCTCCGCCTCATTGACCGCGGCAAACACCCTGTCGCCAAAGCCCTTTGTTTCTTTATCCGCCAGCACGTTGCTGCCGATGATGGTTCCGTCCGGGCCGAAGCCGATGATGAGGGAGAATTCGCCGCCGTAGCCGCCGGTGGCCGTGACCATGAAGATCACCCCGGTGCCGTTGGCCGTGTTGTACACTTCGGTGACCGTCTTGGGCAATCCATCGGTTTCGAGGAGGATAAACCCGTCGGCTTCCGGGATCATTTCCGCCCGCGCCGCTTCGGCGCGTTCGGCGGCGGCTTCCTCAACGACCGGCCATGTAAAGTGATTGGTCAGCGCGAGGGCTCCCGACATGATAAGGCAGATGACCGACAGGACGAGGATGGGCATGATGAAATCCTTTTTCAATCCCTTTTCCCCCCCAACGCTTTTCTCGCCGTCAGCTTATTGATATAGGGAACGACCATGTTCATCAGCAGGATGGAGAAGGCGACGCCTTCGGGGTAATTCCCGTAGAGCCGGATCAGGACGGTCAGCACCCCGCAGCCCGCGCCGAAGATCAGCCGCCCCGAACTCGTTTGCGGGGTTGTGGGGTAATCGGTCGCCATGAAGATGGCTCCTAAGAACAAACCTCCGGCGAAGAGGTGGTATTCCGGCTTTTCGCCGAGCAGAGCGGTCAGTATAAAAACAGTGGCAATGAACGTTACGGGCGTATGCCATGTGATGACCCGGCGGACGAGGAGGTAAATCCCGCCGATCAAGAGCACCAGCGCGCTTGTTTCGCCCAAAGAGCCTCCGCGCGAACCGATGATCATATTCCAAAGTTCAGGCAGTTTTTCAAGTTCCTCCCCGCCCCTTTTCATCAGCGCGAGCGGGGTGGCCGAGGAAGCGGCGTCGGGGATTTCCGCCCATGTCGTCATGGAAGTGGAGAAGGCTAAAAACATAACCACACGCGCCGTGACGGCGGGGTTGGCAAAGTTCTTGCCCAAACCTCCGAAAAGCTGCTTGACAAAGATGATGGCCACGGCACAGCCGAACACCGCCTGCCAAATGGGGATGTCCACAGGCAGATTGAAGGCCAAAAGCAATCCGGTGATGATTGCCGAGAAATCGTTGACGGTGACAGGCTTTTTCATCAGTTTTTGATAAACGCCTTCCATCAAAACGCAGCTGACCACGCAAACCGACGTGACAACGGCGGCGCGCGAACCGAAGACCCATACCGACATGGCGAACGCCGGAACGAGGGCGATGATGACGTCGAGCATGATCCGCCTCGCCGAACTGTTATCGTGTATATGAGGGGCATACGATACTGTTAATTTATTCATCCCTGACGCGCCTCCCATAACAGTTCTTTTGACAGCGTCATCACCTGCGCCAGCGGCCTCTTGGCGGGGCAGAGCCAAGCGCAGCAGCCGCATTCGGCGCACATATTCACTTTATACTGTTTGAGTAAATCAATTTTTTTCGCTTCATACGCGCTTTCTATGTGAGACGGCATCAGGCGCATCGGGCATTTACGAATACAACGCCCGCATTTGATGCAGGCCGTCGGCACAGGCGGCCGGGCGTCTTTGGCGTTCAGCGCGAGGAGGGCGTTGGTCACCTTGACCACAGGCAGCTCGGTATTGGGGACGGCCGCGCCCATCATCGGCCCCCCCATCAGGATTTTTTTGCAGTCGTCTTTCAAGCCTCCGCAGGCGTCAAATAACCGCCCGATCGGCGTCCCGATGGGGGCGATGACATTCTTGGGCGTTATAACAGCCGAACCGTCCACCGTCACGCATTTGGAAACCAGCGGCATCCCGGTTTGGATGTATTTGGCGAACACGGCAACGGTGGTGCAGTTGACGACAATGCACCCGACGTCGGTCAGGCGGCCGCCCTCGGGCACGATCCGCCCGGTGACGTTATAAACCAACACCTTCCGCTCGCCCTGCGGGTATTTGGACGGCAGCACCCGGACGCCGATCCCCGCCTCCCCTGCCGTGAGCCGCTCCAGCTCTTTGATGGCTTCGGGTTTGTTGTTCTCGACGCAGATAAGGATGTTCTCGGGCCGTAAGTATTCCTTCATCAGCCGCGCGCCTTCGGCCACATATTCGGCCTCGTCGATCATCGTCCTTGTGTCGGAAGTGATGTACGGTTCGCACTCGGCGCCGTTGATGAGGATATAGTCAAGCCGCGTCCCCTCTTTGAGGGTGAGCTTGGGTGCCGTTGGGTACCCCGCGCCGCCGAGGCCGACCACCCCGCTGTCGTGCACGGCTTTCAAAAATTCCGCCGTATTGGTGACGGCCGGGGGCGCAAGACCCTCGAAAACCGTTTTTTTACCGTCTGAGGTTATGGTAACGGAAAGGGCTTTTTGCCCTGTCACGGCGTCATGTTCGTTGATGCTTTTGACCGTGCCGGATACCGAAGCGTGAACGGGGGAGGAAACCCTTCCCTCGGCTTCTCCGATCAGCTGCCCGATTTGAACCTCTTCGCCGACGGAAACGATGGGTTTGGCCGGGGAACCGCTGTGCATCTTCATCGGCAGCCTGACCTCCGAAGGGTTCGATATCTCTTCGGGTTTATAGTCCGCGGTGTTTTTGGAATGGGGTACCGGCAGCCCGACGATTCGTTTCAATCTTCTATCATCTCCTCAAAATGCTCTTGCTCGCCTATCATACAGTATTTTCGACAAATTTGCAAGACGGGTTCTTCTTTTCTCAGCTTCCAAAAGATTCTTCAAACGAATGCGGGAGCAATTCACTTAATGTATATTCCTTACTCCCGCCGTTATCCATGCAAACCACCTTGATTTGCGGGCAGAAGCTGTTGAGGTACTGCCTGCAAACGCCGCAGGGAGTACAAGCGGTTAATGTATCCGTGCCGCCCGCGACCGCGATTTTCTCGAAATCGGAAAACCCCTCCGACAACGCTTTGGCAACGGCGCACCGCTCGGCGCAGAGATTGGTCACCCCGACGCCGGACGGGTCTTCGATGTTGCACCCGGTAAAGACCTTGCCGCAAGAGGTCAGCAACGCCGCCCCGACTTTGAAGCCGGAGATTCCGGCGCGGGCATGTTCTCTGGCTTGTTGAGCCAGTTCGAGCAGATTTTCGTTGGTCATATGGATTCTCCTTTACAGCATGGAGACCCCGTCTTCCGTAACAACCGCCAAAACCGTCTTGGCGGCGGGCGGGGGCGTTTCGCCGACGGTAACGGCGGCGGATAGAATGGTTTCCGCTTCTTGCAGTTTCCCCGCGTCGGAGGTGTGCAGCCAAGCCAATGTCTCCCCTTCGGCAATGGTGTCCCCGGTTTTCTTTTGCAGGACGATCCCCGCGCTGTGGTCGATGCCGTCTTCCTTCCGCACCCTCCCCGCGCCTAGAGCCAACGACGCCATCCCGCAGGCTTCGGCGTCCATGTGGGTGATGATGCCGCTTTGGGCGGCTTTGAGCGGCGATATGATCGGAGCTTTGCGAAAACCGCCTGTCAAAACCGAAACGTCGCCGCCCTGCGCGGCCACCATCTCGCAGAATTTATCAAACGCCCTGCCGCTTTGAATGGCGTCTTTCGCCAATGCTTCGCAATCAGAAAGGGAGGCTCCCGCCCCGGCCAGCAGGAGCATATAGGCCGCGAGGTCAACGCATAGTTCCTCCAAATCTCCGGGGCCTTGTCCGCGTAACACTTCGACCGATTCTTCCACTTCCAGCGCGTTGCCGATCGAGTTGCCCAAAGGTCTGTCCATATCGGTGACCAGCGCGGCCATGCGGCGTCCCGACCGAACGCCGATCGACACCATCATTTGCGCCAGCCGGACGGCGTCGTCCAATGTTTTCATAAACGCCCCGCTGCCCGTTTTCACATCCAGCAAGATGGCGTCCGACCCGGCGGCGAGCTTTTTGCTCATGACCGACGAAGCGATCAGCGGGATGGAGTCAACGGTTGCCGTCACATCCCGCAGGGCATAGAGTTTTTTATCGGCCGGGGTGATGTTGCCCGACTGCCCGATGTTGGCATAGCCGATGGAACGGACGATGGCGCGGAACCGCTCCGGCTCGATGGTTGTTTGCAGCCCCGGGATGGACTCCAGCTTATCAAGGGTGCCGCCGGTATGCCCCAGTCCCCGCCCGCTCATTTTGGCCACCGGGACGCCGCAGGACGCGGCGATGGGGCAAACGATCAAGGTGGTTTTGTCGCCCACGCCGCCTGTGCTGTGCTTATCCGCTTTCACGCCGGGGATGGAGGAAAGGTCGGCCGTTTCGCCCGAGTGCGCCATCGCGCCGGTCAACACGGCCGTTTCGTGTTCGTTCATTCCTTGCAGGCAGATGGCCATCAGCAGGGCGGACGCCTGATAATCGGGAATCTCCCCGCTTGTAAAGCCGTCTACGAAGAACCGTATCTCCTCATCCGTCAGTGCCGCCCCGTGCTTCTTATTCGACAGGATGTCGTACATACGCATCGGCCGGTCAACCCCTTTCCCCAAATAGAACTGAGCCTAGCCGCACCATAGTCGCCCCGGCGCGCACCGCCGCCTCGTAATCACCGCTCATTCCCATCGACAGGGTATCCATGTCACAGATTTCTTGGAGTTCTTCAAAAAGAATCCGCATTTGATCAAACCAAACGTGCTCGCCGGGAGGCGGGATGCACATCAGCCCCCGGACGCGGACGTGCTTTAAGGCTTCTATAGTTTTCAAGGCCACTAAAACATCGCCGGGCAAGAAACCGCCTTTGGTTTCTTCGTTTGCGATATTGACTTGGAGTAATACAGATTGTATTAACCCGCGTTGTTCCGCCAAATCGTTAATCACTTCGGCCAGCGGCACCGAATCGACCGAATGGATGAGTTCTGCCCGCCCCACGATTTTGGCCGCTTTGTTTTTTTGCAAACGGCCGATGAAATGCAGCGGCGCGCCTTCATACGCCCCCTGGGCGTCTTTTTCCAGCAGTTCCTGCACCCGGTTTTCCCCCACCGCGTCGGCTCCGGCGCGGATCGCCTCTTGGATCAGCCCGGCAGGCTGGGTTTTCGCGGCGGCCACGAGGGTGATGGGGCGGTCTCCTGAAACGAGCCCGATACGCCGTTTTATGTCAACCATTTTATTGTGAATACCATCGTTTATCATGGATTTTTGCATTCCTTTCAATCTGCATCTTGCAAAATCGTCCATTCTTTGGTATAATCATCCTACCTAAGACAAGGAGGATCGATCTGTCATGGGAAAAAAAGGTAAATCGGAACCCCCCATCCCCACCACCGTCATCGGCGAGGGCGTCCGGCTGGAGTCCGCCAATCTCACGGGGTCGGAGAATGTTGTCATCTACGGGGCGTTCGTCGGCGACATTGATTTAGACGGCATCCTGTCGGTCGGCGAATCGGGGCGGGTGATTGGAAATATCAGGGCTAAGCGGATCGAGATTTCCGGCCGGGTCAAGGGGATCGTCTCCTGTGACGCCACCGTTTATCTCACCCCGACGGCTTATGTGGAAGGAAATATCGAAACACAAATATTGAAAATGGACGAAGGCGCCCGTATCAACGGCCGTTGTCAAATGGCGGACGGGCAGACCGATAATATTTCGCTGGAACTCTCTGAGCTTGAAGGCAAGCTGCGATTTGATTTCAGCAAAATGGGCGACACTTTGATCCCCGAAAACGGGCCGCCCATCATTTCCACATCGGCTTAACATTTTTTTATGTCAACCGGCCGCCGTTTCAAACTGACTGTTATACAGTTCGGCGTAAAACCCGCCTTTTTCCAATAGTTCTTCATGATTGCCGCTCTCAACAATGTCGCCGTCCCGCATGACGAGGATCAATCCGGCGTTTTTAATGGTGGAGAGTCTGTGGGCGATGACAAACGACGTCCTCCCCTGCGTCAGCTGATCCATCGCCGCCTGCACCAGCCGTTCGGTGCGGGTATCGACCGAGCTGGTCGCTTCGTCTAAAATCAGCAAGGGCGAGTTTTGGATCATGGCGCGGGCGATGGTCAGCAACTGTTTCTGGCCGGCCGAAAGGCTGGCTTTGTCGTTCAATACGGTATCATACCCATCGGGAAGAGTTCGTATAAAGTGGTGCAGCCCCACCGCTTTGCAGGCCGCTTTCACCGCTTCGTCGGAAACGCCCTGCTTGCTGTAGATGATGTTCTCTTTGATCGAGTCTTCAAAGAGCCATGTATCCTGCAACACCATGCAAAACTGCTCATGCACGTTTTCCCGCGCGACTTGGCTGATCGGCAATCCGTCGAGCAAAATCTCGCCGCTGTTCAGCTCATAAAACCGCATCAGCAGGTTGACCAGCGTTGTCTTCCCCGCTCCCGTAGGCCCGACGACGGCCACCTTTTGCCCCGGCTTTACAACAGCCGAGAAGTCGTTGATGATGATTTTGTCTTCATTATAGCCGAAACGGACATTGCGGAACTCCACGTTTCCTTGCACATTTTCCAACCGCTGTGTCTTGACGCTTTCGTCCTCCAGTTCCTCTTCGCCGAAAAACTCAAAGACCCGCTCGCCCGCCGCAGCCGTCCGCTGGAGCTGCTGCATCGACTGCGCCAGCTGCGACAAGGGCTGGGAGAAGAGGCGGATATACACCATAAAGGCCACGATGACCTCAAATTGGATGGTTCCGTTCATGGCCAGCACCGCGCCGACCACGCAAACGGCGACATACCCGAAGTTGCCGATAAACTGCATGATGGGCATCATCAGCCCGGAGAGAAACTGGCTCTTCCAGCCGCTGTCGTACAACGCTTCGTTATACCCCTCAAAAACCCTTCTAGCTTCCGCTCCGCCGTTGTAAGCCTTGACGACATTATGCCCGGAGTAAATCTCCTCGATATGCCCGTTGATGTCGCCCAGCCCCTGCTGCTGCGCGTTGAAATGCTTTTGGGATTTTTTCATCACAATGCCCATTAAAACAAACCCGATCACCGTCGCCCCGATCGCCGTCAGGGCAAGGATCCAGTTGGTGATGAACATCATGATCATCGACCCAAAGAACATGAAAACGGCGCGCACCAGCCCGCTCAGGCTTTGGTTGAGCGTCTGCCCGATGGCGTCGACGTCGTTGGTCACACGGCTGATCACATCGCCGAAGGTGGTTTTGTCAAAGTATTTCAGCGGCAGTTTGTTAATCTTTGTCGATACGTTGGCGCGCATGTCCTTAGAAACTTTTGCCGTCACCGTTGCCATGATGAAATTCTCCACAAAACTCAGCAATGCCGACCCGGCGTAGAAAAAGACAAGCACCATGGCGATGGAGGTGACCGCGCCGAGGTCGATCGAGCCGCCGAACAGCCCTTTCATGATCTCTTCGGTCAGCCGTTTCAGCCAATCGGGGGAGATGACCTGGAGCACCGTGCCGGCGGCGGCCATAACGAGGGCGGTCACGATGACCGGCATATGCTTTTTGCAATACCGTATCAGCTTGACCCATGTGCCTTTGAAGTCTTTGGCCTTCTCGCCCGTATCCGCGCCGGGCCGGTTTTTCGGCTGCTTTCTCATAGTTCCTCCTCGCTCAGCTGCGACAGGGCAATTTCCTTATACACGGCGCAATCGCGGAGCAGTTCCCGGTGCGTCCCGCTTCCAACGATCCTGCCTTCTTCCAGCACGATGATTACGTCGGCGTCCATGACGGTTCCGATCCTTGCCGCGACGATCAGGCAGGTCACCCCGGCCGTCTCTTTTTTCAGCGCGGAACGCAAATCCCTGTCGGTCTTGTAGTCCAATGCCGAGAAGGAATCGTCAAAAATATAGATTTCCGGCTGGCGGCATATGGCGCGGGCGATGGCCAAACGCTGCTTCTGCCCGCCCGAGAGATTGGTTCCGCCTTGAGCGATTTCGGCGTCGTATCCCTTCTCCTCCACAAAATCGGCCGCCTGCGCGATCCGCACAGCTTCCTTAACACTGCCCCCGTTGTCGCCGTAAGCGACATTGGAGTTTATATCCCCTTTGAAAAGCACCGCTTTTTGCGGCACATAGCCGATCTTGCCCAGCAGGGCTTCCAGTTTATAGTCCTTGACATTGACTCCGTCGATCAGCACGTCGCCCCCGGTCGCGTCAAAGAAGCGCGGCACGAGGTTGATCAAGGTGGATTTTCCGCTCCCGGTCGAACCGATGAAAGCGACCGTTTGCCCTTGCTTGACGGTGAAATTGATGTCTTCCAAAACAGGTTCGGCCGCCCCGGGGTATCGGAAACTGACGTTTTGGAATGTCACTTCGCCCTTGATCCCCGGCTGCCCTTGGGTCACAGCCCCGCCGGTGATGCCCGGCTCGGTATCGAGCACTTCGTTGATACGTTTGGCCGAAACGCTGGCGCGAGGCAAAAAGATGAACGTCATGGTCACCATCATGAACGACATGACGACCATCATAGCATACTGCATGAAAACCATCATATTGGCGAAAATCGCCACTCTTTCCGGCACCCCTTCGGCATTGGGCGTCATGCCCGCCGCGTTGATCATATAAGCCCCGATCCAGTAGATGGCGAGTGCAAGACCGCCGATCATCAGCGTCATGACGGGCATAACGATCACCATCGCCCGGTTGGTGAAGAGTTGGGTGCTTGTCAGTTCCTTGTTGGCTTTCTCAAATTTCTCCTCTTGATACCCCTCGGCGTTATACGCCCGGACAACGCGCAGCCCGGTGAGGTTTTCACGGGTTGCCCGTGTGATGTTGTCGGTGAGCAGCTGCATCTTGCGGAATTTCGGCATGACGAACACCAGCAGCACCGCCGCCGTCAACAGCAGGAGCAGCACGGCTGACCCGGTGGCGATCGTCCACTCGAACCCTTTGCCGGAAATCTTCATCACCGCCCACACCGCCATGATGGGGGCTTTGACGGCTACCTGCAAGGCAATGACGAAAAATATCTGAACCTGGGTGATGTCGTTGGTGGAGCGGGTAATCAGGCTGGAGGTGGAGAAACGGTCGATCTCCTCGGTGGAGAAGGATTCGACCTTGTTAAAAAGCAAACCGCGAAGCCGCATCGAAAAAGAGGAACCGATCCGCGACGCGAAAAAGCCTACGACAATGGCGGCCGCAAGGCTGGCCAAGGCGCACAGCAGCATGTAAACCCCGTTGAGCCATATGTCTTTCATCTCGCTGCCCGGTGTTTGGGAAAGGATGGTGATCTTTTCCATGTATTCCGGCATCTTTAAGTCCAGCCAAACCTGACCCACAATGAAAATCAGGCTGAAAAAGATCAGCTGCCACTCCCGTTGGTTTAAGTATTTGAATATTTTAAGCATTTTCCGTCCTCATACTCAATGAAATTCGTTTTTTCGGCAGGTCAACGTCCAAAACGGTGACCGAAACAACGTCGCCCACCTTGACCGCTTCGGAAGGATGGCGGATATAACGGTTGGCCATCTGAGAGATATGCACCAGCCCGTCCTGATGAACGCCTATATCCACGAAGGCTCCGAAGTCGATGACATTGCGCACCGTCCCGGTCAGAGTCATGCCGGGTTTGAGGTCGCGCATATCCATCACGTCGGTGCGGAGCTGCGGGGGCGGCAATTCGTCGCGCGGGTCGCGCCCGGGCTTTTGCAATGAAAGGGCAATGTCGTTCAGGGTATGTACGCCCACGCCGACGGCTTTGGCCACAGTCTCCTCGCCCCGCTCGGCGATCCACTCATGAAGGGGCGGCATTTTCCCGACGTCATCCAGCCGTAAATCGAAAATCGAGAGCAAATCTTTGGCCGCTTTGTAGGATTCAGGATGCACCGACGTGTTGTCCAGCACATTCTTCCCGCCCGGTATGCGCAAAAATCCGGCGCATTGCTCGTAGGCTTTCGGCCCCAGTTTTGCCACCTTCAGCAACGCTTTGCGGTCGGGGAAGGCTCCGTTTTCCTCGCGGTAGCGCACCACGTTTTTCGCCGTCGAAGCTCCCAGCCCGGCCACCCGCGCCAGCAGCGGCGCGGAAGCCACGTTCAGGTCTACGCCGACGGTGTTAACGCAGTCCTCCACCACCCCGTCCAGCGAATCGCTCAGCCGGGCGGGCGGCATGTCGTGCTGGTACTGCCCCACGCCGATGGATTTGGGGTCAACCTTGACCAGTTCGGCCAGCGGGTCTTGCAGCCGCCGGGCGATCGACACCGCCGAACGGAGGGAGACGTCAAACTGCGGAAACTCCTCAGCCGCCAGTTTGGACGCCGAATAGACCGACGCCCCGGCCTCGTTGACCATGGTATACGACACGCCGGGCAGCTCTTTGATCAATCCGGCGCAGAAAAGTTCGGTTTCCTTCGACGCCGTGCCGTTGCCGATGGCGATGACGGTGACTTTGTGCTTTTTGATCAGCCTTGTCAGCGTTTCGGCCGCTTCCTCCGTTTTGGATTGCGGCGGCGTGGGGTAAACGACGACGGTGTCCAGCACCAGCCCGGTGGCGTCGATGGCGGCGCACTTACAGCCTGTGCGGTAAGCGGGGTCTACAGCCAAAATCACCGCGCCGCGCACCGGAGGCTGCATCAAGAGCTGTTTGAGGTTGACGGCGAACATCTTGATGGCCTGCTCCTGCGCCTTTTCAGTGAAGGTTGAGCGCAGTTCGCGTTCAAGCGACGGAAATAACAGCCGTTCCCAGCTGTCGGCAACAGCCCTCCCCACAAGTTCGGACGAAGGGGAGCCGCCGAACACATATGCCTCCCGCATCATGGAGACGGCCAAATTGTGCGGGGCTTTGAGGGTGACTTTCAACGCCCCCTCTTTCTCCCCGCGGTTGATAGCCAGCACCCGGTGATGCTGGATACGCCTTAACGGCTCTTCAAAATCATAATACAGTTCATAAACCGGGTCGCCGTCCCCAACTTTTTCGGAACGCAGGACGCCTTCGCGGAACAACAACGGGCGGAGTTTGGCACGGATATCCGCGTCGTCGGAGAATCCTTCGGCCAAAATATCACAAGCTCCGTCAAGGCAGCTCTCGGCGTCGGGCAGCTCTTTTTCCGCATCGATGTAGGTCTTGGCCTCTTCCAGCGGGTCGCCCGCCGTTTGCTCCCAAAGCCAGTCGGCCAGCGGTTCAAGTCCCCGCTCTTTGGCGATGGTGGCGCGGGTGCGGCGTTTTTGCTTATACGGGCGGTATATGTCTTCCACCGCCGCCAGCGTCTGCGCGGCATTGACGGCGGCGGACAGTTCGTCCGTCAGCTTGCCCTGGCTTTCAATCGAAGCCAGCACTTCCTGCTTGCGTTTATCGAGATTGCGCAGGTATTGCAGGCGGTCGGCCAATTCGCGCAGTTTTTGGTCGTCCATCGCGCCGTGCTGTTCCTTGCGGTAGCGGGCGATAAAGGGGATGGTGTTGCCGTCGTCGATCAGTTTGATGACGTTCAGCGCGTGTTCGGCACGGCAGCCGAATTCTTTTGATAACAATCCCTCGTATGAAAAACTCATAATCCCAAGACCGCCAGCACAAAGTAGACTGAGGAGTTCCAATAGATGGCGATCTCGTTGGAAGCGAAACTTTCTTTATCATCGATGTAGCATTTCATCGGCGGCAGCCCTTCCCTGTAGTTGCCGAGGGTGTTGTCGCCGCCTGTATTCCCGATGTTGGGGCCGCCGGCCACCATACCGGGAACCGCTTGCCCCACGGCAACCGACGGGCGGTGGTGCGGATTCATCATCGGGTCATGGCCGAATCCCGAGATATAGCATTTATTCAGGGCATTTTTCCCCACCAAATAGTGCATATGCTCCAGTGCCGTTTCGCGGTATTGTTCATCATCATCGAACAATCCGGCCAGCAGAAGGGTCATGGCGTTGTTGCTGACCGCCATATTGCTTCCCCAGCTGTATTTTATCCCCAGCGAGATGCCGTAGGGGTCGTATTTGCTTCTATTCAGGATACCCTTTGCTTCGGAGATCAGCAGGTCTTTCATCTTTTGTGTCAATCCGGCGTCGGCTTTGTCTCCCGCGTGAAGGAGGTAGGCAGCCAAACCGTAGGTTCCCATGTTCACCCAGCCCAGCCCGGTCGAAAGGTCAGCGTTTTTGATATAAGTATGGATGGTTTCGTCTCCGGTGGCGGCAAACAGTTCGCAGGCCGCCCAAAAACGCTCGTCATTGCTGTTTCCGTCGCCGTATTCTCCGGTTCTTACACCGCGCGGATTTGTAAAACCGGGAACATTGGGATTGTCAAGGCACCATTGCCAAGCGCGCGACGCGGCGTCAAGCAGAAGGTCTTTGACCTCGGGATAGAAGCGGGAGGCGAGAGCCATAGCCGCGGCGAAGTCGGCCGTCGCCGTCGCCGATATAGGAGTAAGGACAAGCTGGCCGGTTTCCTTATCGGGCATTTGATTGAGGGCGTTGAATCCTTTGCAGCTCACCTTGTGATATACGCCGCCGGACGCTTCATCCTGCATTTTCAGCATCCATTCAAGCTCAAACCACACAGCATCCAAAACATCGGGGTCGGGATTCTGCGCAAGCTCATACCCCAGCAGCAGCTGGGCGACCGTTTGGGCGGCGGGGACGATATACCGCCCGTAGTCGCCCGCGTCATGCCAACCGCCCGATACGTCTTTCTCTTCTCCCGTCTCCTCCCCGTCTTTATCGAGGACAACGGCAATCCCTGTGTGGCAAGCCGGATGCGACCACAGTCCGGCGTCGAGGTCTACACCGCATTTCTGCGTATGGAGAAAGTCAAGCGTCGCCTTGCGCAAACCGCCGTAAGGGTTATCCCCAATCAGAAAGGGGTAGGAACGGCTGTCCCCTGCCACGAGAACATACTCCCCGGGTTCACTCAGCACGGTGAAGTCGGCGATCCGCACGAGCTCGTCGGACGCCTCGCTGTAAGCTGGGTCGGAGGTGTTTTCTTCAAACAAAACGACACCGTCGGAGGTGCGTACAATTTGAAAATCCGTCGTATTTTCAGGAAGGACGGCTTTCTTCGGATCGCCCGGGCGGTAGCCCAGCTGATCGAGCTGTATCCCTTCCGAAAAAGTGATTCCCGATAAGTCCACCGTTCGCAGCGGCGTTGGGGATGGGGACGGTTCGTTGGACGGATCGGATGAATCGGCCGGGGATGCCGGATTCGATGTGCAAGCCGCGAGCAGGCAGAGAATGAGGAGCAACGGGATCAATCGTTTCATGAAAACCAGTCCTTCCGTTATTGAATGCAAAAACCCCGTAATCGTAACATTACAGGGTTTTCATTGGTGACCCGCCGGCGATTCGAACGCCGGACACCCTGCTTAAAAGGCAGGTGCTCTGCCGACTGAGCTAGCGGGTCGCAGATTCACACCTCACCTATTGTACCACAGAAATCGATTTTTGCAAGAGGAAAATAAAAAAAATGAAAAACAGGGCTTGACAATACTACGGATGTAGTTTATAATGAACTTACACATGTAGTATCATGTGGTCTCTGATAGTTGTGGACATGCATTTTCATTGACTGCGGCGGGGTTAATTCCCGCCGGCTTTTTTATCTTCTTTCTTATCGGTTTTCAGGTTGACCGACTTATCCCGCAGCTTGACGTAGGTCTTCGGCGACAGCTTCATCAGCAACCGCTTGGCTCCGTGCAGCATCTTGATACACCCCGAATGCAGCGCGACGAGGAACCGGTGCGGTTTGGCACGGGTGCAGAAACACCAGCCGAAGAATTTTTCAAGGGGTTTCCCTAAAAACTTCGGCAGCATATAGGAGAATTTGAACAAACGGACAAAAATTTTGAAATAGTGCTGGGCGAAACGGATTTGTTTGTCTTTGTACTGCGGCTGCTTGCAGACGACTTCGCTGTTGTAATCGGCGTCTTCAGGCAGGAACCCCGCCTCTTTGGCCATGTCGGTCAGTTTGGTGTGCGGGAAGGGGTAAAAAATACTGACCACCATTTTGGTCGGTTTGATCCGGGCGTTGAGTTTGACCGTTTTAAGGCTTTTTCGGATGTCCTCGTGCGGCAGACCGACAATATTGAAGGTGAGGGTCGAGATTTTATATTTGCGGAAATAAGAAAAGGATTGCTCGATCACTTCGTCGCCCATCGGGCGGTGGAGCCAGTCTTTGCGCATGTCGGCGTCGCCCGATTCGATGCCGACGTCCACTAGGTAACAACCCGCCTCTTTGAGCTTTTTCACAATGTCCTCGTTCAGCAAGTCCAGCCGCAGACGGCAGGAAAAGGGGATTTTCAGCTTTTCGGCGTATAGGACAATAAATTCTTCAAACCATTCCTTGTGCATGTTGAGGATGCTGTCCATAAAGTTGAAATACCCGATGTAAGGGTAGCGGTCGAGGATGCTCTGCAAATATTCGACCGCCCTCTGCGGGCTTTTGAACCGCGCGTAGTGGTTGGCGCGGGGGTAAACCTTGCGCAGCTGGGAGTTGGCGCAGTAAGTACAGCCGAAGATGCAGCCGCGCGACACCATGACGATGGCCGTTTTGATGCGCGAGGAGAGGAAATTGTCAAAGTCAAACAGCCCCATATCGGGCGGCGGCAGGGTATCCAAATCCTCGATAAACGGGCGCACCGGGTTTTTGACCGTCCCCCCGTCCGTATTGAACCACAGGCTTTCCGTTTGATATAAAGCCTCTTTGTCGTCAAAACGCTCGCAGAGATCAAGAAAGGGGTATTCGCCTTCGCCGATGCAGACGCAGTCTACGCCGGGGTCGGCGATGACCTCCTCGGGGCAGAGGGTGGCGTGGTAACCGCCGACAAGGGTAAATATCCCCTCCTCTTTGGTCCAAACCAGCAGTTCCTTGACAATTTTATACGCGCTTGTCCACGTCGAGAAGGCCACGACGTCCGGCTTTTGCTCCCGCAGTTCTTTAACATATTCCTCTTTGGGGATTTTCCCGTTCATATGAAGGAGCGAGACGTCATGACCGCCCTGCTTCAGCACGGCGGAGATCGAAGCGATCCCTTCGGAATAGCTTCCTTTGAGTTTGGTTCCGGCTTTGTTCTCCACAAAGTCGGGGTATACGATGAGCACTTTTCGTTTCATTGGTTTCTCCTATTGAGTAATAAACATATTATAGACACAATACCCATGCGGAAAACGGCGGTTTTTGCCTACCCAACCGCCGTGATTTCCACCCCGGTGAAATAGTGCCTGAGTATATGATCATACGTCATCCCCAAATCAGCCATGCAGCGCGCACCCCATTGGCTCATACCCACATTGTGGCCGTTGCCTTTGCCGCTGACGGTGTAGACGCCGGGAGTGGGGTTGGAGCCGACAGGAATGCCGGATACCCCGCCGGCTGAGATAATCATGGCTGAACCCGGAAGAGAGGTGATGTTTCCGTCCCCGCCAATGACGAAGAGGCTGCCCGGATCGCTGTAAGCCCGGATATTGCCGTCGGCCGGAAGGACGGACAGCATGGCGTTGCCCGATGTGATGCTATACCGCAGGGAGAGCGACATATTGGCGGGTGCGCCGACCAGCCCGCGGAGGAAGGTTCGGGCCGATTCCTTTGTGTATATGGCCAGCGTTCCCCCGCCGCTGTCCAGTACCGTCACCGAATACACATTGCCCGTGGGCGTATATCGGTCTATGTAGAACGCCGAAACGCCTGAATTTGCCCGCCCGGCTTGATTCAAATGAGCCGAAAGCTGCGCGTTTGTGACGGTATAGCTCCAACTGTAATTCCCGATGATTTTGGAGGCGTCCTCATACGGGTCAAGAACGCCGCGCAGATAGGGAACGGCTTCATACCACACATTTTCGCTGTTTTCGGTGGCACCGCCGTCGGAGGAATGATACACGGTGTTGCAGGACTGCCCGTTGTACAGCAGGTACTGGCCGTAAGTTTCATCAACGGCGCGGTTGGAGTTGGCCGACGCTTGCGACGTGCCGCGATAGACATGGCAGTGGATGGTGGTGCAGAGGTTGAATCCGTCGCTCTTGTGCCTATTTAGATTGGCCATGGTATAACTCCTCGCGCAGACAGCCTGCGCTTTGAGGGCTTCGACCGGCCATGTAGGGCTCATTTCATACGGGACGATGCCTTTGACATATTCCTGCATATCCACCGCGTTGATGACGGTGATGTTGTTGCCGTCTTGACGGCGGAACTCAAACATGCCGTTGTAGCGGTAATCCCTGTGCAGGGTCACCGCCGCCCCCCCTTCCGGCGCGATGGGGCGTACGCAGAAATCGAACGCTTCGCCGTAGTCGAACTGAAAGATGATCTCGGTGGTTCCGGTGACGACGACCGATACACAGCGGCTGCTTCCGGTTTCCCTCACGCCGCCGCCCGAATCGGTGAAACTGGACGAGCGTACCAGCCACGAGCCGCTCCGATAGGACACAAACGCAGGGGTTCCCTCTTCCCGGAGAGACTGCACGGCTGTTTCAGCCTCCTCACGGGACGGATATGTCCCATGCGGGGTATGGAACGCCCCGACGGCGTTATCGGAAGCCGTATCGCTGTAAACGCCGCCCGATAAATATACATTGCGGTTTTTGACAACGGTGATCTTGCCTTCGCTCGTCTTTCCCAGTGATATATAAATCAAATCGTTGTTGATATAACCGAACTCATACCCCTGTCCGGCGTGGGTTTGAAGATTGGCCGCAGCCAACGCGTTTGAGCCGTAAGTCAAGCCGATCCGCATGAGAGGATTGGGCTCGGGCGCGGCTTTCACATACGGCTGCGGGAGAAGCAGCAGAAGCAAAGCGGCGCACAGCAGCAGGCAGGCAAAACGCTTCATATTAAAATCTCCTTGACAGGTCAAGCCTATGTATATTAGAATCAAATCAATAATGTCCCGCGGGGACATTATATCATAGGGGTGCTGTACGGTTCAACCTTTTTTGCCGAAGGATGTGATTTTATGAAGAAATATAGCGTAGGGGTGCTGGGCGCGACCGGCATGGTCGGGCAGCGGTTTGTCACCCTGCTGGCCAATCACCCGTGGTTCACCGTCACCCATGCGGCGGCGTCGCCTTCTTCCGCCGGAAGAACATATGCCGAAGCGATTGACGGGCGTTGGGCTATGGAAGACCCCGTCCCTTCCAAAACAGCGGGATTGACGGTTTTGGACGCGACGGCCGATTTAGAGAAGATCGCGCAAAACGTGGATTTTGTTTTCTCCGCGATGGCGATGAACAAAGAAGCGACAAGGGCGTTGGAAGAGAATTACGCCAAGCTGGAATGCCCGGTCATCTCCAACGACTCAGCCCACCGCGGAACGCCCGACGTGCCGATGATCATTCCCGAGATCAACCCGCAGCACGCCGAGGTCATCCCGTATTTCAGGCGGCGGATGGGTTTGAAACGGGGCTTTATCACCGTGAAGAGCAACTGCTCGCTTCAGAGCTATCTGCCTGCCCTCCACCCGCTGTGGGAGTTCGGGCTGGAGAAAGTCCTCGCCTGCACCTATCAGGCCATATCGGGCGCGGGCAAGAATTTCAAGAGCTGGCCGGAAATGACGGATAACGTCATCCCGCTCATCCCGGGCGAAGAGGAAAAGAGCGAAAAAGAACCGATGAGAATTTGGGGTCAGATTGAGGGCGGCGTCATCGTCAATGCCTCCGAGCCGGACATCACAACCCAGTGTATCCGCGTCCCGGTGACCGACGGGCATATGGCGGCTGTTTTCGCCTCCTTTGCCAAGAAACCCTCGCTTCAGGAAGTCGTTGACCGCTGGAAATCCTATTCCGGCATCCCGCAGGCGTTGGCTTTGCCGTCGGCTCCCAAGCAATTCATTCATTACTTCCCTGAACCCGACCGTCCGCAGACAAAACTCGACCGCAACCTGGAAAACGGCATGGCCGTTTCGGTTGGGCGGCTGCGTGAAGATACGCAATACGACATCAAATTCGTTTCCCTCTCACACAACACGCTGCGCGGCGCGGCCGGCGGCGGGATACTGGCGGCGGAATTGCTTTGCGCCGAAGGATATATGGATTAGGGGGTATTTTCCATCATGAAAACACCTGTATTTACCGGCTCGGCCGTTGCCATTGTCACGCCTTTCCGTGACGGGAAGGTCAACTTTGACAAGTTCGGCGAACTGATCGATCAGCAAGTCGGTCAAGGAACGCAAGCCATCATTGTCTGCGGGACAACAGGCGAAGCGTCTACCTTGACGGATGAAGAGCATTTGGCAACCATCGGGTATGCCGTCAAGCGGACAGCGGGGCGTATCCCGGTCGTCGCCGGGACAGGTGCCAACGACACCCGGCACGCGGTGGAACTGAGCACCGAAGCCTGTAAATTGGGCGCGGACGCCCTTTTGATCGTCACGCCCTATTACAACAAGACAACACAGCACGGCTTGATCAAGCATTACCATACCATCGCCGACCGGGTGGATAAACCGATCATCCTCTATCACATCCCGGCGCGCTGTGTGATGGGATATACGCTGGAAACATACAAAGAGCTTTCCAAACACGAACGCATCGTTGGCGTCAAAGAAGCGTCGGGGGATTTCAAGCTGATGGCGCAGCTTCGCGCCCATGTGGGCGACGACATGCTCATATGGAGCGGCAACGACAATGAAACGCTGCCGATCATGGCTTTGGGCGGTTTGGGCGTCATTTCGGTCGCCACCAACATCATTCCCGCCGAAATGCAGGCCATTTGCAAACTTTGGCTGGACGGCAATGTCAAAGAAAGCGAGCGGCGTTTTCTCAAAGCCATCCCCTTGATGGATGCGCTCGGCTGTGAAGTCAACCCCGTTCCCGTCAAAGCGGCGATGAACATGCTGGGCATGGACGTCGGCGGGGTGCGTATGCCGCTGTGCGACATGCTTCCGAAGAATGCAGAAATGCTGAAAACGGTTATGAAGGATTACGGATTGGCGGTGTAGACACGCTATGCGAAAGATGCTGCTCTGCGGCTGCGGCGGCCGCATGGGTCAAATGGTGTCCCGCCTGATTTTAGGGCGGGAAGACATATCGGTCATCGCCGGATGCGACATACTCACCGGCGGTTCGGCGTTCGGTTACCCAATCGTTCCCGATCCTTCCGGCTGCCCGGAACGTCCCGACGTTGTGGTGGATTTCTCCAGCCCTGCCGCTTTGGACGGGCTGCTGGCCTACTGCGGGGAGCGGTCTGTCCCGCTGACGCTGTGCGCCACAGGGTATGACGCGGCGCATTTGAAAAAAATGGAAGAAGCGGCGCAAACCATCCCTGTATTCCGTTCGGGCAATATGTCGCTTGGCATCTATCTCTTATTGGAGCTTGCAAAAACGGCGGCGGCCGTTCTCGGGACGGACTTTGATGTGGAGATCATCGAACGCCATCACCGCAGCAAAGTAGACGCGCCCAGCGGCACCGCGCTGATGCTCTATGACGCGCTGTCCGGCGCGCTGCCCTATCAGCCGGAACCGGTTTACGACCGCCAGCCCAAACGGGAAGTGCGCGGGGAGCGGGAAGTCGGTTTCCACAGCGTGCGGGGCGGAACCATTGTCGGGGAGCACGAAGTCGTCTTTGCGGGGCACGACGAGATCATCACCCTCGGTCATTCGGCGCGGAGCCGCGAGGTGTTCGCGGCCGGAGCCATCCGCGCGGCGTTGTTTATGGCCGATGTGACCAAACCGGGGCTTTACGACATGAGAAATGTAATCGGATAATGTATCAACCAACAAAAAACCGCCCGAAGGCGGTTTTTTTGAGTATACGGGATTGTCAAACCTCACAACGCCCAGCGGGCGTTTGCAGACGAGGCAAGTGAATTGCCTCTTTCCGCAACACGCCTAGCTTACGCTTGGCGTTGCCGGGCTGTTCGGTTCTTCTTACTCCATATACATCTCCCATTTTTCTCTGCGCTCGTCTTGGATGGCTTGGCCGCCGGTTTCCATATATTCCCTCATTCCGGCGTCAAAGGTGCTGTCAAATTCGGCTACCGGAACTTTGATGGAACGGTTGAGCATCTCGTTGCGTTTGGTTTTCAGCACTTCCATCATGCCCGATTCGGCCTCGATGGTGCCGAAGTTGTGATAGGGTGTTTGAAGAGCGTCGTTCTGCGCGCATTCAACCGCTTTCAGGATCAGTCTCGGTTCGACGTCATAGCTTGTCGCCTGAGCGAGGGCGGTCAATCCGCCTTCATACAGCTCGTTGATCGACATGAGGAGGTCGATGTTGTAGTGGGAGTTGATGAAATATTTGATATATTCATCCCAGCCCGGGTCGCCCGCTTCATACAAGATTTTAGTCGGGACGCCGTCTTTAAGCTCGTAGTTGACGCCTTCTTTGCCGAGCTGCAGATAGGTGATGATGTCGGGACGGCAAAGCATATCGATATAGAAGATGGACGCTTTGGGCTCTTTATTGGTGGTGGGGAAGAAAATCTTACGGTCGTTGGAGTCACTGAGTCTTTTATACTTTTTGCCGGCGTCGTTTTGGAACGGGTCGATGGCGATAAATGACGCCTCAGGGCCGACTTGCTGCTGAAGTGTTGCTTGATAGGAGGGGTTGTCGCGGTACGGGTAGTTCCAGGACTGCATAAACGCCCCGACATAACCGGCTTGCTTAACGTCGTCGGCATACTTTGCCCCTGGCCCGTAGAGGGCGAAATCATTCCAAAGAAGGTCGTCGTTATACCATTTGTTGAGCATACGGACGCCTTCTTTGATACCGGGCCATGTGATTTTTCTGTCGTCAAATCCGTAGATATATTTGTCTTTCATGGAAATGTCGCTGGGAACAAACGCCATCATCATGTTTTCGGTCGTCCAGCCCGGATCGGAGTCGACCTGGAAGGGAATCATTTTGTCCGCGTTGCCGGGCAGAAGCGTTTCGGCATTATCGCGGAAGGCGATCAGTACATTCTCGAATTCCTGAATGGTATTGGGTTCGGCAAGATTGAGAGTTTTGAGCCAGTCTTCGCGCATAAAAGTGTTGAGGCGGGAGGTGTCCGCTTTATAGGTTTCCATCCACCAAATGTGGCCGTTGGCGGGGTCGCGGGCATAGTAAATGAGGTATTCGCCGAACAGATCCCAAAGGTGGTTCAAACGGTCGCGGTATCCGTGAACCAGCGGCTCCAAATCATGGACTGCGCCCATGCCGGCATATTCCTGAATGGCGGCATAGTTGTACGTGATGCAGACGTCGGGGGCGGTGCCGGACGCCAGCCACAACGGGATGGTTGAATCTTCTTCATGGCGCGGCATGGCTCTGTATTCGGTGATTTCGATGTTGTGGAGCTCCAAAGCCTTCTCTTTGAGGAAATCGGTATAGACGTTGTTGTTGGCCGGGCTTCCGGGGTCGGTTTCGCGGTCGAACACCTCAACCGAGATTTGGCGTCTTTCTTTGAAGAAAACGCCGTCGAGGTCGGGGTCATCGTCCGTTGTTTCCGTGTCGGACGGGGACGGCATGGCAACCGTTCCGTCGCCTGAGGGGGTGGTGGAAGGCCTGAGGTCTTCCAGACCTCCGTCGCCGCCATCGCTGTTCTCGGAACCGCAAGCGGCAAGCAACCCGAGAAGCATGAAGCTGGCAAGCAACAGTGATAATGCTTTTTTCATGGTTATCCTCCTATATTTTATTTGGTACTTCGGCGTACCAAGGGGTCAACCTTTTTCCGAGCCGAGCGTCACGCCGGCCACGAAGTATCGCTGCAGCCACGGGTAAATGAGCAGGATGGGGACGGTGGCAAACATGACCGCGGCCATCCTCAATGTTTCAGACAAACCGGGCGTCCTTACAACTTCCTGCGCCGGATCGATCGACTGGAGGCTTTTCAGCAGGTTATACAGCAGCAGCTGGATGGGAAAATACGTTTTGTTGCTGATGAAGTAAAGGGCGTCTGTGTAGGAATTCCAGCGGCCGACGGCATAGAAAAGCGACAGCGTGGCAATGACGGACGTTGAAAGCGGGATATAAATGCTGACCAGCACCCGAACCGGCCCTGCGCCGTCGATTTCGGCCGATTCGCGCAAGCTGTCGGGGATGCCGTAGAAGAAACTTCGCATGATGATCATATTGAAAACGCTCAGGCAATACGGCACCAACAGCACCGGCCATGTATCCAGCATGTTCAAATCGTTCAAAAGTATGTACATGGGAATGGTGCCGGCTCCGAAATACATGGTGAATATAATGGCGGTGTTGATGACGGCGCGGCCTTTGAGGTTATCATAAATGAGCGGATAGGCCGCGATGGTGGTGATGAAAATCGAGAGGACGACGCCCGCGACGGTTAAGAAGGCCGTCCAAGCCAGCGCCCATGTGAACTTAGCGTCGGACAGCACCCGCTTATACGCGTCAAAGTTCCAGCCTTTGGGCCAAAGGAAGACCTCGCTGCGCATCAGGGCTTCGGCGTCGCTGAGGGAACGCGCAAGGATGTTGATCAGCGGGAGGATGCAGACGACGATGATAAGGGTGCAGATGAACGCGATCATCCAATCGCCTGCTTTGGGCTTTTTTCCGTATATGATGTTCAGCAGCTGCCACACAAGAGAGAATACGGCGATGAAGACGCCCAATATGAACGAAAGCCAATACACCAAGAAGGGGACAACGATCCAGATAACAATCAGTGCCCAAGGGTTGGCCTTTTTGTCTCTCACCCGGAATATCGTTACCACTGTCCAGGGTATTTGTATCGCGGCCGCAATTCCCGCTGCAATAATGTAAAACCAATCCATATTCATTCCCCCCTACATGACGCCGCGCTCGCCAAACTTCTTGGCGAGTGCGTTGGCCCCGAACAGGAAAATGAGGCAGACGACCGACTGGAAAATGCCGACCGATGCTGTCAGCGAGTATTTTTGACCCCGCAATCCGTATTCGTAGACATAGATGGATAAGACGTCAGACCAGTTTGAGATGATGGTATTCTTGAGGGCGTAAGGTCGCTCGAAGTCGCTGCCGATGATGCCGCCCATCCGCATGATCAGCAGGATGATGATGGTGGGGCGCAGTCCCGGCAGGGTAATATGCCAAATCTTTCGCATCCGTCCCGCGCCGTCTACGTTGGCCGCTTCATAGAGTTCGGGGTTGATGTTGGTGATGGCGGCCAAATAGATGATCGTCCCCCAGCCCGCGCTTTGCCAAACGCCGAGGAAAACAAACATGATGACCCACTGGAACGGCAGATTGAATGGGTCTATGCCGCTCAATCCCAGCCTTTGTAAAAACATATTGATCAGCCCGCTCGACGGGTTGAAGAGCTGGAGTGAGAGGGAGGCGATGATGACCCAAGAAAGGAAGTGCGGCATATAGAAGATCGTTTGTGAAAAGCGTTTGAACTTTTTGAAGGCCAGTTCGTTGAGCAGGATGGCCAAAACTATAGGCATGGGGAACCCGAACACAAGATCAAGCCCGTTGAGGACTAAGGTATTCCTCAGTGCCTGCTTGAACGCCGTGCTGTCAAAGGCCGTGATAAAATGCTCAAACCCGAAATTCTTTGCCCAAGGGACGTCCCAAATGGAAAAGACGATGTTGTTTTCCTTGGCGCCGATTTGGATAAAGAGCATGGGGATGTATTTGAAAATGAGGATATAGACAAGGGGAATGACCAAAAGGGCATACAATGTCCAGTACCGTTTGAAATAGCTTTTTGCCTTGCCGCGCGAGGTTGCGTTGATCGTGGAGCGCAGCTTTGCGCGCCACGACATATTCAGCTCATCTGCCGAAACGATGTAGGAGTCGCGTTTGGCCTGCGCCGATGCGGGGACGAATACATGGGTATGCTTGACGCGGAACTTCCACATGCTGGTGCGGAAAAAGCCCAACGCCCCGTAAAGCCCGAGTGTGATGATCACAAGGAATCCCTGGGCAAACCATTGCAGGAAATAATCGTTCATCCTTGCTTTGAAAACCATCTGATAACCGTCAACAACGGTATTGTTGATTTCCCATTTCATCATCCTGTAGCGGTACCAAGGCCACAGGACGAGAAAGGCGATGCCGAGCAGGATGGCAGTCCAAATAATGGTCGTTGTTTCCTGATAGAAGGGGTATGCGTGAGGGTCTCTCGTGTCTGACGGAACGTCCAAAACAGAAAAACCCCGGTGGACAATGTTTTGCAGCATTGTCCAAATCTTCATGGCAGGTTCCTTATTCCCGTTTCCGTAAAGGGAAAGATACCTGGTCATAAACTCCTCGGAATGCTGCCGCAGGGGTATCAGCCCCGTCATCAGCGTGATGGTGACAGGGATGGTGGTGATCATAATGCGCGGAACAATGATATGCAAAAAGTTTCCGATAAATCCCGATTTATTGGGGTCGGCGGGCATCCCCGCCGGGGAGGTGCGCCTGTAAACAAACCGATTGACGGCAGCCGAGGCAAACCCTGTCGGGGAAACGATCGCCGCCAGCAATGCCAAACCGATTACGATCAATAACACCCAAAATATGCCTGATACGATCAACCCAACCCAAAAAGGCAGTTTCTCGGTCAGGAAATCGGCTATGGAGGCTGTCCCTGTGTAAAGGCCGAACAGCAAAAGGAGCGCGGCCGGGGCGATCACCGCCATGGCAAGCAGACTAAGCAGCCTTGTCTTCAGCAGATACAGAAAGGTTTCCTTGAAGCCGCCGTTGTAGTTCAGGGTCACGCCGTCTACATACGTGCCGCCCAGCCCCCACTTGATCCTCAGCGCGGACGTGACGGTGCCGCAGATAAAGCATAGAACACCAAAGGTAATGATGGCAGACAGAAGAGCCTTGTAACCCCCGAATTTCAGAATCACCAGCAGCGCGGCTGCAGGGACGCCGGGGAAAGCCGCAAGGCACATCAGCCTATGGCCGATTTGGGAAACAGGTGCTCCCTGAAACCGGGAATCTTCCGCCCCCGTCTCCCAAAGAGAATGGGTTTTTTCCTGCATATATCGAACCTCCCTCCAAATTTTACCGATAGATGTGCCGCCCTTTGCTGTCGGGGATGCCTGTTTTTCGGAAAAAATATGTATTGATGACGTCCCGCCATTCTTTGGCGTTTTCCAGCTGCCGCGCCAGCCGCACGGCGACCGGGGCATAGGCGGATTCGGGAAGGAGGGGTTTCAATGACTCCCATGTTTTCATAAAATCCGTTACATCCTCAACGCCTTCAAAATGCGTGTCGTAGATGTGCTGAAGAAGGGTTTTTCCGCTTTTGAGCTTGAAATCGTAGGACAAACGGTGAAAGTATAACAAAAGCTCTTCGGGGCAGCGATCCGCATCCTCGTACAATGCCTGCAAAAACGGGTGATATTGCTGTATGTACCCGGTGCCGTTTGCCGTTCTGTCAACGCCGACCGCCTTGTGATCCGCCCGATGGTAGGTACCCCATTTGGAAAATTCATAGCCTTCCGGGCTGGGCCCGTAATGATGATGGACATTGACCATCCAGCATAAACCCAACGGGGTTGTGTATTTCTCATATGTGCCGCGCGATGACAGCATCATCCCGAGAAGGGGTTCACGCAACGCCGGTTCGGTGCCGAAGGTCAGCCCGATCCAGTCGGAGAGGATCTCTTTGGCTGTGAGCGACGGATCCCAAGCCAGCCGTCCGAACGCGTATAGGTTGGCCTGCGCCAGCGTATGCCCCGTCCAGTTGGCGTCGTTCCCGGTGTTGGCCACAGCCGCCATTGCGCCGATCTCTTCCCCGATCAGGCTGCGCATGGTGCGGGTGCCGGACACAGCCGCCGAGAGGATTTCTTCCCACTGCACCGCCAGCGCGTAGAGGTCGATCTGCTGCCCGGTGTATTCCTGCGTGATTTGAAGCTCCATAGCCTGTGCGGTGTGCTTCATGGCTCCCAACAACGGAGAATTGGGTTCGCGCACCTGAAAATCGGAGGGGCCGTGCTTGATTTGCAGGGTGACGTTAGCGTCAAATGAACCGTCCAGCGGGAAAAAATGATCGTACGCCGCCTTCGGCCGGTCGGTTTTGGTATCGCGCCAGTCCTGTTCGCAGTTGTAAACAAAGCACCGCCACCAAATTTTGCCGCCGTGCGGCTTGACCGCCCTGGCCAAAACATTGGCACCGTCGGCCTGGGTGCGCCCCATCGCCGCTGGGCCGTCGCGAAATTCGCTGTCGGCTTTGACCAAAAACCCCGCCAAGTCGGGAATGGCTTCATAGACCCTGTCCGCCGCTTGCGCCCACCAGCCGATGACCCTGTCGTCCAGCGGGTCGGCGGTGGGCAGTCCGCCCAGCAGGACGGGGCTGCCGAAATCAACGGCAATGATGAGTTTGATATGGAAGGGGCGGAAAATCGCGGCAAGTTCCGCTAAATCCGGCAGTTTATCGGTGATCAGCCGCGCGGAAAGCGGGGTGACGTTGACATTGTTCAAACAAACGCGGTTGATGCCGGCAGATGATAATAACCGGGCGTAGTCTTTGATCCGTCCGGGGTCGTAATAGAGCTCACCGTCTTTGAAAAAGAGTGATTTCCCGCTGTAACCGCGTTCGACCTCTCCGGTGAGGTTATCCCAATGGTTGAGGATGCGTTCGGGCACGGCGGGGGCTGAAACCGAGCCGTCCGGCTGTTTGCCGAGTTTCAGGCAGGCTTGCAGGGCGTATGACCCATACATGCGACCCGCTTCGTCCGCGCTTTCAATCCTAAACCCTTCCGCATCTTGCGTTAATCGAAAACCCTCCGGGGGCAAGGACGGGCCGGCAGCGAAACACGGTTCGGGCGGAAGACCTTCCCCGCCTTGAAGCCACATGTCGTATTCGCTATAGCCCATCGGCGGTTCACTGCCTTATTTTGTAGATTTTTCCTTGTTTATCAGTATATCTTATCGGGAAATGTTTGTCAAGGGTTCAATCCTCATCTTCCAAATCTTCTTCGTCCCCGATCCGCTCGAGAAAAAGATTGTAAACCTCTTCCAGCAGCTGTTCGTCCTGCACTTCCTCCAACATCTCTTCCCCATCTACGCTGACCGCCTGCATGATGACGACCGACATCTCCTCGTCATCCTCCGATTCGGCGATACCGAACGCCATATAGGTCTCCCCGTCATGCTCCAGCGTGTCCAAATGCTCCAGTTCCACCTCGTTGCCGTCTTCATCGGTCAGGGTGATGAAATCATTGCCGTATTCACTCATAATCTGAATCCTCCTCTTTCCCCGACATTGTACTATACCCTTCACGATTGTGCAAGTATGTATAGCTTATCCCAAAAAGCCTTATACTACCTGCATGAATGAAACGGCGAACGGAGGAAGCATATGGACATTACAGCGTTATTTGATGATGTTGATACGGCGGAGCACGCCCTTGTGAATCTGCAATCGCTCGGCATTTTCCCCTCACGGTATAAGATACGCGCCCTGCACCTTTCCGATGACCCGGGACGCGGCGGGGTTTTTGTCGGAAACATGAACAACGCGGTGGAAGCCAACGGTTTCGGCGCGAATAACATGACTGTCCCCGGGTTCGCCGCCATCGGCCTGCGGGGCGGCCCGGGCGCGGCTTTCGGCAGAAGCGAGCCGCCCAGCGGGGAAGTCCAGCTCCTGCTGACGGTGGACGAGGATACGGCGCACCGTGCGCAAAGCGTGCTCGTTTCCAACCACGGGCGGCGGGTACGGATGACAACATAGTGTTCCGCTCGTAAAAAACCGCCCGATGGGCGGTTTTATTTTGAAAACGCGGCTTTGAGCAGCACAGGCGCGATCAGGACTGTAATGATCACGACAGCGATGATGGGCGAAAACAGGCTTGCGTCCATCAGCCCCGCGCCGATACCCCTTCCGGCGATGATGATGGACACCTCGCCCCTCGTGATCATTCCCGCGCCGATCTGAACGCTCTCCCTATTCGAGTATCCGCATATTTTCGCGCCCAAACCGCAGCCAAGCAGCTTGGACAGCAGCGCGGACAATAGCAGAAGCCCGCAAAAGACCGCCGTTTTGCCGTTAAAGCCGGTAAACACGACCTGAAGCCCGATGCTAGCAAAAAACACCGGAGATAAAAGCATATAAGACAGCACATTGGTTTTGTCTTCGAGGTAATCGACAAAGCGCGTACTGCTGAGGGCAAGCCCGGCTATGTATGCGCCTGTTATATCCGACAAGCCGAACTGCTCCGCCAGATAAGCCATTAGAAAACAGAAGGCCAGCGCGAATATAGACAGCCTTCTTGTTTCCCCGAATTTACTGTTGATCAGGCCAAACAGCTTGTTGGCGGCAAACCCCGCCCCGATGGCAAATAGAAAAAAGAGGATGATTTTGCCCAATGTGGCGGCAATAGACGCGACCGACAGGCCGCCTTCGCCCAACCCTAAAACAACCGCAAGGAGGACGATTCCTAGAATGTCGTCAATCACGGCCGCGCCTATGATCCCGGACGCCGATTTGGTTTTGAGCCTGCCCATTTCGTGCAATGCCTCAATGCCGATGCTGGCCGACGTTGACGCAATGATAACGCCGATAAAAAAGCATTCAAACGACGGTTCGCCCGTGATAAACAACGCGGCGGCAAATCCCCCGGCGATGGATAAAACAACGCCTGCCACAGCAATCAGAGCCGATGATTTCACCGAACTGCGAAGCTGTTTGAAATCGGTTTCCATTCCCGCCGAAAACAGCAGCACGATCACGCCCAAATCGGCGACAACGGAAATCGTTTCATTGTGTTCCGCCAGATTGAACACGGCGGGCCCCAACAACACCCCGGCCACAAGCGCGCCGACTACTTGCGGCAGATGGATCCTTTTGGTGATGATGCCGCAAAATTTTGTTAGAAAAAGAATCAAAGCAAACACCAGAATAATATGATTGTCGATAACCATCACATTCCTTCCGCATATTTGCTTTCCTGTCTCAATATATGATTTGCCGGTTCCATTCGTGTCCGGCGGTTTTTATCCCGTCTGCCCTGCCGACAGCAGTTCGGTGTCCGGCACGTCCTCCACCCGGATGTCGGCGCCGACGCCCTGAAGTTTTTTTACGGCGTCTTCATAGCCGCGTTCGATGTGATAAACCCCGCCGACTTCGGTTTTCCCTTGCGCGCCCAGCCCCGCGACAATGAGAGCGGCTCCGGCGCGGAGATCGCAAGCCTGCACCGGAGCCCCGGTCAGCTTTTTAACCCCTTCGATGACGGCCACCTTGCCGTCCACCTGAATCCGCGCCCCCATGCGTTTCAGCTCGTCCACATAGCGGTAGCGGTTGTCCGAGATGCTTTCGGTCACCATGCTGATGCCCTCGGCGGAGGACAGGCAAGCCGACACCTGCGGCTGCATATCGGTGGGGAATCCGGGATAGGGCAGGGTTTTGATGTTGGCTTTGCGCAGTTTCCCTTCCCGCTTGATGGTGATGGATTCGTCATCCTCTTCCACTTCGGCACCCAGTTCTTCGAGCTTTGCGGTGATACATTCCAAATGCTTGGGGATGACGTTGGTCAGCGTTACTTCGCCGCCCGCCGCCGTAACGGCGGCCATATACGTCCCGGCCTCGATTTGGTCGGGGATGATGGCATAATTTCTGCCGGTGAGGCTTTTTTTGCCGCGTATTTTAATGATGTCGGTTCCCGCTCCCTTGATGTCGGCACCCGCCGAATTGAGGAAGTTGGCCAAATCGACGACATGGGGCTCGCGCGCGGCGTTTTCGATCACCGTCAAGCCCTCGGCCATAGCCGCCGCTAAAATGATATTGATGGTGGCTCCCACTGACGCCATATCCAAGTAAACCGGCGAACCTTTCAGCCCCCCGCCTTGCGCGTCGGCGTGGACGAACCCCGCTTTGACCTGCACTTCGGCACCCAGTTTTTCAAAGCCTTTGATGTGCTGGTCGATGGGGCGGACGCCGAGGTTGCACCCGCCCGGCATGGCCACCTGCGCGCTGGAAAAACGCCCTAAGAAGGCTCCGATCAGGTAATAGGAAGCCCGCATACGCCGCGCCTGCTCATAGGGAGCCACGCTTCCGGCGCGGACGCCGCCGCTGTCGATGACAACGGTGTTATCGTCCACAAGGCGGATGGAGGCTCCGACGTCGCGCAATATTTCCAACATCAGCGTCACGTCAGTCACTTTGGGTATGTTTTCGATGCGGCACTCGCCCTCCATCAGCAATGTGGCGGGCAGTATGGCCAAAGCGGCGTTTTTCGCGCCGCTGATATTGATGGAGCCGCGAAGGGGGATTCCGCCGTTGATCACATATTGGGTCAAAACGGAGCACCTGCCTGTATTGGTTTTGATTATCATTATTTCCTTTTATAAGGAGAACTATTCCGCATTATGTCAACCGTGTTAAAGCAAAGTATACCATTAACCATCTATAAAATCAACAGGAATTTTAAGTTTTCCCTAGATTTCCAAAATTTTCTTGGCTTCCTCCACGTCCCGCCTCACCTGTGCGGTCAGTTCGGCGGGTGAGGCAAACCGCCGCTCAGGCCGGATAAACCGCACAAAATCCACATGGATCAGCTCCCCGTAGAGGTCGCCGTCAAAGCCCAGCAAGGTGGATTCAACCGTTGGCGCGCCGCCCGGTTCAACGGTCGGGCGGAACCCCACATTGGTAACGGCCGGCCAAGTTTGCCCCTTCCACGACACCAGCGCGGCGTAAACACCCCACTCGGGTGTTTGGCGTCCAGGCGGCAATGGCAGGTTAACAGTGGGGAACCCGAACTGACGCCCCAGCCCCCGGCCGCGCTCAACCGTTCCCGAAAGGCGGTAACGGTGACCCAAAAACTGCGCCGCCCGCTCCATATCCCCCTCGGCGACCAGCCCTCGGATGTAGGTGGAGCTGACACGCACCCCGCCGATCCGTTTCGGGGGAATGACGGCGCAGCCGACATTTCGTCCGGCGCAATATCCCTTCAGCAGCTCCGGCGTCCCCTCGCCTTGATCCCCAAATGTATAATCATATCCCGCCACAAGGAAGACGGCGTTCAGGCGGCTGAGCAAAACTTGTTCGATATAGTCCCGCCACGGGATACGCGCCGTTTCCTCGTCAAACGGGTCTACGATGACCTCGGGGATGCGGTAGTGTTCGCGTATATAGCCCGTTCGTTCTTCGGTGGAGCATAACAGCGGGACAGGGCGTCCGGTGATCATCGTTTTGGGATGGGTGTCGTATGTCAGGACACAGGCCGCCGCTCCCATTCTCGCCGCCTGATGGTTGGCGGCTTTGAAGAGCTGCCCATGCCCGATATGCACCCCGTCAAAAAACCCCAGCGCAAGCACCCTATCCACGACAGTCCCCGCCTTCCGTCCCCCAACTGTCCACTATCCACTGTCCTCTGTCCACTGGTAAAACGCGCTCCGGCGTAACCTCTTCGACCGGAACGGCGTCTTCAACGCGAAACGGGCCGCTGCGGATGCGCCGCAAGGCCGTCATCACCGCTCCCGAACCCAGCTCATGCCCGATGTCATGGATGAGCGAACGCACATAGGTTCCCGCCGAGCAGACGATTTCGACGGTATGCTCCCCGTCCCGCTCCCCTATCCATGTAAACTCGCTTACCGTGACCGGGCGGGGCGGACGCTCTACCTCTACGCCTTTGCGTGCCAGCTCGTAGAGTTTTTTCCCGTTGATTTTAATGGCCGACACCATCGGCGGAATTTGAAGCAGGTCACCCGTGTAGCGCGGCAGGACGGCCTTCAATTCTTCGGCGGACGGGATGCGGTCGTATTCGCGCACCGTCCGCCCCTCGGCGTCATAGGTATCCGTTTCCAACCCGAAGCGAAGGGAAGCGGTGTAGGTTTTCTCCCCCGGCAGGCGGCTGACCAGCTTGGTGGCCGAACCGACGAACAAGACCAGCAGCCCGGTGGCCATCGGGTCGAGGGTTCCGCCATGGCCGATTTTCCGTTCGCGCAGCAAACCCCGGCATTTGGCCACCACATCGTGGCTTGTCCAGCCGGGGGCTTTATCGACCAACACGATCCCGCTCAGCATTGCAGGTCGGGATAGATTCCCCACAACGCCGCGAAAGCGCGTTTACAGGCTTCCTCCGGCAGCATCGTGCCTTCAATTTCGGCTCCGGCGGCACGGTCATGCCCCCCGCCGCCAAAAACACCGCAAATCTTATTGGCCGCATACGGTTCTTTGCTGCGGCAGGAGACGCGCCAGCCGTCTTTCTCTTCGCGCAATAATAAGGCCACTTCCACGCCTTTGATCCCCTGCGGCAGCCCCGCAAGGTTTTCCAAATCGTCTTCGGCGGCTCCGCCCCTGTCCGCGAGAGAAAGGTAAGCGACCGCGGCGCGGCCGCCCGCACAGTAATGGATGTTGGCCGCGACGGCGGCTTCTACCGCCAGCCGTTCTTTCGACTTGGCGAAAATTTCGTTGTTGACAGCATATGCGCTGATGCCGGTTTCCATCAGTTTGGCGGTCAGACGGTGGGTTTTGGCCGTTGTGTTGGAATAACGGAAACAGCCTGTATCCGTAGCAATGGCAACATACAGCGCGGCGGCGATCTCTTTGGTCAGCGTCACGCCGAGGGTTTCCAGCAGTTCTTGGATGACTTCGCCGCAGGCCGCGGCGGATGGGTCTGTGTAGTTGAGTTCGGCGAACAGCTCGTCGCGCCCGGCGTCGGGGTGATGATCGATCCTGAGATGCACCGGGATTTTCCATTGTTCGGGGATAAGCGATTTCGAGGCAATGTCAACGGCGACCGCCGCGTCAGGCCGGTAATCCTCCGGCGCGAAATAGGGTTTGGTATACGGGACATACCGCCCCGTGATCTCCGGGTTAGGCCAAAGATAAGCTGTTTTGCCCAGCGAACGCAGCCCGGCGCAGAGTGCGGCGGCACTGCCCAGCGTATCGCCGTCGGGGCGGCGATGGGTGAGCAGCAGAAAATTGTTATGCTTTTTTAGAAAATTGACAACATCATTCATCCCGTATGTCCAATTCTCGTATCTTTTCCAATATCCGCGACCCTTCCTCGATGGAATGGTCAACGATGAATTCCAATTCGGGCGTATGCCGCAGCTGAAGCTCCTTGCCCAGTTCACGGCGGAGATACCCCGACGCGCTTTTCAGCCCCTTGGCCATATCGGTTCCGCCGCCCAGCGAGGAAACGTAGACACGGCAGAGCGACAGGTCGCCGGTTGTGTCAACCCGGACAATGCTGACCAACCCGTTGATTCGCGGGTCTTTGCATTTGGGCAACCGGTCGGAGAGGACGCGAAGGATCTCGCCGTTGATCTGCCCCACGCGGTTTTGGCTGGCCACTATTGGATTTCCTCCATGACAAAGGCTTCGATGACGTCGCCTTCTTTAATGTCTGTGTATTTCTCCAGCGAAATGCCGCATTCGTACCCGGACGCAACCTCTTTGGCGTCGTCCTTGAAGCGTTTGAGCGAGGCGATGGCTCCTTCATAGACAACAATGCCGTCGCGGATGACGCGCACCTGCGCGCTGCGCTCGATCTTTCCGTCGCGGACATAACTTCCCGCGATGGTACCGATGTTGGTGGCCTTGAAGACCTGGCGCACTTCGGCTTCGCCCAGCCTGACTTCCTGATATTTCTTCGAGAGCATCCCCTTCAGCGACGCTTCGATCTCCTCAATGCACTCGTAAATGACGCGGTAATACCGTATATCCACGTTGGCGCGTTCGGCGTTTTGGGCGGCCGACGCGTCGGCGCGGACGTTGAACCCGACGATGATGGCCGAGGCCGTGGACGCCAGCAGAACGTCACTGGCGTTGATGGCACCGACGCCGGAATGGATGATCCGCACACGGACTTCCTCGTTGGCGATCTCCTCCAGCGCGGCTTTCAACGCTTCGGAAGAGCCGTGGACGTCGGCTTTGACGATGATATTAAGGTCTTTGATCTGCCCCTGCTGTATCTGCGCGAACAAGTCGTCAAGAGAGACTTTGACTCCGGGAGCCTGCGCGTTCCCTTCTTTTTCCTGTTGTTTGCGCTGGCCGACCAATTCGCGCGCCATCCGTTCGTCGGCAACGGTGTGGAAAACGTCGCCCGCTTCCGGCACTTCGCCCAGCCCGACGATCTCGACCGGGACGCTGGGGCCGGCCTCCTCGATTTTCTGCCCTTTGTCGTCCGACATGGCGCGGACACGCCCGACCGTCTTTCCGGCGATGACAATATCGCTCTGCCGCAGTGTGCCGTTTTGCACCAGCACCGTCGCCACCGGGCCGCGCCCTTTGTCGAGTTTGGCTTCAATGACGGTGCCGCGCGCCGTGCGGGCGGGGTTGGCTTTGAGTTCGCGTATTTCAGCTTGCAGCACGACCATTTCCAGCAGATGTTCGATCCCGTCGCCTGTTTTGGCCGACACCGGGCAGATGATGGTCTCGCCGCCCCATTCCTCGGAAACCATTTCATGGTCGGTGAGCTGTTGTTTGATCCGCTCGGGGTTGGCGCCTTCTTTATCCATCTTATTCAAAGCGACAACGATCGGCACCCCGGCGGCTTTGGCATGGTTGATGGCCTCAACCGTCTGCGGCATGATGCCGTCGTCGGCGGCAACGACCAAGATGGCGATGTCGGTGACCGACGCGCCGCGCGCCCGCATGGATGTAAACGCGGCGTGGCCGGGCGTGTCGAGGAAGGTGATATGCTTCTCGCCGATGGGAACGCGGTATGCGCCGATATGCTGGGTGATGCCGCCCGCTTCCCCTTCGGTGACGTTGGCTTTGCGGATATAATCGAGGAGACTGGTCTTTCCGTGATCGACGTGCCCCATGACAACGACAACCGGGTCACGCGGGGAGAGGTTTTCGTCGAGGTCGGCCGTTTCGTCGATCAAACGCTCCTCAATGGTGACGATGACTTCACGTTCCACCTTGGCTCCGAACTCCATGGCTACAAGGGAAGCCGTGTCAAAGTCGATATTTTGGCTGAGCGACGCCATGACGCCCAGTTTCATCAGCTGTTTGACCACTTCTGCCCCGGTCTTTTTCAGGCGGGCAGCCAGTTCCCCGACGGCGATCTCGTCCGGGATGGACACTTTGATCTGCTGTTTCTTAAAGTGCTCAATGCGCTGGCGGCGGCGTTCGGCCTCTTCCTGAAGCCGCTTTTGGGAGATGAAGCCGCCCGGTTTGCGGTCGGGAGCCCGCTTGATTTTTTCCTTGCCCTGCTTCATCCGCCCGGCCTTCTCCGGCACAAGGGATTCCACACGCTCGTCATAGCGCGACATATCCACGCTGGCTCCGCGCGTATCGACGATATGCGTCGTTTTGGGGCCGCGCGGTGCTTGCGGCTGTTTGGGTTTGGGCGGAGCCTGCTGTATCGGCGGCGCGGCGGTACCGCCCTCCGCCGCTGTGGCGGCAATGGGCTGTTCTTTCGCCGCCGGTTCCGCTTTATCAGTGGATTTAGCCTTAGCTTCGGGTTTGGGGGCGGGAGGCGGTTCGGGTTCATGGTAGACGTCGGCAAAGATGCTTTCGATCGACTCGATTTGATTTTTTTCGGTCAATACGGCGAAGATGAGGTTGAGTTCCTCCTCCGTCAAGGCTTGCATATGGTTTTTAGGCGCGGTAAAGTATTGGGTCAGGATGTCGGAGACAACCTTCGACCCCAGCCCAAAGTCTTTCGCTACCTCATGTATGCGGTATTTGCTCGCTGTACTCACCCATAAACCTCCATTTGCAGGGCCTTAACGATCCCCTGTGCAAAATCTTCATCCGTGACGGCCGCGATGGCGCATGATCTCTTCCCCGCGGCACGCCCCAGTTCCTCTTTATTATACGGCAGCGTGACCAACTGTTTCCCCAGCCGCCCGGCTTCGCGCTTGGCCGAGTTTCCGGCGTCGGCCGATAGCAGAAGGAGCTTTGCTTGTCCGGCGGCGATTATGACGGCGTCCGTCCCGCAAACCAGCATTCCTGCCTTCTTTGCCAAACCAATCAGCCGCAGCGGCTTAGGTTCCATTGCCTGTTAACAGCTCCTCTATTGTGTTAAAAATCTCGTCGGACACCGGGGATTTTAACGAACGCTCCAGCGCGCGGCTTTTCCGAACCTTTTTGAAGCAAACCGCGTCCCGGCAGAGATAGACGCCGCGCCCCTGCGCTTTGCCGTTGGTGTCCAACGCGACAGTCCCCTCAGGCGACCGAACGACGCGCAGCAGTTCCCGCTTGGGCAAATGGTTCCGGCAGCCCATACACTGCCTTATAGCCTCTCTGCGCTCTTTCAAACGGCATCCGCCCTCGACTCCGGTTTGATGTCGATCTTATACCCTGTCAGTTTGGCGGCCAGGCGGGCGTTCTGCCCCTCCTTGCCGATGGCCAGCGACAGCTGGTCGTCCGGCACCACCACACGGCAGCTCTTGGCGTCGATCAGATCGACACGCAGCACCGCCGCGGGGGCCAACGCTTGGGCGATAAACTCATCCGGCTCCTCACAGAAGCGCACGACGTCGATTTTCTCCCCGCCTAGTTCGCTTGTCACGGCATTGATCCTGCCTCTCCGCACGCCGATACAGGCTCCGATGGGGTCTACGCCTTCGTCGTTTGACCAGACGGCGATTTTTGTCCGCTGTCCGGCTTCTCGGGCAATCGAGCGTATCTCAACCGTTTCGTCCCCAACTTCCGGCACTTCCAATTCAAAGAGCCGCCGAACCAGCCCGGGGTGGGTACGGGAGAGGAGCATCTGCGGCCCCCGGTTGGTGCGCCGTACTTCAATGACATAGACTTTGACCCGGTCGCCGGTGTTGAGCATTTCGTCTCTGATCTGTTCCCCCGGCGGCAGCACCGCTTCAACGGTTTCGCCTTTGCTGGTGATTTCCACCACAACGCCGCCGCTTCGCGGGTCGGGGCGGATGACCTGCGCCGTGAGGACTTCGTGCTCCCTTGACGAATACTCTTCATATATCATGCCACGTTCGGCTTCCCGTATGCCTTGGATAATGACCTGTTTGGCCGTCTGCGCCGCGATACGCCCGAAATCCTTCGTCGGTATCTCGATATTCACGGCGTCGCCGACGTCGGCCCCCGGAGAATACTCCCTCGCTTTTTCCACCGTCATCTCAAAGGTCGGGTTTTCCACATCCTCTACAACGACCTTTTGCAGATACATACGGATCTCTTTTTTCTCCTCGTCCAGTTCCACGAAGATATTCTCGGTAACCCCGGCATTGTCTTTGCGGTAAGCCGTCGTCAGAGCCTGGACGATCTTTTCCTTCATATAATCGCCTGGGATACCCTTCTCTTTTTCAATTTGCGCGATGGCGTCAAATATCTCGGGGTTCATACCGGGGCCTCCTTAAAAATAGAGAGCGGGGCAACCCCACTCTCCTCTTAACTACACTACACAAAGCATTATATCACATCTTTGTTAAATTGCAAGCCTTATTTTGAAAAAAGTTGTTCTCTTCCTTCCCCTATCCATTTTCCCGCATATTGTCTTTGAGTATATATGGTTTTCTCATTATTGCGAACATTGTTTGCATGGCGGTTTTTCATATTTGAGAACCTACATATCCCTTTATTCCGTTGTGTTCCGCCCGATTCATGCGGCACCCATAAAAAATAGCTTGATTTTGAGGATTTGATGTGGTATAATTGGTTCAAATCAATCGAACGCTCGATAGGATGGTTCCCAAAATGCTGCCTACACGGCGCGGCCATCTCCTCCGCAATACCGCCGCAACGATCTTGCTTCCGGTTTTGGCAATCCTGCTGACGGCGGCGGTGCGGAACAGCGAAACCTTTGCCCTGCATGTGTACCTCCCGTTTTCCCGGCGCGCCGCCGGATTGCTGGGATTCCTCTTTTCCTTTTCAACGTACGCTGTCGCGGAAGTCCTTCTTGTTATGGCCGCTGCCGCCGGGTTATTCTTCCTTGTTCGTTCTATTGTACGCGCGGCGCGCGAGCGTTCGGGCTGGCCTCTGTTGATGTGGCTGAGCGGCTTCTTCCTTGCGGTTGCGTCCGTCTACTTCCTTTTCATCCTGTTATGGGGCGGCTGTTACCACATCCCCAAGCTGGAAAAACGGCTGGAACTGCACACAGTGCCGCAGGATGAAAGCATCCTCGTTGCAGCGGCGATGCGGCATCTTGAAGATGTGCTGGTTTATTCGTCGCTGGTTCCGCGAGACGCAACAGGCGCGGTTAGCGCGGGCGGGTTTGACGCGTTGGCTCCCGAAGCGGCAAATTCGGTCAAAGCATTGATGGCAAAAGCCCCTGACTTATTCGGAAGCGCGATCGTAACCCCACCCAAACGGGCGGCATCCTATAAATTGCTCGGGATGCTCGGCATCGGCGGAATCTATGTCCCCTTCACCGGAGAATCGGTCGTCAATACCGTAAGCACAGACCCTTTCCTCCCCTCCACGATGTGCCACGAATTGGCGCACAGGCTGGGTTTCGCGCCCGAAGAGGACGCCAACCTGATTGCTTACTTGGCTTGTATGGAGAGTGAGGAACCCATTTTCCGCTACTCGGGCGCGCTGATGGCATATACCTACTGCTATAGTGCCGTGACCGATCCCGCCAACAAAACCGTTCTTTGGAGACGTCTCAACGAGGGAACGGCGGATGTACTGGATGATTTCAGCCGCGACCGTGTGGAATGGGATCAATACGACGGGCCGCTGCGGGAAGCGGCGCAGAATGTTAACGACGCTTACCTGCAATCGATGGGGCAGGAAGAAGGCATCCGCAGTTACGGCCGGGTGGCCGACATGCTGATTGCCCTTTATTTGGAAGAACAAACCAATTAGCTGCCTCTTTCATGTACGGCTGATTGTTCGTTATAAACTTTAGTAAGGCGGTGTGTACCCTATGGCCAACGACCCCATGCTGGATATGTTCATTTATGAGAATGTCCAGCTCACAGAACGCTTAGAAGAGATTCTGATCGAATGCGAAAATTTAGGCGGCTTTACAGAAGAGCATGTGAATGAAATCTTCCGCATCATGCACACCATCAAAGGCTCTTCGGCCATGATGGAATACGAACCCATTGCGACGCTGGGTCACCACATCGAGGATATGTTTTTCTATATCCGCGAGCATCACCCCACCACCCTCAATTCCGACGAGATTGCCGACATCTGCCTCAACGCGGTCGATTTCTTCAAGCAGGAAGTCGCCAAGATACAGGCGGGCGGACCTTCCGACGGCGACACAACGGCTCATTTGACCCGGATTGAGGCATTTATGGCAACGCTGACCAACAAAGGCGGAACCCCCGCCCCGGCAGCCGAGGCCTCACCCCCACCCGCGCCGGAAACCGCTGAAAGCCCGGCCGCCTCTTCCAACGGGCTCAACTGTTATCACTGCACCATCATCTTTGATGATGGCTGCAAGATGGAAAACATCCGCGCCTATCAAATCGCCAACACTTTGGCAGACTATGCCGAAACGATTGAAACCGTCCCGGCCGATCTGCTGGATGACTGCGCCGACGAAATCGTCGCCAACGGCGTCACCATCACGATGTACAGCGATACGCCGATCGACGTGATCCGATCGATCATTTCCGAAGCATTGTTTATCAAACATTTTGAGCTTTCCGGCGACGCCGGGAAGGTTTCCGCTCCCGCACCCGCTCCTGCTGTTTTGGCAGAACCCCCCGTTGTTTCCGAACCGCCGCCAATCCCAAAAATGGAGGTGCCGCCCATGCAAGTAAGTCCCATCCCCGCGGCCGCAATGCCGGCCGGCGGAGCCGAGCCGGTTTCCGCACCCGCGCCGAAACGTACCGCGGCTGACGAAATACCGGTTTCCCCTGTCAGTGAAATCAAGCAAAACTTCATCAGCGTCAACGTAGAAAAGCTGGATAAGCTGATGGACTTGATGGGTGAGATCGTGATTTCTGTTTCCATGGTTGTCAACAACACAGATTTGACCGGGCTTCAGCTTGATAATTTTGAAAAAGCATCGGCGCAGCTTCTAAAAAACACCGGGGAGCTGCAGGGCATCATCATGTCGGTGCGTATGCTGCCCATCTCTTCCACCTTCCACAAAATGTCCCGCATTGTGCGCGATACCAGCAAAAAGCTGGGCAAAGAGGCTGAATTGATCATTTTGGGCGAAGAAACCGAAGTGGACAAAAACATCATCGACAACCTCTCCGACCCGCTCATGCACATTATCCGCAACTCAATGGATCACGGCCTTGAAGACAACCGCGAAGAACGCATCAATTCCGGGAAAAACCCTGTCGGACGCATCGTTTTGGAAGCGCGCAACTCAGGAAGCGACGTCATCATCTCCTGCACCGACGACGGGCGCGGCCTCAACCGCGACAAGATCGTTGACAAAGCGAAAGCGGTCGGTTTGATGACCCGTCCTGACAACGAGTATACCGACAAAGATATTTACCAATTCATTATGAACGCGGGCTTCTCGACCAACGACACCGTCACCGAGCTTTCAGGGCGCGGTGTGGGCATGGATGTTGTCAAGAAAAACATTGAAAAAGTCGGCGGAACGGTAGACCTCGACTCCACCCCCGGTCAGGGCATGACGGTCAATATCCGCATCCCGCTGACGCTGGCCATCCTCGCTTCGATCGAGATCAGCGTCGGGAAAAACAACTATCTCATCCCCACATTGAACATCCGCGAAGCCTTCAAACCCAATATGGACGACATCGTCATCGACCCGGACGGCAAAGAGATGATCATGTACCGCGGCGAATGCTTCTCCATCGTCCGCCTGCACCAGCTGTTCAATGTCGAAACCGACGTCACCAATTTCCAAGACGGCATCATGATCATGATCGAAGACGATGATTATATGACCTGTGTCTTCGCCGACCTCATGGTTGGGGAACAGCAGGCCGTTGTAAAACCCATCCCCAGTTTCATCACCGAACGCATCGGCGACATCTACGGCATCGCCGGATGCACCCTGCTGGGCGACGGGAGCATTTCTCTCATCATTGACGTTAAAAGCCTGACGCACTAAGAAAGGACGGGATGAACATGGATGAATTGAATGAAATGATCACCAGCGGCGAAACCCAGGGGATGTACCTCACGTTCAGCGTGGGCGACGAAGAATACGGCATGGAAATCGACTATGTTATGGAAATCATTCAAGTCTCGCCTATCACGGAGGTTCCCGACGTTCCCCACTATATTAAGGGTCTCATCAACCTGCGCGGCAAGATCACGCCGGTCATGGATGTGCGGCTTCGCTTCAACAAACCCCCGAGGGAATACGACGAACGGACGAGCATCATTGTTGTATCGCAGGACGATAACACCATCGGCCTGATCATCGATACCATCCGCGACGTGTTGACCATCGAGGATTCCCAGATCGGCGATCCGGCCGGTATCAAGACGGGCACCCCCAACCGCTACATCAAGAGCATCGCCCGCACCGACCACGGCAACAAGCTGATCATCCATTTGGAGAGGGTTTTGAGCGATCATTAGTGCACTAAGTAACGAATAAACCGGGAGCCAACGCTCCCGGTTTTTCTTATGATCTTACCCGCTGCCGCAAGTCTTCCCCGAAGAAATCCAGCCATAGAAACTCACCCTGCAAACGGCTGTCCAGCGCGGGAGAGTAACGGCTTCGCAATCCGTCGCGGCTCAGGTTGGTGCTGATCAGCATTTTTTTATTGGAGAGCAGCCTTGTATTGATCAAATCCCACAGCGCCGTTTGCGTGTAAGGCGTTAAGAACTCGACCCCTAAATCGTCTATAATAAGAAGGTCGCACCCGCGCAGCCGCTGTACCGCCGCTTCGGTATCCTCGCCGCCCCGGCCGAACTGCAACGCTTCCATCTGCGCCAGCTGCCGCACGGCGGTGTCGTATACCACCGAGAACTCATTGGCGGCCACCGCCCCGGCCACACAGGCCGAGAGGAATGTTTTCCCTGTTCCGGGCGCGCCGGAGAAGAGGAGATTGGCTGAATCTTTGCCGAACCTGCGGCAAAAATTGAAGCACAGTTCGCAGATCACCTCGATGTTTTCGCGGGGGGAACTGTTGGTCAGCGGGTTTTTGACCGCCGAGAAGAGCTCGGCGTTGAAGCTGTCAAACGATTGACCTTGCAAGTCAAGGATGCTGGAGAGTTCGGCCGACTGGAGGGCGCGGTAGCGTTCCAGCAGGCATCCGCACAGCTCTTTTCCGATGAAGCCGGAGTCATGGCAATCGGGGCAAAACGGCGTTTCTTCCAGCGAACCGGCGGAGACGCCCATCTTCTCCAATAATTCAGCTCGTTCCCGCTGCAACGCGAGGCTTCGGACAGCGGCCTCGTCCATCGCGCCGGGCGACGGGTTTACAATAGCGTCGAGAAAAACCTGTTTGATGGCTTTATCCAGCTTCAGCAAACGCGGTTCGTCGGCATAAAGCTGTTCGCGCCAAAGAGCGCGGCGTTTTCTATGCGCCGCGGCGTCCTGTTCCAGCCCGCGCCGGGCTTTTGACAAAAGGCGGGGGTCTGCGGTCATCGGCCTTCCCCCTTCACGCGCCGGAGTGCTTCTTTGTTGCGCTCATAACTGCCCGCCGCTTCATTTCGCTGCACAGCGGGTGTTTTTTTATCATTGCGCTCGATCTGTTCCGGCGTATGCCAGCCGTTTTCATGCCAGCGGCGTATGATTTTATCGCAGTATGCCCATGCCGGCCATCCGGCATTTTGGGTTGTTTTATCGTAAGCGATGGCAATGGCTTCGGGGGAAAACCCCATTTCGACCCAAGAGGCGACATACCGCTTTTCGGTCGCGCCCGGTTCTCTGCCGAAAATACCGATACGCTTATAAATCTTCGCCGTCGCTTCCCTCGACGCTTCCTTCCGCGTTATGAATCGCTCCGCTTCCGCTTCGCCGTCAATGCCTTCCTTCTCCCAAAAACCCGCTTCTTTATCCACTTGCTTCATCGACGTGATGTATTTCTTCTCCCCCGCGCAGTAATGCAGAAGCATCAGCAAAACGCCGGACGGCAGACCGCGCCAATGCCTTATAGAATGGAGGGTTTGCAGGTCGGACGGCGACAGAGCCTTGCCCATCAGCCGTTCCGCTTCATCCACCACGGCGCGGAAGCCGGGGTCGGTCAGCTTGCTTTGCGCGATCTCACCCGCGCTGTAGGAGGGGCGTTCTATAAACGACGACGGGAGCATCCCCGCGCTGCCCAGTTTTTTTCGCGCTTGCGCCATCCGTGTTTCGCCGATTTGCGGCTCTCTGCCCCGTTTCCCGCATAGAAAAACCAAGGCCGCGTCGCCGTCTTCCAAAGCGAGCAGCCTGTCCAATTCCTCCATGGTCATTGTGATTTGTTCCATAGGGGTATTGTACCATAATAATCAACCAGCGTCAAGCGTCACGACGCCCGCCTGACGGACTAGGAAAATGAATTTCCTAGTCCTGACGGGCTGTGCCGCTCTTGAATTCGGTAAGGTGTTCCCTGTACCGTAACGGGATAAATTTCTGCTGGAGTTTGAGGTTTTGCCGCGCCGGATTGGATATGGTGTGGAAATAGCCGCGCCACAGGTCTTCAAAGGCTCCGTCTTTCGGCAGGGGGGGGATTTCCTCGCTTAACTCCAGTTCTCTAATAAACCAGCCGCTCTGCTGCGAAACCAAAACCAGCCGCCGCCGTAAGTCACGGATGAGTAAGCGTTGGTCATTGAAACGGCCGTGAAAATGTCCGGCGATCAAGGCCAAGACATTGCTGTTGGGTTCGATGTCGGCGACATAGATGCCTTCCGGCGTTTGAGTGAAGCGTACGAATTGAAGCATACGCTGCCGCTCCCAGCCGGTTTGCTTGCTCGCCTTGTTAACGGCAGTGACAACCGGGTTGCTCATATCACAGCGCGGGTCGCGCTTTAATGTAAATCCCAACGTCAGCAGCCTCATGATGTCGTCTTCGACGCCATTCAGCTCCGAAAGCCACGCCATATACGCCGTTTCGGCAAAATCGGGCGCGATTTTGCCCATCCCCTTCTCTACCCGCCCGGCTTTTACGGGGTCAGAGGGAATTCGTTCGGTTGGGAAGAGGCTTGTCTCGCTTCCCTCCCGGCGTATGGAGATTTCTTTGCCGTATCCGTCGAAAACGGTCGTTAAAAACCCTTCCCATGTTGCGTCATAACAAAGGATGGTCATGCGTTTAGCATTTGTGAGAATGACGGAACAGAGGGCAGTTCCTTAGTTGCTGAGGGGAGTGATAAAGGTGCCTGTAAACCGTTGTTTTCGCCAAATAACGAGGTTTGCCCGTTGTTATAATTGTCGGTGAGCAGCTCGCGTATATACGGGTGGTCGTGGCGGCTCTCCCCTTCGTATTTGCCGCCCGCCGTGAGGAAGAAACGGGCGCGCTTCATCACGACGCCTAGTTTGCGCAGGTTTTCCGGGCGCAAAGGCCCGAACTGCCGCGCTGAAATGATCCGGTCGGCGGAAATCTGCCCCACGCCCGGAACGCGCAGCAACTGTTCCCGGTCGGCTTTGTTGGCGTCAACAGGAAAATATTCGGGGTGGCGCAATGCCCACGAGCATTTGGGGTCTACGTCCATATCCAGCAGTTCGCCGTTTTCGGTGATCTCGTCGGCGTCAAACGAGTAAAAGCGCATGAGAAAATCGCTTTGATAGAGCCGATGCTCCCGCAGCATCGGCACAGTGGCCGTCTCGCGGGGCGGCAAAGACGGATGGGTTCCGATGGGGATATAGGCGGAGAAATAAACCCGCTTTAACCGGAATTTTTTATATAAACCGCCTGAGAGGCGCAAGATGGTGCGGTCGGTGTCGGGCGTCGCCCCCACGATCATCTGTGTTGACTGCCCCGCTGGGGCAAAGAGCGGCGCGCTGTTATGCTTCTTTCCGTCTTCGAGGTACATCCGCCGCGCCGTGTCGATGCCTTTCATCGGCGCGAAGATCATCTCCGGCTTCTTATCGGGCGCAAGCAGGGCGAGCGACCCTGAGGAGGGGAGTTCTATATTGACGCTGACGCGGTCGGCCAGCAGCCCCGCTTCGTTGATCAGCCGCATATCGGCGCCCGGGATGGTTTTCACATGGATATAGCCGCCGAATTTGTGGTGTTCGCGGAGAATCCGCATGGTTTGGATCATCCGCTCCATAGTATGGTCGGGGCTTTTGAAGACGCCTGAGGAGAGGAAAAGCCCCTCGATGTAATTTCTGCGATAGAATTGAATGGTCAGCTCGGCCAGTTCCTCCGGCTTAAAAGTTGCGCGCGGGATGTCGTTGCCGCAGCGGTTTTGGCAATATTGACAATCGTAAATACAGACATTGCTTTGCAGCACTTTCAGCAGGCAGATGCAACGCCCGTCGGCAGCCCATGAATGGCAGATGCCCGCGGAGAAGGCGTTGCCCAGCTGCCCCGGCTTTCCGGCGCGCCCGCTCCCGCTCGACGCGCAAGACGCGTCAAACTTGGCCGCGTCGCCTAGAATGTTCAGTTTTTCCATCAGTTCCAACAGCCGCACCCGCCTTCCGCAGACAGTATAGCATACAAAAACGAGAAAGTCAAACGTTTGTTTTGTGATTTATCTCTTGCTTTTTTTGCTGGTATCGCATATACTGAATGCAGTCATTTCATTTAAGAGGAGAAGGTTTGTACAATGGAAATAACGCTATCCTCGAAAGCGGTCAAGGTACTTTCCAGTTTGGATAAAGTCTCACAATCCCGTATTACGGCAGGGATCATAAAGTTGCCTAAGGGTGACATTAAGCCATTGCAAGGCTCAAATGGGACATATCGGCTGCGTGTAGGCGATTTCCGTATATTGTTCTCTTATACATCCGAAACTAAGGTATTGATCGAAAAAGTCTCGACCCGCGGCGAAGCCTATAAGGGGGTGTGAGTATGCCGCCAACCACAAAAACAATATATGATATGGTAGAGCTTCTGTCTGACCGGGAGAAGGAATTGGTTTATGCTCTCATCAATCGTTTACTACCGGATGATATTGCCACGCCGGATGATTTAGCCGACATAGCGCAAGCCCGGGCTGAATATGAACGCGGCGAAACAATCCCCTTGAGCAATTTGAATTTAAATAGCTGACGTTCCGCAAATCCAATCCCCGCCATTCAAACATGGTGGGGATTTTACTTGTTCAAATACTTCGGCAGGCAAATCACATTGACTGCTGATTTCTCCCCTTAGGCACGGGAACCTGCGAGAGTTCAAACGCCAGCGTTGCTTTCACGCTCCCCTGCCCGCGTTTGTCTAATATTTGAAACCCCTTTACGAGGGCGATTTCGTCTTCCTTATCAATCAGCAGGGGTTTCCCCGCCCCGTCAGGCCGCCCCAGCAGGTAATCGGCCGTGACGCCGTAGAAATCCGCCAGTTTGCAGAGTGACCGCAGATCCATTTCATATTTTCCCATTTCATAAAACGAATAGGCCTGCCTGCTGACTTGCAGAACCCCGGCAAGCGCGGCTTGCGTCAGCCCCTTGTTCCTGCGGAGTTCGGTTATCGTTGCTGAAAGCATTCCATCCACCTCGCAACGCCAGCCTATCGCAAGGGGATTCAGCCTTCAAGCGTTTGCTAAAGTAAGCTAGAAATCTTTCGATATTTTCATTGACAACGCAAGTTTAGCTTGCTATACTGGATTCACCAAAACATATCGAAGGGAATGATCGAATTGAAAGCGTACCGCAAAAACCGCAAAGGCTTTACCCTGATCGAGCTCATCGTGGTCATCGTTATCATCGCCATCCTGATCGCGGCTCTCACTCCTGCCATCTTAGGTGTCATTGATAGAGCCAATAGATCAGCCGACGAAGCAGAAGCGCGGAGTCTTTGGACGGCTGCTCTAGCAGCGGCTGATTTCAAAACAGGCACAAAGCCTACAGCCCAGGAGATTACCGACATGATGACTGGCGGTAACGGCCAAGTAACAGTCAATCTATACTTCCAAGGTGCCGCTGTTGTTGCGGTTGAACTTCTTGAGGGCAGATTGGCCGCAGGCAAGTATACGACAACACCATTTGTGCTGGGCGATAAAGCCGATGCTGATACTACTGGTGGCGGCCCGTTTAAGTACAAATTCGGCGGTTCTGCTTGGATTACTTAATTTCAATATAAACCACACACCGGGGGCGTTGCCCTGTCTGTTTCCCGCTCCCTGCCAAAGCGGCGGCATATCTTCCTTTTTGCGTATGCCGCCAGCCAAGCAGGCAAGCCGTGAACCTGCACCGTTCACGGTGTCCCCTTCGCAGGGGACGCGGAAAAGCGGACGGGGCTGCGCCCCCGGTTGCGCGCGGTGACAGAAACGAGCGGGTTACCATTACGGCAGCCCGCTCGTTCTTTGTTTCTACTCTACCCAATTCTCAAACTGCAACCCTTCAACACCCTCAAAGTGCTTTGCGTTGTTTGTTACAAGTTTATAACCGCGGGCAATGCAGGAGGCGGCGATCAAAAGATCAGAATCCCCTATGAGGCGGCCTGTTTTCTTTTTAGCCGCATAAATATCAGCCGCCACGTCTACGTCTGACGTATTGAGGTCGTCCACGCCAAGTGTATTACAGAACCGCTCAAATGAACGCATTTTACCGGCTGCATCATTGGCTTTCAATCCGCGCTTTACTTCAAGGTAAACAATCAACGGAATTATACAATGGTGTCCTTTGTCGAGTGCTTCATTATACCGGCTATATACCCTGTCGTCGTCCCTGAGCAGATAAGATAGAATATTAGAATCAAGGGCGTATATCATACTTCTGCATCCTTAAAGATGACCCGCTCAAAGTCCGGCACAGGTTCATCACAGCCCTGTATTTCCTCTCTGAACCGCGCAAGAGCCGCTTTCTGCCGGTGACACACGTTATCTGCGGAATCTTCCAAGATGGTTAGGATAATATCGCTCCCTTCTGGGATTGAAGGATTCCCAAGCGGGACGACTCTCCCACGTTCATACCTAGCGCGATATGCTTGCACTTTCAAGCTCTCCTTTCACTATATCCCGCACGTACAGGATATACCTTCTATATTGTATTATACCATTTTTAGGTACAGAATACAAGTATCCAATCAGGCAGGATAACGAGAGCCGCTTGGTTTGCGCCGGGCGGCTTTTGTGGCACTTCTGCGTCGGAGTAACACTCCCTCAGTCAGCTTCGCTGACAGCTCCCTCTCGGAGGGAGCCTACCCTTGCCCTCCTCTGGGAGGAGGGTGGCATCCGCGGATGCCGGGAGGAGCATTCCCCTCAATGGAGGGAGTGCGCTTTGGTGCCGGGTTGGTTTCGCGTGTATATCTTGCTAAACATTATAAAACGTGATACGATTATGATTAACTAAATCGTCATTCATAGGAGGATTAACAGATGTCTGATTTTACTGTAAATATCCAAGATGAACTGACAACCGAAGAACAGCGGCTTTTACATGAAGCAAGAAACGGAGAATATAAACCCTTATGACAATCGGGCAGCGGATCCGCGAGGCGCGGCTGGGGCGGCAGATGACGCAGCAGGAGCTGGTGGGCGATTATATCACCCGCAATATGCTCAGTAAGATCGAGAACGACGCCGCCACGCCGTCGGTGCGCACACTTGAATATCTTGCCGGGGCAATGGGTTTGCCGCCCGGTGCTTTTTTATCCGACGCGCCGCCCGTTCACCCAGTCCAGCGCGGAAGGATCGAAGCCCTGCAACAGATGCTGGAGAAGGGCGACGCGCGGTTTGAAGCCTGTTTGCAGGAAGCCAAAATGGAGTGGGCGGAAACGGGATTGAAGCTGTTGGAGCTGGAAGCGAAATTTAATGGTAAAAAAGGCTTGCAATCCAGTTAATGTTGTGTTATATTATTCTTTGCACCGTTTCGGTGCGAAGGGCTGAACAGACCGTAGGGAGGCTAAATTCACTTTAGCTGATCGGCAACGGGCGTTGTGAAGCCTGACATTATGTGTATAAGGAGGTGGTAGGCTTGCCGAATATAAAGTCCGCCAAGAAGCGGGTGTCGGTCATAGCCCACAAAACGGCACAAAACCGTATGGTCAAGTCGAGGATGAGAACAACCATCAAAAAGGTGGACGCGCTCACAGCCGACAAGGAAGCGAAGGCAGCCGGAGCCGCCTATATAGACGCCCAAAAACTCATCGACCAAGCCGTCGCAAAAGGTTTGCTCCATAAAAACACCGCTGCCCGGCGCAAAAGCCGTTTGGCGAAAGGACTCAAGAAAATCTAGCTCTTGGCGGACAAAGCTGCATCCCTGCCCTTTCGGGCGGGGATGCTTTTCTTCGCTCAACTTTATCCAGTTTTCATACGATAAACCAATTAAGCAATGTATGCCCTCAAGGATGGGGGCGGACGCCGAAAGGATGCGGGTGCTATGAATGTAAGCTCCATCGGGCAGCAATTTATCGAGCAATACAATGTCAATACCGCTGTCAATGCCGTTCAGACGGCGGAAGAGGGGCAAACCCTTCTCGCCGCGGCCGAGCCGAAAGCCGACGGCAACGACTTGGCGGCGATTTTTGAACGCTCTGAACAGAGTACACAACAAACAGAGAAAGCCAAAGGCCCCACCGACCATTCGGCCGCCCTGACGCGCCGGCTGGTCACGGCCAAATATCAGGGCGAGGTTCAATCCATCATCAGCGAGGCATTCAAGAACCTCTCCGAATGCCTGCAAGCCGCCGCGGGCGGCGACGCCAAAGCGATGGCGGCCGTCAAACGGCTGAACAAGCTCATCCGGCGGGCTTCCCGCAAAATCGGCGACTTGAACAAAGAAGATTTGATACGGCAGCAGCAAAAGCGCGCCGAACGTGCCGAGCAGGAGGAGATCGCAAGCAGGCTGAGAGCCGAGTTGAAACGAAAAATGCTGGAACGCGCTCAACGCGAACGGAAATACCTGATGGAAGGGCGTCCTCAGCAGGGAGATCAAAAGCCCGGTTTACAAGCACCGTCCCTTGCCGCGCTGGAAGCCAAAATCCAAGCACTGGCGCAATCGATGGCGCAGCTGACAACGTCAGCGGTTACAAGTCATAGTACAGACTGTATTCCGCAGGGTGCGGTATCTGACTCACCTTCGCAGCCTCCGCCCGCTTCCGATCCAGCCACAGAGTGATCAGCCGCTCGGGGAAGGCTTCGGCTAAGAAAGCATGGTCGCGCTCCAGCGCGTCCAAAGCCTCATCCAGCGATTTGGGCAGGTGCTTGATTTTCTTTTTCTGTTTCTCCGACAACGTATATAGATTGCAATCATACGGCCCGTACCCCGCTTTGGCGGGGTCGGTTTTTTGCCGCACGCCGTCGATCCCGGCCATCAGGATGGCGGCGAAAGCGTAGTAGGGATTGCATGTCCCGTCCGGGCTGCGCAGTTCATACCGTTTGGCGTCCGGCGTTTTGGCGTAGGCCGGGATGCGGATAACGGCACTGCGGTTGGAGGTCGCGTAGCCGACGGTCACCGGGGCTTCATAGCCCGGGGTGAGGCGTTTGTATGAGTTGGTGCTCGGATTGGTGAAGGCACACAACGCCGGGGCGTGTTTGAGGATGCCGCCCATGAAATACAGAGCGGTCTCGGAGAGCTGGGAATACCCCTTTTCGTCATAGAAGAGGGGTTTGCCGCCCTTAAAGAGCTGCATATGCACATGAAGACCGCTCCCCGCTTCGCCCACCAGCGGCTTGGGCAGGAAGGTGACCGATTTCCCTTCGGCAACGGCCAAATTTTTTAGGATATACTTTACCAGCATGGTATGGTCGGCCATTTGGAACATGGAACCCGGCTCCACCTCGATCTCCTGCTGTCCGGCTCCGCCGACTTCGTGATGATGATATTTAACGGTGACGCCCAATTTTTCCATCAGCAGGACGGCGCGGCTGCGGAAACCGTTGAGTATATCGGCGGGCGGCGCGATATGGTAGCCGCCTTTGTGCGGCACCTTATACCCTGTGTTGGGATAATCAATACCGGAATTCCAGCAGGCCTGCGCGGTATCGACATGGAACCCGGTGGAATGCGGCTCGGAACTGACCGACACATGGTCGAAGACATAGAACTCAAACTCCGGCAGTATCCGCATCTCGTCGGCGATCCCGGACGATTTCATCACCTCTTCGGCGCACAATGCCACGTTGCGCGGGTCTTGGTCAAAGCGGCGGTTGTGCGGCAGGTCTATGACAAAAACGTCGCCCAGCATCGCCAATGTGGCGACTTCGGCAAACGGGTCAAGATAGGCCGTTTTGAGGTCGGGGATGAACACCATATCGCTCTTCTCCACCGGGGCAAACCCATAGTTGGAGCCGTCGAAGCCGATGCCGTATTGCAGCGTCTTCTCGTCCAGCCGCCCGACCGGCATGGTGACATGACGCCACCGCCCGTTGATGTCGATCGTCATCAGGTCAAGCATCTGAACATCGTTTTCCTTGATATATGCTTTGGCTTCGTGTAAACTTTTGAACACTTGAGGTTCCCTCCCAATATGCGGTTTTCCTGATTATACCACGCCGGGCACGGCCGCGCAAGTGTTACGATAACCCTTATTATTCAATGGGGCACCTCATGCAGTTCGGCATGTTTGATTTTGTGCATCCTGTCAATATGCTCAAACAGCTCGCCGCTCTGTATGATGAAAGACATCCCCTCTTCCCGCATAATGCCGTTTCTGTCAAGATAAAAGGATACATCAGGCTTGCCCTCTATGCTGATTCTTACACTGTATGCTTCACCGATGTCTGCTTTTTGATCTGTTTCTTCCCGTTCCGACCGTTCATATATGTCAAAGAGTTCGTTCGCTTCCTCTTCGTTCAACAGAGCCTTGAAGCTGCTGTAACTGTATACAATGCTTGCAGAATAGATTCGTGTTATAGGGTTGCTTGTCTCTCGTGCATCACACCCGCTTAACAAAAGGATGCCGGATAAGAGGGTTGGTATAACTCTCCAATAAATTCCTTTAATAGCAATCATCCTCACCATAAGAAATTTGGCCTTCCGAGACTAATTCTTCTTATAGGCAATGATTGATGTGCCATAAATTGATGGGCAATGTGATTCGGGATGTGTGTAAAGCCCCCATGCCCCCCATTTTGATTGGACTGTGAAGATTCTATGTAAGCCGTCTACTTTAATTGATTTGATAATTGCTGAGTGTGTCACCATGCCATTGTCCCTGTACACTGTTCTGTCATTGACCAGTGCGTTTCGTTTGTCGGTATGGCTTGAATAACTGCCGTCTGTCCAATACGCTTCACTGGGAACCACTCCTTTTGTTCTTCAATGTAGTATTCTGTTGAATTATATATCACATTATCTATAAAATTTCAACAAAAATCGTTCGGCAAGTTTCGACAAAAATGCGATTTTGACCCTGTCCCCCTACACCACCCCCTGCGAAAGCACAATCTCCAGCAAGGCGGAGAGCAATTTGCTTTTCTTGATCAGTGTGGGTTCTCCGCCGTCGTCCTTGGTGTCGTATCTCAAGGCTTGCAGAACAACCAGTTTGTGGTCGGGCCCCGGCTGTATCTTTAAGTTGTAAAGCATGTCATTGATCTTGATGCTCACCGAGTAGCTCGCGTCCTGCGGCTCTTTGAATGCTTTCTCCTTCAACTCCCCGCAGAAGCGGTCGTATTGCTGCTGAGATGACTCTTTGATATACATGGTTTCTCTTCCTCCCGTTCTTTTTCGCCAAGCGTACGCTAGGCATCCGGGGGAATTTCCCGTAACAGCAAAAAACACGTACAAGGCGCGGAGACTGCTCAAGCAGCCCCGTTTGACCCTTACACGTGCGAACCATGCTCTTGCGAAGGAGAGAATAATGTGTTATACTCGCATTGTCACGGTGCCGGTTTCGGTTGTGTAGGGTGGGTTGATCACCTTATGTAGGTGCCGGGGTGTTGACGCACCTCGGCCTGCCGTGATGTTTTGTGTTTTGGTTACTGGGAAATCCCCCCGCTGAGGGTATTGTATACTGCGGACGAGTGTTTGTCAAGCGGTTTGAAAACTTATTCTCATTCAAGAAGCCCGCAAGCACAGTGCCGCGGGCTTCCAAAACACACAAAACGATAATATTACCTTACATGTATTCCATTTAACGTAAAATACTCCCATTGTGACGTACGGCCTTTTACTGTTACCATTGCATAGTCAACACTAAGATTATTAGTATACGTTTCGGTTGTCATTCTTCCAATGCCAAAATCTCCAAGACCCCTTTTTGAATAAAGCACCGGCCCATATGGAATATTATTTCTATGTAATGTTACTTCTGCCTCTACGTCGTATAGCGGAAGGAGACCTACATTAACCACTGATATTTGCCATACATTACTGCTTATATATTGTCCTGTTAAGACAATGACGCCCCCTGGGATTTGAAGATTTGCCCTAGAAATCTCCTCATTTGATTTGGCTTGTGATGAATTGTCCCCAAATGTGTGTATTGCGAGTATATCCCCAATAATTATGCCGTTATCCTCAAGAATCGGAATCATATCTTCATACTCGCCAATGTCAAAATCAACCTCTGCGGAGATATTGAAGCTAAATGCAACCACCTCTGAGACTTTGTCATCTGCATCAGATGCAATTACATTTGCGCTGCCGCACAACGGAAAAAGGATGCTCAATACTAACATGATGCTGAGAATTTTCGTTTTCATAATTTCTTTCTCCTTTTGTTAATTGTTTGAGAAGATTCTTTTCTAGTCACTGTGAAGTTCAATATTGATCCAATCTGTAGTGGGTGTTAACTCGTTTCTCACAGCACTGGTACAAACATAGCAAAGCAGGCGATATACAGAATCGTCGTCAGCTTGCCTGACATAATGCAGCAAATCCTTTGCTAAAGTCAGTTCCAGCAATTCACTCTCCGCAATCTCCAAGCTATTGCAAACAATCTTATGATATTCAAATTCCATGATAAACTTGAATATAGAGTCGGCAACCCCGTCACAGATCAACCCTAGGGCTGTATTGATCAAACTCTTGGTGCTTTCATAGTTAGTCTTAACGTCTTTTTCCGCAATATAATGCCGCAAACACCCCTTTTGCTTAAATACCTGCATCATATAGATTACTGTGCCGAATAAGTCTTTATATGTATCATTTTGCGGAATAGCGTGGAAATACATGTATAATCACCTTCTTTTTTATTTGTTAAACCTCCTGTACATTATTGGTTGAACTTCTATCATTGCTTCCAGGTAGCTGTTGGTAAGTGTATCCCCCTCGTCTGCTTCATAGGCAAGTAATTCCTCCATTGTGTCTGTTCTTTGCCATAACTCCATCAAGGGGCTGCAGAATCCATGCACGATGAGAAAACTTGCTTCCAAGGATTTTTGCTCGGAAATAGTCTCATACTCGAAGAGATTGAAGAGCAGCGGGTGATCTAAAACCGTTTGGAGCAGAGCCTTTGTGGTCATGTTCTCCAGGATTTCCCACGGTACATCACACGCGCTGATTTGCTCTGCGCTGTTCATGCTGCTCCATTCATCCATAGAGGGGGTTACTGGATAGGCATACGGTACATTGATCGAGTATGTCTTGTCTGTCTTTTGCAAAGCATTTTCGGCTTCTTCTTTGAACTTCCTTTCGTAAATTGGTATAAGCTCGATGTATAATTCCAGCTGATTGTTTATAATGCTGATTTTTGTATCCTCGTCAAAGATCATAGGAAAATGCGACAAGTCCATCTCATACGCAAAAATTTCCTGTGTGGCGTTCGGCCTTTTACACAACTCCCTTAACGCGCGGTTTTGCGAAACAGCCGCGTCAAACCCCATTTCACGAGTATTATACGCATACTCATTGACGAAGAAGGGGTAATCCAGCGCAGTTTGGAGCAGGGCTTTTGTGGTCATGTTCTCCAAAAGCTCCTGCGGCACTTCGCACGCTTTGTATACAGCCGCCCCCCCTTTCTCCCAAGCCTCTTTCCATTCTTCCGTCATCGCGGGGGTCAAGGGGTAGATGTAGGGCTGGTCGATGGTATACTCAACCTCCCCCAATGCCTCCTCTCCGGGGGAAGGATCGGCGTCAGGCTCATTGGCGGGTTCTTCGATGATTCCCGGCTCCGGGGCTCCCGCTTCCAGCTTCGCTTCGGCGATTTTGCAGCCGCCGAGCAGCAGGGCGGGTATCAGCGCAAGTAGATAAATGCGCAATTTCAAAACGAAAACTCACCTCCTTTGTTGTTATACTATGCTATGGGCGCGGTGAATGCTGTCGAATCGCGCATTAAGCCAATAAATAAATGCGCAATCCCAAAACCAAATCCTCACCTCCTTTGTTGCTTTTGGGTTGTGATTGCGGTGAATGCGGTTGGACTGCGCGACAATGATACATATTGTTTACAGTATATCTGTCTGTTTTCACAATGTCAATATATAATTGTGAATTTTTTATGAATTATTTCTTGTTTACGGTTTCCCTACCTCCGACCGTCAAGCGCGTCGGTCAATTCGTTCTCTTCGGTTTGGATCAGGTCGTCCATAATCAGTTTCCCGACCATCTTATAGCCGCCCAACAGCCATATTTGGTCGCCGGGATTCAACACAAACTGATGGGCGGGGTAAATAATGTGGTAATTATCCCGCTGAACGCCGATGATGTTGCAATTGAAATCGGAGCCTATTTTTGATGATTTGATGTTTTTCCCTTCAAAACGCCGCCCTTTTTCCACCAGCACCGAATAGCAAAAGAGCCGGTATTCCCCGTGGTCGTTGCCGTTGCTGACGATGAAGTCGCGGAGGGTCACCGCCTCCCCCTGCCGCTGCACCCACGTTTTGCTTTTGGCCGCGGCCGCCCCGAACATATCCAGTTTGTCTTTGGTGCCAAGCAGATAAACGGTATCCCCCGCGCGCAGTTTATGCCCGGCGTCCGGTATGTTGAATTGCTTTTTATCCGAGGCGATTTTGATGATGTTGATATGATAATCGCGCCGCCATTTTAAGTCTCTCAACGCCGCGCCGGCGTCTTTGCAATCCTCCCCGACCGCATACGCCCCCACCCACAGCCGCTCGCTGATCCAGCCGTGGCTTGGGTCATACACGATGTCCGACCCGGTTGAGTCGATGATCTTCCGCTCGTGGAAATTGGCCAAAAAGCGCGTCTCCAAATGGAGATAATGCCCCATGATCCAGTCGTTATGCGAAATCAGGATCAAAAGAGCCACGACCGGCAAAGCGACCCAGCTCGACGAAAACCCCAAAAAACGGACAATGGTGAATAGGATGATGGCGACGGTCAGACATGTCCTGATTGTCATGGCGATCAGCAGCGGCACACGGTTTGCCTTGTGTTTGATGGAGACGTTTTTTCCGCGCTGGTATAAAAGAGTGGCCAAAAATGGGGACATCAGCAACAGGAGGAACCCGGCGGTCAAGGCTCTGCCGCCGAAAGACGGGATCACCTTCTCCAAAAACGGCCCGATGAAGTAGATACCAAGCTGGAGGAACCCGAACGCGATGATCCCTTTGATCAGCGTATCGGCGACATATTGTTTGGCAAACCATTTCCAATACGGTTCCCTGTCCGTCTTTCCGGCGTCCGGCTGCCCGTCGATCTTGCTCAGCAGTTTGGCGGGCGTGATGATTTGTATGACTTGATAGATTTTATCACTGTACTTGATGAAATACGGCGTGGTAAAGGTGGTGATGACCGATACCGAAACGATGACGGGGTAGAGAAAATCACCCGTCAGCCCCAGTTCCCGGCCCAATGCGGCGATGATAAAGGCAACCTCCCCGATTTGGGTCAGGCTGGCTCCGCAGGTCACGGCGGTATGCAGTTTCCCGCCGGACAGCAAGACGCCCAAAGACGAAAACACCAACTTGCCGAACAGCGTCACCAAGGTGATCAGTATGATCGGCCAGGCGTAAGCGGCGAGGATTTCCGGCTCGACCAGCATTCCCACATAGATGAAAAAGACGGCTCCGAACAGGTCTTTCACCGGCTTTAGCAGCTGTTCGGTTTTTTCCGAGAAAATCGTCCCGGCCAAAATCGAGCCCGCGATAAAGGCTCCCAAAGCCGTTGACAGACCGATTTGCGAGAATAGGAAAGCCATCCCGAAACAGACGCCCAGCGTCACAATCAGCAGTGTTTCGTCGTTCATCAGGTTTTTTGCCCGTTTTAAGAGGGACGGGATGACAAAGATGCCCAAAATCATCCAAAGCGCAAAGTAGAGCATGAGCTGCGCGATGGCGACGGCCAGTTCACCGCCGCTCTTATTTTGGGTGTATGTGGTCATAAACACCATTAAAAAAACGCCGACAACGTCGGCTACAATCAAGGCTCCGGCCACGATCCGCGTAAATTCACGCCCGCGCAGGTTCAATTCTTCCAAGGCTTTGACTATGATGGCCGCCGACGACATGGTGAGCATCCCGCCCAAAACAAGGCTGTCGATCAATCCCCAGCCGAGCAGCCGCCCGGCCAAAAATCCAAGCAACGCCAACCCGCATACCTTGGTCAGCGCGGTTACAAACGGCGTATGGCCCGCCCGGGCGAGTTTATGGAAACTGAACTCCAGCCCGTGGGCAAACATGATGAAGATAATGCCGATTTCCGCCCATATGGTGATGCCCTCCATATCCCCCACGGTCGGCATCCCCGCGGCCGAAAAAACAGGCCCGATCAAAAACCCCGCGAAAACATATCCCAACACCAGCGGCTGGCGTATCTTTTTGAATATAACCGATGTGACGCCGGCTACAGCCAGCATCAGCACCAGGTCGGCCGCTAATGTGGATAAATGCAACTGCCATCCTCCTTCGCCACCGCTTCGATCCGCTCGATACATTTGCCGAAGAGGCGTACCAGTTCGGGATCAAACGCCGTGCCGCTTCCCCGCTCGATCACGGAACGCGCGTCTTCTAAGCAATACGCCTCCCTGTACGGTCGTTCTGAGATCAGCGCGTCGTATACATCGGCGATGGCCATCAGGCGTCCTTCCAGCGGAATGTCCAGCCCCTTCAGCCCGGCCGGATACCCCGAGCCGTCCCACCGCTCATGATGCCCGCCGACGATCTGCTCGGCATGGTTGAGGATGGGGGATTCGTCCGCCAATCCTTCGAGCCTGACAAGCATTTGAAGCCCGGCGTTTACATGATTTTTCACCAGCGTAAACTCTTCCTCTTCCAGCGTCCCCTTTTTATGTAATATAGCGTCGCTGACGACGATTTTCCCTATATCGTGGAATTGCGCCGCCTTGGCGCAGCTGTATCTGTCCCATCCGGCAATTTCATCTTTATACGCGCCCTCCGCTATGATTGCATCCAGCAATATCTCCATGATCCTTTGAACCCGCGCGGCATGGCCGGAAAAGAGCTCATCAGGAAATTCGGCCATATCGGCCATCAGGTCGAGCATGGCGTTTTGGAAAAAGATGACGTTATCCGTTTTTTGGCGGATCATTTCAGAGAGGTTATCGTTGAATATTTGCAGATTCTTTTTATGCTCGTCGGCCAAAAGCTGGTTTTCAATGCGTTTTCTGAGCAGCGGCGCGGAAAACGGCTTTAATATATAATCAATGGCACCCAAACTAAGCCCTTTCAGCTCGCTCTCCTCGTCGGAGCAAGCCGTCAGGAATATCACCGGGATACGCGACCACTCAGGGTTGCTTTTGAGGATCTTGATGGCCTCATAACCGCTCATGTCCGGCATCATGACGTCCAGCAGGATCAAATCGGGCTTCACATTCTCTAAAAGACTGAACATAAGTTCGGCCGAAGGGATGGTATAAACCTTATACAGGTCTTTCAGCAGGTTCTTGCCGATGGTCAGGTTGAGAGCCTGATCGTCAACCAACACGATGATTTTCTGCTCGTTTCCCATGTGAATCCGCCTTTCCGTCTTTCTATTTTCATTATACTTGAAACCTTCCGTAAAGTCAAAGCGGACTTTGCTTTCATTGACAATACAAGGGTTTTACGGTATTCTGAGATTGATAATCAAGAAAGAAGGCTGTGTCCAATGAAAACCCGTCTCCTGTCTCTCGCGCTGGCCTTATCCCTCGTTCTTGCGTTCGTCCCCGCGGCCGCGCCGCAAACGGAAGCGGTGATGACGGCGTTCAACCCCGTCACAGGCTGGGAGATGATGAATAGCCTCGGTTTGGGCATCAACATCGGCAACACGCTGGACGCGCGCTGGGACACGGGAGGCACCCCCTTAAAAAACCATATGGACACGGAAACCTTATGGGGGACGGCAAGAATAGAGCAATGGCAATTCAAGGCCATCAAGCAAAAGGGCTTTGACAATGTGCGCATTCCCATCTCTTGGTCGCCGCACATGGACAAAGACGGCAAAATTTACACGGAATGGATGGACAGGGTGCAGCAATGCGTCGATTGGGCCTTGGCCGAAGGACTCTATGTCGTCATCAACACCCACCATGAAGGCGACGGTTATTATCAATATTTGGGCGGAAAAAATGAGAATTATTCTGATGCTTTGACATGGCTGACCACCGTTTGGGGGCAAATTGCCGACCGGTTTAAGGATTACCCCGAAACATTGATTTTTGAACCGATGAACGAGCCTAACATTCCAAACGAATGGTTTTGGGACATGACCGACGCCAAGCAAATCGCGGGCATGAAAGAGTTTAATGGCATGGTTAACAAGCTCAACCATGATGTACTGGATTTCATCCGCAAAAGCGGCGGCAGCAACGATAAGCGAGTCGTCATGCTTACGATGGCGCAAGCGAGCATCCTTACCTTAGATCAATACGAGCAGCCGGACGACCCCTATACCATGCTCGGAGCCTTCCTCTACCCTGAAAACGGCAATCCCGACCTTGCGATTGTTGATAAACAGCTAGCCCAAGTGAAAGGGGCTTTGGAGAAAAAAATCCCCGTGGTTTTGAAGGAAACAAGTCCGTTTAGCTTGAAAGACCCGGCGACCGAGCTGGCGTGGGCAAAATATGTTTACACTGAACTGGGCAAACTGGGCGCGCCTTCTCAATGGTGGAACTGCGGCGGCGGCGGGTCGGAGGAATTGTTCGACCGCGCCGCGAACAAATGGAATAAACCGATGCTGGATGTTTTTTTCGCGGCATACGGCAAGACGCCGGGCTCGGACATGGACGCGCCGCCGCATGGCTTGCCTTATACCTTGGAAGAGCCGTATGACGGCGAAGGGTTTACCTATTGGGATAAAATCCCCGCCAAAGAATTTGCGGCGGCGGAAAAAATGGTTGTGGAGTATGAGGGAAATTTAACCGGCGGATATACATTTGTGAGATTTACATCCGATTGGCAGCAATTTGACAGCGGCGACAAACGGATCACCCAGGAACCCGGAAAACTGACCTTTGACATACGCGGGCTGGAAGGCAATAAGCTCGCCTTTGCCGCGTGGGGAAGCGGCGACGCGAAAAAGATCACGCGTATCTACATCGATACATGGGATGGCACCCTGCCCCCCTCTCTTTCCAACTTCACCAAGACAAAAACCTACAACAGCAACTTCCCCGACTTAACTTCGCCTACAGCGCAAACATGGGTGCCGGCGGCGTATGAATACGGCCTCATGTCGGGCGGAACAGACGGCTCATTCGGCTCGGCCGATCTCATCAGCGTTGAACAAGTCCTCGTCGTAGCGTCGAGGGTGCATATGATTTACACCAAAGGTGCGGCGGAGAACCAGCCCTCAATGACCGGCTGGATCAACTACGCGAAGGGTCATATCATCGACAACCGTTTTGAAGGCGGCTACGGCACCCCCGCTACCCGCGCCGAAGTGGCGTATATCATGGGAAACATTTTGGAAGATAAAGACATGGAGCCGGAAAACCCGCAAACCCTGACCGCAAGCGATGTGCCGTCTGATCATCGGTACTACGCCGACGTCAAACGCTTCTACGAGGCGGGGATGGTATCCGGGCGTTCCAACGGCGATTATGACCCAAACGGATTGATTACCCGCGAGGAATGCGCGGTGATCTTCGTGCGGGTGGTTGACCCGTCGAGACGCAGATAGGCAGGGGAAATATTGTTTTCGCTGCCGCGTTGATGATTGGCTTTCGTTCCGGCGCAAGGCGGGGATTTTTCTGCGCATTGACAGATTTTTTCAATTTTGGTATACTTAAATCCGGCACATTGAGGGGTGTGCGGGCGGACTGCCTTTCCTGACCATCGAGCGATCGACGGAAGGGAGGTGGGAAACAGAGTGAGTAAGCGCGGGTTAACAGTCATTCGGTACATAATCAGTTTTCTGATTGCGTTCTTTGTAATGCTCCTGTTCGCGCATAAAGCAATGTAACCGTCCACCTTGCCTGGATGACGGTTACATTGTAAACATTATCAGGCAGGCCGCTCTGCGGACGCCACCTCTTTGTGCCAATAATAGCATACAACCACTCCTCCTGTCAAGAGAAGTTTTGAAAAGAGGTTGAACCCATGAAAACTCGTCTGTTATCCCTCTCGCTGGCTCTATCCCTCGTCCTCGCGCTCGTTCCGGCGGCGGCATTCGCGGCGGACAGCGACGTAATCACCTTCCCCGACCCCAACTTCGAGAAGGCGGTGCGGGAGATGATCGGCAAGCCTTCGGGGGCCATTACCAAGGCCGACGCGGCGGGGTGGCCGTCTTTATATGTAGTCGGCAAAAACATCTCCAATATGTCGGGCGTTGAGCATTTTACCGGGCTGATCTACCTTTATTGCGACGACAACCCGCTGACGAAGATTGATGTAAGCGGGAATATCTTGCTGGAGTATATCAGCATACGCGGCACGCAAATCACCGTGCTGGACTTAACCAACAACCCTTATGTGACACAGGTGTCTTGTGACAAATGGTACGACTTGGATGCAGACATTTCAATCATCGTCAGCCCTTATAACAAAGAACAGCTTTGGGATCTCGCCTATGCTTACTTCCCGTTTTACGATTACGAGTTTGTTCTCAATCACAACCGCGCCATACGCTCCATAACGCCGACCGACGCGGCGTCGCTGGCGCGTTATAAACTGCCGCAAGACTATATTGAAAGCGACGCCAAGGAAATCATCGGCCGCGCGAACGCCATTACAAGCGGTATTGCAAGCGATTACGAGAAGACCAAAGCCATACATTACTGGGTGGCCGACAACATCTATTATGATTACGATTATTATGAAGGGCGCAACGACTATGTATACACGGCGTCTATAGAGGTCTTGGAACATAAACGCACCATATGCGACGGATACACCCGCCTGACGGTCGCGCTGATCCGGGCCGCCGGCATCCCCGCCAGATATGTCCGCGGCGAAGCCGGATATGCGTTTGAAGGTCACGCGTGGGCCGAAGCCTATGTTGACGGAAGATGGATCATCTTGGAAAGCACATGGGAAAGCGATAAAACATACCGATACGGCGTGTTCGGGGAGAGGGAAACATACAGAGACAGAGGGTATTATTTCGATATATCCGTTGAAGACCTGTCGGAAGACCATGTATATCTGTTTCAATTCTTTTGGGATAAGGGCATGGCCGAGGTCAAACTCCCGCCCGGTATGACGCATATCCCGATGCAAGCGTTCTACAGAGCGGAAAACTTCACAAATATCACCATCCCCGGCAGTATAAAAAGCATTGGAGATCAAGCCTTTTTTAGCTGCCCCAACCTGACCGACGTAGTCATCCAAGACGGGGTGGTCGCGCTAGGAGACAATGTGTTTCAAAGCTGCAACAATCTAAGGAATATCACCATCCCGCCCAGCGTCCTCAAAATAGGTAGCTGGACGTATAAACCAAACGGCCTGACCATCCACGGCGTTAAGGGGTCGTACGCTTGGATATACGCCAATATGAACAACATCAATTTCGCGGAGATCACAACACCCGTCCCCGACCCCCTCGACGCTCCCTCCGAATGGGCGATCCCGGTCATCAATACCGCCATTGAGATCGGCTACCTCACCCCGGCTCTGCAAGGCGGGTATCAGTACAACATCACACGCGGCGAGTTCTGCGCGCTGGCCGTTTCGTTGATCGAAACCCTTACGGGTCAAACGATGGAAGTCGGGACGAGAACCTTCGCCGACGACGGGGGCGACCTGAACATCCGCAAGATGGCGCAT
>WRIZ01000003.1 GCA_009782475.1 Oscillospiraceae bacterium | reverse complement strand
CTTCTGCGAAGCCGATCATCAGAAAGCCGAAGCACTGCACTATGAAATCCTCGGCAACGCCGAAGCGGTCATGCAAGCTCTTGAATTGCCCTACCGCGTCTGCCTGGCTTGTACAGGCGAGATCGGCATCGGCCAAATCCGCAAACACGAGATCGAGACATGGATGCCCAGCCGCGAGGCATACAGCGAAACCCACTCCTGCTCAACCATGGGGGATTTTCAAGCCCGGCGCGGCAACATCCGTTACCGCGCGGCCGACGGGGAACTGCGGCACGTTTTCACCCTCAACAACACCGCCATCGCTTCCCCGCGCGTCCTTATCCCGCTGCTGGAGACATATCAGAACGAAGACGGAAGTATCACCATCCCGGAAGTTTTACGCCCATATACGGGCTTTGACACGATTGGGGGGTAAAGTCCCGTGCGTTTTATCAGCATAGAACACGCTCAGGAAGGTATGATCGTCGGACGGCCCCTGCGGAGCCGCAAAGGCGAGATCCTTCTGACCGCCGGAACCGTTTTGAAGGAATCGTTCATTGATTCCATCAAACGGCTTCGCTACTCCGGCCTCTATATCCAAGATGAGTTTTCCGCCGACATTGAGGTGGAGGACATCATCTCTGAGGATTTGCGCCACGAAGCCGTTTCGGCGGTCATGCGGCTGGAGGCCGATATGGGGTCGGGGTCTTCCCGGGGGTTCGGTTCGCAGATCGAAGCGTTCGCCGGATTTATCGACGACATCATCGAAAGCGTGATGAGCAACAAGGACACCATCGTCAATTTGGTGGATTTGAAGATATTTGACCAGTATACATATCAGCACAGCGTCAATGTGTGCGTCCTCAGCTCGGTCATCGGCGTCGCCATGGGGCTTGACCGCGCCCAGCTCTTCAATTTGGGTATGGCGGCTATTTTACACGACATCGGCAAGTTCTTCATCGATAAAGAGCTGCTCAACAAACCGGGCCGCCTGACGGGCGAGGAGTTTGCCATTATCAAGAAGCACCCCGAGATGGGATGCGATTACCTGCGGCGTAACTGTTATTACTCTTCGGCCATCTACATAGGCGTCCTCCAGCACCATGAGCGTTTCAACGGCTCCGGCTATCCGCACGGGCGATCGGGGTCGGACATCCATATCTTCGCGCGCATCATCGCCGTCGCCGACGTTTACGACGCCATCACCTCCCTCCGTCCCTACCACGAACCCGTCCTGCCCAGCGAGGCGCATGAATACATCATGGGCAACTCCGGCCAGCATTTCGATCCCGATGTGGCCGGCGTTTTCATCAAAAAGATCGCCCCCTTCCCCGAAGGAGCCGAGGTTCTGCTCAGCAACGGCTTGCGCGGCATTGTGTTTAAGAACAACCCCGACTTTATGACCCGTCCGAAGATCAAATTGCTGCCCATTGAGGGGCGGACGCCTAAAGTGGAATTTATTGACCTTAAAGATGACCCAAACCTGCTGAATGTAACCATCTCAAAGGTCTATACCGTTTAACCCTTCCGTTCTCAACGCCCTCTGTCCCGAATAGGTTTGGGACAGGGGGTTTTTCGATTGAAGGTGAAAGATGCCGCCTGGCGCGGCGCGTTGATACTGACAGGGGTCAGCCTCTTTTCTCAGGTGCTGAACTTTTTTTACCGCGTTTGGCTGGCGCGGCTGATCTCCGCCGAAGCCATCGGGCTTTATCAGCTTGTCATCCCCGCCTATTCCATTGTGATGAGCCTGTGCGTCTCCGGGTTTACCGTGGCGGTGAGCCGCCTGACGGCGTCTTACGCCGCTTTGGGGCGTACACGCGCCATCAAACAGGTCGTCAATGCGGCGCGGGTCGGGTATTTGGTCATGGTGCTGGGCGCGTCCGCCCTCATCGTGCCGTTTTCCGACGGCATTTCCGTTCATCTGCTGGGGGACGCCCGCACCCGTTTGGGGCTGTTGATATTGCTGCCGTGCATCATCCTGACCGGCTGGGAGAATGTGCATAAAAACTATTTTTTCGGGAGGAAAAACGTCTTCCCGCCGTCGCTCTCCGAAGTGCTGGAACAAACGGTGCGCGTCGGCTCCATTCTCGGTTTGCTGCTGGTTTTCTCCCCCGCCTATGAGGAGACGCAGGTGGGGCTGATCATATTGGGATTGGTCATCAGTGAAATTTTCAGCGCGGGGCTTTTGACTATTCTTTACAATCGTGACAAACGCACCCGGTTTCCCGGCCCTGCGCACATCGACATGCCTGAGAAAAACATCCGGGGCGCGATACGCAAAATCGCCGTCCCGGTGGCGGCGGCCAACCTGTTGACAAACCTCATCGGCTCGGCCAACTCCATCATCATCCCGGGGCGGCTGATCGCTTCGGGCGTCGATTCCTCCGAAGCTCTGAGCGCGTTCGGCATCGCCTTCGGCATGACCATGCCTCTGTTGGCGTTGCCGCTGGTCTTCTCCGGCTCGATCGGCATCGTGATGCTGCCCCGCTTGGCCGAGAGCGCGGCGGTGAACGATTTCCGAGCCATACGGCGGCGGCTGAAAACCTCTCTGCTGGCCGCCCTCGTCTCGGTGGCGGCCTGTACGGCCATCCTCATTCCTTACGGCGCGGGCATCGCGCGCGTGCTGTTCAAAAATCCGGGAGCAGGGCAGTTTATGGCTCCGCTCGCCATCGCCACCGTGTTTGTTTGTTTTGAATCGCTGCTGGGGACATTTCTAAACGCGCTGGGCAAGCAGCACAACACCGCCGCCAATTTTATCTTCGCCGGAGCGGTGCAGCTGATTTTAACATGGTGGCTGGTTGCCCTGCCCGAGCTTCGGCTGGGCGGCTTCGTGCTGGCCTATATCGCCGGGGGAGTGATGGGAACGGCATTGTGCGGATGGGACTTGTGGCGGTTTACGAGCGGCAAGAAAACCTGAGACGGTTTATCTCAGGCTTTCGTAAAATTCCGCGACTTTTCGCTTGGCAAGGGCGATTGGGTCAAGGGTTTTGCTGTCTTCATAATAATACAGGGCTTTTGCTTGCTCCACTTCGCCGGCAAGCACTCTATCAGGGTCAATAAAGTCATACTTAAACGCCGTCCCGTGGTCATCCGTATCCATGCCGACGATGGCACGCACCTTCAGCTTTCCGTTTACGCATAAACCGACATCGGCGGGCAGAAATTTTGTTTTTTGCCTGACTTTTTTATCTGTGCTTTGAAAGACGTCGTCGAATATCTCGGCGAGTTTGATCCGGTACCCGTCAAATTCCTCGCCGAACTCCGACAGGATGCAAAGCTCCGGCTTGACGATCTCGGCAAGTCTTGCAACCCCCAGCCTTCCTAGATGGTTTTTATAATACCGTTTCCCCGCTTTCTCAACAACCTCTTCATCAGGGCTATCTTCATCCTCTCTTGAATAGGAGTTTTCAGAACGCTTAAAGCCCCCTAAATTGGCAATCAAGACAATGCGTTTCCCTTGATACTCCGCTGTCAAATCCTCATAATACTTGTCCATTCCCCAAAAGCCCGTATCCCCTGTGTATATCAAGACAAAATCGTCTTTTTCAAAGCAGAAGCCAACCGCAGTGGCGTCTGATATGACGTCATCGTGTTTTGCCTTTATCGGGCGAATTCTCAATCCGTCGGTGTCTTCGTGTTCAAACACAGTATCCATGTCCACACATACGATTTTATAGTTGCTCTTCTTCATTAAGTTGAAGAATCCGGCATATTTCTTAAATGTCCCGCTGGTTATGTAGAATGTAATGACCTTCTTAGCCTTCTTAAAATCCTTATCAACCTTTTTCTTCACTTCTTTCATTTTCTGCGGGTTGCTATGGATTGTCCCTTCCAAATGCTTAAAATACTTCAATGCAGAATCGATCAAACTATCCTCTTTATATTTATCATTAGGGTCGTTTAGATCACCGCCTAGAAGGTCGTTGTTGTATTTATGTAAAAGCGTGAGCAGCGAGTCGAGGTCGGCGGTATGGTCGTTGTGGGCGTGCGTGATCAAAATTGCGTCTATTTCATTGAATTTATGCTTTTCCGCCATGAAATTCTCAATGAAATTAAACCCGGGGTCAATGACAATGCCTTTTTTGCCGATTTTTAGAAAATAGCCCCCGCCTTTGCTGGCGATGATCGGCGTGTAGGAATTCCATTTTCGCAAGACTGTAAATTCCAAAGTATCAATAGGTTCGACCTCATGCGTATGGCTTGTGAACTTGGCCTGATGTTCTTTGGCATCTTCGATTGCTTTGAAAAACTCTTCGGTTTCGTCAATGATTTTTCCCGCTTTGCCATTCCGCTTTTTCCTGTTTTGAATCCTGACCTCTATTTCTTCTTTTTTGACTTTTGCCTTGCTTGCTAAGTAATCATCGTTTTTTTCCCAAAGCTCGAACGCTCTTGTAAAATCCGCAAGAACCTTTTCATCGCTTTCTTTGCTGTCGTTGATCAATCCGCGGGCATAAAATGGGGTTGCGAATGAAGGATCAATCCTTATCGCTTCTTCAAAATCCGCTAGAGCTTTATCGTTCTCGCCCTTTCGTTTGTATAGCAATCCGCGATTGCTATACGGAAACGCGAAGTCGGGGTTAAGCTTTATAGCCATAGCATAATCTTCCATAGCATCATCGTCGCGTTTTTCTCTGCGATGAACTTCCCCTCGGCTATTATACGGGTCAGCCCAATCAGGGTCTATGTCGATTGCCGCGGTATATTCCTCAACCGCTTTGCTGTTTTCTCCCATTCTCGAATAGATAAGACCTCTGCCCCAATATGCCGGGGCAAATGCTTCATCGTTTTGTATGGATTCATTGCATAAATCTAAGGCTTCTTCAAAACGCTTTAATCTCGTTAAAGAATCAATACGTCTGCAATAACAATTTCTATGCTTTTCGTTAAGAATAAGCCCTTCATTGCAATCTCGAACCGCCGATTCAAAATCTCCTATTTTATGATATTGCACCGCTCTTCGCCAATATAAATCCGCCGTTGCATCATCCTCTATCTTTTGTGTCAATTCCTGAATGCGCTCATCCATATCCGTCGCTCCTTACATCGTAATGTCGGCTTGCTTTCTAGCAAGCCGACATTATTTTACCATATGCCTCACGATTTTACAAATTTATTGCGGGCGAAAATAAATTTGAAAATAAATTTGGTAAATTTATTGCGGGCGATGAAGATTTATCTTGACAATGTCCTCCTGCTTCTATAGAATAGATGGGATGAACGCATTGTATGTTGTCATGCTTCATGCGCGGCTCATAGCCAGTCGGATAAGCCGCTAACGCTTATGCCAAACATCCGGGGCTTTGCCCCTCCTTCGGTTTGGCAAACGCTTCCGCACCTTATCCTCCTTATGAACCGATGAAGCTCTTCTATACACTGTCTCATACAACTGAATACAACGGAGGTGTACCCGTGCAGTTTTTTCTGCAAACCATCCTTCCGGCGATTGGCGCGCTTATTGCAGGGTTAGCCGTAGCCTTCCCGCTTGGTATACGGTACCGTAAAAATGTCGCGGAAAGAGAGATTTCAGGGGCTGAAGAAGAAGCCCGCCGTATCGTCAACGAGGCCATTAAGGCAAGTGAAAGCAAAAAACGCGAAGCATTGCTGGAGGCAAAAGAGGAAATCCACCGCAGCCGTCAGGAATCCGAACGCGAAATCAAAGACCGGCGGATCGAATTGCAAAAACAGGAACGGCGATTGCAGCAAAAAGAAGAGAATTACGACAAAAAGCTGGAAGGCATCGAGAAAAAAGAAGAACAGCTGCAACAAAAACACCGCGCGGCCGACGAGGCCAAAGAGGAGATCGCTCTCGTTAAACGCAGCCAGATGGAAATGCTGGAGAAGCTGTCCGGGTTCTCGACCGAGGAAGCCAAGGTCTACTTAATCAAGAACGTGGAGAGCGAAGTCACCCACGAGATGGCCATGAAAATCAAAGACATCGAAGACCGATTTAAGGACGAAGCTGATTTGAAAGCCCGGGAAATCGTGTCGATGGCCATACAGAAAGTGGCGAGCGACCATGTCACCGAGGCGACCGTTTCGGTGGTTCATCTGCCCAACGACGAAATGAAAGGCCGCATTATAGGGCGTGAAGGGCGCAACATCCGCACCCTCGAAACCCTCACCGGCGTTGACCTCATCATAGACGATACCCCCGAAGCCATCACTCTCAGCAGCTTCGACCCGGTACGCCGCGAAACGGCTCGCCTCAGCCTTGAAAAGCTGATCATAGACGGGCGTATCCATCCGGCGCGTATCGAGGAAGTGGTGGAGAAATCAAGAAGAGAGATCGAAGCCATCATCCGCAGCGAAGGCGACCGCGCCACCTTTGAAACAGGCGTCCACGGCATCCATCCCGAACTGGTCAAACTGCTGGGGCGGATGAAATACCGTACCAGTTACGGCCAAAACGTCCTCCAGCATTCCATTGAGGTATCCTTGCTGGCGGGAGCCATGGCGGCCGAATTGGGGCTTGACCCCATGCAGGCCAAGCGCGCCGGGCTGCTGCACGACCTCGGCAAAGCGGTTGACCATGAGGTTGAGGGGAGCCACGTCGCCATCGGCGTCGATCTTGCCCGTAAATACAAGGAACACAACGACATCCTCCATGCCATACAAGCCCACCACGGCGACGTTGAGGCCAAAACCGTCATCGCAAGCCTGGTTCAGGCCGCCGACGCCATCTCGGCCGCCCGCCCCGGCGCGCGGCGTGAGAACCTTGAGAACTATATCAAACGGCTGGAGAAACTGGAAGAGCTGGCCTGCTCGTTTGAAGGCGTGGATAAATCCTTCGCCATTCAAGCCGGGCGCGAAATACGGATTATGGTCAGGCCGGAAGCCATCGACGACGACCATATGATCCTGCTGGCGCGGGATTTGGCCAAGAAGATCGAAAGCGACTTGGAATACCCCGGGCAGATCAAGGTTCATCTCATCCGCGAGACACGGCACATCGAATACGCGAAATAAAACCGCATCCCCCGCCGCGAGGCGGGGGATGCTTGCATTATATAGACCCTTTGTGGTAAAATGAGTAAAAGAGGTGAGTTGAGATGCAGGTACACAGTTATCCGTCACACGACTTATGGGATACTTTCACGGGAATGGAACGTATCGTTAAAAATCACGGCCATGCGGTTTTTACCGATAATGGTCATGTTGAAGCCGTTATCATCGGCGGAAACGAATACGAAACGTATAAAGAGCATCTCCATGCGTTGTATGTCCGTGAAAAATTAGCTGAAGTTGAGGTTAAAGCGGACAACCCGGCAACGTGGACGCCGTGGGAAGATTTTGATGCAGAACTGGATGAATATATAACGGCTTTGGAAAATAAGTCTCTATGAAGTATTACACGAATCTATCAGATGACGCAAAGGTGGACATAAAAAATGCCGTATCCTATCTTAGCCAGTTTTATCCGGGTACACCGCTCCGCTTTAAGGTTCGTTTGCAAAAAACGCGATCAAACATCAAAGAGAATCCTTTCATGTATCCAAAATATGAGCGTGACAAAAGATACCGCAGGGCAGTCATAGGGGATTACATAATGCTATACACAGTTAATGAAGAAAGTAAAGCCGTTCAAATCTATCGCATATTGCGGGGCTCATTGGATATTCCGGCAGTGTTGAACGGGCAAGAAGAGCAAGAGGGTTGCACATGAACCTGTTGGCATTCGGCGATGTGTGCGGGGAAGCGGGACTGCGCATCGTTTCGGAGAAGCTCCGCACGGTCAAAAAATACTACGGCGCCGACTTCTGCATCGTCAACGGCGAGAACGCCGATGTGATCGGCATCCAGCCCGAACAGGCGCGGCGGCTTTTTGACGCGGGAGCCGATGTTGTAACGCTGGGCAATCATGTGTGGCACCGCCCCAAAATCATCAGCGAACTTAAAGAGAATAAATATCTCATCCGCCCGCTTAATCTCGCTTCCCAAACGCCCGGGGAGGGATTTACACGCTTGCAAACCCAATCGGGACGTTGGCTTACGGTGGTCGCCCTCGTAGGAAGGCTCAATTGCGAATGGAACGCCGACAGTCCTTTCCGGGTTTTGGAAGGGTTGCTAAAAGAGTATCCCGAAGATATAGTCGCCGTGGATTTCCACGCCGAAGCCACCAGCGAGAAATGCGCTTTGGCGCATCATTTCGATGGGCAGGTCGCGGCGGTGTTCGGGACGCATACCCATGTCCAAACCTCCGACGAGCGCGTCCTCCCCGGCAGTACCGGCTTCATCACCGACATCGGCATGACCGGGCCGCGGCACTCGGTGCTGGGCGTGAAGATCGAGCAATCGGTCGGCGGATTTTTGGGCAATGTCCCGGTGCGGTATGAAGCCGCCGACGGCGAAGCGGTGATGGAAGGCGCGGTCTTTTCCATCGACGAATCAACGGGGAAATGCACAGGGGTGGAGAGGATACGGGTGGAAGGGTAGGCAAACCAAGTATAGTACAAAGGAGAATACCATGAACAAAATCAATCTTTCAGAAGATACCGTGATTAAAGTTGGTAAATCTATACCGTTAGCGAAATTCCATGCGTATTTTGAAGAAGCAACGGGCAAAACACTGCCGGGTTGTGAATTTCAGCCTTGGCTGAACATGCAGTCCGGGAAAACGCTGAAAGAAGCCATTGCGGTATATTGTATGGAATCAGAACGTAAACCCATGAAAGATTTGTTGATCGAAGAACGATTCCATATTATTTCTAACCCTGATAAGGCTTTTATAACGGCCTTTGACGAGAAAATCAAAGCATTAGGATATGACTTCGGCGGCGGTATTGGCGATGGTTATTGCTGGGGGAAATATATGATCGTTTACGCTAAAACCGGGGTGAAAAGCAAAAAGGTCGCCGCCCGTATTTATATCAGAGAGAACGGCATAGTATTGAGGCTCTTTTTGAACAATATCAATAAACACAGAACCTACATAGAAAACACGCCGGAGCATATCAAGGGTGTGTTTGCGGGCAATCATGGCAACTGCGGCTGTAATCCTAAAAAGGAAAACTGCCGCATGAGAAAAGCGTATACCGTTGACGGTAGGCAAATTGAAAAATGCAGCGGCGTTGTCTTTGAGTTTTGGAATCCAACGGAGGAAAAACTGCTTGATTACATGGATGTATTAACAAAGTTTTATCCGGTGAAATAATGAATCAATGAAACCCTTTCATCTCCCCGCCGCGCATGATCCCGGTGACGTTCAAGCCGTTGTCCAAAAAGACCAAATCGGCTTGAGCCCCCGGTTTGATCATTCCCAAACGGTCAGCAATACCCAGCATCTCGGCCGGGTATAATGAAGCCATGCGCAACGCTTCGTCCAGCGCGATGCCGCAATGGGTCACGCAGTTCCGCACAGCCGACGCCATATCCAATGCCGAACCGGCCAGGACGCCGTCTTCGGTTTCGCAGCGTCCGCCTTTACAGGTGACCGTTTTGCCGCCAACCATGCAAACCGCGTCCGGCTTGCCCACCGGGGGCATGGCGTCGGTGACCAAAAAGAGGCGGTTTTTCTTGATTTCCTTTGCGATCTTGACCGAACGCCAATCGGTATGCACGCCGTCGGCGATGATCCCGGCCCAAATGTCCTTTGCGGCCAACGCCGCCCCGGCAACGCCCGGCTCCCGGCCTGTGAGCTGGCTCATAGCGTTGTATAGATGGGTCACCCCGCACACGCCCGACTCAAACGCCGCTTCGGCGATAGAGCACGGGGCGTTGGAGTGACCGATGAAGACACGCGCCCCCGCCTCGGTAAAGCGGAAAATGTGCGCCTCGCCTGCCGCTTCCGGCGCGAGTGTGACCAGCGACAGAACTCCCTTGCCTGCTTCGAGCAGCCGTGTGACGTCGTTTTCGCCGGCGGAGCGGATAAACCGTTCGTCATGGGTGCCCCGTTTCTCACGGGAGAGGAATGGGCCTTCCAAATGCGCGCCCAGGACGCCGATATGTTGATCCATGACGGTTCTGACGGCGTTGAGACATTGTTCGGTCGTCTCCGTATCCGAAGAGAGTACCGTCGGGCACCAATGCAGGGTTCCAAACCGCTCGTGGGCTTTGGCGATGGTGTTCAACGCTTCGGGCGTGGGGTCGGCAGTGAACAGCGCGCCGCCGCCGCCGTTGACCTGTACGTCGATGAAACCGGGCGCGGCGATACGTCCGCCGAGATCGATCATCTGCCTGCCTTTCGGCACATGATTGACGGCGGAAAGCCCTGTGATCTTTCCGCTTTCGATCATGATAGCCTGCCCGTGCAGGATGGCGTTCCCGGTGTAGACGATCCCGTTGACCAGCGCGAGTTTGTTCACGGCGCGATCACCTCCGCTTGAAGTTGCGCCTTGACGCAAAGCTCGGCCGCTTTGAAGGCGTGCTCCTGCGTCATGGCGTTTTCGGTTCGGTTGAGGCAGTCTAGAATCAACTGCCCGAAGAAGGGGAAACCCACCTTGCCGCTGACGTTATAATGGGTCTCTTCTTTGCCGTTCGCCAAAAATAGATGCCCTTCCCCGCCGGGAGTCCCAAGATTCATATATTTACGCTGTTCGATAAACCCTTCCGTGCCGAGGATGAAGCTCCGCCCGTCGCCCCACGTTTGCAAGCCGTCCGGGGTGAACCAGTCCACCCGGAAATACCCGGCCGCCCCGGTATCGGTCAGCAGCGACGCGTCGCCGAAATCGTCCAGTTCGGGAAACTCCGGGTGGTTGAAGTTGCCGATTTGGCTATGGGTCACCGTCGCGTCTTTGGCTCCGGTGTAGAATAAAATCTGCTCAATTTGATGGGAACCGATGTCGCAGAGGATGCCGCCGTATTGTTCCTTTTGGAAAAACCACTCAGGCCGCGTCTCCGCCGACAAACGGTGGGGGCCAAGCCCTAAAACCTGTATCACCTTGCCAATGGCTCCCTGTTCGATCAGCTGTCCGGCGAAGACGGCTGTTTCCGCATGGATGCGCTCGGAATAGTAAACCATATACTTTTTCCCGGCTTGCTTTACCGCCTCTTTGGCGGCGGCGAGCTGCTCCAACGTTGTCAGCGGGGCTTTGTCGGTGAAATAATCCTTGCCCGCCGCCATCACCCGCAGCCCCAGCGCGCACCGCTCGCTGGTGACCGCCGCGCCCGCGATCAGCAGGGTTTCGGGGTCGGAGAGAAGTTCCTCTTCGTTTGCCGCCCGTTTGACATGAGGGTATGCTTTACAGAAAGCGTCCACTTTTGCCGGGTCGGGGTCGTAGACGCTTTTCAGCACCGCCCCGGCCTCGGTCAGGCCGTTGCACATCCCGACAATATGCCCGTGGTCAAGCCCGATGACCGAGAAGACAAACTCGCCGGGTTCAACGACCGGGGCGGGCTTACCCTCCGGCGCGTAAAACTGGCCGTTTATCATGTGTTCTCCCCCTTCTTCCTGCCAAACCAAAAGACAAACCAAACCCAAAACGGCAGAGCGGCTACACCAATCCAAAACACAAGCCAGTTCATTTGGAGGGGGAATCCCATATATAGGATTCGCCCTAAGAATACGTGACCTGCTACAGCGATGGCGGCGATGGCGCAGACCAGCACCGCCCCGGCGGCGATGTCTTTGATCGCCTTGATAGCGGGCGACTTTTCCGGCTCGACGACGTCGCACAAACGCTCAATGGCGGCGTTAAACAGTTCGGCACCGATAACAAGGCCGCAGGCCAGTCCGGCAAGTGCCCAATCAAGCGAGATGAACTCAAGTGATAAACCGCAAATAACCACATAAAACACCGCGGCGAGGTGGATGCGCACATTGCGCTCGGTTTTGACGGCCGTCCATATCCCGCGAAAGGCGTGGGCAAACATCTTCATCGAGTCAACCCCAGTCTTTCCATCACGGCCTCCTCTTTTTGCCGCATGACGGCTCTGTCCCATTCCGATTCATGGTCGTACCCCAGCAGATGCAAGGCTCCGTGCGCGGCGAGGTAGGCAAATTCCCGCTCCGGGCTGTGTTTATACTTCAGGGCTTGCGTTATGGTTTGACTGTAGGCAATCAGTATTTCGCCCAAAAAGACCCGCCCGGTGTCCGGGTCGGGGGCAGGGATTTCCCCATGCTCCAACGCAGGGAAGGAGAGGACGTCGGTGACCTTGTCAATCCCGCGCCGCTCTTTGTTGATTTGCCGTATTTTTTCGTTGGAGATAACAGAAACCTCAACCATGCAGGGGTAGGGCAGCCGCCCGCCCTTCACAGCCAGCCGCGCGGCGCGGCGCAATAGCGGCGCGTACTGCTCGGGGGCGTATGATCTCACACGGCACCGGGTCATGAGTGGTCATCCTTCCGTGTCAAGTTCCGCTGCGCCCGCGGCCGGTCGGCTAAAGTGAATTTAGCCTTCCCTGCGGGCTTGCTCCGCTCTTCATATACCTCATAAGCCTTGACGATCTTCTGCACCAGCACATGGCGGACGACGTCACGGGCGGTCAGTTCGCAGATGGCGATGTCGTCCACGTTGCGCAGGACGCGCACCGCCTCTTTCAGCCCGCTCACCCGGTCGCCCGGCAGGTCGATTTGGGTGATGTCGCCCGTGATGACGACGCGGGAACCGAACCCCATGCGGGTGAGGAACATTTTCATCTGCTCGCGGGTGGTGTTCTGCGCTTCGTCGAGGATGATGAAGGAATCGTCCAGCGTCCGCCCCCGCATATAGGCCAGCGGCGCGATCTCGATGGAGCCGCGCTCGACAAATTTATGATAGGTTTCCGCACCCAGCATGTCGAACAATGCGTCATAGAGCGGACGGAGGTAGGGGTCGACCTTGCTTTGCAGATCGCCGGGCAGGAAGCCGAGTTTTTCCCCGGCCTCGACGGCGGGTCGGGTGAGGATGATGCGGCTGACTTCCTTTTGACGGAAGGCTGTGACGGCTTTGGCGACGGCGAGGTAGGTCTTGCCTGTCCCGGCGGGGCCTACGCCGATGGTGACGGTGTTGCCCTCAATGGCGTCGAGGTATTTTTTCTGCCCCAGCGTCTTGGCCTTGACCGGCTTCCCTTTGGCGGTGACGCAGACGACGTCTTTGCCGAGCTGGGAGAGCTTGTCCTCGGCTCCTTCCTCCACCAGCCCCAAAATATAATGGATATTTTGGTCGGAGATGATTTCCCCGCGCGCGGCAACCGAGAGAAGCCCCTCCACCACCTTGACGGCGCGGTAGACGTTCTCGGCCTCCCCTAAGATTTTCAGCTCGGTGTCACGGTTGATGACCTTGACGCCTATGGTCTGCTCGATGAGTTTGATGTTGTGGTCGAACGACCCGAACAGCGCGATGACCTGCTCTAGGCGTTCGACATTGATGGTTTGCTCTGTCATATGTGTTCTCCTTTGTGTTAGTCAAATAATGAAGTGTTGATCACCTGTTGATGCTGACTCACTGTTTCCTTTACCGATCTCTCCGCAGATAATCTCTTTTTGGCTATATCTACATATTTTTTTTCTATATCAAACCCTATGAAATGACGCCCGAGATTTTGAGCCGCGACGCAAGTGGTTCCCGAACCCGCGAAAGGGTCTAAGACAATAGCGTCCTCAGTAGTAACAAGCGATACCAAACATTCCATTAACTTCAACGGCTTTTGCGCTTCGTGATAACCATGATCAAGTTTATCGGCCGATATTCGGAGTATATTTGAAGCCATTGTATCTTTCGTTACAGATGATGTGTTATATTTCTCCAATGCTGATTCATTCCATGCTCCTACACTGTGCTCGAGAATGTTATCTGCCAAAGTTCCGCCTGTTTTATACGGTTTTTGAAACCATAAGATGGGTTCAAATAAAGGACGCAAATTTGCGACTCGCCAACCCGCCCAGCGGCGCGTTTCGGTTTCAACCCCTCTTCTCTTATAAATCTCCGATACCCTCTGCGCCCTATGCGGAGCTATCGCTTTTTCCCACGCAAGCATATCCTTGAATGTAAACCCCGCATCCTCCAAAGCCACAATACATCTGTGGGCGTAACGCCGTCCGGCAAAAATAATACAGGAGCCTCCCGGCTTCAATACACGCAGCCAATCCGAAGCCCAAGAAGCGCACCACGCTTGATATTCTTCCGGGATCCTTTTATCGGCACTGCTCCATCCGTTGAGCGGTTTCCCTCTGCGTTTGAAAACGCTGCCGGCTTCGATTTGTGCGGACGACGCCCCTCCTAAAGCTGTGTTGGTATTGTGATGAATGACGTCCCATTTATCATAACAAATGCCGTACGGTATATCGGAAATAATCGCATGAATATAGCAATCAGGAATGGATTTTATTTCTTGTACAGAATCACCCAAGACTACTTGATCAATCATGACGGATCCCTCTTGTGAATTGATTTATATGATTGATCTTTTCATCAATTTTACTGGCTTTGATCAATTCTTTGATGGCTTTTTCTTTTGTGTAGGATATTATTTTAGCTTTTTCGCCCTCCCAATATGTTTTCCCGAGCAGCCCTTGCTGATTGATTAAAAGAATCTGCTCTTCGATCATTTTTGCATATTCGTTTTCTTGACACCTTAAAAATGATAAAAACATATCCTTATATAAGTTAAGGAAGCATTTTTCACTGTCGGCCATCAAGACTGTATGTTTTAATCCCCCGCTGTAATTCCATAGTTTTGAAAGATTTACGTTTGGACTCTCACGAAATCCATGCGTAATCAGAAATATTAAATTTTCCCAGCTTAGCAAACAAACATTATATTCAATCGCTTGGGAGTATATTTGACTTTGTGATTTTGGATAATGAAAGAACGGAGCGCACAGGACGGAAAAATTCGCACCTTTTTTCCACCCGGATAACGAAGCGATTTTGAAGTCTTTTTGATTTTTCGCTGTTCGGCTCATTCTGAACACCTTAGCATCGGCTACCAAGGAATAGTCGTGATATATTGATTCAGCTTGTACATCTGCGGAATTCGCGCGTTTTTTAATAGGAGTTGATTTTAATCCGATCTCACGGAACGCTCTTGACAATACGGCATCCGAAACTTTTGCAAACAATTTTTCCGAAGTAGAATTTTGCCTGATGGATTCGGGGATCGTTCCGATCTGCTTAAGAATACCTATGAAGTCTTTTGCAGTATCAACATATTGGATCAACCGATCCGAATCGTTTTTAGTACCCTTTGTAATTTGCTCAACTAATTCCGCGAACACTTTTTCATCTCCTTTGTATTTACCCCATCCCCATGGCCTCGGCCAAGTCGATTTTCCGTGATACGTCGATCCGTTCCAAACACTCCGCGATCAGGACGCCTGACGCCAGCCCCGTGTCCGGGCTGAAGAGGAATGTTTCGGTGAGGATTTCCCCGCGCGTGATGCTGTTGCGCAGTGTCTCGCCCAAAGCCTGACGCAGGATGCCTTCGGCAACAGCTTCATCCATTTGGTAAGAGACCGGCTCGTATTCGGTGTAGGTCTCTTTCACCAGCGCGATGGGAAAGGTCATGTTCCGCGGGGCGCGTAACGTGGATGTTTCGCTCATTTTATCACACATGGCATACGGTTGGCTAGCGTTTCGGTGTAAATTTACCCTGTTGGTGCCAAAAAGGAGGGCGTAACGTGTCTCGGAGCGGCCTGTGTACCGTTTCCCGACGGCTCCGATGGGAACAACGGCGCGCAGTTCGGTCCATGTGCGGGCGGTCACATCGGCGCGGGCATTGACCAGCCGGATCCCCATCTGCGCCGAATCGATCAGCCCGCTCACCAGCAGTTCCCCTTGCTGAACGGTGTCTCCCGGAAAAACTTGCGCCGAGCCGGAGAGGGTGTCGATCCGGGTGATCAGGCCGGCCTTTTCCGCTATGATGTTAACGGGCGTCTTGCGGGAATGGATGTCCGGCTTCTCATCCACTTCGCGCACCACCACCGAAGCGCGGCTTCCCGTGACATTGACGGTGAGCCATATCAGCTGATCCAGTTTGAGCAGCATTTGGTTGCGGACGGTTTCGATGTCCACCGAGTTGGAACGCGCGCCGGTGGAAACGCCGATTTCACGCAGAGCCTGCAAAATCTCTTCGTCCGACAGCCTTTCGTTGCCTTCGACCGTGAACTCCCATATGTAGCGGTTGGACATAAAGAGAGCAACGAAGCAGAAAAATAGCCCGGCGATCAGCGCGTATCGTTTGTGAAAACGCCCGAGAAAAAAGGTGACGCCGCGCTGATTCAGCGGCGTCAGCGTCCCGCCCAGCCTCGCGGCAAATTCTTCCGCTTTCTTGCTATGCTTGGCGGAGATGGTGACTTCCAAACGCACCTCATCGACCCGTTCGGCATTCCAAAAGGCGACGCCGTTGTGGGCGCAGAGATTGATAAACCGCTCGGGGAAGGGGCATTCCACCGCCACGCGCACAAACCCGCGCAGCAGATTGACCGTTTTTTGCATAAAAATGTTCTCCCTCCGTCACTAATGAGCTCCTCCCGCCGCCTGTTGGCGGCACCCTCCTCTGAGAGGAGGGCAAGTCCCTGCCTCCCTCTTAGAGGGAGGTGGCTCCGCAGAGCCGGAAGGAGTGCTAAAAAATAAATTCCACCTTAAAAATCAGCCCTTCGAGGCGCAGTTCGTTGGCTGTCATGGCGCGGATGTGAAACCCCTCGCCGCTGAGTTTCAGCACGGCTTCGCCGCCGTTGATGTGGACTTCGCGGGTGCCGTATTCCAAGAGGCCTTGATGGTTTTCTATATAGATTTCGCGGTAGCCGTGGATGATGATTTTCGGGACATTTGCCGTCAGCTCGGCCGGGACATCCAATTTGCGCGCCGCGCGCTCAAGGAATGTTTCTTTCATGGGCTCATCCCCCCGTACATACTATTGAAAAGGGGGGATGTCTATGACCCGTATTCTAAAGAATCGCTGGGTAACCGACCTGATCATCGGCCTAATGCTGGCAATCGCCGCGCTGGGTTTGGTTTTCGCGCCCAAAACAACCGCCGAAGCCGCCCGCGAGGGTTTATATATTTGCATTGACATCCTCATCCCGTCGCTTTTCCCCTTTTTCGTCATCAGCACCCTGACGGTGGAGCTGGGACTGACGCGGTATATCGGCAAAGCCCTCGAACCAGCCATGCGCCCGCTCTTCCGTGTCGGCGGGTCTTGCGCGGCCGCGGTTGTTTTGGGCTTTGTGGGCGGTTACCCGGTGGGGGCGAAGTGCGCCATCTCGCTCTATGAAAAAGGGCAGTGCTCCAAAGAAGAGGCCGAACGGCTGCTGGCCTTCTGCAACAACTCGGGGCCGGCGTTCATCTTGGGCGCGGCGGGCGTCGGCATCCTCGGCTCCAGCCGGGCGGGCTGGGTTCTCTATTTAACGCACACGGCGGCTTCGATCACGGTGGGGCTGCTCTTCCGCTTTTATAAATACAAAAAAACGGCCCAACCGGCCGTGCGGGAAAAGGCGGTCGGGATCGTCCCCTTTTCCGAAGCCTTCGTAAAATCGGTCAAGTCTTCGTTCGCCTCAGTGTTTTATATCTCCTCTTTTGTCATCTTCTTCACCGCCGCCGTCCGCCTGCTGTATACGAGCGGAGCCCTTCCGGCGGCGGCGGACGCCATCTCTTGGCTGCTCTCGCCGCTGGGCGTCACGCAAGAGGGGGCGCAAAACATTCTGACTGGGCTGATCGAGCTGACGAGCGGATTGTTTACCTTGCAAGGCGGCGCGGCAAGCCAGCTGGCCGGGCGGATGGCGATGGCGGCGTTTATCTTGGGATGGGCAGGGCTTTCGGTTCATTGTCAAGTGCTTTCGTTCATCGGTCAAAGCGGGCTTTCGTCGCGCACCTACATATGGGGCAAAGTGCTCCACGCCTGTATCTCCGCTGTTTACGCCTTCCTGCTGACCGGCCTGACCGGGCTGGAGCTGCCCTTCACCGAAACGATGGCTGAACAGATGGAAGATATGGCGCGCCTGCAATTTTGGGATACGCTGAGCGTGACGGTGACAACGGTCATCGCCCTGGGGCTGCTGCTGCTGCTGATTACGGGGGCAAGATTATGGCGGCGGGGGAGAGGGTGAGGGGAGACAAGACGCATTGACAAAACATTCCGAGCATGATAAAATTAAGGTGTTGAGTTTTCGTACTGCGCTTACTTTACGAAAATTCACGGCATATATACTTGACCATGTTTCCGCACAATGATTCGTATGCTTGCTTTTGCGCGTCCGCGCGACTACCGGACGGCTTGAGCGCATAGGTCTCGGTTGTGTGCTTATTTTATAAAAATGAAGGAGCATTAAAATGTTTATCCTTGGTATCGCAATTTTCCTAGCAGGCGGCGCGCTTTTTATCATTTGGAATGGTGGCGAGATAGGACTGTTCTTAGACCCACCGATGTTGTTTTTGATTTTGGTATCGCTGCTGACGGTACTCACCGCCACAAGAAGCTATCGTGTTTTTTGGGGCGGACTAAAAGCGGTGATCCGGCCAAAAGAAAGTCTATCGGAGGACTTGCGCGGACAGGCGGCGTCATTGTTCCGCTTACTGTCCAAAACAACCGCCATAGCGTCAGGAATTGGCGTTATCATCTGCGCGGCAATTACTTTCAGCAATGTAGAAACACCTCAAATGCTCAGACACGCGCTTGCCACAATACTAACAATGCCGCTTTACGGCTTGTTTCTGATTGTTGTCATGTTCGAGTCGATTGTGTTCAGTTTGAAAAAACGCCGCAATACTGAACATCGTTAACCATTGGCGGTATCTCTACGTGATGGAAACGGCGGCGCGTCCTATGGATACGCCGCCGTTTTGCGTTCCTGCCGCTTCAGAAAGGGTTGACTTATCCGCAGCGGGTGTGGTATATTTATCATAGATAAAGCGTATAAGTATGCACGCTCAAATAGGAGAAAACCATGATGAAAACGTACGAAAATCAAACGCGGATTGATTCCCGTGTAATCATTTCGCAAATGCTGACCATTATCAGAAACTTGATAGACAAAAGAGATTCTTTCACAAGCGGTCACTCGGCGCGGGTCGCGGCTTGCGCGCATGAAATCGCGCGGCATATGGGGCTGGACGACGGTTTTTTGGAGAATCTTTTTTACATCGGGCTGCTGCATGATGTGGGCAAGGTGATCGTTCCGAATGAAATCATCAATAAACCCGCCAAACTGACAGACGATGAATACGCAATCATGAAGAAGCATACAAGCGTGGGCAAAGAGCTTTTGGAAGATGTGACATTTATCAGAAACCTCACTGCCGGGGCTTCGGAGCATCACGAACGCTGGGACGGGAAAGGCTACGGTCAGGGGATTTCCGGTGAAGACATATCGCTTGAAGCGAGGATCATTGCGGTTGCCGATACATATGACGCGATGTCGGAAGACCGCCCATATCGGAAAGCACTCCCCAAAGAGGTCATTATAGAAGAATTTACGCGCTGTTCAGGCGCGCAGTTTGACCCGCAAATCATCCCGATCATAACGGACTTGATCGAACGGGACTATTTTAAGTCTTTTGACATGGATACACTCGTCAACGCTTATAATCATCACGATTAGTTTCGTGAGGAGGGTATCATGAAATCATTCAAACAGGCATATGACAATATTTTTAGCTTGGGATATAACTGTTCCGCGGCTTATCAGTTAAGGGAAAACAATTTACGAACAACAAGCGGGCCGTTTGACTGGATTGGCGTGGATGATCTGTCAATCATTGCGGATAACCTTGAAAATTCATTTTCAAAATTCCTTTTGCCGGAAAATATGGTTATGGATGAGCAGCAGAACGATGAAATCGACTATTACACGGTTATTGATACGATAACAGGGATCAAATCCATTCACGATGTTCCCAAATTCGGTGCAAGTATAACCGATGGCCTGAACGAATTGAATGCGAAATTCCGCAGGCGGGTAAACAGGTTTTTTGACTATATTCAAAACGGGAACAAAACATTGTTGATCAGAAGAATGAAAAAGCAGGATGACCTGCTTCATTTAAGCAAGTCGTTATCGCAGCGATTCCCGGGGAAATGCGTCATTCTTGGCGTTAAACATGCAAAAAATGAGCCGGTTTTGATCAAGCAAATACAGGATGATGTTTTCCTCGCAACTATGGATTGCGATTCTGATAATTTATTGAAGATAGAGAATTTTACAGGCCATTTTCAGAACTGGAAGAATCTATTACATAGCTTTTGCGAATTGAAAAACCCCGCTCTGCTTCCGCCTATGCACCATGAAAGAATACAGATGATCAAAGAGAATATACAATCAAGGAAACTTTTGATTTGGGGACTGGCTGATGAATTTCCTATTTTAGAACATTGCTTTAGGCAATGCGGATGGAATGATTTTGTTGTCTTTGACCGTAAAAAGGCGCATTACGACAAACTGCCAAAGGAGATTATCGTTGATGAACTTTCCTTGATTCACAAAGACAAATATTATATTGTCGTGTCATGCAAAAAATATAAAGAAGAAACTGTTGACATGCTGCGAAGGCTTGGCTTTCAGAATACAGAAGATTATTTATATTTTTTCAAAGAAAATACCATTTTCAACTAATGGACAAGTGACCCAACCCCGCTCCCTCAAACCATCTTCATCACCCACAGCACAACGCCGTAGATAGCCGAGGCGAGGACGCCGTAGACCAGCACCGGCCCGGCGATGACGAACATTTTCGACGCCAGCCCCGCCACATGCCCTTCGGTCTTAAACTCCATAGCCGGGGCGACCATGGCGTTGGCAAACCCGGTGATCGGCACGAGGGTTCCCGCGCCCGCCCATTTGGCGATGTTGTCGTAGATACGGCAGGCCGTTAAAACGGCGGCAACGGCAATCAGCGTCATAGCCGCGACGGTGGGCGCGATCTCCTTGCTTACGCCAAACGTCTTCGCCCAATCGATCAATCCTTGCCCCGCCACGCAGATCAGCCCGCCAACCAGCCAGGCCATAATGATGCCGCGCAAATGACGGCTGGGCGGTGCTTTTTTCTTGATATAATCGGCATATTCTTTTTTTGTCATGTTAATCATAACCAAACCCCCAATATTTCTATTGGGGGTATTTTCTCTTTTATATGGCTTATTATACGGCGGCTTCCCGCATCAATCTGTCCCATGTCTGCTGGCCGACAATGCCGTCCGGCGTCAGGCCAAATCGGTTTTGGAAGGCGATGACCGCGTTTCGCGTGCCGGTGCCGAAGATGCTGTCCGCCGTAACCGAAGGGATGGCCGGGATTCTTGCCGATACCCTGTTAATGGCTTGCTGGATGGTCAATACATGATTGCCGACCGATCCCAGCGCGATGAAGAAGCCGGGGAAAGGCGGGAGTTCCGAAGGCGGCGGTGGCGGCGGCGTCGGGCCGGGGTGAACGGAAGCCGCCTCATTCATCAAGCGGTTCCATGTGATGGGACCGACAATGCCGTCGGCGTTCAATCCGAAATAGCGTTGGAAAGCGGTAACGGCATTCTGTGTCTTGTTGCCGAAAATACCGTCAACCGTCAGGCGCGGGATGCTGGGAATGGTTGCGGCCAGCGTGTTGAGAGCTTCCTGAACGGTACGCACCGCTTCGCCCCGCGAGCCGTTGCGGATGAGGAATCCCGGGAAGGGCGGAATGGTGGGAACGGGCGGGGGAGTGGGGCCGGGGGGGATGGGAGCCTCAGTGTTGATGCTCCTGTAGACCGAATACAATCTGTTCCATGTGGCCGGCCCGACGATGCCGTCGGCGTTCAAGCCGAACTGACGCTGAAACTCCATCACGGCGTCCCGCGTGCTTGTGCCGAACAGGCTGTCTTGAATGACCGAGGGAATGGTGGCGTAATACTGCGAGATGAAATTGAGTAAATACTGCAATTCCAACACATCCGCGCCGCGCGAGCCCAGCCGCAAAACCGACGTCGGCGGGGTGAGGCCGATACCGATGCGTTCGCCTTCGCCGGTCAGCTCGGCCAATTTGGTGACGGCGACCCAAATGTAAGAAATCCTGTTCCATGTCGCCCGGCCGATGATCCCGTCGGGGATCATGTTGAAGGTACGCTGGAAAGTTTGGACAGCGGCGGCCGTATCGGGGCCGAAAGTGCCGTTTGGGTTGGTGATCTGCGGAATAAGCGGGTAATTGACCCGTATACGGTTGAGGAAATCCTGCATCCGCTTCACATCGGCACCGCTGCTTCCTTCACGGAGAGCCACGCCGGGATAGGATTCGGTGATGGATTGAATGTTGTTGGTCGTCACCAACTCCAAATCGTTCGGATAATAACGGCGCAGGATCTGGATGGGCGTCAGCCCTTGATTGGCCAGCGCGACCGTCCCCCACTGCGACATACCGGGGCAGGTGGCCGTCGTCCCGTTGCAGAACTCGGTGAAAAACGGATTGCGGTGGCCGGTACGCCTGGCGTAGGTGTTGAAATACATATCCACAAGCTGGCTGATGTTGGTAAATATATCACGGTTTTCCACAAAAGCCATGTCAAACTGGGTGGAATTGGTGATGTCAAACGGGAACCCCCGGGAACGGTACCATTCGGTGTAAACGCGGTTGAGGGTAAAGGAAACGATGGCATGGATATTGGCCAGCAGCGAGTTTTGCGGCCAAGTCGGATAGATTTCGCTGCTCGTCACATTCTTGATATACTCGGCAAACGGGACGCGTATGTTCCGCGCGTAGTCGTTGGGTTTGCCGAGATGAACGGTGATATAGTCGGGAACGATGACGTCCCTTAGGGCAAACGGCTCCAATGAGCCGGATGGCGGGTCGCGCAGGGTAGCCGCGGCCTGTATCACGCGCTCCTCCGCGCCCTCCACGGCGGGCGGCGGTATCACGGTGCGTTCCGGCTCTTGCCAGCCCTCGGCGGCCGGGTGCATATGCACCGGCAGATAGGCGTCAATGCCGTCAAATATCTGAACATTGCTGATGACGACCGTTGCGAACCCCGGTTTGCTGACCGTGACTTCCACGGTGCCGTAGTGCGGCCCGGGAGCGTTTGGACTGAGGGTATTCTCTTTGTCCGGTGCCTCCACGGAGACTTTCTCTGTTTGGCCGCTGCCGTCTGTCTTCAGTTCGGCCAGCACCCTGCCGTTGCTTCGGATGACAACGTCTGCGCCGCTGATCGGTAACCCTTCATCGGCCGCTCTTGTTTCGATCATGATGGTTCCCATTCCCATACCGCTGCTCTCTCCTTTTCCCGCTCAGCGTACGCCGGGCTTTTTCCCCATCTTATTCCATCATGGGCTCTTTTGTGTATCATTTATCCTTTTTGGAAACAATAATCGCCTAAACATAGGGGGGTTGTCCAATGAAAAGAAGTTGCTGTTTATGCCTTGTTTTTGTTATTTTGTCGTCCTGCGCCGCGGTGACCTTTCCGCCCGACCGGCCGCCAAGGCCGGTAGTCGTGGTGTCGGAAGAGCCCGCCCGCCCGGGGACATTTACCCTCTTTTGGTATGTCAACGGAAGCGATTTGGAATCGGGCGGAGCCAACGACGCGGGCGGGGCGTTTACCGAAAATCTGCGGGAAATGCTCTCCCGCCTCCCGCCGGATGATCGGTTTCAAGTGGTGCTTTTCACGGGCGGGACGCGGGATTGGAAGACCGAAGGGTTTTCCGAAGCGTTCAATCAAGTCCATCTGATCAACCATCAAGGGCTGACGCACGGCTCTGTGCTGTCCGAAGGCAGCATCGCCCAGCCGGAGACGCTGGCTTCGTTTTTACAAGTCGGTTTCGAGAAGGCTCCCGCCGACCGCTACGGTTTGATCTTTTGGGATCACGGCAGCGGGGTGCCGATCGGTTTTGGCTACGATGAGCTGCGCGAACCGCGTTATATGGATATGATCGCCCTCGCCGAAGGGCTGGAGCAAGGATTGGGCGGCAAACGGCTGGCTTTCATCGGGTTTGACGCCTGCCTGATGGCCACCGTTGAGGTGGCGGCGGCCTGCGCGCCGTATGCCGACGTCCTGATCGCTTCGGAGGAGCTGGAGCCGTTTGGCGGCTGGGATTACGCCCCGCTGATGCAATCGCTGGGGGACAACCCGGAAACCGACGCCAAAGAGATCGGCCGGGTCATCGTCAACGGCTACTTTGCCGCCCGGAAAAACGCCGGGGAGACGCTGACGCTGTCGGTCACCGATCTGCGGAAGATCGAGCCTGTGATCGAGGCGGTGGGGGCAATGGCCGAAGAGATCAGCCGGCTGATGGATGAAGAAGGTTTTCTGCGCGTATCACGGATCCGGTCAAGGGTCAAGTATTACGGCGGAGCCAACCAAAGCGTCGATATGATCGACCTTGCCCATCTCGCTTCCCGGCTGAAAGGCGACGCCCCTGAAAAGGCCGAGCGGCTGACCCGGGCGGTGAAGGATTGCGTCCTGATCAACCGCCATACCGCCGCCTCCCCCAACTCCAACGGGTTATCCATCTATTTTCCCTATGAAAACGAAGGGGTGTTCAAACATCATCTTGACGTCTATCTGCAATCGGAGTTTTCTCAGCCGTATCTCGAGTTTGTGCGGGACTTTACAACCCTTCTCACCCAGGGCGACGCGTCACTCTATATGGTGGGGCTTACCCCGCGAAAGAGCGGCAAGGGCTATGCCGCCGACATACCCGAAGAATGGCGCATCTTTGAAGCCCGCGGCGTTTTGGCCAGACGGCACGGTTATGGCGTCTATCTTTTGGTGGGGATGGATACCGAAGCCGGTTACGATGAAGAGGCGGGGCAGGCAACAGGAACCCCGCCTAGCGGATGGCTGACGGTCAACGGAAACCCCGCCTTCGCGGTTTGCGAAGACGGGGCTGAAGACATCAAAGTATATTCTATTTTGGCCGAGTTGGACGGGCGCAAAGTTGACTTAGCTGTTTCGTGCCGCAACGGGGACTTCACCTTTTTGGGAGCCATCCCCGAAGCCAAAGACGGGCGGATACCGTTGCCGATATACCTTCCGATCGACCCCGGCGACGCCGTCACCCTGCTCTATCCGAAAATCGACACCCGCCGCCCGGGGCATGAGGAGGAATTTGCGCGAGGGCCGTCGTTCACCGTTGAGGAACCGCTCAAATTTGAGTTTGCGCCTGTTGACGGGATTTACGGGTTTATGCTGGTCGATTGCTACAACAACGAATACGTCACCGACCTCCGGCAGGCTTCCTAAACAATGCCGATGATCAGCCGCACCTTATGCCCCCACGGGTCGGTGTAAACCTCAAAACTTGTGCACAGGGCGCGGGATTGTTCGAGAGTGTACGTTGCTCTCATAGAAGGGATGTAAACACCCGCCCCGGCGGCGATCGGCACATTCTTCCCGTTGATGGCCAGCGATTCGCTGCCGTTGAAGTCAAACCGCGAAAACCCGTCATATCTGACGCAGTTGACGATTTCATTTACGATACCGTAGAAATCGGGGTCGGAGAGGTTCCCCGCGGCGATGCCCACAGCCGCCCCGTTGCTGGGGAGGGAAAGGGAAGCGTTGTTGATCAGGAACCCTTCGGATACAGATTGATGCTGCCTTTCAGGCGACACGATCATCACATTTGCGTTGTTCGGGGTGCCGTCCAAGCTCTCCAAAGGTTTTATTCCGTTGTAAGCGTATCCGTATTGATAGGCGTCCCCGGTTATGTTGTCGAGAACGAGGGTGGTGACATAGCCGGACGGGCTGGTTTCGGCATAGAGCACCTTTGCGGCGGGAATCTTGCCGGACGGGATGTCGGAGACCCTCACGGCGCGCCCGTTGACGCCCGCTTGATCGTAGACGGCGCACCACGGCGCGATCGGCGAGGAGCCAAGCGTTTTCGCGGCCAAGTCAAGCTCGCCCCTGCCGCCCGATTGCATCACAAAAGGGGTAAAGAATATCTGCTTGCCTGCCGAACTGTAAAACGTCCCCACACGGCCTCTGACCGTTGAAGGCATGATTCCCGCTAAAGACGGCAGAGACCCGGCAGAAACCGCATCCCCCTCCCCGGAGACCAAACCGGATGTCGTGCCGGAAACCTCTCCCGAGGGGCGGACGTCGGCGATTTGCCATTTTTTTGTGAGGCCGTCATACGACAGAAGATAGGTCAACCGCTGCGAAGCGTTGTATTGCCCGATTTTTGCCTGCGCTTCCTTCAGCATGGTAAAGGATTCGCCAAAAAGTTTGATGGCCGATTCAAACCCCAATGGGTAGCCGATTTCCGCGACCCCCGAGATGCGTACGTTATACGCTTCCACGACGCCCGCGCCTTCATAGAAGAGCAGGACGTCCCATCGGTCAAGCATGTCAAGGGTTGCCGGAAACCCGTTTTTATAGAGGGCGGCCCCGGCGGCCGCCCTCCCAAACGCTGCCGTCAGCGGATCGCTTCCCTTTTCCGGCTGCTTTTCCAACACCGATAACTGATACTCGCCGCTCCCTCTCGCCGCCAGCCGATAGATATATTTCAGTCTCCCCAGTTGATCCCTGGCCAGCAGGAGTTCTTCACCCGGGCGGATATATGTCCAAATACCCCCAAAAAGATCATCGCGGTAGGATTCATAACCGAGGGTATCCCATACCTCCGTATTGGCCGGAACGGTGATATAGCCGCTGTCGCTTTGAAATCCTCCGGCTTGCGGCAGGCCGGAAACGGTGACGGTTTGATAGGTATACTCATTCGTCACGGTAAACCCGACGGCATAGATTCCCTCTTTGTCGATCAGGAGTTTGCCCGTCCGCCCGCGAAGAGAGGCGTCAACCCCGTCTTTCACCGGGTATTCGCCGTCGTCGGTCAAAGCATAGAGAATGCCGTTGATGACATTCGTTCGTAAAATGGTTATGATGCTGCTGCCCCCGGATTTGCGTTCCTGACTGTCGCGCAGGATATAGAGCAGGGTATTCCCCCGGTAAACAAGGGTCACATCCTCTTCCGCCCAAAACGATCCGCGCCGTTTGGCGTAGGTGTCGACCGAACCGTCCCAATCCCAAACGCCGATCATATCCGCGCCGTTCACGCCGGTGATGATCGACCCGTCTGTCAAAGACAGCCAAGAGGCAAGGGCGGACGATACCGTCACGGATTTATAGCTAACGGTGTTGTCCAGGTCAACGGCGGTAACGTACCCGTCGCTGTTGACGGTAAGGGAGGCCAGTTTTCCCTGATGGGAAGCGGGAAGGGCGCCGTTATAAATATACCCGTTGTCCGGCCCGTCCAAAATGGTGGTGACCCCGTTAACCGTTTCAAAGGAGAGGACGATCTGCTTTTTATTGCCGGAAATGCCGCGTAAAATATGTTCCAGTTTACCGTCCCGGGTAATCAGCGTGACCGTTTCCCCGTCCGCGTTGAATGCCGACGGACTGTAAACGCCGGATTCCTCCCCGTCCCACAGTGTCGCTCCGATCACCCCGGTGATGACCGAGTTATCGGTCAGCACCAGTCTGTCGGCATACGCTTTGGCGACGTTGACCGTGCGGTAAGCAACGGCCTTATCGGGTTCGGCGGCCAAAATGTTCCCGTTTTTGTCAAGCAGCAGGGTTACCAGTTCGCCTTGCCGGACGGCAGGCTGAGGAATAACGCCGAATTTTGACACCATATAAGGGTCGGTCTGCCTGTATCGCGGCACAAAGAGGAAATGATAAATCAGCCTTGCCGCTTCGCCGCGGGTGACGATTTGGTCGGCGGTGAAGCTCATGCCGCTGCTGATCCCCAATGCTTCGGCTTTGGCGATATAGCTGTGCGGCCAGTTGAATCCCACCTCTTCGTCGCTGTACCCCAGCAGCTTCATCAATACCGTGATCAGATGCCCGTACAGCATCGGGTCTTCCGGGTAGAAGTTTCCGTCGGTGCTGCCCGACATGACAGCCGGCTGCTCATCGCGCGGCGAGCTTGCGGCGTTGACCCAGCGATGCGCCCAATGGTTGGCGCGCACATCAGGGAAGCGCACCACCCCGCCATAGGTGGAAACGTCAAACAATCCGGTCAGGCGCGTCCCGATGACGGCCAGCTCGGCACGGCTGAAGTGGCTGCCCGGCGAATAGTTGGTTCCGCCTGTTCCTTTCACAATGCCGAGGCGGTACAGAAAATCCGCCGCGGTTTGCGTTTCGGCGTCGGGGATGTCGGTAAACACCACGGCCGCTTCCGCGCTTATGAAGCTCCCGGTGATCGGAAGCAAGGTGAGAATAAGCAATAGGCTAACGATACGTTTCATATGTGAAATCCTCCTATTTGATTCAATCTGCGTCAGTGGAAACCCTCCTCTATTCGGTGCGTAAAGCGTCGACAGGCTGCAATGACGCGGCTTTGATGGCCGGGTAAATGCCGAAGATGATCCCCATGGCCAGCGACCCGGCAAACGCGATGAAGGTGATCGGCAGATCGGGTTGGGCAATCAAGTCGTATTGCAGTTTGCCCCAATACAGCGTGACGGTGAAGCCCAAAATGACGCCGAGCAAACCTCCCGCGCCCGACAACACCGACGCCTCGATCAAGAATTGCGTAACAATGGTGCGGCGCGGCGCGCCGATGGCTTTGCGCACGCCGATCTCACGGGTGCGCTCAGTCACCGTCACCAGCATGATGTTCATGATGCCGATACCGCCGACAAAGAGGGAGATGGCGGCAATCAGGGTGAGAAACCGCGTCTGCGCCGCCTCGGCTTCGTCCATTTCCTCAAACCACTGGAAATTAGTCCAAGCGTTGTAATAGCCTGTCTCGCTGTCCCAGTCGGGGTAAATGCCCGCTTCCCAGTCGATCTTGTCCCATTCGATCCGGGTGATCACGGTGGAGAAGAAATCATTCAGCAGGGAGACCAGTTCGAGGGCGGCGTCGGGTTCCTCCACTTTGATCTTATAATCCTGAATAATGACATTGGGGTTGATCAGGCGGGAAGCCGTGTAGGGGAGGACGATGAGGTTGTCCTCAGAGTAGTCGTACCACTGTTCTTCGGTATACCATTCGGGTTTGTCTTTATCGCGCTGATGATAGACGCCGACGATGGTAAACGGCACCTCATTGATATAGATGGTTTCCCCGATGGGGTCTTGGAAGGAGAAGATTTTATCGCACATCAGAGACCCGAGAACGGCGACGGGGTTTGTTCGCTCAATGTCCACGACCGAGATGTCGCGCCCGTATTTGATCTCGTATCGGTTGACGTCGGAAAACTGCTCGCTGCCGTAAAAGAGGGCGCGCGCCTGGACGATCATATCCTTCCAGCGCACAGACGACCCCCATTCCTGCTGGTTGGTGGTGATGCCCACGGCCAGCTCGGTCAGGTCGTTGTTGATATAATCCCTGAGATCGCGCGCGATCACCGCGTTGGGGGTGGCTCCCGCTTTCCATTCGTAGCTGTAAAAACTCACAAACACCATGTTTTCGCTCATCTTGCGCCAAAGGTCTTTATTCGCCTCGTTCTGCGCCTTGGTGACGCTGACCAGCGCGATGACCGCCGTGACGCCGATGGTGGTGCCCAGCATGGTGAGGAAGGTGCGCCCCTTCTTCGACAGCAGCGTTTGAAACGCCATGCGGATCGACTGCCATAATTTCATAGGTCACTCCTCCCGCCGCCTTCGGCGGCACCCTCCTCGGGGAGGAGGGCATCCTTTGGGGAGGGTTCCCCAATCAGTCCCGTATCCTCCACGATCCGCCCGTCTTTGATCCGCACCCTGCGCTTAGCCATCTGCGCGACAGACGGGTCGTGCGTGATCAGCACGATGGTGGTTCCCTGGTTGTTGAGCTGGTCGAGGATTTGGATGACATGTTCCCCGGTGCGGGAATCAAGGTTGCCGGTCGGCTCGTCGGCCAAAATGATGTTCGGGTTGGTTGCCAAAGCGCGCGCGATGGCAACGCGCTGCTGCTGCCCGCCCGACATCTGCCCGGGCTTGTGATCCATGCGGTCAAACAACCCCACACGGTCGAGCGCGTCCATCGCCATTTGATGGCGTTTGGCACCGTGGACGCCTTGATAGATGAGCGGAAGCTCCACATTCTCGATGGCCGTCAGCCCGCTCAGAAGGTTGAATCCCTGAAAGATAAAGCCGATCTGTTTGTTGCGGACGCGCGCCAGTTCAAAGTCATAGAGGTGGCAGACATTCTCTCCGTTGAGGATGTATTCCCCATAGGTGGGGATGTCGAGGCAGCCCAAAATGTTCATCAGGGTGGATTTCCCCGAGCCGGACGCGCCGATGATGGCGATATACTCGCCCTGCGACACCGACAGCGAAACCCCGTCGAGGGCGCGCACCTCGCTCTCATGCCCTTCGTTGTATATTTTATAAACATTGAAAATCTCGATCAGCGCGCCGCCTGTATAGACCATCCCGCTCACCTGCCCGGCATGGGCATCGGCCTGCTGATGACGCCGCCGTCTATGACCTTGTCGTCGCCGTAGATTATATCTTTGTCAATGACAATGCCGTCATCTTGGGCGGGCGGGTCGTCCCATGTGATACCGCTGTCCGCATCAAACCCGTCATCCCCGCCGTCATCCCCGCCGTCGTCTCCGCCGTCAGTACCCCAATCGTCAACAGGCCATTCCAAACCGCCGTCCGGCCGTCCCGGTTCCCACGGCTCAGGGTTCCACGGGTCTTCTTTGCCCGGCTCCCACGGATCAACGATACCGGGATCCCATGGATCGGGGAAACCGGGTTCATACGGGTCGCCGAAGTAATCGGAGGGCTCTTCCGGTTCGGGGGAGGCGTTCTTTTGGTCTTCCTTGCCCTGTTCATATCCTTTTTCATACCACTCGGAGAAATCAGGCGTATCGTCCTGTTCGGCGTTGTGGCGTTTGGTAAAGACGTCCCAGCCCCGCCAGTCAACGCTCAACCCTTCGGTGATCTCGATATACCGCGGGGTGTTCAGGCCTAAGGTCACCCGCACGGCATAGTAACCGGACGGTATGTACACCCAGTCGGGCAGCTCAACCGCCCCGGCCGGAGGCTTTCCGTCGGGAGGACTAACGAAAACATAGCTGCCGCCCGCGTGCCGCTGCACCGCCTGAATGGGGACGACGATGGGGTTTTCAGACATTTCAAGGGTGATGGAAAACTGGCCTTGCGTCCCTTCCATCAGCTGCCCCATCGAGTTGTCCACCGCGATGACAACGGGGAAATACCCGCCCGCTTCGGTGGGGTTGGAGTTTTTGTCAATGCTGACCAAGGTTCCCTGTATCGAGGTGATCTCCCCCCAAACATAGGCTTCCACATCGACCGCCATCCCGACTTCCACCTTTTGGATGTCGCTTTGGTAGATGGTGCCGCGCATGGTCAGGGTTTCCATCTGCGCGATGGTGACATTGACCGGATTGCTGAGGGACATGCCCGGATAGATGGCTTCCCAGCTTGTGATGACGCCGGAAATGGGAGCGCGGATGGTTAAATCATCCATCTTCTCCTGTTCCTGCTCAATGGCTTCAAAATACGAATTGATCAGGTCGCCTTTGGCTTCGATCGCGTCTTCATACGCCGCGATTTCAGCTTCATAGCCCGAAATGACGCTTCTGAAATTCTCTTCCAGCTGCGCTTCTTCCGGCGTCGGCACGAAGTCAAGCTCGAGCAGAAGGTCGCCTTCGTAATACGAGTAGTTGTTGCGGAGATTGGTTTGTTTCAGCCTTCCGTAGGATTTCACAAAGAGTTCGGCTTCGCGGACGTTCTCCAAATTGCCTCTTGCCACCGGCAGGATCACTTCGCCGCTTGCGGTCGTCATCGAGGCCGTTGCCGGCTCGCCGGCCTTCAGCGCGCCCGGATTGGTCACCGTGATCTCGACCTCAAAGGATACCGTGCCGTCATCCCCGATGCTGCGCACCTTTTCGATGTTTGTCACAGCCCCCGGAACGACCGACATGGCGCCGGGGATGGAAACCTCGCACTTTTGACCGATATAGATGTCGTTCTCGTATCCGTAGGAGAACAAAAGGGTCAAAACCATCTGCGAATCGTCGATCAGGACTCCGAAGGTGTCGCGTTCATCGATCAAGGTGCCGGGGCTGAGCGGCGGGGCGTCCATGCCCCGGTTTTGCACAAAACGCCCGGAAAACGGCGCGTACAGGCGCGTCGCCTCCTGTTTGGCGATCAGTTCGCCGTTGGCCTTGCGGTAATCGTCATAGGCTTTGCCGATGCGGGTTTGAACCTTGCCGATCTCGCCTTCGATGCCGGCAATGTCGTTCCCGGCTGTTTCGATCAGCTTGTAAAGGTCGGCGACCGCCCTGTCGATCGAGGTGGAATCCAGCACAACAAGGACGTCGCCTTCAAAGACCTGGGCTCCCTGCCAAACATTGCTCATCAGAACCGAGCCTTCGCTGTGGATCATAATGTCTTTCCGCTGTTCCGGCTCAAGGTAACCGTATCCGTTGATGCTGCGTTTGATAAAGGTGGGCTTGTCGGGGTCGGTTCCGTCCCACACTTCTATTTTCTCTTTATGGTCATACATCTTCTCGGGCGCGAAAAAGACATAATATGTAAGCCATACCATCCCGGCCGCGATGGCCAGACCGATCGTTAAGAAAACAACCCTTTTAACGATCTTCTTTTTCTGCCCCGGGCGGTTCCGCCTTTGCGGCATTCCTTGCGGCGATCCCGGAACCCGAGGGGGTTCGGAGCCTTGCGGCCTGTTCGCGATTTCCTGCGGTGTTGTAAAAGTTGTGCTCTCCATAGGTTTCTCCCTTCTCTAATGGCGGAACAAGGTTTACATAAATTTTAGTATACAGGTTTTTTATGGTCAGGGCAACAGCAATTTGTAAACATTTTCTTAACAATTTCTTACAAAAAAATCGCTTTTACGCATGAGCAGACTGCCTGTCTTTTCTTTAGACGTTAGCATTTTCCTTTAGTTCCATCTTTTTGATATATTTTCGTTTCACCGCCGCGTAGCCGAACAAAACAGCTGCGGTGAAGACCGGAATGTAACGAAACTCGTGATAGCCATATTGAGCATATCTCCATATCGTATCATTCATATCATTCCTATGCCCGAGATACAGGGAGCCAAACAATCTTATTCTGCTGATAAACTCAACCAACCCCGAAACCGCGAACACAAGCAGCAGATTACGCCCGCCCATCGCCAGCAGCAAAGCGCGGCAGCCTTTGGTTTTTACGGCATATAGAACAGAGACGGCGGCGGCAAGGGTAAGGCTTACGAAAAAAAGGGTGACGGCATAATCCCCGATAAAACTCTTTTTCTGATAGGGGAATATAACAGAACAGCCGATTAGAATTGCTTGATAAAAACTCATCTTCAATCCATTCTCAACAGGGCTGAACAGCCATAAACCCCTTAATTTCCGGCGCAGGAGGAGATAAACAGGCAAAGCGAGCGCAAAGCAAACCAGCATCATCGGCGGGAAAAAGGATAGGTATTGGTTCCACGGAATGACTTGAAAATCTATATGATCCCAGCCCATTTGCAATTCAAAAGTATCCAGGTATGTCTTAGAGCCGACGGAAAGCGGAAGGGCGATCAACACAATGAAAATCAAGACCATCACCGTACCGAAAACAATCCCCCATATCCCCGCCCGCGCCTTATCGAGGACGGCTGTGTCCAATTCCCCGTCATCGCCTGTGTCCAAACGGCGGAGGGTATTGTAAAGCTGCATCACTAAGACGGCCGCCCCGGCGGCCAGGAAGGCCATGCACAGCCCAAACCCCAATCCGGGCATGACAAACGCGTATGAAACGGAGAGCAGCACGATATACCCCACCACCGCGATCAGCACGGCGAGCAGAGCCATATTGCGGAAGGAGACGGCCGTGTTCGCGGCCAGCCGCCTTGTCTGTTTCCCGATCTTTGCGGATTTGCCCTGCGGCCATTCGCCGTCTGCCCGCCGCTCCCCGAGCAGGATCTCGTCGCAGGTAACGCCGTATATTTCAGCGATGACAGGAATCAGCCCGAGGTCGGGGGCGGATTCGTCCCGTTCCCATTTGCTGACGGTTTTGTTGGAGACATTGAGCTTGTCGGCGACCTCCTGCTGTGTCAAGCCGTGGGTTTTCCGCAGGGCGGCTAAAAAGTTTCCGATGGTTTTCTTATCCATGGGGGAGCCACATCCTTTCAAAGGCTATTCTCCCCCGCGGAGAGGGCGAAAACCACCCACAAGACGATGAAATTGTCTACGATATGGAGAATAACGTCGTCTGTGCCGTCTCCGGCATCCCGCCCAACGCTCCGGCGTTGCGCAGCCCCTCGATATGCGCCTTGGTCACCGAGCGGCAGCGTGTTAAAATGTTGTCCTCGGCGAGGAAAGAGCCTTTCTTCCGGGCTTCGGCGATGCTGTCGGCCGCCGCTTCTCCCAGCCCCGGCACCGCCATCAGCGGCACGGCGATCCGCCCCGGCCCCGCCGGGATAAACTGCTTTGGTTCGGCGGTATGGACGTCCATCGGTTCAAAGGATATGCCCCTCCGCAGCATTTCATACACGACTTCCATCACGACCGCTTTGTCCTGATCGGTCTTTGACGCGGCTTTGTCCTGCCCGGTTTTCTTGATGGCGAGCTTGATGGCGTGTGTGTCTTTGGAACATATGTCATACGGGAAACTGTCTATTTTCAAGGTGAAATACACGGCGTAAAAGGCTTCCGGCTTGTGCGCCTTAAACCAGGCGACGCGCGCGCTCATCATGGCATACGCGACGGCGTGGGCTTTGGGGAAGAGGTATTTGATCATCTTGCACGAATTGATATACCAGTCCGGCACGCCGGCGGCGCGCAGTTCGCCCTCCCATTCGGGTTTCAGCCCCCTTCCTTTCCGAACGTTTTCGGAAAGGGTAAAGCTCATTTTATCGGGCAATCCCTTGGAAACGAGATACAGCGTTATGTCGTCGCGGGCGCAGATGACCTCGCTCAACGTAGCCTTGCCGCTGTCAATCAGCGTTTCGGCGTTGCCGCGCCAAACGTCGGTTCCGTGGGATAAGCCGGAGATGCGGATCAGTTCGTCAAAGGTGGAGGGCTGCGTTTTTTGCAGCATCCCCCGCACAAAACGGGTGCCGTATTCAGGGATGCCCGCCGTGCCGATCGGGCCGATGAGGTCGTCGTTTTCAAACCCCAGTGCTTTGGTGGAGGAAAACAAGCTCATGGCGTCGGGGTCATTCAGCGGCACATTCGCTTCCCCGGTCAGCTCTTCAAAACGGCGGAGGAAGGTCGGGCAGTCATGCCCGAGGATGTCGAGCTTTAAGAGATTTTCCTCGATGGCATGGTAATCGAAATGGGTGCATATCTTGCCGTCGGCTTTGTTGGCCGCCCGGTGGATGGGGCAGAAATCGGCAATCTCTTTGCCTTCCGGGACGATGATCATCCCGCCCGGATGCTGCCCTGTGGTGAGTTTGACCCCTTCGCAGCCTTTGGCCAGCCGCTTGAGTTCGGCGTCGGTGACGGTTTTTCCGGCGGCTTCCAAGTATTTTAATGTGTACCCGACCGCGTTTTTGCCGCCGATCGTCGAGATCGTCCCCGAACGGTAAACGTTGTCCGCGCCGAACAGTTCGGTAACATGTGCCCCGGCGCGCTCGTGGTAGTCGCTCGAAAAGTTGAGGTCTATATCGGGGGTTTTGTCGGCGTCAAACCCGAAAAAGGTGGCAAAGGGGATGTCAAACCCGTCTTTATCCATTGCCGCGCCGCATTCGGGGCAGTTTTTGTCCGGCAAGTCAACGCCGCAGGACGCTCCCTCCGGCGGCATAAACTCACTGTACTTACACACCCCGCAGCGGTAGTGGGGCGGGAGGGCGTTGACTTCGGTGATGCCCGCGAAAAAAGCCACGATGCTCGAACCGATCGAGCCGCGCGAACCGACCAAATACCCGTTTTCCATGCTCCGGCGCACCAGCTTCTGCGAAACGGTGTAAACGGTGTCATAACCCTTGCCGATGATGGAGCCAAGCTCTTTTTCCAGCTGTTGCTGGATCAGCGGCGGAAGATCGTCTCCGTATAGGCTGTGGGCGCGTTCATAGACCGAACCGCGCAGTTCATCCGCGCTGCCCGCCAGCTTGGGGAAAAACTCACCCTTTGGAACCGGGCGGATGTCCTCCGCCCATCCGGCGACGGTTTGCGGCCCGGTGACGACGACCTCCAAAGCACCTTTTTCACCGAGATAGGAAAATTCCTCCAGCATTTCATCGGTTGTTTTGAAATAGAGCGGGAGGGGGTCGCGCCCAGACATGTTCATGTTGGCAAGCAGGATGTCGCGGTAAACCTCATCCTCCGGGTCGAGAAAATGAACGTCCCCGGTGGCGCAGACCGGCTTATCCAGCTCCTTGCCCAGCCGCACGACGGCGCGGTTCCAGTCGCGCAGATGTTCCTCGTCCCGAGCCACACCGTCGCCGATCAGGAAGCGGTTGTTGCAGAGGGGCTGTATCTCCAAAAAGTCATAAAAAGAGGCAATGCGCAGCGTTTCTTCCCAAGGAAGGTTATCCTTGACGGCGGTGAAAACCTCCCCGCGCTCACACGCCGCGCCGATGATCAGCCCTTCGCGGTATTGCTCGATCACGTCTTTCGGCAGGCGGGGGCGGGACTTAAAATGTTCGATATGGGCAATCGAAATCAGACGGTAAAGATTTTTCAGCCCGGTTTGATTGCGGGCGATCAGGATGATATGATACGCCCGTTTCCGTCCTTCCGGCGGGGAAAGATAGCCCTCGCAGCCGTAAAGCACCTTGATCCCGTGCTTTTTTCCGGCGGCCATCGCTTCGGGAAAAGCGTGGCAGACTCCGTGGTCGGTAACGGCGACGGCCGGGTGACCCCAGCGCGCCGCGGTTTCGATGGCTTCGGAAACATTGGTCACGGCGTCTTTGTCGCTCATTTGTGTATGTAAATGCAGCTCGACCCGTTTTTGCCCCGCGTTGTCCTGCCGGAGCGGGGTGTCCGCTTTCTCAACGCAGGACGCCGCCAAGAACCACTCCTCCTTCTCCATGACGGTGTAAGACGCCGTTTCCCCGGTAACGGTGACATGCCCTTTGCCCTTATAAATGTCTTTGAGGGTTTTCTCCAGCCCCGGCGGAATCTTGCCCTTTTCAAAAACGCACCGCACACAGACCGAACCTGTGCCGTCGGTGACGAAAAACTCAACCGTCACCGCCTCGCACCAACGGTTTCCAATGCGCGCGCGCCGCTCACGCGTCTCCCCAAGCGCGAAAACACGCCCGCGAACGCAGGCTTTGGCCTTCTCCTGCGGCAGGACGTCTATATCGGTGGGTTTCAAGCGGGAGGGTTTGCCGAAAACCACCCCGTCCGCTCCGCGGGTACCCCTGCGGGGAGAAACCACCCCGTCCGCTCCACGGGTACCCCTGCGGGGGGAAACCACCCCGTCCGCTCCGCGTCCACCCCTCCCCGGAGGGGAATTAGGACGCCCTCCAACCCTATTCTCCTCCTGTGGAGGAGTACCGCCCGCAGGCGGGGAGGTGGTCTTCCCGCCGGAGGCGGGTGAGGGAGTAGCAAACACCACCGCCGCTTCGCTAAGCCCCATCGTTTCTTGGATACGCCGTCCGGCGTCTGCCGCCCATTGCGGCGACGGCGGAACCCCTTCCAGCTCAACCGTCAGGCTGTTCTCCTCCCGGTTGGGACAGAGCGACTTGATGACAGGGTCAAACGCCCCGTTAGGGTGGCCGTCACCCGCGGGCAGACAGGACGGAAATATCTCGGAGAATGTTTTCGTGGTCAAGTCAGTGTCTCCTTTGTAATAGCCATGACTAGATTATCCCGGTATTCGCCTTCGTGCAATTCGTTCTTCTCTAAAACGGTGATGGGCTGGAATCCGCATTTTTCATAGCATCTGATAGCTCTTTTGTTCCGCGTTTGCGGGTCGATGATTACAATATCGGCGTGTTCTGTTTCAAACAGATAGGATATAAACAGCTGTATGATCTTCGTTCCTATCCCCCTGTTCCAATATTCAGTCTCCCCGATAAATAAGTCCAATCCGTACGGATTTTGATACGTTGACCCGCCGGCAAGCAGATTTTCCATATCCGTTAGATAGTATTGGAGATAGCCGATGGCTTCCCCTTCCAACTCGATGATGCAGGGGGTTACATCTTCCTCCCCGCGTATCCGGGGACGGTATTTATCAATGGCTTCTTGAAGGCTGACCGGCTTGTCCCGCCCTTCGTAATATTCCAATACGGCGGGGTTTGTGAGCCAGTTTGACAGGAGGGTATAATCCTCCGGGCAGTCTTTCATCCTGCGGATGGCTATGGCACCGTTTTGACAGAGAATGCTCATGTTGTAAGGCCCTCCATCAGCTTCCGCGTTTCCCCGACCAGCACATCAACAATTTCCGCTTCGTTAACGCTTCCCATAACCTCGCCTTTGCGGAACAATACCGCTTGGCCGTTCCCGTCGGGGGCGACGCCGACGTCGGCTTCCCGCGCCTCGCCCGGGCCGTTGACGGCGCAGCCCATGATAGCAACTTTGACAGTTGACAGTTGACAATTGACAGTTGACAGTTGAGAGAGGCGTTTTTCCACTTGGTTGGCGACGGTATAAACATCAAAGCCTTTCCGGGCGCAGGTGGGGCAGGAGATGACCTCAATGCCGCCTTTGCGCAGACCGACGGCTTTTAAGAGCGCGAGGGCGGCGCGGACTTCCTCTTCCGGCGGGGCGGTTAACGAGACGCGGATGGTATCGCCGACGCCGCCGAGCAGCAGCGCGCCGATCCCGGCGGAAGATTTGATAATCCCCTGATAGCTTGTCCCGGTTTCGGTGACCCCTATATGTAAAGGGATGTCTGTTTTTGCGGCGGCTAGGCGGTTGACGGCGACGGTGTCGGGGACGTTAGAGGCTTTGAACGATAGGCAGATGTCGGTGAAGCCCATGTCTTCCAATGTGGCGGCCTGTTCCAGCCCCGAGAGCAGCATGGCCTCGCGCAAGCCGTGCTTTTCAATCAGCCCGCGTTTAACCGAGCCGCCGTTGACGCCGATGCGGATGGGGATTTTGCGTTCGGAACAGGTTTTCACAACCTCGCGTACCCGTTCCTTCGAGCCGATATTTCCCGGGTTGACCCGCACTTTGGCCGCGCCGTTTTCGGCGGCGCGGACGGCGAGCTTATGGTCAAAATGAACGTCGGCGACCACCGGGAGGGGGCTGCCTTTGACGATGCGCGCCAACGCCTCCGCAGCCTCTGTATCCGGCACGGCGACGCGGACGATCTCGCACCCGGCGGCGTGTAAACGCTTGATCTGCGCTAGTGTTGCTTCAACGTCCCGGGTGTCGGTATCGCACATCGACTGCACCGTCACCGGGGCGCCCCCGCCGATCAAAACGCCGCCTACATTGATCTGCCGGGTCAAAAGCCGACCAGCCTTCGGATGTCGTTGAAGAAGATAAAGATCATCAGCGCGAAGAGCAGAACCATGGTCACGCCGTGGATATAGCCCTCGACTTTGCTGTTGAGCGGCTTTTTCCGCACCAGCACCAAAAACCGTGAGATAAACAGGAAGATGATGCGTCCGCCGTCGAGAGCGGGAATAGGGAGGAGGTTGACAACGGCGAGGTTGACCGCCACCAGCCCGGATAATTGCAGCAGGACGCGGAGCATATTGCTCTTGTTGATCTTCTCGTCGGTGATGATGTCGTTGACCACCCCGCCAAGCCCCACAGGCCCTACCAAATCGCCGGTGTCGGCTTTGCCGCTGATGAGGTCGCCCAAACTGATCCACACCAGCCTCACAAACCCGATGGTGGAGGTGGAGGCGTGCCTGAACGAGCGGAAAAAGGTCATGTCGTCGTAGACGATGGGGTTGTAGTGATAACCGAAACCGAACTGTTTCCCTTCGGCAAGCTGCCGTGTGACGCCCTCAACGGTGAATTTCTGCCCGTCCCGTTCCATTACAAAGGTGTAGGGTTTATCCATATCCCGGTTCAGGAAAAGCTCATAGTCGGTGAAATTGAAAACACGGTGCCCGTTGATCGAGTGGAAACGGTCGCCTACCTCAAACTGCCCGGCGTACGGAAAATCGGGGTGCAGATCAACGATTTGCGGCATGGCGATGGAGGGCAGCGACAGATTGAGAATGAGAAAGAAGATGAACCCCAAAACAAAGTTCATCACCGAGCCGGAAACCAGCACGAAAATCTTCTTCCAAATGCTCTTGTTGCGGAAATGCGACGGGTCGTCATTCTCCTCGTCCTCGCCCAAATCGCAGAATCCGCCGATGGGGAAGACGCGGAGGGAGAACTTTGTGCCGTCCGGCTCGCCGTTTTTGCCGATTTTCTGCCGTTTGAAGAAAGCCGGCCCCATGCCGATGGCAAACTCGCGGACGCGCATACCGCTCAGCCGCGCCGCGATAAAATGCCCCAGCTCATGCACCGTAATGAGCAGACCGAGGACAAGAATGATGATGAGCGCGGAAATGAAACCTGACAAATTACCACCTACATTGTTCAACAGTTTGGAGTATGTCTTCGACAGAAGGATTTTGGATATACGGAGCATCGTCCATCGCCCGTTCGATTCGTCCGGCGATGTCTAGAAAGCCGCATTCCCTTCGGATAAACGCCTCAACCGCCGCTTCGCCCGCGCCGCACAGCACGGCTCCCATATTGCCGCCCGCTTTGGCCGCGCGTTCGGCCAAAGGAAGGCACCGAAAGGTTTCCCGGTCGGGATGCGCAAAGGTGAGGGAACCCAATTTAGCGAGGTCGAGCCGCTCCGCAGGGCAGGGTTTGCGTTCGGGATAGGTCAGCGCGTACTGGATGGGAAGGCGCATATCGGGCGGGGCAAGCTGGGCTAGTACCGCTCCGTCAGTATATTCCACCAAAGAATGGATGATACTCTCCGGGTGCAAAAGAACGTCTATTTTTTCCAAAGGCAAGCCGAAGAGGTGCATCGCCTCGATGACTTCCAACCCCTTATTCAGCAATGTCGCCGAATCGATGGTCACCTTCAGCCCCATCTGCCATGTGGGATGCGCCAACGCCATTTCCGGCGTGACGTCGCGGAGTTTTTCGCGGGTGAAACCGCGGAAGGCACCGCCGGATGCGGTGAGGAGGACGCGTTGAATCTCCTCCCGCCGCCTGAGGGATACTCCCTCAGTCGCTTTTGGCGACAGCTCCCTCTGAGAGGGAGCCGGGAACTTGCCTCCCTCTGAGAGGGAGGTGCCCCCGAAGGGGGCGGAGGGAGTGGAGAGACACTGAAAAATCGCGCTGTGCTCCGAGTCCACCGGGATTATACCCCGTTTGGCGGCCTTTGTTACCAATTCCCCGCCGCAGACCAAGCTCTCTTTATTCGCCAAAAGCAACCGTTTATCCGCTTCCAGCGCGGCCAGCGTGGGGCGCAGCCCGCCAACGCCCGACAGGGCGTTGAGCACGGCGTCCGCGCCGGGATGACTTGCCGCTTCGAGGATGCTCTCTTCGCCATAAAGCACCTTGACCGATGTATCGGCCAAAGCCGTTTTCAACGTTCGCCCCGCGTTCTCGTCAGCGACGCAGACCAGTTCGGGGGTAAACCGCCGCGCCTGTTCTTCCAGCAAGGCGGCGTTCCGCCCCGCCGCCAGCGCCGCCGGGCGCATCCCGAGTCCCTCCATGACCTCCAGCGTCTGCCGCCCGATTGAGCCGGTCGAGCCTAATAGGGAAAGGGTCATCATAACCACGATGGCAAGGGAGGTTCTATTGCGGGCCAGAGCATCATCAAACCTAGTATCACCGGAGCGGCGAACAAAACGCTGTCAAACCTGTCCAGCATCCCGCCGTGTCCGGGAAGGATTTTTCCAAAATCCTTGATCCCCGCTTCCCGCTTGATCAAGCTCATGGAAAGATCACCCAGCTGTCCGGCAACTCCGCCGATCAAGCCGTAGAGGAGCAGTAAAGGAAAGTTGACCGTTAAATCAAATCCTGTCTGTAAAATCGTACCGTAAACAAACATCCCGACAGCTACCCCAACCAAACCGCCAATCGAACCCTCGACCGTCTTTTTTGGGCTGACCGGGGTGAGTTTATGCTTTCCGAATTTCACACCTGTGAAATAAGCGCATATATCATTAAAAAGGGCGGCGATCAGGGGCAGCAATATAAAGTATTTCCCTAAATAAATCAGCGACGAAAAGCAACAGGGAATGATAAACGCCGCCGTAAAGATGATGGCAATGTTTTTGAAGCGTACCTTCTCATGGTCGGCCACCCCTTCGGCAAACAATATCAGAACAAAAATCAATATGACAAGGAACCAAACTGCTTGCCCGCTTTGGTAAGGCCAAAGACGAAAGCCTCCGATGTAGTCCCATATGGTTGGCAATGCGCTGTGATCTGCTATATATGACCAGAAGTATGACACAGGTAAGTTGTACGGCATATTCAAATATAGCCACAGCGGAACAAGCGCGGCAAAAACAACGGCATAGGCCGTCAGTCTCTTCTTGGGCGAAAACCCCGTGTTATGCAGCAGTTCCCATACCGAAACGGCGGAGATGACCGAAACGGCCGCCGCCATTGCCCAGTCCGGGGCGAAAAAGGGGATCAGAAGCAGCGGCAGCAGCAGCAGACCCACGACAATGCGTGTAAGCAATGTTTACAGACCCCCGAATCTTCTCTTTCTCTTGGAGCACTCCGTCAGGATGGAGGCCAGTTCCTTTTGATTGAAGTCCGGCCACAGCGTATCGGTGAAAACCAGCTCGGAATAGGCGAGCTGCCAAAGCAAGAAGTTGCTCAGGCGTTTTTCGCCGCCGGTGCGGATGCAGATAGCGGGATCGGGGAGGAAGGCGGTGTCCAAATGCCGGGCGAAGACGTCGGCGTCAACGTCATCGAGCTTGATCCCCGACGAAAGCCCCATCAGTTCGCGCGCCGCCCGCACCATTTCGTCACGCCCGCCGTAGTTGACGCATATATTGCATTGGCAGCCTTCGTACTTGCTGGACGTCTCCTCGGCTTGGCTGATCAGGGCTTGAATGTCCTCCGGCAGGGCGGCGATGTGCCCCAAAAACTTCAGCCGCACCCGGTCGCGCTCCATCGTTTCCAGCGATTCGTTGATATACCGGCGCAGGAGGTCGTAAACCTCGTCCACCTCTTCGGGCGGGCGGGAGGTTCTGTTTTCGGTCGAGAGGGCGTAAACGGTGAGATGCTTGATGCCGATGTCGCGGCAGAAGGTGGCCAACGTGCGGAAGGTTTCCGCCCCGGCCTTATGCCCCATCTTGCGCGGCATCCCGCGCTTCCGCGCCCATCGCCCGTTTCCGTCCATGATGATGGCGATATGCTCGGGCAGTGTCTCCGGCAGTTTTATTTTCAAACCTCCATTAGCTCCTTTTCCTTCTTCGCGGCCAGCGCGTCAATGTCTTTGACGGCTTTGTCGGTCAGTTCCTGCAAGTCCTTTTCGGTTTCGCGCAGGTCGTCTTCGGTGATCTCACTCTTTTTCTGCTGCTTTTTGAAGCCTTCTATGGCGTCGCGCCGGACGTTGCGCACCGCCACTTTGGCCTCTTCACCGTATTTATGCACCAGCTTGGTCAGCTCCTTGCGGCGTTCTTCGGTGAGCTGCGGGAAGGCGAGGCGGATGACCTTGCCGTCGTTGGTCGGGTTGATGCCGAGGTCGGAAGACTGTATGGCTTTCTCAATGCTTTTCAGCGCGGTGGCGTCCCACGGCTGGATGACCAGGATGCGGGGCTCGGGCGCCGAGATCGACGCGATCTGCTGCACCGGCGTGGGCGTTCCGTAGTAATCGACCATGACCCGGTCGAGCACGGCGGCGTTGGCTCTCCCGGCGCGGATGGTGGCATAGCTATGCCCCAAGACCTCCAGCGTTTTTGCGATTTTGCCCTCTATTTCGGGATAACTGTCCATTGTGACCATCCTTTCCTTATCTGACCAACGTTCCTACTTTTTCGCCCATGACGGCGCGGAAAATATTTTCGGGGTCTTTCAGCGCGAAGAGCAATACCGGGATTTGGTTGTCGCGGGATAAACTGGCCGCCGCCGCGTCCATAGCCGCCAAATTGTCGCGCAGAAAATCGCCGGGGGTGAGTTCCTCGTATTTGGTCGCCAGCGGGTTTTTGTTCGGATCGTCGGTGTACACGCCGTCCACGTTTTTGGCCAGCAGGACGATGTCGGCGTCAATCTCGGCTCCGCGCAGCACGGCGGCGGTGTCGGTCGAGAAAAACGGGTTGCCCGTCCCGCAGCCGAAGATGACGACCCGTCCTTTGTCGAGGTGGCTGATGGCGCGCAGGCGCACATAGGGTTCGGCGAAGGCGCGCATTTCGATGGCCGTCTGCACCCGCACCTCGGCTCCGCGCGACTCCAAAACGTCGGCAATGGCCAAGGCGTTGATGGCGGTGGCCAGCATTCCCATATGGTCGGCGCGCGAACGATCCATTTTGTCGGCGCCGTCTTTGGCTCCGCGCCAAATGTTGCCGCCGCCGACCACGATCCCGATCTGCACCCCGGCGTCGAGACAGCGTTTCAGCACGTCGCAGATGCGGCCGATGACGTCGAAGCCCAGCGCGTTTCCTTTGCCCGCGATGGCTTCCCCGCTGATTTTGATCAGCACCCTCTTGTATTTCGGCGTAATCATAGGTTCCCCCCTTCCCGGTTTCCGTCCACCATTATACAACAAATCCATCCGATTTGAAAGATGTATTTGCCCGTTATGGAAATTTTGCATAAATCGGCGGGCAAGATATCGGGCAAGCGACTATACGGTATACCATATGTAGAATTATGTCAACCTTTCTTTGTGCAAACTGCTCTTTTTTTGGATAATCGAGAAATTTTTGGGCAAATTGAGAAAAATCACTTGACGAACAAACCGAATGATAGTATGATACAAGTAGTTGTAACTTTTTGTAACCAAATCGACGTATGGAGTGTTTACCCATGGCTCAAACCGTATTGGGGAGAACGCCTTCAAGGACGTTCGCCCAACCCGGTTACTCAGTAAATACAATATGCCGCGAAGCCTCGCGCCTGACGGCGCGCAGGTATAAAACGGCTTACCGCCGCGCCGGGCTGGAGCAGGTTGCCGCCCGGCTGGTTCGCTTGTTCAGCGCGCTGTTCTCCGGGTTATCCCGCCTTGCCGTTCCTTTCCGCTTCATTGCGTCCGCCTTTGTCTACATCGCGGCCGGGTGCGCCGAGCGGGTCAGGTACGCCAGCCGGGGAGCCAGTTTTAGTTTAGAAGCGTCCGGGGCGGCCGCGCGCAAAAAGCAAAACCTTCGCCGCGCCAACACGGCTTTGGCGTTTATGGCCGCGGGCGTATTGCTCTTTGCCGCCTCCATATACAGGGTGGGGCTGGAAGTCATCCTCGACGGGGAGAGCATCGGGTATGTCAGCAATCAGAGCATTGTGGAAAACTCCTTGTCCGCCGTTTCCGCGCAGGCGGGTGAGATTTTGGGGCGTCCGTTCACCGTTGTGCCCAATATAGAATACCGCTTCACCATCGTCAACAAGAATAAAATCTTCGACAGCGCGGGCGTTGAGGCCGGTTTGCTCGGCTCCATCCCCGACATCGACAGGCTGTGCGTCCTGACCATTGACGGCGTCCCGATCGGCGCGGCGCGGTCGCCCGGGGAACTGCACAACGTGCTGGACGCGTTTATATCCGGCTATTCGTCCGCCGGGCAGGCGTCCTTTTTACAGGATACCTCCATCCAAAGCCGGCTTGCCCCCATTTCGCTCCTCCGCGGCGAGGACGAGCTTCTCTCGATCCTGATCGGTTCGGCGCGGAGCGGGAACGCCCTCCTTTCGGTGAAAACCGTTGAGCAGATTTCCTATACCCAGGTCGTGCCGTTTGAGACCGAATATGTCGAAGACCCCGCCGTATGGACAGGCGAAGTCGTCGTCCGCACACAAGGCGTCAACGGGGAAGCCCTTGTGATGGCGGAGCGGACGTCGATCGACGGCGGCGACCCTGCCATCGACGAAACCGGCCGCCTGATGGTTTCCGAACCGGTGACCGAAGTCATCGCCACAGGAACCCGCACACGGCTGGCCACCGGAACCTTTATCCGCCCCTATTACGGGCGTCTCTCCTCCTCGTTCGGGATGCGGAAGATATTCGGCTCTTACAGTATGCACTACGGCGTTGACTTCGCGGGGCCGATCGGCGAACCCATTGTCGCCGCCGACGGCGGTACCGTTGAGTTTGCCGGAACCAAGCCGGGATACGGCCTGTGCGTCTTTATTGACCATCAAAACGGATATAAAACAGTCTACGCCCACTGTTCCAAAGTCTTCGTCAAAGCGGGCGACAAGGTAGGGCAGGGCGAGAAGATCGCCAACATCGGCAACACCGGGCGTTCCACCGGGCCGCATGTCCACTTCGAGGTGCAGGTCAACGGCGTACAGAAAAACCCGATGAATTATCTCGGCAAGTAAGCGGTTAGGTATGAAGCAACCAAAATAGGACACGATACATCGTGTCCTATTTTACATTTGGGGGAAATGGTATGGCTGGTTCGATCCGCACCGACCTCGCGCTGGAAGCGCGGGAAATGATACAGGAAAGCGCGAAGGAAACGACCGAGATCGAAGGCGTTGCCGCAAGGGAATATACACGGCATGGCTGCCCGGTGACAAAAGTGGAAATTCTCAATGAAGACGGCGCGCGCGCCCTCGGCAAACCGGTTGGGAATTACGTCACCGTTGAGATGCGGGGGCTGATGCGCCATGAGGAGGATTCTTTCAAGCGTTCGGTGCAGGCCGTTGCCGATGAGCTGGCTCCCCTCCTCCCGGTCGGCGGGATGTACGGCGTCTTGCTGGCCGGTCTGGGCAACCGCGACATCACGCCGGACGCCATCGGGCCGCTGGCCATGCAGAACTGTATGGTGACCCGGCATTTGGTGGATAAAATGCCGGAGGAGTTCGGGCATATGCGCCCGGTGGCCGCCATCTCCCCGGGCGTCTTGGGGACGACCGGCATGGAGAGCGCCGAACTGATCCAGGGTGCTTTGCAGCATGTCCGCCCCGGCGCGGTCGTCATCATCGACGCGCTGACCTCACGCCGCCTCTCCCGCCTTTGCTCAACGGTGCAGATTTCCGACAGCGGCATCGTTCCCGGTTCGGGCGTCGGCAATGCCCGGGCGGCTCTGAATCAAAAAACGCTGGGCATCCCGGTCATATCGGTGGGCGTGCCGACGGTGGTGGACGCGGTGACGCTGATGAGCGACCTGATGGAACAGGCCGGGCAGCCCGAACCCGACTGGAGCGAAATCTCCAAATTCTCCGGCGGGCTGATGGTCACGCCCAAAGAGATCGACACCCAAGTGGAGACGCTGGCTCGCGTCATCGGCTACGCGGTGTCCATCGCCCTGCATCCCGAAATGGATGTGGACGATGTGCAGGGGTTTTTGAGTTGAAGCGTTCCGCCTAGAATAGATTTTGTGGCAAGGCGCGTCTTCCTGTGTTATAATGAAATTGCTTCGCGCAACCAAATGATGACAGGAAACGTGACCTATGACCAATCAAGCAGCGATCGAAAACATCAACCGCCGCCGGATGCACGGGCTTTATTTATCGCGCCGGTGCGACGGTTTGGAAACGCTGGCGCATGAACTGCTCGGTCTGCACAGCTGGTTTTACCGCAATGTGCCGTTTTCCGCGGCGATCCGCGGCGCGGACATTTGGGGCTGGAAAACCGCGCTGACCAAAACGTGGCTCTATCGCGGGACGCTGCATGGCGTGCTGCCGGAGGATTTGCCCGAACTGCTGGCCATCAGTGCGGGGGAGCAAAAAGACGGCTATTATTCATGGCTTACCAGCATATATGGCGCGGATATGCTCCAAGATATTGCCGATGAGGTCATCCGTCTGATGGAAGACGGCGTCTACTCGCGCGCGGAGTTCCGGCAAATCTTCGCCGAACGGTATGACCCTGAAGTCATCGGCCATATCTTCTCGCCGTGGGGCGGCATTTTCGTCTATTTGGCACAGCTCGGCAAAGTCGCGTTCCGGGACATGGCAAGCCGGGACTTCGACCTCATCAGTGCCGAGCCGTCGCAGAGCTTCGCCGACGTCCTGCCCGGGTTGCTCCGCAGGTATTTTACCGCATACGGCCCCGCGACATGGGCCGATGCGGCTTGGTTCTTCGGCATCAGCAAAGAAGACGCCAAAAAACTGCCCGATTGCCCCCTTGATGATTTGAGCAATTTTGAGGTTGACAGGAAAACCTACTTTTTCAGCGACGCCGACACCGCCGACATCCCGGAACTGACCCTGCTCTCCGGCTTTGACCCGATCATCGCGTCGTACATCCCCGAAAACCGCTTGATCCTGCCGCAGGAGGTTAAAAGCAAGGTTGTCCTGAAGTCCGGCATCTGCCTCCCGACCATTGCCGTCAACGGGCAAGTCGCCGGGATTTGGAACGTGAAGAAGAAAGAGCCTGTCATTGAGTTTTTCAGCACACAGCCCAAACGCATCAAATCCGCCGCGCTGGAGCGGGTTGAATCAATCATTTGGGAAACAAGCTCAAACCAAGTTGGGTAAATCGCAACGTGAAAAGGAGCGGTTATGCCGCTCCTTTCTTCTATTTTATCAACTCTTCATACATAAGCCCTGATTGCTTGATAATCGACTGCAATATACCCTTGGTAAGTTCATAGTGCATCGGCACAATGACGGTCTTTCCTTCTTTTCTATATTTTCGATGACTTCCTCTTTGTCTGATAAACCGAAACCCATTGCGCTCCAACCCGTTGATGATTTGCTCCGGTTTTGTGACTGGCGGCATTATATGGCAACCTCTAATGTTGTTACAAATGCGGGGTGGAAAGCCGGAACCGGTTTGTCTTCATAATATAGTTCTAATGCCTCACGCAGATTGGACAACGCTTCATCTATCGACTTTCCCTGTGAAGCCACATTGTTTTCCACGCATCCGGCGACATACCAGTCATCCTCCTGCTGAATCACAGCTGTGAAAACCCTGCTCATAACATCCCTCCTGAACCCATTATACTCAAAATTATTGAAAATAGCAATATATCAGAGAGGGTGTTTGCTTATTTTATCTCTTGCTCCATATTTCTGAATTCCTCTGTGTCAAAGAAATCTGCAATCGAAATATCAAGCCCGTCGCAAAGCATTTTCAGATTCACGATCCCTAAACTCTTGATCTTTCCGCTCATAAACTCACTTATGGTTGATTGCGGCACGGCAGACAACGTACAGAGCCTATTGATAGACAGCTCTTTCGCCGCCCTAAGCTCATTGATTCTTTCGATAACTGCCTGCGAAATTCCCATAATACACCCTCGCATATTGGTATTGCGTTAAGTGTATCAGCTTTGATAGAAAACGTTATCGGAATACCGATTGACAAGAAAGAAAAAATCCATTATTATCGGTATAACGATAATAATGGGGGTACATCATGGAACACGGCGGTTTTGAGTTAGCGGTATGGATTTATCAGAAATACGGGCGGGTTGGCTCTGTGGTTGCCGCGATTTTAATGATCGCTTTCATTGCGGCAATTTTTATCTTTCTCAATTCCCTGCCGGAGCGGAAAGGGGATAAGGAAAAAGATGAATAGAATAATTCCCTGTAAATCAAGCAAATCCCTCTAGGTGTTCGCGGCATGGAAAAGGACTTGACAATATGGTGACGCGGGAGTATAATGAACGCAGAAAAGGGCAAAACCTTCAACGGTTACGCCCAAGGTTTAGGAAAAAAATAACCCTTGCCTTGACCGGGATGGGTTATTTTTTCGTATTACGGTTGTTTACTACGATAGCGACCACAGCGATCACCGCCATAGAAACTATGTATGCCACTTCCATCACGCGCTCCCCCCTTTCCTGTGGACTTTGCTAAGGGATTAGGGGGGCGTAACCGTCCGGCTTGCGCCGTTTTCAATTTTACCCTTCGCCTAGCGTACGCTTGGCGTTTTCCGGCCGGGTTGCCCCGGCCAGTTCATTATACTCAAAAGCATTGAAAATAGCAATATATCAGAATGATTTCGGGTTATCTGTCCGCCCGAGAATATAGTCAATGCTCACATGATAGAAATCCGCCAGCTTTATAAGTGCCCAAATCGGGATTTCTCTGATGCCCCTTTCATATCTGCGGTATACTTCCCGTTTACAATTTAATAAGTCTGCAACTTTCTGCTGTGTCATATCTTTGTCCACTCGTAAATCTTCCAGTCTTTGAAATACCATTTTTGCACCCCTTGACTATGCTACTATTTTGTGGCATAGTAGGGATAGAAATGCTACTAATCGGTTGCATTATAGATTGGCTGCAATAAGGGAGGTACATCATGGAACACGGTGGTTTTGAGTTAGCGGTATGGATTTATCAGAAATACGGGCGGGTTGGCTCTGTGGTTGCCGCGATTTTAATGATCGCTTTCATTGCGGCAATTTTTATCTTTCTCAACTCCCTGCCGGAGCGGAAAGGGGATGAGGAGGGAGATAAAAAGGAATGACATCCATCTATAATTTGACAATAGAAAGATAATGCTGTATTATGCCGTTGTGGAAACCTACCGGCTACTGTTTCTTGTAGACGGTGATGGTAAAGAGATGGTTGCCTGTCATCCCGTGAGAGCGGAATGGAGGCGTGTATGCAGCCCTCGCGGGAAGTAATTCTCGAAAGGAGGCTGGTACATATTACTTCAGAAATTATTGTGGGCATCTGTACGATTGTGTTGACTGTCATTGCGGTAGTTGACCATGTACGCTCTGATAAAAAGAAGTAGTGAGCCGTCTGCCTCTAACAGATGGCTCACCGATTGCTTGAGGCTTATAGCCTAATGTAACGGTAAGTATCGACTTGTGGCAACCGTCTAGGTTTCCACACCTTTATTATAACCGTAGCTATAGAGTATGTCAAGCATAAAGAATATGCGGCAATTTTTATCTTTCTCAACTCCCTGCCGGAGCGGAAAGGGGATGAGGATAACGGTGAATAGGCTGTTTACTCATACAGCCGATTCAATATTTTCAAATCGGCGGTTTTGGAGGCAATCATGTCAAAATCCCTGTCGTTATGCAATAAGAACAGATCATTTTCCATTGCCGTTAACGCGATTAGAATGTCAATCGTGCTTCTTGGTGTAAACCCTTGACGCCTCAAATTGAAAAACAGCAGAGCCGCTTTTTCGTATAACTCGATTGTCTCGGGCAGAAAGCAGATTCTTTGGGTGGACAAATAATCCTTTAACCTTTTGTATTCCCGTTCGTCCCTTGCCCCCTGCAAAACCTCTTGGTAGGTATATGACGCAAGCCCGTACGGGGCTTTTTGCTTCAATACAGATTCAAAAAGCTCTGTTTTTGCATTGTGATGACCCTTTAGAAAATCGATGATGACCGATGTATCCACCAATATCAACTAACGACCCTCCCGTAATGCCTTATAATCATAGTCGTCCGCAAATAAAATATTTCCCTGTAAATCCAGCAAATCCCTTCGGGTGTTCGCGGCAATAAACTCCAGCAACGCTTTTTCGATGACTTCTTTTTTTGTCTTGCTTTGCGAAACACTCATGGCCTTTTGCATGAGGCTGTCATCAATAACGATATTGGTGCGCATAATATACACCTCCTGATACACATAATAATACACATAGAAGCGTTTGTCAAGGTCTACTATTTGCAACTATAAAAGGAGCGGTCATAGCCGCTCCTTTTATTGCTCTGTTTCCTCCATGTGGTCAAGCGCATAGCGGCAACACTGTAAAACCAACATATTGAATGAAATGTCATTTGCTTCCGCCGCTTCGTTGAGCTCACTAAATATCTTGTCTGTAAATCGTATTGTCCTCGGGACATTCGCGTTAGAAAACTGAGTATCTACGGTAAACATAGCAATATCACCTCATTTGATATTGCTATTATAACCGTTATCGGTTATAATTTGATATAACCATAAAAGGTTCGACAACGGTTGTAAAGGAGTATATACAATGGAACTCGATGGTTTTGAGTTAGCGGTGTGGATTTATCAGAAATACGGGAGAGTTGGAAGCATCATTGCCGCGGTTTTGATGATCGCCTTCATAGCGGCAATTTTTATCTTTCTCAACTCCCTGCCGGAACGGAAAGGGGATGAGGATAAAGGTGAATAGGCATATGTAAAGGCGGCGGACGCCGCCCTCAGACCTTCTTCACATTCACGCTGATTTCGCTCAAAGCGTTGGCCGCTTCCATGTCCATGGCGCGGCTTTTTGCCATGTCACCCAGCGAGAGCATCCCCACGACCGAACCTGTGGCGTTGACCACCGGGAGGCGGCGTATCTGCTCATGCGACATTTTGTGTGCCGCTTCGCGGACGTCATCTTCGGGCGTGACGGACACAACACCGCGCGTCATGATCTCGCGCACACGGGTTGTCTGCGGGTCGCTTTCGGTGGCGACGCAGCGCAGCACGATGTCGCGGTCGGTCAGCATCCCGCGCAGTTTGCCGTCGAGCGAGCAGACCGGCAGGGAACCGATGTTGTGGCGCGATAACAGCCTTGCCGCGAGCAATGCCGGCTCGTCCGGCGTAATGGAGACGACGTTGGCGTTCATCAATTCGGATACGCGCATAAAAACCACCCTTTTCGTTAATGTATGGCGTTATTATGCGCTGTTTAGCCGAAATCTAATCGGAGACGGCTTCAAAAATCCATAGTGTTCCATATAATACAGGCTGGTGTAACAGGTAAATGAGCAGGGTCTTCCGCCCGATGGCCGGAAATAGGGGGATTTTTACCTCGTAAAACCACTTTGGGAACTTCCCTTCCCGGATTGAGCCGCCCAGCCAAACGCCGAACAAGAAAACAAAAAACCACGGAACCAATGGGAAGTAGTCGGCCGAAGGGGTGTCCGGCCATTGCGTGATTCCATTGGACAACAGATAGGCCGCGCCCAAAGCCGAAACGGGGATGATGATCTTACATTTATGGAGCAGGGTGTAAAGCAAAACGCAAACCGCGAGCAAATGGAGAATGCCGAAAGTGATCGGAACCCCCAGCAATGGGTAAGGGGTTTGATACGAAGCGAGGGCAAGCGTTCCCAGTTCTCCCGGCGTTGTCATCCCGCCAGCCGCGGCTTGCGCTAAGATGTTTTTATGCAGGGTGATCTTTCCCGATTCGATCAACGCGCCGATCTCCGCTCCCGTCGGCGAAATCCCAAACAGAGCCTTGAATGATAGAAACGGGGCGGGCAGCACCAATAAACTGGCAACCGTCACCAAAGCGGCGCAGGCGGTCAGTTGAAGCCCCCGTTTGAGATTGCTGCGCGAAAAACGGGACGAAATCCCAGCCAGCACGATAAACACCCCGGCGAAAAACGGCTGCAAGACGTTTAACACCGGATTGTACACCAAACCGGACGGGACGATGTCCCAATCGACGAGATTGTAGGCGATATGGAAAGCGACGACGAGGATGATGCAAAACCCCCGCAGGGCGTCGAGGAGCTGGATGCGGCTGCTTGTTTTGTCTTGCATGAGGGGTACCGTCCGTTTTTAATATATCAAAGGATTCTTAGGGTGATTCTTGCCTTGCTTTAGATATATCACGGGCTTCCGCAATAGTATCTGATGTTAAAAGCGTATCTAGCATAGCCCAAACCCGCATAGCCCGAGGTATCCTTTTACCGTCAGTTCTAACTTCTTTTATTGGCTCGATAGCTTTTCCTAGCGTATACAGGAAATGGGGGTTCCAAGATAGACTCGGTATTTCCGTTATTTTTGAATGCGGATCGGTAAATACATCATAACTTTCTATATGATGGATAGATTGAAGCCTCCCACCATATCGAAAAGCTATGTAATTGGGAGGTTCTGACGGCCAGCTGTTTCCTATTGGATGGAAATAAAGGCCGCGTGATTTTACAATATCTATCCAACTGATACCCCAACCCTCAGGCATATCATCACTCAATGAAACAACATATACCCAATTCGATTCTTGCTTTTGCATTGTTGTAAGCACCTCCATAAAATGTTCAAACTCAATTAATAACCACTTTTGCTTGTGTGTAGAATCAACTATGCTTTTCTTTGTTATGTGATATATTTCTTTCCAAGAGATGTGCTTGATTTGAACCTCATTTATTTCGGGAGGAAGAATAAGGACGGCATACTCCTGACTACATTCTGACATCGTTACGATCGCTTTATGCCTTGCCGGGCTACTAATAAATTTCTCCCTGCGTGTGTATAGTTCCAACTGGTCGATTCCCGGAAGATTCCATCCATATTTCGCTTCAACGATTAAGTAAAAATTTTTATTATCAGTCATTTCAATGTCTGTAATACCATCTTTAGAAGTATAGTCTTGAGTGGATGTTATGTAATCATTAAAGCCATATATATTAGGCCCTAATATATCGTTGACAAAGTTTTGTGCAAGTCTTGGACATTTTGCCAGTACCCATACAAATGCGTTTGTAATGCCGTTTTCATGTTTTCCAAAAAACTGAAAAATTGAGTTGACTTTTCTTCCATGAGCATACGGTAGAGCCATGTATTTCTCCTTCCCTACCACACCGTCGGTACATCATACTGATGAATGTTTTTGTCCGCTGTCAAGATGGTCATGCCTTCCGATTTAGCCGTTGCGATCAGCAGGCGGTCAAAGGGATCGCGGTGGATGTAGGGAAGGGGTTCGACCTGTTCTATATGGTGCGGTTCAACCGGAAGCAAGAGAACCGGCATTTCGGTCACCTTCGTTAGAAAACGGCTCGCGCCGCCGTCAAATCCGGGCAGCTTTCCGAGGCTTGCTTTAATAGCGATTTCCCATGCTGAAACAATACTGATATATAACGTATGAGTATCATCCAATAGCATATTTTTCGCATCAGACGACAGTTTTTCGTGCTCGTTGACCCACCAAAGGGCTGTGTGCGTATCAAGAAGCAGTTTCATTCCATATACTCCCTAAAATCCTCCAACGGCGCGTCAAAATCATCCGCCATCGCAAATTGTCCGCGCATACAGCCGAACACAGCCTCTCTCGGCATTTTCTCCGGCAATATGCCAAATTCAAACGGCGGTCTGACTGCTTTTTCGGAAATAACAGGACTGAAAGGAATCCCGTTATGATTGATAACGCCCTTGATAAACATACTGATTGCATTGGATGGTGAAATCCCGATTGCTTCGCATATCCGATCAAATTGCTTTTTGGTCGCCTCGTCTATACGGGTGGAAACTTGGACTGACATAAAAACACCTCGTTTTGTTATCATCTGCCGTCATCGTATCACATGTAACGGCAAATGTCAACTATACGTTAAACCGGAACAACACCACGTCGCCGTCTTTCATCACATATTCCTTGCCTTCCAGCCGCACAAGCCCTTTCTCTTTGGCCGCCGCCATCGAGCCGCACTCCATCAGCGCGTCGAACGAAACGACTTCGGCGCGGATAAAGCCGCGCTGGATGTCTTTGTGGATTTTTCCGGCGGCGGCGGGGGCTTTCGTCCCTTTGGCGATCGTCCATGCCCGGACTTCGGGCGCGCCCGCCGTTAAAAACGACATCAACCCCAGTAAATCATAGGAGATTTGGATCAAACGGTCGCGCCCCGGCTGGGTCAAACCTAAGTCTTCGAGGAAGGCGGCGCGGTCGTCCGGCTCCATCTCGATGATCTCGGCTTCCAGTGCCGCGCAGATGGGGAAAACGGCCGAGCCCTCTTCCCGGGCGGCCTTTTCCAAGTCTAAGTACGGCTGAACTGTATCGCGCGCGCGGAAAAACTCCTCGGAGAGATTGGCGCAGTAAAGCACTGGCTTATTGGTCAGCAGCGGGCAATCGGCGATGAGGGCTTTGTCGTCGTCGCTGCCATCGAACACCCTTGCGCACAGACCGTTGTCCAAATGCGCTTTGAGGGCGGTGAACAATTCAACTTCATGCAAAAGGGACTTGTCCCCTTTGGCCATCTTCGCCGCCCGGGCGATGCGTTTCTCCACCAGCTCGATGTCGGCCATGCACAGCTCTATGTTGATGGCTTCCCGGTCGCCCAAAGGATCGCCGCCGCCGTCAAAACATTGAAGCACCATGAGAATGGCGTCGGCCTCCCGGATGTGCGCCAAGAAACGGTTGCCCAGCCCCGAACCTTTGGCCAGCCCCGCAATGTCCACAATATTAACCGTGGCGGGTGTGACCTTCTTAGGATCATACATGGCCGCCAGCCGCTCCAGCCGTCCGTCCGGCACCGAAACGGCGGCAAGGTTGGCTTCATTGTATCCCTGCACGCCCGCCCCGGTCAGCGCGTTGAAAATGGTCGTCTTCCCGGAACCGGGCAGCCCTACAAACCCAAGTTTCATCTATTTCGTGTCTCCTTCTTCCATCAGCCGCACGTCTACGGTCAGTATGTCGCCGTAACGCCAAATGGTCAGCTTGAGCGAATCTCCCGCTTTGTGTTTGTTTTTGATTTCGTTGATGTCGCTGACGCTCGAAACGGCGGTTCCGTTGACATGGGTAATAATATCATCTTTTTGGAGTTTGGTATAAGCGTCCGACCGTTCGTTGACGGTATCGACGCAGACGCCGGGCGGCATGAAAGCGGTCGGCCTGTAAGTGAGTTCGATGGTGATCCCCAGCGCGGGGCGGCCTCTGATATAACCGTATTCGATCAACTGGGTCACCAACGGCGCGGCGGTATTGCTCGGGATGGCAAAACCCAGCCCTTCGACGGTGCTGGACGCGCTGCCCATGATCTTACTGCTGATGATGCCGATCACCTGCCCGTACTCATTGAGAAGCGGCCCGCCGGAGTTGCCGGGGTTGACGGCGCAATTGGTTTGCAAAACCGTCATGGTGATGTCGCCGCCCGAATCTTCGAGAGTGATGTCGCGGTTGACGCCGGAGATGATGCCGGCGGTGATGGTGTTGCGCAGTTCGATGCCCAGCGGGTTGCCGATGGCGGCCACCGGGTCTCCGTGTTCCATGGCGTCGGAATCGCCGAACTCGGCGGGCGTTAAGCCGGACGCTTTGATTTTGATCACGGCGAGGTCGGAGAGACGGTCGTTTCCAATCAGGTCGGCAGAATATTCGCCGCCGTCGTGCAGGATCACCTTGATGCCGCGCGCGCCCTCCACCACATGGTTGTTGGTGAGGATATAACCGTCTTCGGTTATGATGATGCCTGTGCCGGAACCGCTGGCATACGCGCCCTCTGAAATGATAGCGGTGACCGACGGCACGGCTTTTTTATAAATCCCGGCAAAAGTCAGAGCTCCGTCCGGGTCAGGTTTTTGAGAAGGGGGATTGCCGACAGGGACGGTGATAGGCGGCTGGATCGAAGGGCGGGTTTCCGCCGCCCGCGTCTGATCTCCCAACATGACGGTTCCGTCGGGGAAACGGACGAAAGCAATGCCGGACGATTGCAGCACAACGGAAATCAACCCCGCCGTGATGAAATTCAACGCCAGCAGGACGGATAATGTAAAGATAAATACGCGCCGCTTTTTCATGGGATTGCCTCCTGTGCTTTTCTTGTTTCCTCATTATAATACGAATGTACAGCAAAGTAAAGGGGAAAAGGGATGAGCATTAGAAGCATTATTCGACAAAATTATTATGAAACAATGTATTGCAAACATAGCAGACACATGATAGACTGTTGTTAATACCAATAAAGGTGGTGAGAGCATGATAATATAGCAAAGTACAAGTACATAAGAAATGAGGTGATATGCTTAAGGGGATTAGGAAACGCGTCAAATAAATTCAACAAAAACGAAATGAGGTATTTAAATGTTAAAAGCAAATAAAGTAAAAGCTCTGTTTCTGTGCTGCGTTCTATCATTAGTCCTTATATACACAAACTCCTTTAGTGGTTTGGCGATGGGGGAAAATGCTGATTTTATGAATGACGGATTTATACGGGAAACGTATCAATCCGAGATCACAATGGTTAGCTTTGATCTATTAACCGGAGAACGGGAAGAGGTCACGATAATGAACCCGCTGAGTGAGCGGGAAGTGATGAACGGTACCGTTCTTGACGCTCCCGGATATATGCCGCCCGGATATGAAGCGTCTATATCCGGTATGGGCGGAGGAACTGTAACGCCATTTGGATTATACGGCGGTCTGTTGGTCGAGAGCAACCCTTACGTATATGGTGTTGCACATATCCGTGTAAATTTTCAAGGAACAAGCCAGGTAAGTGAGGGGTCTGCTTTTGTTTTTGCGGATAAAGCATTATTAACTGCTGCACATGTTCTTGATCTTGGTTATCCTATTGTATCCATCGAAATCCGCCCTTCAAGAGATGGAAGCTCATACCCATTTGGTACGATTATGGCGACAAAAGCCCTTGCTTCACAAGAGTGGCTTAATGGAAACCATACAGAAAGCAATGATTTTGCCATTCTCGAGATAGACACAAGTCTGACAAATCAAACAGGGCTTTTCGGATGGACAACGAATATGTCGGTAGGGACACCAATAAGAATTACAGGCTATCCAAAAGTAATTGTAAATAACAGGCAAACTTATAAGCAATATACAAGCAGTGGCAGTATCACTGGGTTAACAACCGGTAAAGTTAGTTCTAACAATACAAGTACAGATAATGGCGGCAGCGGAGGCCCTTTTTATATTCATGGTAATGGCTTTCAAGCAGTTGCTATTTCTGCCCGTGATACGGGTGAAAATAATGGATGCAGGATTACTCCGCTTTTAGCAGCAATATTAAGTACATATAGATGACGTTATCAGACACTATGAAGCGGGTAAAAGCATATAGCATATGCCTTACCCTTGCTTTATTTTGCCAGTCATGCACCAACTGGGAAGCAAATAAATTCCCCGCGCCAACAGAGATTCCCGAAAAGATGGGGAAAGACATGAGGATATATGCCGAGAAACCCGAATACCCGGTTGGTTCAGAGAAAATCAATTATATTATTGAAAATCTGACAGATAGTGAAATAGGGTATAGCCCGGAATTTTTCGTGCAAAAATGGGATGTTGATATTTGGGTATTTTTAGAATTCACACAGACAGGCGGATATTTCGGCGCGGTTCTTTTATACACTCCCCCCAATCAATCCACACTCCTTACGTTTGACTTTAACAGACTAAAAAAACCATTGGATGCCGGAAAATACCGATTCGTAAAAGTTGAGGAGGAATATATCGGAGTTGAGGAAGACGGAAGAAGTGTAAAGGAAAAAGTGGCGTACTTTTTTGAATTCACCTTATACTAATCAAACACCACCCGGGCGAATTTGCCCTTGCCGCGCTTGATCAGCAATGGTTCCGCTCCGGCAAAGACCTCGTTCGGGTCGGTTTTGCGCTCGTTGTTGACCATGATCCCGCCTTCTTTGCAGAGCCGCCGCGCTTCGCTGCCGCTGACGGCCAGCCCGGCGTCGGCCACCAGTTTCCACAGGGGGTACTCACCTTTGGGCAGGGAGACTTCCGCGACCGCGTCCGGCGCGCCGCCCGCCGCCACGGCGTTGTAACGGTCACGCCCGTGTGACGCGGCATCGGCGTTGTGATACATGGTCACAACCGCTTCGGCATACATAAAGTGCGCCGCGCGGACGTCGTTTTGCATCAGCGGGCGGAATGTTTCGGGCTCTACGTCGGTGGTCAGGCGGAAATAATCGTCCAGCAGGGCGTCGGGGACACGCATACACTTCTCGAACATAACGTCGGGCAGTTCGTCCACGCCGATGTAGTTGTCCAAAGATTTGCTCATCTTCTCCACCCCGTCCAAACCCGGGAGCAGGGGGAAGGTGAGGACGACCTGCGGCTTTTGGCCGTAGTCTTTTTGCAGGTTGCGCCCCATCAGCAGGTTGAAGGTTTGATCGGTGCCGCCGACCTCAATATCGGCGTTCAGCGCGACCGAATCATACCCCTGCATCATCGGGTAGAGCAGCTCGTGCAAGCCGATGGGCTGATTACCATGATAACGCTTTTGAAAATCGTCCCGCTCCAGAACGCGCGCCAGCGTCGTTTTGCCGCAGAGCCGCAAGACCTCGGTGAACGACATTTTGCCCAGCCAATCGGAGTTGTAGACAATGTCCGCTTTCTCCGGGTCGAGGAATTTGGAGACTTGCTCGATATAGGACTTGGCGTTTTCACGCACCTGCTCAAAGGTGAGCGGGACGCGCGTCTTGCTGCGCCCGGACGGGTCGCCGATCATCCCGGTGAAATCGCCGATCAGGAAGACGATGCGGTGCCCCGCGTCCTGTAACAGGCGCAGTTTTTTCAGCGGCACCGAATGCCCCAAATGCAAGTCCGGGCGTGAAGGGTCAGCACCGAATTTGACGGTCAGCGGCTTGCCGGATTGTAATAATTTGAGAAATTCCTCCTCGTTGTATATATCTATGGCGTCCCGTTTGATGACGTCAAACACTTCTTGCGGCGTCATGGGGTCATCCTCCTTTGTGGGGGTTAATTGGTCAATCCGCGTTTTTTCATGTAATCGTCTGCCGTGATACACTCACCGCGTTCGATTTGAGCAAACCCTTCGTCTGCCCACTTTTCTTCGTCATCCGTTAATTCCTCTTGATAATCCGATGTCAGATAAGCGTTTATGATCGCGTAAATCTTCGTAAGATCAGCTTCAGGGATTAAATCCACCACATCATGAATCATGCTGCGTTCCGTAATCATAATGATACCCTCCTAATATATGTTTCCTCTATAATCAATGCCGGATACATAGATCATATCATCTGTTGCCTTTCAGCCTCATGGTCATATACCCATCTGAATCGGTAAAGCCCGCTTTGGCGTAAATATTTCTTCCGTCTTTGGAAGCGTGAAGCCTGACGATACTATACTCCCGCGCCCTTGCCTCGTCGAGCAGAAGCTCAAACAACCGTGACGCTATGCCTTGCTTTCGATACGCCGGAAGGGTATACATATTGGTGATATAGGCAACCTTCCCAGTCGGGTTATGGAATGTCGGCGGGAGCTGATAAAAGCAGAGGCCGCTTGACGCAATGACGGCTTCTTGATCGGCGGCAAGCCACGCAATAAACGAACCGTCGGCCAAGCCGGAAGTGAAATACTCCGTCAGTTCCCCGTCTATCGTAACGGCAGGATCGGTACCGGGCGGCAGTCCTTCTTCAAGCAGTTGCTGCTTGCGGAATTGCATGAGAGCGGGGACGTCGCTGCTGTTGGCTTTTCGGAAATCCATTGTATCACACCCTGTCAACGTTTTGGTTTGCGGTGGAAGATGCGCAGGCGGGAAATCTCTATCGACCACTTGGAGTGGGCGTGTTTGAACGCTTTGACATAGGCGGCGCGGAGGGTCAGCCCCTTTTCGTTCCAAACGCGGGGCAGAAAGACGGCAATGACGATCAGCCGCAAGACCATCGTGCCGCTGAACACCAGCTTATAATGGTCAAACGGCGTCCCGGCGAAAACCCGCCCGGCATTCTCCATCAACGGAGCCAACGCCTCCAGCAAAGCTCCGCCGCAGATAAAGGCCGCCGCCGTCGCCACTGAGGTGAGGACGGCGTAGACGGCGATGGCGATCGGGCGTCCGTTCTCGGGTGTGTGCGAGAACTGCATGTTGACCATACAGGCCTCGTTGGCGCACCAAAAGAAGCCGCCGAAAAAGTTGAAGAGGAAGAGCGGCCATATGCTGCCCGGGACGGCAAAGAGCCATACCCCGATGAAGATGGTTGACATGGTGGCCGAGATCATCATGGTTGCCGTGCCGCCGTAGCGGTCGAGGAAGACGCCCCAGCGGGAGACGACGAGCAGGGTGAGCGAGTTGGCCACAATCTGCCCGGCGAGGATGATGCTTATGTAGGAGAGAGAGAGTTTATCAATGGCGTATTTGCCGAAGAAGGGCGCGCTGAGGTTGACGGTGAAACTCCAAAACACCCAAAAGAGCAGCCAGTTGCGGGATTTTGCCGTGGTGAAACAGGCTTTCAGCCCTTTGCTGAACGAAGAACCCTCCACCGCCTTCGGGATTTTATCGAACTTATAGGGCGCGTACATTAGGATGTCGATCAATCCGCAGACGCCGCCCACCGCAAAGACGATGGTATACCCCATAAAACCCGGGGCGTGGTCTAACACAAACGCGATGCCCAGCCCGGCCACCAGCGAGCTGGCGGTCGAGACCCGCTGCCTCGTCGTGATATACCGCCCGCGGATGTCGATCGGCACGACCGAAGCCATCAGCGACATATGGGAGATAGACACAAACGCGCCGCCCATCGCCGCCAATGTAACCAGAACGATCAGCATCCAAAGCCTTGAATCCCCAATCGGGAAGAACACCGGGATAAACGCCGCAAGAATCCATGAACAACGCTGAACAACGCCGCCAACCATGAAAAACTGTTTGAATCTCCCGTTCCGCTGGACAAGGAAGGAGACAGGAAGCTGGAGCAGGCTGGCCAAAACCGGGAGGGCGGAGATCAGCCCGAAGGTAAACTCCCCCGCCCCGAGAGCCGAGGCATACCCGGTGAACGCCGCGCCGCCAATGGCGGTGAACATAAACATGCCCACCGCCACCGATAGTATGATGATATTCAACAGCCTGAGGGTCTCGCTGTCGCGGATATGATCGCGGTAAGACCGGTTGAACAGCCTGGATACTGACATATTAGACCTTCACGCCCGGGTATTTCTCCGTTTTGTGATAATGGGTGTGCAGGACGTCGTGCGCCTTGCGGCTGCCCGGCTCGCCTAGAAAGTCTTTGTAAACCGTCTTCATCAGCGGGCTGTCATGGCTTTTGCGCAGCGGATTGCCTTTGTCCATATCGTAGAGGGATTTGGCGCGGGCGGCGCGGACGTCGGTGAAGTTTTTCAACCCCATCGGCTGGACAGGCTGGCCGCCGCCGTTGACGCAGCCGCCGGGGCAGCCCATGATCTCGATGAAATGGATGTCTTTCTCGCCGCTCTTGACCATGTCGAGCAGTTTTTTGGCGTTGGCTGTGCCGGACGCGACGGCGACGTTGACTTTCAGTCCCGCAACGTCTACACTCGCTTCCTTAACGCCTTCCAGCCCGCGCACGCCGTTGTAATCAACGCTCTTCAGCTCCTGCCCGGTCAGGGTGTCGGCGGCGGTGCGCAGAGCCGCTTCCATCACGCCGCCTGTCGCGCCGAAGATGACACCCGCGCCGGTATATTCGCTGAAGGCAGGGTCGGGCTTCTCATCGGGCAGATCGGCATACATCAATCCGGCGCGCTCGATCATGCGGCCGAGTTCGCGGGTGGTCAGGGCGACGTCGACGTCGGGCAATCCTTTGATAGCGGAGTCGCGGTGGAGGATTTCGTATTTCTTGGCCGTGCAGGGCATGATGGTGACGACGAAAACGTTTTTGGGGTCAATGCCCGCTTTTTGCGCGTAATAGGTTTTGACCATCGCCCCGAACATCTGCTGCGGGGATTTGCAGGTCGAAAGGTTATCCAAAAACTCGGGATAATACCGTTCGCAGTAGCTCACCCAGCCGGGCGAACAGGAGGTGATCAGCGGCAGCTTCCCTTTGTTTTGAACCCGCTCGATAAACTCGTTGGCCTCTTCCATGATGGTGAGGTCGGCGGTCGTGTCGACGTCGAAGACTTTATCGAATCCGAGGCGGCGGAGGGCGGCGAACATCTTCCCTTCGGTGTTCTCACCGACCGGCATCCCGAAGCATTCGCCCAGCGTGACGCGAACCGACGGAGCGGCCCCGACGACAACGTGTTTGTCCGGGTCGGCCAATGCGTCCCAAACCTCTTGCGTTTGGTCGCGTTCGGTCAAAGCCCCGGTGGGGCAGGCGACGATACACTGACCGCAGGAGACGCAGGGTGATTCGGCCAGGTCGCGGTCAAAAGCACAGCCGATATGGGTGGCAAAACCGCGGTCGTTGGGGCCGATGACGGCGACGTCCTGATTCTTCTTGCAGACGGCCACGCAGCGGCGGCAGAGGATGCACTTGGAGTTGTCGCGGGTCAGATGCGGAGCCGAGGTTTCCAGCTCGGGTTCTTGGTTGTCGAGCGGATACCGCACTTTGTCCACGCCGAGGGTTTTCGACAGGTTCTGAAGCTCGCAGCTTTGGCTGCGCAGGCAGGTGAGGCAGTCCATCCGGTGGTTGGAGAGCATCAGTTCCAGCGTCCCGCGCCGGGAATCGGCAACGGCTTCGGTGTTGGTAAACACCTCCATGCCGTCGGCGGCCGGGAAGACGCAGGCGGCGGCCAAGCCGCGCCCGCCCTTGACCTCAACCACGCAGATGCGGCAGGAGCCGATGGCGTTGATCTCCTTCATATAGCAGAGGGTGGGGATCTCGATGCCGGCCAGCCGGGCGGCTTCGAGGATGGTCGCGCCCTGCGGAGCCTCGACCTCGATTCCGTTGATTTTCAGTTTGATTATATCAGCCATACAGACTATCCGTCCTTTCTACGCTCAATAAACATTCGCCGCGGCGCGCCGCCGCTCACCCTTTCTCTATGGCACTGAACTTGCATTTGTCCATGCAAGCGTTGCATTTGATACATTTTGCCGGGTCGATGACATGCTTTTCCTTCACCTTGCCCGAGATCGCTTCGGCGGGGCAGACGCGGGCGCAGGCGGTGCAGCCGATGCACTTGTCGTTGATGGTGTAGGTCAGCAGGTGCTTGCAGATACCGGCCGGGCATTTCTTCTCGCGCACATGCGCTTCATATTCATCGCGGAAATAACGCAGGGTCGAAAGCACCGGGTTGGGAGCCGTTTGGCCGAGGGCGCACAGGCTGTTTTTGGCAATGTGCTTGCACAGGTCTTCCAGCAGTTCGATGTCTTCCATCGTGCCGTTGCCCTCGGTGATCTTATCCAGGATTTGGCACATCCGCTTGGTGCCGATGCGGCAGGGGGTGCATTTCCCGCAGGATTCGTCCACGGTGAAATCGAGGAAGTAGCGGGCAATGTCCACCATGCAGTTGTCCTCGTCCATGACGATCAGTCCGCCCGAACCCATCATCGAGCCGATGGCTGTCAAGGATTCGTAGTCGATCGGGGTATCGATCAGCGAAGCGGGGATACAGCCGCCCGAAGGGCCGCCGGTCTGTGCCGCCTTGAAGGCCTTGCCGCCGGGGCAGCCGCCGCCGATCTCTTCCACCACGGTGCGGAGGGTGGTTCCCATCGGGACTTCGACCAAGCCGGTGTTGGTGATCTTGCCGCCGAGGGCGAAGATTTTCGTTCCTTTAGAGGTAGCCGTGCCGATTTTATCAAAGGCTTCCCAGCCGTTTTGCAGAATCCACGGGACATTGGCGTAGGATTCAACATTGCTGAGCAGGGTCGGTTTTCCGAACAATCCCTTGACCGCCGGGAAGGGCGGGCGGGGGCGGGGTTCGCCGCGGTTGCCCTCAATGCTGGTGAGCAGAGCCGTTTCCTCGCCGCAGACGAAGGCTCCCGCGCCGAGACGGATCTCCAAATCAAATTTGAACCCTGTGCCGAAGATATTATCCCCCAAAAAGCCGTATTCTTTCGACTGTTGGATGGCAATTTGCAGCCGCTCGACGGCAATGGGGTATTCGGCGCGTATGTAAATATAACCCTGATTCGCCCCGACGGCGTATCCGGCAATGGTCATGGCTTCAAGGAGGCTGTGCGGGTCGCCTTCCAGAACCGAACGATCCATAAAGGCACCCGGGTCTCCTTCGTCGGCGTTGCAGACAACATATTTCACGTCACCGGGGGCTCCCGCGGCGAATTGCCATTTGCGCCCGGTGGGGAATCCCGCGCCGCCGCGCCCGCGCAGCCCGCTTTTGAGGATGATGTCGATGATCTCCTCGGGTTTCTGCTCGGTCAGGGCTTTGGCCAACGCCGAATAACCCTCGAAAGCGATGTATTCGTCGATGGATTCGGGGTTGATGATGCCGCAGTTGCGCAAAGCGATGCGCAGCTGGCTCCGGTAAAAATCGGTGTCGCTGAGCGACGCCGCGACTTCGCCGGTCGGTTTGTGGTCGTCGTGAAGAAGGCGGGTGACAAGACGCCCTTTGACGATATGCTCCTTGACGATCACCTCGGCGTCGGACGGCTTCACATGGGAATAGAAAGCCCCTTCGGGATAGACGACGACGATGGGGCCGAGCGCGCACAGACCAAAGCAGCCCGTCTTGATGACTTTGGCTTCTTTGTCCATCTTCTCTTCGATCAGCCATTTGTTGAGGCTTTCGATGACTTCGTCGCTTTTAGACGCGTGGCAGCCCGTTCCGGCGCAGACCAAGATATGCGACCTGATCAACTGCATTATGCTCCCTCCGCTCCTATCGTCAGCTCGGTGACGACCTTATTGTTCACGATGTGTTCGTGGATGACCCGCCGTGCTTTATCCTCGTCCATGCTGACGTAGGTCACCTTTTCCTGACCCGGGACATAGACCTCGATGATGGGTTCAAGGCGGCAGACGCCGATGCAGCCGGTCTGCGTCACCGAGACGTTGGCGAGGTTGCGTTTGCTCACTTCGTCTAAACAGGCCGCCAAAACTGGGCGGGCTCCGGCGGCGATGCCGCAGGTTGCCATGCCGACCACGATGCGGACGGCGTCTTCGCCGTCTTCCTTGCGCAGGTTGATGGTTTTTAAGGTCTGTTCGCGTATCTTTTTGAGTTCTTCTATGCTTTTCATGTTTGGATCATCCTTTCTTCCTCACAGAGACTATCTTGTATCCAACTCAAAACATCAGGGGTATCTAGAGGGACTCCGTCTAAGGTTTCCCGCAGTTCCCGCGTATCCAGCGACGCTTCGCCTTTGGGCGTTGCATGGCGGTAGGAAAAGTCTACGTCGGGCGAACCTTGGATCAATGTCGTGACGGTTGCCGCCATATCGCCGAGCGGGGGTTTGTCCAAGTGGTTCTGCTCAAAGGAAGCGGTCAGTTCCGTCCCCTTGCCCGGCTCGCTTGTGATCGAGAACGTCCCCCCGGCCTGTTCGGCGGCCAGCTTGAAGAGCGGGACGCCCATCCCCACGTTTCGGGTGGTGCGTGTCGTGGTAAAGGGGTCGGTCACCCGGGCCAAAAAGGCTTCGTCCATACCGCAGCCGTTGTCGGCGATATGTACCGAGAAGAGGTTGCCGTCGTCTTCAAGGGTGATTTCGATCAGCGAGGCTTCGGCCTTGACGCTGTTCATCACAATGTCGAGAATGCTGAGGGATAAATCCTTCATTTCATGTATTTGGCTAAAATACCGTCGATCTGATCCAGCTCCAGCCGCCCGTAGACGTCGCCGTCGATGGTGATGACGGGAGCCAAACCGCAGGCGCCGATGCAGCGGGTAGCGTCGATGGAGAACATGCCGTCCGGGGTGATCCCGCCGGCCTTACAGCCGACGATTTTTTCAATTTTCTCTAAAATCTCTTTGGCTCCCTTGACATAGCAAGCTGTACCCATGCAGACGGCGATCTGCTTCTGCCCCTTGGGGTTGACGGAAAACTGGGTGTAAAAGCTCACAACGCCGTAAACCTCGCTCAGGCTGAGACCGAGGCCTTCGGCGACGATCAGCTGCACTTCCTCGGGCAGGTAGCCGAAAATCTCCTGAGCCTCCTGCAATACCGGCATGGTCGCGCCGGCTTGCCCTTTGTGTTTGGCAATCACGGCGTCAAGCGCCTTCATTTGCTCGGGCGTCGAGGAGAACGGAACGGCGGTTTTGGTATTTGGCAAAAGAATCATCCTCTCTTGTTTACACTCAACGAACAGTATATCACAACGATTTCAGCGCGTCAATAACGGCCTGCGCCGTCGGGGCGGAAATTTTCAGTTTCCTTGACGGGTCGGGGATGGCTTCCAGCCTATGCGCGTCGGAACTGATGATGTAGGGTAATGATAACCCTTCGGCGGTGCGTTCGGTGAGCGAAAACCCCAGCGCGTCGTCCCATATTCCTAGAACCGTCAGCAGCGAAAAAGCGTCGCGGTCAATATGCGCCGGATAAGCGATTCCGCCGTACCCCTCTATAAGCGCGGCGGCTTCATAAACGCCGATGTCGGCGGCGTTGAGCAGCAAGCGCGGTTCTTCCCTAAGCGGTTCATCGTCATTTCCGATGTAGAGTTGACGACCAAATATGTCCGGCCTGTTCGGAATATCCGGCAGCCGTTCGGAGACATAGCCTGAAAACCGCTCCGCCGCGCCGCAATCGGGGAAGAGGCAGACGATATGGATTTCCTCCCGCGTCGTCAGTTCCATCCCCGGCACACCGATCAAGCCGTTTTCCTCAGCCCGTTTGATAAAAGGACGGACATTGCCGCAGGAGTTGTGGTCGGTCAGCGCGGCGATCTCCAGCCCGGCCAGCGCGGCCATCGCGCAGATGTTGCCCGGGGTCATGTCGTCTTCGGCGCAGGGGGAGAGACAGGAGTGGATATGCAGGTCGTAAAATTTATCCATGAATCAAAGCGTGGATTTTTCCCGCCAGCGCGAAAGCGGGTTCTTTGCTTTGCAGCAGCGCGATGTTGTCGTTTTTCGCCCGCTCCAAAAGCGGCGGATCGGGCGCGACGCCTTCGGCCAAAATGACGCAGGCAATGTCGGCCAGCTCGGCCACCGCCGCGACGTTGAGGTTGCTCATGATGGTGATCCAAACCCCGTTCCGCGGGGCGCGCCCCATCACCCAACTCAAAAGGTCGCCGCAGTAGCCGCCCTCCGCCGGGCGGGACAGGGCTTCCCCGTCGCCGGAGAGAATGGTGAGGTTGATGGCGTTCACAAGTTCTTGGACGGTCATACGGTCACACCTTTATCTTCATCACAATGGTCGTCCCTTTGCCGGGGACGCTTTCGATGGTCAGGTCATCGGAATTGCGCTTCATATTGGGCAGCCCCATCCCGGCTCCGAACCCGAGGCCGCGAATTTCGTCGGTGGCGGTTGACCAGCCCTCTTTCAGGGCAAGCTGGGGGTTTTCAATGCCCGAGCCGTTGTCGGACAGCTTCATGGTGATCTCTTGGCCGTCAAACGAAACCTCGGCCTCGCCGCCCCGGGCGTGGATGACCATGTTGATTTCGCCTTCATACATACAAATGGCGGCGCGGCGAATGACCTCCATCGGTACGCCCGCGCCGCGGAGCATCTGCTTCATCGCGCTCGACGCGCTGCCTGCCGCCTGAAAATCATCGCCTTTGACAATGTAGCGTTCGGTGACCATCAGGCGTTCTCTCCCTTGAGTCCGGCCTCATACAACCGCCCGCAGGACGGGTACATACGCAGAGGGGTATTCATCACGACCATCCCGTGGCTTTCGGCAAGGTCAAGCATGGGTTGGTCTGGCCGTTTGCCGCGCACAAAGACGATGCAGCGCATATCCATCATTTCGGCGGTACGCATCACCTGCGGGTTGACAAGCCCGGTCAGCAGCATCGACTGTTCCTTGACAAACGCCAAAACATCGCTCATCATATCCGAGCCGCAGGCCGAAAGAATCTCTTGCTCCATGTTGCTTTCACCGCAGAGGATTTCCGCCCCCAGCAGCTCTTTGACTTTGGACAGCGTCATATGATTCCAGCCTTTCTTTCCCCTTGACAGGGGTTGTGATTTATGCTATACTGCCAGCAGAAGGGGCGGCGCACCATACGGTCTTCGCCTCGAAATTAGTGGATTACAAAGTAACCGCCAACCTTAGCTCGGGGGCGGTTACTTTGTTTTTATTGCCTTAATGAGATTGGTCAGAGCTTGGATCGTTTTGCGAAGCTCTGTAAGTATTCTCAATAGCATCACCCCCTCTCGGGGGACAAAGACCGCCGACACACCACCCAACTGCTGGATGTATAGAATATCACAGACGTTAGCCCGCGTCAACAGAACCGGGATTTTCTCTCGGGTGGGATTGGGGCAGGGAGGCTGAGAATGATGATTGAGTTTTCAGGCCTTTTGGCACAGCGCGGGAGGGCTTATAAATTTTTCTGAAACTTTTGCGAAAAAACGCTTGACAAAGGATTTTGCTTGCGATAAACTATTCAAGCGTCTTTGCGATGATGACACACACGGCGGGGAATAGAGAAATATTTCCCGTACCGCACCAAGCTAACGCTTGGATGCAAGGGAGGAGACCGAAACATGGCTGCAACCGCGGCGCAAGCCCCAAGGGTCAAGGAAAAGATCCGTATACGCCTCAAGGCCTACGACCATCAGCTGATCGACCAAAGCGCGGAGCGCATCGTCGAGACGGCTAAACGGAACGGCGCGCGCGTATCCGGCCCGATTCCGCTTCCCACCCATAAGGAGATCATCACCATCCTGCGCGCCGTCCATAAATATAAGGACAGCCGCGAACAGTTTGAACGCCGGACGCACAAACGGCTGATCGACATCATCAAACCCAGCCAAAAAACGGTTGAGGCATTGATGGGTTTAGATTTGCCCGCGGGCGTCGAGATCGAGATCAAACTGTAACCTCCCCCACCCGCCTGCGGCGGGAGCCCCCTCAAAGAGGGAGCCAAGGGATTGCAGCCTCCCTCTCAGAGGGAGGTGCCGCGAAGCGGCGGAGGGAGCAATACTGTCAAGTTGGCGCAGCCAACCAATAACAGGAGGAAATATGATGCAGAAAGCCATTATCGGGCAAAAGGTCGGCATGACGCAGATTTTCGACGAAGCCGGCAAAGTCATCCCGGTCACCGTCATCAAAGCCGGACCTTGTGTCGTCGCCCAGGTCAAAACAATGGAACGCGACGGCTATAAAGCAGTCCAGCTCGGGTTTATGGACACCAAAGAGCGTAAACTGAGCAAAGGCGAACGCGGCCATTTCGATAAAGCGGGCGTTTCGCTGAAAAAACACTTGAAAGAATTCCAGCTCGAAGGCGAGTACCAAACGGGCGACGTTATCGAAGCAACCGTCTTTGAAGCCGGGGATCGGATAGACGTCACCGGTGTTTCCAAAGGCAAGGGATACGCGGGTGCCATCAAACGCCACGGATACGGCCGGAAGTCCATGTCCCACGGCGGCGGTCCGGTTCACCGTCACTTAGGCTCAACAGGCTCGGGTACAGACCCCAGCCGTGTCATGCCGGGCAAGAAAATGGCGGGTCACATGGGCGACGAACAGGTCACCGTACTCAATCTCGATGTGGTCAAGACAAGCGCGGAGCACGGCGTTATCATGGTCAGGGGTGCCGTCCCCGGCTCCCGCGGGAATATAGTGTATATCCGAAATTCGGTCAAAAACGCGTAAAAGGAGGGTTTCCTCATGCCAAAAGCCAAGGTATATGATATGAAGGGCAAGCAAAAAGGCGAAGTAGATCTTCCCGACGCGGTGTTTGGGATCGAACCGTCGGCCGCTTCCGTTCATTCCGTTGTCAAAGCCCATCTTGCCGCCTGCCGCCAAGGCACGCAGTCGGCTCTCACCCGCGCCGAAGTCCGGGGCGGCGGCGCCAAGCCGTACCGCCAAAAGGGAACAGGCCGCGCCCGTCAGGGCAGCACCCGCTCCCCCCAATGGACGCACGGCGGCGTGGCCTTCGCGCCCAAGCCGCGCGACTACACCATGAGCATCAACAAGAAGACCCGCCGTTTGGCCATGCGCAGCGCGCTGTCGCAGAAAGCGGCCGACAACAAAGTGCTGGTGATCGACGGGCTGGACATGCCGGAGATCAAGACAAAGGCATTCATCGCCTTCCTAGCCGCGCTGGGCGTCGAAGGCAAGAGCTATGTCGTTACAAAAGACGTAAAAGAGAACATTGTCAAATCGGCGCGCAACATCCAGGGTGTGAAAACAACCTTCACGGGCGTGATGAGCGTCTATGACATCGTCAACGCCGGAACGCTGATTGTTGACAAAGCCGCGCTGGAAACCATCGGGGAGGTGTTCGGAAAATGAAAACACCGTATGACATTATCGTCAAGCCCATCATCACCGAACGTTCGATGGAAAAAGCCGGCGACAAGATATACGCTTTCGAGGTCGCCCGCGACGCCAACAAGATCGAGATCCGCCAAGCGGTGGAGACCATTTTCGGCGTGGAAGTCCAATCGGTCAATACCATGAACGTGCAGGGCAAGGTCAAACGCATGGGCGTTCACATCGGACGCCGTTCGGCTCGCAAAAAAGCCATTGTCCGGCTCAAACCCGAAAGCAAGGGCATCGAATTCTTCGAGGGGATGGTGTAAGTCAATTGACAGTTGACAATTGACAATTGACAATTTGGTCAATGGTTAATGGTTAACAGTTAGAAGGGCTGAAAATTATGGGAATTAAAACGTTTAGACCTACGACCCCGTCCCGGCGGCATATGACGGTCAGCGATTTTGCCGAGATCACCAAAAAGACCCCGGAAAAATCCCTGCTCGAGCCGATGAAGAAGACGGCCGGCCGCAACAGCTACGGGCGCATCACCGTTCGCCACCACGGCGGCGGCGAGAAGCGCAAATACCGCAAAATCGACTTCAAACGCGACAAGCTCGATATGCCGGCCAAAGTCATCGGCATTGAATACGACCCCAACCGCAGTGCCAACATCGCGCTGGTTGAATATCAAGACGGCGAGAAGCGGTATATCATCGCCCCCGTCGGCCTCAAAGACGGCAACACCGTTATCTCGGGCGCGGGAGCCGACATCCGGCCGGGCAACTGTCTGCCCATCGCCAACATCCCGCTCGGCACCGTCATCCACAACATTGAGCTTTATCCCGGGCGCGGGGCGCAGATGGTGCGCAGCGCGGGGGCTTCGGCTCAGCTGATGGCCAAAGAAGGCGTTTCGGCGCAGATCAGGCTCCCTTCGGGCGAAGTGCGTATCGTGCGTTTGGATTGCAAAGCCACCATCGGCCAAATCGGCAACCTCGACCATGAGAACATCCAAATCGGCAAAGCCGGGCGCAAACGCCATATGGGCATCCGTCCGACGGTGCGCGGCTCGGTCATGAATCCCTGCGACCATCCGCACGGCGGCGGCGAGGGCAAAAGCCCGATCGGACGCCCGGGGCCGGTCACACCGTGGGGCAAGCCGACACTGGGGCATAAAACCCGCAAGAAGAAGCACCGTACCGATAAATTGATCGTTAAACGCCGTAATGTTAAGTAGGTGAGGTGAGGATCCATGAGCAGAAGCATTAAAAAAGGCCCGTTCGCCGCTCCCGAGCTGTTAAAGCGGGTAGACGAGCTAAACAAGAAGAACGAGAAAAAGGTCTTGAAGACATGGAGCCGCGCCTCCACCATATTCCCCGACTTTGTGGGGCACACCTTTGCCGTCCATGACGGACGCAAGCATGTGCCTGTCTATATCACCGAAGACATGGTCGGGCATAAACTGGGCGAGTTCGCCCCGACGCGCACCTTCCGGGGTCATGCCGGAAGCAAGACAAGCGGGAGGTAAACGAGTATGCAAGCGACAGCGCATCATAAATACGCCCGCATTTCGCCGCGGAAGGTATCCATTGTGGGAGCACTGATCAGGGGCAAAGACGTTAAAAAAGCCCGCGCCATCCTTCTGCACACCCCCAAAGCGGCGAGCGAGCTTTTGGTCAAGGTGCTGGACAGTGCCTGCGCCAACGCCGAGAGCAAATTCGACATCGACCGCGACGGGCTCTATGTATCTCAGGTGCTGGTCGGCGCGGGACCGATCATGAAGCGGATGCACGCCCGCGCCAAAGGCCGCGGATTCCGCGTCTTCAAACGCACCAGTCACATCACCGTCACCGTTGCCGAGCGCGACGGCGAAGAAAGCTAAGGAGGATCGCCTATATGGGACAGAAAGTCAATCCGCACGGTTTGCGCGTAGGCGTCATCAAAGGCTGGGATTCCCGCTGGTACGCAAGGCCTGATAAAGTCGGCGACCTCATCGTCGAAGATTACCGCGTCCGCGAGTTTCTGAAAAAGAAACTCCACATGGCGGGCATCCCGCGCATTGAGATCGAGCGCGACAGCACACGCGTCCGCGTCTTCCTCCATTGCGCCAAACCTGGCATGGTCATCGGGCGGGGCGGTCAGGACATTGAAAAACTGCGCGCCGAGATCGAAAAAATGGTCAAAAAGCCTGTTGCTTTGAATATTGTGGAAGTCAAACAGCCCGACCTCAACGCTCAGCTGGTTGCCGAGAACATCGCCCAGCAGCTCGAAAAACGTATTTCGTTCCGCCGCGCCATGAAGCAAGCCATGATGCGTTCAATGCGGGGCGGAGCCCGCGGCATCAAAACGGCCGTTTCGGGACGTTTGGGCGGAGCCGAGATCGCGCGGAATGAGCACTACCACGAAGGCACCATTCCTCTGCAAACACTGCGCGCCGACATCGATTACGGGTTCGCCGAAGCGGCGACCACTTACGGGCGTATCGGCGTCAAGGTATGGATTTACAAAGGCGAAGTCCTCACGGCGGGCAACCGCATGGGGCCGCGCACCATCGAAGCCCCCCGCATCCGTGACGACCGTGACCGGCGCGACAGGCGCGACCGCAGAGACGACCGAGGCGGCCGCCGTGACGGCGGGCGTCCGGGCGGCCCGGGCAGACCGGGCGGCGGCGGAAGGCCGGGCGGTGGATTCGGCGGCTCGGGCAGACCGGGCGGCGGAGGCGGTTTTGGCGGACCAAGACCCGCGGGAGGCGGCTCGCGTCCGGGCGGCGCACCGCCGCGCCGTGAAGGAGGCAGCTAATCATGTTGTTACCAAAAAGAGTCAAGTACCGCCGCGTACAGCGCGGACGGATGAAAGGCAAAGCCACGCGGGGCAATTTCGTTTCCAACGGTGAATACGGCCTGATGGCCATGGAACCGGGCTGGATCACCGGCAACCAAATCGAAGCGGCCCGTATCGCGATGACCCGCCACATGAAGAGGGGCGGCAAGGTTTGGATCAAAATCTTCCCGCATAAGCCGGTGACGAGCAAACCCGCCGAGACCCGGATGGGTTCGGGTAAAGGTTCGCCCGAGTATTGGGTGGCGGTGGTCAAGCCTGGACGGATCATGTTCGAGGTGGCCGGTGTAGACGAGGCTTTGGCACGGGAATCCCTGCGCTTGGCCATGCACAAACTGCCCATCAAATGTAAGTTTGTCCTGCGCGAGCAGACCGGAACGGAGGGCGGGGCGGAATGAAGATCAACGAACTGCGCGACCTCAGCACCGGTGAATTGGACGTCAAGCTGATTGATTTGAAAAAAGACCTCTTCAACCTGCGTATGCAGCACGCCACCAACCAGCTCGACAATCCCATCCGCATCAGCGACGTGAAAAAAGACATCGCGCGTGTGAAAACGCTCATCCGTGAAAACGAACTGAAGGAGGCGGCCGGACGATGACGGACGAAATGCTGAATCAAACCGAACCCGCCGCCGCGGATGAAATGGAGCCTGCTGCGAAGGAACAAAGCTCTGTCATCGCGGAAGAGAAGACCGCCGCCGTGGGCGGGCGCAATTTCCGCAAGACGCGCATCGGCGTGGTTGTGAGCGACAAGATGGACAAAACCGTTGTCGTCGCCATCGAAACGCATCAGCGTCACCCGCTTTACAAAAAAATCATCAAGCGCACATACAGGCTCAAAGCGCATGACCAAAACAACGAGTGCGGCGTCGGGGATAAGGTGAAGATCATGGAAACCCGCCCGCTGTCGAAGGAAAAACGCTGGAGACTGGTTGAGATTATTGAAAAAGCCAAGTAATAAAAGAGCTGCTCCATCGGCTCGCAAGTGATGGAATTCAATTCCAGCACTGTCGGCGAGACGAGCATGGAGCGTGACAGGAGGGTGAGTCCCTATGGTACAACAGGAATCCTATCTGACGGTTGCCGATAACACCGGCGCCAAGGAAATCAAAGTCATCCGCGTTTTGGGCGGTTCCAGCCGTAAATACGGCGGCGTCGGCGACGTTGTGGTCGCGTCTGTCCGCAAAGCGGCTCCGGCCAGCGCGGTTCGTAAAGGCGATGTGGTCAAAGCGGTCATCGTGCGCACGTCGCACGCCGTCCGCAGGCCGGACGGTTCCTACGTCCGTTTTGACGACAACGCGGGCGTGCTGATCAAAGAGGACAAGAATCCGCGCGGAACGCGTATCTTCGGCCCGGTCGCCCGTGAATTGCGCGACAAGGACTATATGAAAATATTGTCCCTTGCCCCGGAGGTAATTTAACCATGAACAGCTTATCGATCCGCAAAGATGACGTTGTCGTCGTATTATCCGGCAAGGAAAAGGGCAGAAAAGGCAAAGTGCTGCTCACCCTGCCCAAGGATAACAAGGTTTTGGTCGAAGGGATCAATGTTGCTAAAAAACACCGCAAACCCCGCAAACGCAACGATCCGGGCGGCATTACCGAGAAGGAATGCCCCATCTACGCCTCCAAAGTGATGCGTGTCTGCCAAAAGTGCCAAAAACCAACCAGAGCCGCCCACCACATTGCCGAGGACGGCACAAAGAGCCGCTTGTGTAAGCAGTGCGGAGATACGGTCTAGGAGGCAAGAGCGATGCCCAGAATGAAAGAGCGTTATCAAAAAGAGATCGCGCCCGCTATGATGAAGAAATTCTCGTATAAAAGCGTGATGCAAATACCCCGGCTGGATAAGATCGTCATCAACGTCGGCTGCGGCGACGCGCGCGACAACTCCAAGGTTCTCGACGCCGTTGCGGGTGATCTCTCCCAAATCACGGGGCAGAAAGCCGTTGTCACAAAGGCGCGGAAATCGGTCGCCAACTTCAAGGTGCGTACCGGAATGCCGGTCGGCGTGAAAGTGACCTTGCGCGGGGCTCGCATGTGGGAATTTCTCGACCGTCTGCTCAATGTCGCCCTGCCGCGCGTGCGCGACTTCCGCGGCATCAACCCCTCGGCTTTCGACGGACGCGGCAACTACGCGCTGGGGCTGAAAGAGCAGCTGATCTTCCCCGAGATCGTCTATGATAAGATCGACAAGATCAGAGGGATGGACATCGTCATCTGCACGACCGCCAACACCGACGAGGAAGCCTTGGAGCTGCTGACACTGTTAGGTGCTCCGTTTGCTAGAACAGCCTAAAGGAGGATTGCCCGAACATGGCGAAGAAAGCATTGGTTTTGAAACAGCAGAAGCCCCCCAAATATCCCACAAGGGCTTATAACCGCTGTAAGATCTGCGGGCGTCCGCACGCCTATCTGCGCAACTACGGCATCTGCCGTATCTGTTTCCGCGAAATCGCGTATAAAGGGCAGATCCCCGGGGTACGGAAGGCATCTTGGTGAACCGCCGAATCCCTTTGACCTCAACATAACAGGAGGTAGAATCATGCAAATCACCGATCCCGTGGCCGATATGCTGACGCGCATCCGCAACGCGAACGCCGCTCGGCATGAAACCGTGGACATCCCGGCGAGCAACCTGAAGAAGTCGATCGCCGGTATCCTTCTTGAAGAAGGGTATATCAAGAATGTCCAAAATATCGAAGACAAAGGGCAGGGCGTCATCCGCGTCGCTTTGAAATATCTGCCTACAAAAGAGAAGGCCATCACCGGGCTGCGCCGCGTTTCCAAACCCGGCCTGCGTATTTACGCCGGTTCGGAGGAATTGCCGCAAGTGCTGCGGGGGCTTGGCATTGCCATCATTTCGACCTCTAAAGGCCTTATGACCGACAAAAAAGCGCGCGCGGCCAATATTGGCGGCGAAGTGCTTGCGTTCGTTTGGTAGGGGGAGGAAACTAATATGTCAAGAATCGGAAGAAAACCCATACCTGTACCGGCCGGTGTGGAAGTCAGTTTCAGCGAAACCAATTTTGCCACCGTCAAAGGGCCGAAAGGGACGCTTACACAGCAGCTGCCGCCCATGCTTGCCTACGAACGGGGCGAAGGCGTCATCAACACCACCCGCCCGTCCGACAGCAAAGAGCACCGCAGCCAGCACGGCTTGGGGCGCACCCTGCTCGACAATATGGTGGTGGGCGTCACAACAGGCTTTGCCAAGCAGCTGGAAGTCAACGGCGTCGGTTACCGCGCCGCCATGCAGGGCAAACAGCTTGTCCTCAATGTAGGATATTCCCATCAGGTGTTTGTCGATCCGCCCGAAGGCTTAGCGATTGCGGTGGAAGGAAATAAAATCACCGTTTCGGGAAGCGACAAACAGCGCGTCGGCCAGCTGGCCGCCGAAATCCGCGAGAAACGCCCGCCCGAACCGTATAAGGGCAAGGGCATCAAATACGCCGGAGAAGTTATCCGCCGCAAAGAGGGTAAAGCCGGCGGCAAGAAGAAATAGAGCTGCTCCATCGGGGAGCAGGGAGTGGAATTCACTTCCACGACCGACCGCGACACGCGCATGAAGCGCGACAGGATAGGGGGATATTGGCCATGGTCAAGCGGCCTGACACAGAGGCTCAGCGCAAAAGGCGTCACCGCCGTGTGCGCGGTAAAATCGAAGGGACGGCTTCCCGTCCGCGCCTCAACGTATACCGCAGCTTAAACCACATCTACGCGCAGATCATCGACGACGGAACGGGCACAACGCTGTGCGCCGCCTCGTCGCTGGATAAAGAGTTCAAAGGGAAAAACGGCGGCAACAAAGAGGGTGCGCGCGAAGTCGGCAAACTGCTCGCCAAACGCGCCGTGAAAAAGGGTTGCAAAAACGTGGTCTTTGACCGCGGCGGCTATCTTTACCACGGACGGGTGAAAGAGCTGGCCGAAGGCGCCCGCGAAGCCGGATTAGAATTTTAAGGAGGGAAACCAGTGGCCTATCAACAAAGAGACAGAAGAGACGCAGCCGAAAGCGATATGAAGGAAAAGGTCATTTCCCTCAACCGCGTCTCCAAAACCGTCAAAGGCGGTCGTATCTTCAAGTTCGCCGCGCTGGTCGTCGTCGGTGACGGCAACGGCACAGTGGGGTTCGGGCTTGGCAAAGCGGGCGAGGTTCCCGACGCCATCCGCAAGGGGATTGAAGACGCCAAGAAAAACCTTGTCAAGATCAACCTCAAAGGAACCACCATCCCGCATGAAGTGATCGGTGTTTTCGGAGCCGGGCGGGTTTTGCTCAAACCGGCCGCCCCCGGCACCGGCGTCATCGCCGGAGGGCCGGTGCGCGCCGTGATGGAAGCCGCCGGAATCCGCGACGTGCGTACCAAATGCCTGCGTTCCAACAATCCGCAGAACGTCGTCACCGCAACCATGCAGGGCTTAAAATCACTCAAAAGCATTGCCGACGTAGCCCGGGTGCGCGGCAAATCCCCGGAAGCCATCCTGGGGGTGCGTCATGCTTAAAGTAAAACTGGTCAAGAGCCTCAGCGGCCGCCATGACAAACACATCGCCACGGCGCACAGCCTCGGCTTGCGGCGGATCAACGATACAACAGAACAACCTGATAACGAGGCTACGCGTGGAAAAATCGCGCAGATCGGTTACCTTGTAAAGGTGCAGGGGGAAACGAAATGAAACTGCATGAATTGGCTCCGGCGGCGGGAAGCCGTGAAGACGGTTACCGCGTAGGGCGCGGGCCGGCGTCGGGCAACGGTAAAACCTCCGGCAGAGGGCATAAAGGCCAAAAGTCCCGCAGCGGCTACAGCCGGAAACGCGGCTTTGAAGGCGGCCAAATGCCGATGAAGATCAGGCTCCCCAAACGCGGCTTCAACAACCGTTTCGCGGCGCCGCTGACGGCGGTCAACCTGAAAGCCTTCGAGAGCTTTGAAAAAGGCGCGATCGTCACGGCGGAAACCTTGCTGGAAAAACGCATCCTGCGCAAATGCCCCCACGGGTTGAAAGTGCTGGGGAACGGGGAAATCAAGGTTGCATTTACCATCGTGGCAGACAGTTTTTCCGCTTCGGCGAAAGAAAAAATCGAGGCCGCGGGCGGGACGTGCCAACTAAAGAGCTGAGAATGTGTACGCGAAAGGATAGAATACCGCTATGATTGAGACACTGCGCAACGCGTGGAAGATTAAGGAACTGCGTAAAAAACTTCTTTTTACGCTGTTTATCTTGGCTATCTATCGGTTCGGCGCACAGGTTTTGGTTCCGTTTATCAATCAAGAAGCACTGGATGAATTCAAAAAGCAATTCTCCGATGGAACCGGGCTTGGCGGCACAGCGTTAGGGCTGGTCAACATGATGAGCGGCGGTGCCTTTTCAAGTGCGTCTATCTTCTCGCTCTCCATTCAGCCCTATATCAACGCCTCCATCATCATGAACCTGCTCACCGTCGGCATTCCGGCTCTCGAACGGCTTCAGAAAGAGGGCGGAGAAGAAGGCCGCAAGAAAATCGCGGCCATCACCCGTTACGCAACGGTGGTTTTGGGGCTCCTCTTGGGATTCGGCAACTATGTGCTCCTGCGGAATTACGGCGTTGTAGACAGCGGTCAATTTATTGAAGGTCTTGTCATCGTTTTGACGCTGGCTGCCGGTGCTTCCTTCATCATGTGGCTGGGCGAACAGATCACCGAGTTCGGCGTGGGCAACGGCATCTCCATCATCCTGTTCGCGTCCATCGTATCGCGCGGGCCAGATATGGTGCAGGGCGTTATCGCTATGGCTCAGTTGAATCAATGGATCGAGCTGGTCTGCATCTTTGTGGTCATTCTGCTCGCGGTAACCTTTGTCGTCTATATCACACAGGCCGAACGGCGCATCCCCATCCAATACTCCAAACGCATGGTCGGGCGGAAACTCTACGGCGGGCAAAGCACTTTCCTGCCGCTGAAAGTCAATATGTCGGGCGTTATGCCCATCATCTTCGCTTCCTCCATCGTTTCTTTCCCCGCCACCATCGCCTCCTTTGCGGCAAGCGACCCGAACAGCAATATCGTATCCCGCTTTTTCGGCCCCGGTTCATGGCCGTATGCCGCCGTTTATCTACTGCTGATCATTGCCTTCAGTTACTTCTACCAAGCCATTCAGTTCAACCCGGTTGAGATCGCCAACAACCTGAAAAACAACGGGGGTTTTGTCCCCGGGTTCCGTCCCGGGAAGCCCACCAGCGACTTCATCCGCAAGGTTTTGAACCGGATTACCCTGTTTGGAGCTCTCTTCCTAGGCGTCATCGCCGTTATGCCCATCATCATGAGCGGCGTTCTGACCGTTCCGGCTTTGGCCATGGGCGGCACATCCCTCCTGATCGTCGTCGGCGTCGCGCTGGAAACCGTCCGGGCGATCGAATCGCAGATGATGATGCGTCACTACAAAGGATTCCTTGAATAGCGGACAGTTGAAAGCGGACAGTGGAGAGTGAAGGTGCGGTGTTGTAAATGGTTCTGATACTTTTAGGCGCGCCCGGCTCCGGCAAGGGGACGCAGGCCGCGATGATTTCCCAAAAGCTGGCTCTGCCGGTCATCTCAACAGGTGATATTCTGCGGGCGGCCATACGGGACAAAACCGACATCGGCGTGAAAGCCAAATCCTTTGTAGACGAAGGCAAACTGGTGCCGGATGAGATCGTCGCAGAAGCCCTCCGGCAAAGGCTGGAAGGCGGCGACTGCGCCGGAGGATATATCCTCGACGGATTTCCCCGCACCATCCCGCAGGCCGAACTGCTGGAAGAGCTGGGCATCAGCCCGCAAACAGCCCTTTCGATTGAGGTGCCGGACAGCGATATTGAACACCGCATGGGCGGACGGCGTGTCTGCGCCTGCGGAGCCGTTTTCCACCTGACGCACAAACCGCCCAAAGCCGAAGGGGTCTGTGACATCTGTAGCTGCACCCTCATCCAGCGGGCGGACGATAAACCCGAAACAGTCCGGGAGCGGCTGCGCATCTACCATGAGCAGTCCGAACCGCTCAAAGGCTTTTACGAACGGCTGGGCCGCCTGAAATGCGTTGTCGGCTCGGGCAGTGTGGAAGAGACAAACCGGCGCGTGATGGACGCTTTGGCATGATTTTTGTGAAATCCGCGCGCGAGATCGGATCGATGCGGAAAGCGGGGCGGATCGCCGCGCTGGCGCTGATCGAAGGCGGAAGGCTGGTTCGTCCGGGGAACACAACAAAACAGATCGACGACGCCATCCGGCGATTGATCCGGCGGAACGGAGCCACCCCCTCTTTTTTAGGGTATCGGGAGTTTCCCGCTTCCTCCAACACCTCGGTCAACGAGGAAGTCATCCACGGCATCCCATCCCGGCGGAAGGTTTTACGCGAAGGGGATATTATCAGCATCGATGTCGGAGCCTGTTTTGAAGGGTTCCACGGAGATACCGCCGCGACCTTCGCGGTGGGGGTTGTCTCCGAGCAAGCCCGGCGGCTGATCGAAATCACGCGCGAGTGCTTTTACAAAGGGGCGGCGCAAGCTGTTCAGGGCGCGCGGGTGAGTGAAATATCCAAAGCCATTCAGGAGTTCGCTCAAAGCAACGGCTGCGGCATTGTGCGGGACTGGACGGGGCACGGCGTGGGGCGGAGCCTCCATGAAGACCCTGAGGTGTCAAACTTCTTCGATGGCAAACGCGGAGCCAAACTGCTGCCCGGTATGACGCTGGCCATCGAGCCGATGATCGCGGCCGGCAGCGGGGAGACCGAAGTTTTGCGCGACGGATGGACGGTGGTCACAACAGACGGCTCGCTCGCGGCTCATTACGAGCACACCGTGCTGGTCACGGCGGGGGAACCGGAACTTCTGACAAAACTTGAGGGAACGGATTGAAAACAGGGAGGTGAGCCCGCGTGCCGAAAGACGATATGATCGAAGTGGAGGGCGTCGTACGCGAGGCGCTGCCCAACGCGCAGTTCAAGGTGGAGATCCCCGGCGGGCATTTGGTTCACGCCCATATCTCCGGGAAACTGCGCATGAACTTCATCCGCATCCTGCCCGGTGATAAAGTGACCATGCAAATGTCACCGTACGACCTGACCCGCGGGAGAATTACATGGAGAAGCAAATAGAGCTGCTCCATCGGCGTGCAGGAAGGCTAAATTCACTTTAGCCGACCGACCGCACGACGCGCATGGAGCGCGACACAGAAAATGAGGTGTAGATCATGAAAGTACGTCCTTCGGTCAAGCCGATGTGCGAAAAATGCAAGATCATCAAACGCCACGGGCGTGTGATGGTCATCTGCGTAAATCCCAAGCATAAACAACGTCAAGGGTAAATAGGAGGAAAATCATATGGCACGTATTGCCGGCGTAGACCTGCCGAATGAAAAGCGCGTGGAGATCGGACTGACCTATATCTTTGGGATCGGCCGTTCCACCGCCAGCAAAATACTCGCTCAAACAGGCATCAGCCCCGACACACGCGTGAAGAAGCTGACCGAGGAAGAGGTTGCCAAACTGCGCGAGGTCATTGAAAAAGACCTCAAAGTGGAGGGTGACCTGCGCCGTGACGTCGCTTTGGACATCAAGCGTTTGATCGAGATCGGCAGTTACCGCGGGCTGCGGCATCGCAGAGGGTTGCCGGTGCGGGGGCAGAGGAGCAAAACCAATGCCCGAACCCGCAAAGGGCCCAAGCGCACCATCGCCAACAAGAAGAAATAAGGAGGGAACGGAACAATGGCTCAACCCAAGGCAAAACGGGGCGTCAGCAGAAAACGCCGCGAGAAAAAGAATATTGAGAAGGGCACGGTGCATATCCGTTCCTCTTTCAACAATACCATGGTGACCATTACCGACGTGCAGGGCAACGCCCTTTCGTGGGCGTCGTCGGGCGGGCTGGGGTTCCGCGGAAGCCGCAAATCAACGCCGTTTGCCGCCCAAACCGCCGCCGAAACCGCCGCCAAAGCGGCCATGGAGCACGGGCTGAAAGCGGTCGAGGTTTATGTCAAAGGCCCCGGTTCGGGTCGTGAGGCCGCCATCCGCGCATTGCAGGCTGTCGGTTTGGACGTGACCATGATCAAAGACGTGACGCCCATCCCGCATAACGGCTGCCGTCCGCCGAAACGGAGGAGAGTGTAATATGGCTAGATATACCGACGCGGTGTGCCGCCAATGCCGCCGCGAGGGGCTGAAAATGTTCCTCAAAGGCGACCGCTGTTATTCGGAAAAATGCGCCGTTGACCGCCGCGCTTATGCCCCTGGGCAGCACGGTCAGGGACGCAAGAAACCCAGCGAATACGGCACCCAGCTCCGCGAAAAGCAAAAAGCCCGCCGTCATTATGGTGTACTGGAGCGGCAATTTGGGCTATACTTCAATATGGCCACCGGCATGAGCGGCCAAACAGGCGACAATCTGCTCTCCCTGCTCGAACGCCGCCTCGACAACGTGATCTACCGCCTTGGTTTTGCTATGAGCCGCGCCGAAGCCCGCCAAGCCGTGAACCACGGTCACGTAACCGTCAACGGCCGGCGTGTCAACATCCCGTCCTTCCTTGTCAAACCCGGCATGACGGTGGCTCTTTCCAACAAGAGCCGCGGCTTGGATAAATTCAAGACGGTCATGGAGAACAATGCCTCCCGCCCCATCCCGCAGTGGCTGTCGCTTGACCGCGACAACGCCCAAGCGTCCATTGTCGCCCTGCCGGTACGCGAGGACATTGATTTGCCGATCGAAGAGCATCTGATCGTCGAGTTGTATTCCAAATAACCGCTGTTTCCTGATCCTAAAATACACGATGAAGAAGGAGCGATCACATGATTGAGATAGAGAAGCCGCGTATTGAGTGTATTGGAACGGATGAAGACAGCTCTTACGGAAAATTTATTGTGGAGCCGCTGGAGCGCGGTTACGGGACGACGCTGGGCAACTCCCTGCGCCGGATCCTGTTATCGTCTCTGCCCGGCACGGCGGTCACAACCGTGAAGATCGCCGGCGTCCACCATGAGTTTTCCACCATTCCGGGGGTTAAGGAAGACGTCACCGAGCTGATCTTAAACATCAAAGGCATCATCGCCAAAATACATTCCCCCGGCGTGAAAACCGTCTACATCGAAGCCAATAGCGAGGGTGAGGTCACAGCGGGCGACATCCGCACCGACAGCGACGTGGAAATCCTCAATCCCGAATTGCATATTGCCACTTTGGCCGAAGACGGCCGGCTGGACATGGAACTGACCATGAGCCACGGGCGCGGGTATATACCGGCCGAGCGCAACAAGCCGCCGCAGGCCGTGATCGGGCTGATCCCGGTTGACAGCGTCTATACCCCGGTGCTGAAAGTCAATTTCTCGGTCGAGAACACCCGCGTCGGCAACATGACCGACTTCGATAAGCTGACGCTGGAAGTTTGGACTGATTCCACCCTCTCGGCACGCGACGCCGTTTCGCTGGGCGCGAAGATTTTAGCCGACTTGCTGATGATCTTCACCGACCTGAGCGAGGAGCTGGGCAAGAGCAGTACGGTCGTCGTCAAGCCGGAGTCCCAGCGCGATAAAATGTACGAAATGACCATCGAGGAACTCGATCTGTCCGTCCGCAGCTTCAACTGTCTCAAACGCGCCGGGATCAACATCGTGGAAGACTTGGTCGCCAAGAGCGAGAGCGATATGATGAAGGTGCGCAACCTCGGCCGGAAGAGCTTGGAGGAAGTCATCAACAAATTGCAGACGATGGGTCTGTCTCTTAGGGAGGAAATATAGGTATGCCCGGAACACGTAAATTAAGCCGCCCGACGGCTCACCGCATGTCAATGCTGCGGGGTCTTGTGACGGCGGCTATAGAGAAGGAACGCTTGGAAACCACCGTCACCCGGGCAAAAGACGTTGCCGCGCTGGTGGAGAAGATGATTACCCTCGGTAAAACCGGCACCCTTGCCGCCCGCCGTCAGGCCATGTCGTTCATCACCAAAGAGGACGCCGTGCGGAAACTCTTTGAAGAACTGGCGCACCGCTTTGAAAACCGCAGCGGCGGGTATACCCGCGTCACCCGCATCGGCCCGAGACGCGGCGACGCCGCCGAAATGGCCGTGCTGGAGATTTTGGGAGAGTAGGCTATTAAATAATGCCCTGTTTAATTAGACAGGGCATTATATTTATGTATTAGGTGTGTGCGCGGACGGCCTGCCTACCTGCCATCGAACGTCATGGTAAGGGAGGTGGTTTACAGGGTGAAAAAGCGCGTCTTCGTGATTCTTCGCTACATAATCAGTTTTCTGATTGGGTTGCTGGTCATGGTACTGACGTCGCATAAAGCAATGTAACCGTCCCCCCTGCAAGGCTGACGGTTACATTGTAACGTCTTATTGGCAGACCGTCCGCAGACATACCTGCTACACTCTTATTGTAGCATACAATTTACCCTCTTGTCAAGAAAAATCCAATGTTATAATGAAAGGCTGGTAACCCCCATGAAACGTTCAATCACCCTCGCCGTCGCCCTCCTCCTCGCGCTCTCCCTCGCCGCCTGTACATCCGCCGCTCCCCCGGACGACAATCAAACGTCCGTCGAGCAACCCGGCGGCAGCAACGAAACCGACAACCCACCCGCCGTCGATTTTCCCGTGACCAATCTCAACCCCTCGGGCGTATCGGATGCAAAGGGGATTGAGCGTTGGGAGTATACCACTCTTGAGTATAATTGGACTCTAGACGAAATGATAGAAAAGGCTAATTCATTGGGCTCAGAGGGTTGGGAACTTGTGTCAGCTACACTTAGCAATAGTAGGTATGAGCACACATTATACTTCAAACGCCGCTTACCCTAACAAAACCAACCACAGGGCGGGGGAAACCCCGCTCTGTTTTGTGCGCGCAGAACGCTTGCTATCAATGTATGATGGTGGTATAATAACAGAAACAAGCAAAGGAGAGTGCTGCTATGCCTGTTATATCTAGGTTTTACGGTCTTATCGTTAAAATGTATTTTCGGCAAAGCGAGCATAACCCGCCGCATATTCACGTAATATACGGAGAATACCTAGGAGTAATAGACATACAAACCCTTGAAATGCTGGAGGGAGATTTGCCCAGTAAAGCATTGAGCCTTGTGCTTGAATGGATGAAAAATCATAAGGCAGAATTGCTGGAGATATGGAACACGCAACTGTTCCGTCAACTGCCGCCGTTGGAATAGGGGGATTTGAAATGTTTCATAAGGTCAAAAATGTGACGCCGTATTTAGATTATACAATATATGTAGAGTTCCAAAATGGTGAGAAGCGAAACTATGACATAAATCCATTGTTCAGCAAATGGATGCCGTTTAACTCGCTTAAAGAGATAAACGGATTATTCCAGCAGGTAAAAGTGGACACAGGAGGATACGGTATCAGTTGGAATGACGAGATTGACTTGGAGTGTAATGAGCTGTATTATAATGGGGTAGAAACTGAATAACCCCCAAAGGAGGTCACCCCCTAATGGGCGATGTATTTGTAGAATATATGGTGGCGCGGAAACCCACCGCAAAGATATGGTCGCAGAAATTTTTCCTCTCGGCGGCGGCGGTGATCGCCATGCTGCTTCCCATCTTCATCACCGGCATGACCGGGGTGGATGTGACCATGCTTCTGCCGTTTACCATTGTCGGCGCGGGCTGGGGGATGATCATCCTCTTCCGCCGCCTCAATTTGGAATTTGAATACATCGTCACCAACGGGGAGATGGATGTGGACAGGATCATGGGGCGCAGGACGCGGAAGCGTATGTTTACGGTCGATTGCCGGAATTTTGACATTTTAGCCCCATATAAGCCGGAATATAAAAACGAGTATGAATCGCAAACCATTTCCAATGTTGTGGACGTATCCAGCCACACCGAAGCACCGGGGCGGTGGTTTGCCCTTTACAACGCCAAAGACGGCAAACGCACCCTCCTGATCTTTGAGCCGAGTGAAAAAATGCTGGAAGCCTTCCGCAAATACATCCGCAGTAAAATCAAGAGCTGATGCAAACCATCACACACAGCTTTGTGCGAAACTTACTGCCGCCGCGCCCGAAAACCTCCCATAAGGGGGATTTCGGGCGTGTTTTGGTGCTGGCCGGAAGCACGGGCTTTTCCGGCGCGGCATGGTTTTGCGGGTTGGCCGCCGTACGGGGCGGGGCGGGGTTGGTGACGCTCGGGCTGCCGGAGAGTGTATGGGGGCAGGTGGCTTCCGGCGCGCGGGAGTGTATGTGCTTTCCGCTGCCGTGTGACGAAGAGGGACGGCTGAACGAAAAATCGTTTCCGTGGATCGAACGCCAGCTGGCCAAAGCCGACGTCTGCGTCTGCGGCCCGGGACTGGGCAGAAGCCCTGATTTACAGCGGCTGATTGCCTTGCTAATGGAAAGGGATACCCCGCTGGTGCTCGACGCCGACGGCATAAACAATCGATCCGGGCATATACTGAACTGTCCCCTTGTCCAAACCCCGCATGAAGGCGAATTTATCCGCATGGGCGGAGCTATCACACATGGGCGCGAAGCGGGCGGGTTGGCTTATATAGAGAAATATCCCTGTGTGCTGGTTCTCAAAGGTCATGAAACACTGGTATTCGAGCCCGGAGAACCCCCCCGGAAAAATACGACGGGCGGGCCGGGGCTTGCCAAAGGCGGCAGCGGGGATGTGCTGGCCGGGCTGATCGCGGCGATGATGGCGCAGGGGCTTTCCCCGTTTGACGCGGCGTCCGCCGCCGTCTACCTCCACGGGCTGGCCGGGGACATTTGCGAGAAGGAGATCGGGGAGCGGGGCATGACGGCAAGCGATGTGCTGGGGAAACTCCCGAAAGCCCTGCTTTTAACAGGAGGATGACAATGCGCATACGGGTACTATGCTTACTGATGACATTGACCATACTGGCGGCGGGGTGCGGTTCGGGCGGCGGGCAGGAGATCGCCGAGCAGATCCGTGAGCGTTACGCCGCGCCGGTTGAAGCGGTGTACACTGTGACGCTGCGCACCGACTTCGGCGACCGTGTGCTGGATTTCGGGGTGGAGTATACCCATCGGCCGGACGGCGGCGGACGGATGAAGGTTCTTTCCCCCGGGCTGATCGCGGGGATCGAAGCCGAGATCGGCGCGGGCGGGGCGTCGCTTACATACGGCGGCATGATTTTGGAAATGGGGCCGCTGCCGGGGACAGGATTTTCTCCGATGGAAAGCCTGCCCTTTATCCTCAATCAGTGGAAATCGGGCTATATCACCCAAACAGGGAAAGAAAAGCGCGCCGGGCGTTCGCTGGCGGCGGTCACGACGCGCTTGACGCAGGGGGATACGATCATCGAAGTTCGGTCGTGGTTTGACACGGATACGCTGAACCCGGTCAATGCCGAGCTGTATGTAAACGGGTTTATGACGGTGAACGCAATGTTTGAGTAAGACTTGCAAACCGGACATTCATGTGATATAATCCTAGTTGCGTATAATCGCGGTCTTTCTGTGGGAAAATGGAAGTATCCTAGCGGGAAACGCCAACCGGCGTGACACGCGAAACACAGAGAGGTGAAACCATGGACGCCAGCGTAAGCATTCGCTTAGGGACACTTCCGGCGATTGAACAGGCCGAGCAGCCTGTCAAGCGGGGCGACATCTATTACGCCGACCTCAGCCCGGTTGTGGGCAGCGAACAGGGCGGCATACGGCCGGTTTTGATTGTGCAGAACAACGTCGGCAACCGCCACAGCCCCACCGTCATCGCGGCGGCGATCACAAGCCAGATCGGCAAAGCACGCCTGCCCACCCATATTGAGCTGTCTGCCCGTACCTATGGTTTATCGCGCGATTCGGTCGTCTTGCTGGAGCAGGTGCGAACCATCGACAAAAAACGGCTCAAAGAACGGATGGGGAGGCTGGACGAGTCTCTGATGCACCGGGTCGATTCGGCGTTATCCGTCAGCTTTGGATTGAACGCATAGGGGGATTATCCCCCAATACATAGTCAGGGAGGCAGCCCCATGATACAAAAGAAATCAGTCATAGGCGCGGCGGCGTTTTTCATTGTGATGGCTCTGACCGTGGGCTTTTTTTCGATTGGAGCCGATATAGGCGGAAAAGAAGACCCGCTCGTCTCGCTCAGCTACCTCGAAGCCATGTTCCCGGAGATCAATGCCAACATCGAATCCGCCGTTGAGGAAAAAATCAACGCGCAAATGCAGGACATCGCCGAACGTATCCAGCAGCAATATGACAAGATCGCTTCGATGCCCGGAGGCTCAAGCCCTGTCAATGTGGACGAGCTGATCCACAACGAGGCTTTCATTGCCGACATCGTGGCAAGGATCATGGCGCAGACAACCTCGTCTGGCGAAGCCGAGTGGCCTTTTGCCCGGCTGGAAGTCGGTAAGGACAAAACATTGCACATTCCGCAGGGGACGCAGGTCATGCTCCGGCTGGGAATCGGAACCGTTTCGGCAACAAGCTCTCCCGGGCTGATTGATATGACGGACGCGGGTACGCTGGACAACGGCGGGACATTGGCACCCAATCATTTGTATACCGTCACCATGGCGGCCGGCCGCGACATCAAATGTACAACGGACATAACCGTCTTTGTTTGGGGTCCGTATATCATACGCTAAGGAGGGGGTGCGCCATGGCACTGATCACGGGAAGATGCTCGCGGTGTAACCAAGTCATACAGCTTGAAGGCTCCGGGAAAGTAGGTTTCTGTTCGTTCTGCGGCAGCAAAATCGGCGTGGAGGAAGCCAAGCTGTCTTATGAAAAACTCCAGCGGGAGCAAAATATAACGGTAAGCGCAACAACGCCGGACGGGGTGGAAAGCACCTTTGCCGAAGCGAATGCAGCCCTGGGAAACGGCAAATATGACCTTGCCCACAAACTTTTCGGTGAGATACTGGCCGGTGAAGCGGGCAATGTGAAAGCCCAATGGGGCTCGATTTTGGCCAAGACGCACAATCTAAAACATTCGGCCATCCGCAATTTGGACGATTATGCTTATACCGAAGCCAAGGCTTTGTTTGATACCGGAAACGCCGCGATCGAGCCGGAGTGGAGCGCAACATATTGGGAAGCATTGGACGGTTCGTGCCGGATGTCGGTGGAATCGGTTGATCCGCGTGTCTTTTTGGAACTCAAGATTTACCAATGGTATCCGAACAGCAACACCTTTTTATATCCGATCTCCAAAGACTTTAACATCCAGCCCATTTTGGATAAGGAACTGCTGACCGAATGGAGGAAAATGAGCGAAGCCCTCCCGCCCGACAAACAGGACGGGTTCAACGAGCTTTGCGAAAGCTGCTGCCGCCGTATACGGGAGTATTTCCAATCGGGGTTTGCCAATATGGCGGAGGTTCGCAACGGCGACCTTTCGCGCCTGATGGGAACATGGATGCTTAAACTCACCACCGGCGCGCAGAAAAACGAAGTTCTCAGTTTTACCCAAAACCCGGCGGGTGTGCCGCATATGGAGGCTTACCGGACGGCGGTCAACGGGTATGATTACTATCGGTATATCAAGGTTGACGAAAACAACCGCGTCACGGCGGCGGAGCAAAGGCATTTCCCGTCGGCCACCGGCTTGGGGGGCGATTTCCTCCATTTAGACGCAAGCTCTCCGGTGCTGGGACTGATGGCGGTGTATGAATACATTCTCATCCTGCCGACGGCTCTCTATTCGCGCACCGAACCGAACAAAATCCCAAACCACGGCCGTGCCGTGGCCTTTATAGAGAAATGCAGGACGATGCCCTGCTTCGCCAGGAGCGAAAACCTGAAAAACACCTTCCAAATGAAACCGATCGCCGAAAACCATGAAAGCGGCGAACCGTCGAAGAAAATGAAGCATTGCTATATCGCAACGGCCGTTTACGGGGACATCGAAGCCCCCGAAGTCTGCCGCCTGCGCCGTTACCGTGACGAATCGCTGATTCATAGCCGTCCCGGTCGGTTGTTCGTTAAGCTGTACTACAAGTTCAGCCCCAAACTTGCCCAAAGGCTCTCCCCGGAAGGCAGGTTCAGCCGCTGCATCCGACGGATGCTGGATGTGTTTGTGAAGCGATTGGGCGATTGAATTGATAACCCAAAGGCTTCCCGCTTTTCTTTGCGGGGAGTCTTTTTTATGAAAAAATTCCCAAAGGAGGGAACCTTGCCTGTTTTTCAATCGTCCTTTATAATAGGGGGGTGGAGGTGGTAAACAATTGGAAAAGCAACTGGAAAAAAACAAATTGGCCGAAATGGTGGCGGCGGCGCAAAATGGTGAAGAGGCAGCTTTTGAGGCGTTGTATCGGGAATATGCCAAGCAGGTGTATTATTTCGCTTTGAAAATCATGCGGGATAAAGAGGATGCCGAAGATATTACACAGGACGTCTTCATCACCGTATGTGAGAAAATATCCGGGCTGCAAGAACCGAAAGCGTTTGGTTTTTGGATCAACCGCATAACCGCCAACAAATGTACGGACGCCCTTCGGAAAAGAGGGCAAATAACGGCTTCTGAGCCGGAAGAAGTTGAAGAAACCGGCTTTGCCGAAGAAACCGATCCCGTCCTTCTCCCCGATCGATCCCTTGACAATGCCGAAACATCCCGGATGATCGTGGAGATTGTAGACGCCCTTCCCGATGAACAAAGGCTTTGCGTGTATTACTACTACTACGAACAGCTGACCATTGCGCAGGTGGCCGAATACCTCGGCGCGAACGAAAACACCGTGAAAAAACGTCTCTTTCTGGCGCGGGACAAAATTCGGAAAGAACTGGAACGGCTCAACAAAGAGGAAGGGACAAAGCTATACGCCACCGCGCCGCTGCCCTTAACGCCCATCCTCAAAGCACCCGTGCAAACCTTTGAAATGCCGCCGGAATTGATAGAGGGGTTATGGGAAAGCATTGCCGCAGCCGCGGCCGCGGCGGGCATAAGCGGCGGTTCGGCGGTGACCGCTGCAACAGCGGGGTTTTCGCTGGGAGCGAAAGCTGCCGCCATCGCGGGAAGCCTTCTCGTGGCGGGAGGTATCACAGCCGGGGTCATCATGACAGGTTCGGATGCCGAACCGCTGACCATCGAGGCGGTCATGCGGCCGGATTACACCGTCTTGCTGGACAACGAGATCCAGCACTTCCGCGACGCGATGAACGGTGAGATAAACCCGATCGTCTATGCGGATACGATATACCTTCCGCTGGAAGCCATCTCAAGGCGGCTCGGAACCCATATCGAATGGGACGGCGAAACAAATACGATGCACATATTTTCCCAATAAACAAAAAAAGGAGATTCACAATGAAAAAGTTCCTCAACGCAAAAATCTCGGTCAAGTCCATCCTCGCGCTGGCTCTCGTGGTTTCCTTCATTCCTTTGGCCGTCGCGGCGGCTCCCGTGATCGTGAACATCAACGCGGTGATGCGCCCCGACTTCACCATCAAGCTGGACAACGAGGTTCAATCGCTGAACGACTCCATGGGCAACCCCACCGCCCCCATCGTCTATAACGGCACGACTTTCGTTCCGCTGAAGGCCATCTCCAAACTGCTCGGCTGCGAAGTGACATGGGATGGCAGCACCGACACCGTGAGCATCTTCTCCCCCGGCTTCACCATCCGCGACGGCGTCTCTTTGGTCAACAACAGCGAGTGGGACAGAACCTTGTGGTGGTCGAGTATGGACGGTGTTGCCGGTATCCCGCAACCAAAAGACGATTTCGGCAATGAAATGAATGTGTACTCGCAGGCGTTGAGAGTCAGGGATATAAACAGCGCGATAAAAGCCAATACGCTTATGTTAAATGTGACCGGAACCAAAGTGTCTTTTGACGGGGTATATTTTACCCGCGGAAACGATACCGCAGGAGCCATGCTGACGATACGCAACGGCAGCCGTGACGGCGTTATTTTATATGAAGCGGATATACCGGACGGGTTTTCCGGCGGGTTTGCGTTTGATTTGAAGGGAGCCACAGCACTAAGTTTTGAAGCAAAAGGCGTTACGGTTTTCACCGGGGATGGCTCCCTGTATCTGATGAATCCGGTGATTCAGTAAAAACCATAGCAGCTTGAAAAATCCCCCGCCGAGGCCAGGCAAACGCTTGGCGCAGGCGGGGGGTTGCTGTGATTGCGAGGGGGTAGTTACGGCACTGTAATATGAGTGTTGATCCAATCTATAATTTCGCAAGTTCTCGCAGAGCTTCCATATTCTCGGCGATTACAGTGTCGGCAACGTCGGCTCCCCCTAACTCCGCGTATTTATAGAAAATGTGCGCGCCTTCCCGGCACATACGTTCAAAAACGGCGATCTCATCATCGGAGTATCCATCTCTCATGATCCACTCATAGGACGGTAAAGAACATCGCGCCATATCGAATCCCCCAAAAATCGGGCGTTCAAAGTGAACTTCAACAACCTTCTCTCCGTCTGCTTCGATGAGATGGGAGTGGGTTATCAGAGTTTCATCAGAAAGGGTTATAAATGGATACATCATATGACATTCCTCCTATATTCCTATAGATGTCTCTATTTTATCATGTAAGAGTTCATTTTACAAGAAAAACAGATTGCCACCATTCAATGGCAATCTGTTATGCAATTAATCCAATCTACTTCCGCGTGAACCAATTCTTAATGCTTCCCAGCCATTCGGCCAGCTTAAACCGTACGACATAGGTTTCGTCGGCCTGTGTAATCAGCGCGATGTCGTTTTCGGTCAATCCGGCGGCACGGGTTTCGTCGGGCAGGCGTTCCATAGCGGTTGCGGCGCAAAGGGGCGGGAAGACAACGCACCACCAGTTTTGGCCGCCGCCGCCGTCAAGGGTAACCCGAAGCGAGGTGTAGGGGCCGGCGGGGAGGGCGAAAGTGCTGTATTCCCTTGTTGGGAAGGCTTCCCGCCCGAGCGAAACCGTGACCGATTGCGTTGACCCCTGCTCCTCCAAGAAACCTCGCAGACGGGCTTCGAGAGCGGGTATGTTCTCAGTGATGACGCGTTCGGCGTCTTTAACGTCGGTGACGCCGTTCAGCGGGATGCTCAATGCCGCCAGCGTTTCGTCGCGCACGGCCAGTTTGAGGGTTTGATCTTCTTCGCTGTCCGACGCGGCGACGACATGCAGCCGGATCAATTTTTCCGAAATGTCTGTGTTTGCGCAAGCGGCGGCCGTTGAAACCAAAAGCGAGACAACAAGGCCGATGCAGAGGGCGATCTCCCACGGTTTGAAACGATTTGTGTTCATAATAATTCCCTGCTTTCATAATGATAATGTCACGCTCCATGCGCGTCTCGCGGTCGGAAGTGAAAAGTGAATTTTCACTTCCTGCGAGCCGATGGAGCAGCTCGTATAATCATTATCGGCAAGGACAGATTCGCTTATACAGGTGTTGCTAAAAATGTTTTTGGAAAGTGAATGTGAAGCGTTTCAAATGCTTTGTTGGCCTCTGTTTCATCTGTAAAAACGCCGAAAACGGTTGACCCGGAGCCGCTCATCATGGCTTCCGCCGCACCCGCTTCCAGCAGGATTTGCTTGATTTGCTCTATTTCCGGGAGTTTGATTACCGCTTCAAAGACATTGCCCGACATCCGCGCCATTTCTTGATGAAACGGGCTTAATGTATCCCACAGCTGAAATGCCTCCGCCGTTGAAACCGCGACCGGCGGCGTTATGAGGACGATCCAACAGTCCGGCAATGGCGGCAGCGGTGATAAAATTTCACCTCGCCCCTGCGCAAGGCAAACCCCTCCGCGCAGACAGTACGGCACATCGGAACCGAGGTTGAGAGCCAGCTCCGCCAGCCCTTCCGGCGGCATCGGCCGCCAACCGTTTAAGGCGCGTAAAACCGCGGCGGCGTCGCTCGAACCGCCGCCCAATCCGGCCGACACGGGGATGCGCTTCTCGATTTGAATGTCCGCGCTCCAGCCGGAAATGCCGTTGCTCCGCATGAAAAGCTCCGCCGCCCGGGCGGCGAGGTTTTCACCCTTTACGCCCTCGGCGGCGGCGGTAAACCGTTCCGCCCCCGCTTGGCAGGGGGCAAGGGTTACGGTCAGTTCGTCGCACAGTGACACCGACGCCATGACCGTCCGCAAATCGTGGTAACCGTCGTCGCGTTTGGCCAAGATGTCCAGCGAGAGGTTGATCTTGGCCGGGGCTTTTTCACACAGGATGGTCATTCGACCGAAATGGCTTTGGCCGGGCAGAACTCATGGCAGCAATAGCAGCGGATGCACTTTTTTTCTTCCACAACGATCTGTTTCTCTTTGACTGCCATGCACTTCTGCGGGCAGATGCGCACGCAGTCGCCGCAGAGGATGCAGTTATCCAAAACCTTCGGAACCGCGCCGGATTTATGTTTGATGGCGGGGGTGAACTGCTGGCGCAGGGGGGCGGGATCGTCGCCCAGCCATTCGAGCTGCGCCGGGTCGTTGGGCGCGAGGCCGCGGCTGGCGGCTTCGGTGATGGAATAGACGCTGTCGAGCCGCAGACCCATCAGGTGGCACTGCGCCACATCGACGGCGTAAGGATTCAACCCCCCGGCGATGACGCGCAAATGCTTGGGTTCGCCGCCGGTCGGCCCCGCGCCTTCCATCCCCCAAACCCCGTCGAGGATGGAGAAAGCGGGCTTGATAAACTCGCAAAGGTCAACCAGCATCCCGGCAAAGTCGGTGCGTTTGGGGTATTTGCCGTGTAAAACAGGCTTGCCCATCCCCGGCACACAGCCGAAGAGGTTTTTCATACAGCCGGTCATGGCTTGCATACTGTGCGTCTTGGCTTTGGCGGCGGTGATGACCAGCTCGGCGTCGAGCACCGGGGCGAGGATGCTGGCCTTCTTGATGATCCGCCCGTCCGGGATTTTCACCGTGCGGTTTTTGGTGTTGAAACTCAAAACAGCCCCGCTCTGCGCGGCGGCTTCTTTCATGCCGCACTTGCCGTACAGCATTTTTAAGACAGGTTTTGAATGCGGTCCCCCGGTCGAGTCGATGATGGTCACCTCGGCTCCCTCCTTGACAAAGGCGGTGCAGATCGCCGCGATCACGGCAGGGTGGGTCGTCGCGGCCGATTCGGGCTTCTTGGGCATGATGAGGTTGGGCTTGACCAAGACGCGCTTTTTCCCGCCGAGGATGGCCTCCGCCCCGCCGAACGCGTCTAAAACGCGCCCAACGGCGGCCTCGGCCTGATCGTAAGTATCGCATTGCGCGATGAAAACGCGGTTGTCCATAACGCAGCCCTCCCGAGTGTTTGTGTTAGGTCTATCATATAGAAGGTTTCGGGTTTTTGCAAGTAATAAAACCGAAACGGCAGCCGTTCCGGTTTTGGTTTGCATATATCAGGGTGAGACTAATCGTTGCCATCACCCTTTTTTTCTTTGATATATTGTTTCACCAAATACTCGATCAGGTTATTCAAAGAGCGGTTTTCCTCTTCCGCGATTTTTTTGATTTCGATCAGCGTCTCTTCATCGAACCGAAGCCCGAACTGGATTTTATGCGTCATACCAACACCCCTGACCTCATTTTACAAGACGGGATAACAAAATGATATATAGCACCTTGACATATACCACGGTGTTATGATATTGTATGCAAAACACACTATAGGAGGCATCCAAATGAAGAAAGTCTTATTCGCAATCCTGATTCTGCTACTATGCGTAGTTCTAATCGCGGCTCTTTCATCCAATTGCGAGAAGGAAAAGAAGGAAAAAGACAAAGTGGAGGATGTTGAACCCACAATTATCTTTTCCGAATTCAAATGGCCTGACAGTGAAATTGCCAAACTGTTGCCCATTCCAAAGTCAAATATTGGGAAGGTATCATGGGAAGCATCATATGGGTTTGTTATTGATGTAGGCGAAACAACGAGAGAGCAATACGATACATATGTCGATGAATGCAGGAGTATGGGGTTCACGGTAAATTACAGAAAAGGAGATGATTATTTTCACGCAAACAATGAGGCTGGATATAAAATCTCAGTAACGTATAAGGATAATGACACCATGTGGATTAGAATCGACGAGCCGAAAAATAAACCAGTTGATAATCCCGCTGCGCCGGACGACGGCAATCCGGGAAACATCAAATGGCGGGAGTTTCTTCAAGAGTATGAGGATTGGGTGGACAGTTACATCAACCTGCTCAATCAGTATAAGGACAATCCGGCAGACTTGGCTCTTATGTCCGAGTATTTGGCGCAAATGGAGAAACTCATAGAATGGACGGAACGAGCGGATGAGTTTGAGGATGAATTGTGGGACGACGCGGATGCCTTGCAGGAGTATCTTGATACAATGCTGAGAATACTTGCCAAACTAAGCCGGGTAGAATATTAAGCAATTAAAACCGGAACGGGGTCACCGTTCCGGTTTTAGATTACTCTGCGATTACTCCAAGTCCTGATTAGCCATCATACGACATACCTCACCTTGTCTTCCTCAAAGAAACCTCTTTGCGCCGGGGTTTCGTCCGGGACGCCGACGGCGATGACGCAGAACGGCAGCTTGGGTTGGCGGATGCCGAAGAGCTCCGCCATCTCGGCCATGCGCGCTTCCCGCGGATAAACCCCGCACCAGCATGTGCCCAGTCCCATGACTGCGGCCTCTAATAAAACATTCTGCGTTGCCGCTCCGCAATCTTGGGGGAAATAGCCTTCCGGCTTGCTCTCGCCTTTCTGCGGCAGAGCCACGACAATGATCGCCGCTGTGGCCGTCGCGCACATTTTGGCGTATGGATGCACCCGCGCGATCTCGTCCAAAACCTCCCGCTTGGTGACGGCGATGAACTCCCACGGGCGGGAGTTGCAGGCCGAAGGGGCGAGCATGGCAGCGTGGAGCAGCCGGTCGAGCTGCTCTTTTGTGATCGGTTGATCCGCCTTATATTTGCGGACGGAACGGCGGGTATTGATGGCTTCGTTCATGGCACGGCCTCCTAGGATGGTTTAGAACTTATAAGAAATTCCGCTTTCCTTAAGGATATGATTTGCTGTATGACGGGATTTAATTTTGCTATCAACCGTTACAGGTCTGTTTGTGATGGGGCTGTACCAAATATCATGATCCCCTTTTCCTCTGCGTTCAAATCGGCAACCATTCTCTTTCAAAATTTGCCGTACCTTCTTTTCATACTCCGCCACTACGCATACGCTCTCTCATGGCGTTCTGATATAAAGCATAATGGGACATCAGAACGGGTTATGCCGTTCATTTCCAACAGCTCAGGAACCGCATAACGGACACGCTCTAAAAGAAGATCGAATGAGCCAGATTCTAAAACAAGACCGGGAACACTGTCACTGGTGGCGATCCACACGGAAGCATCTTGATCCCATTGTAGATTGATTTTATATTCAGACATTATATAACCCCCCTGTTTAGCCTTCCCTTTTATCATACAGAAGAATCGTGTCATTTGCAAGCGATAAAAACCGGAACTTTTATCATATACTTACTGCACAAACACAGCGTTGGGGTTGATTTGCAGGATTCTTTGCCTTGTTTCGCCGGGGAGCGAATCGCAGTTCGCAAACGCGTCGTCCGCGATTTCTGTTACGCTTGCTGGTATGTTAATTTCCTTTAACAACTTACACGAGCCGAACACATAACCGCCTATTTTTGTCAGACCGTCCGGCAATGTTACGCTGACAAGCGACTTATTCGCTTGAAACATACGGTCATCAATCACCGTTATACCGCTGCCTACCGTCACGCTTTCAAGGGATTCGCCGCCTGCGAAAACGTTTCCGCCGATTGACGTCACGGAGTCGGGGATTGTTATGCTTAAAAGCGATTTAGTGTCATAAAACGCATTGTATCCGATGAATGTCACGCTTTGTGGTATTGTTACCCCGGTGAGGAAACTGTTATATTGAAACGCGCTTTCTTCTATGGATACTACGGTTTGGGGTATTGCGTATTCCGTACCTGGTTTAGCCGCCGGATAATGCAGGAGCGTTTTCTGGTCTTTACTGAACAGTACACCGTCAATATCGGTGTAAAAATCATTCCCCGCGCCTACTTTGATTTCTTTAAGCACTGTACAGATATGAAAAGCGTATTGGGCGATATTGGTTACGCTATCGGGGATGGTGACGCTTTCCAGCGAAGAGCAGCTGTTAAAAACGCCGTATCCGATTTCTGTAAGGCCATCCGGGATATTAACACTTTTCAATGCTCTGCATCCCCTGAACGCTTCTTTGCCGATAAAAGTGACACTGTCGGGGATATTGACGCTCTCAAGCATAAAGCAGCTGTAAAACGCGCCTTCGCCGATTGTTGTGACGTTGCCGCCCATGACGATAGTTCTTAATGAGCTGTTTACCGTGACGAAAGTACCGGTTGCGTCTTCGGGGATGGGGGTAAACGCGTAATTGCCGATGGACGTGACGCTGTCGGGCAATTTGACGCCTGTCAGCGTTTCAAGACCTCTGAACGAAAACGCGCCGATGGAAACCACAGTTTTACCATCCAGCGTATCCGGGACTGTGACATTACCGCCATCTCCTGTGTATTTGGTGATTATAACGTTATTGTCATTATTGGTTGTAAACTCAAAGTCCGAATCGGGGGCGGGAGAGAACGAAACATCCCTGCCGGAAGGAGCCGCGCTTTGCTCCTCGTCCTTTTCTTGCGTGTTGTTACTTTGACCGCACCCTGACGCAGAAATAACCAAGACAACGGCAAGCACAGTCAGCAGGCATTTCTTTATTATTATCATAAAATGACCCTTCCTTATGGTTTACGCTTTACAGCCCGCATGGCGGCGGCGGCGATGTCTACGGCAGTGAGATTAAATCTCCCGCGTAAATAATCCTCCGGGCCGACTTCGCCGAATTCATCCTGCACGCCGATCATCTCGACCGGGACGGGACGGTTTTTGACGAGGACTTCGGCGACGGCCGAGCCCAGCCCGCCGACGACGTTGTGGTTCTCGCAGGTGACAACGGCTCCGGTTTGCTTCGCGCTCTCAACGATCAGCTCGGCGTCGATGGGTTTCCAAGTGAACAAGTTGACGACCCGCGCCGAAACGCCCTGCTCTTCCAGCAGTTTGACCGCTTCCAGGGTTTCGGCCACCATGATGCCGGAGGCGAAGAGGGTGACGTCTTTGCCGTCGCGCAGAACGGCACCTTTGCCGATGGTGAACGCGCTGCCAGCCTCGTAGACGCCCACGGCGTTTTTGCGGTTGAGGCGGATGTAGTAAACGCCGCGTTGACCGGCGATTTGCGGCAGCAGGTTTTCCAGCATGACAGAGTCGGTCGGCTCGATCAAAATCATCTCGGGAATGGCGCGCAGGACGGCCATGTCTTCCAGCGGCATATGCGTCCCGCCGTTGTAAGCGGCGCAAACGCCGGGGTCGGTGCCGATGATGCGGACGTTGAGTTTGGCATAGGCCGCCGACATGAAGATTTGGTCGCAGACGCGGCGGGTGGCGAAGGTGCCGAAAGTGTGCGCGAACGGCACATACCCCATCGCCGACAACCCGGCGGCGACGCCCACCATGTTGGCCTCGGCGATGCCGCAGTTGACAAAGCGGTCGGGGAAGGCTTTCATAAACGGTTTCATGCCGGACGAACTCATCAAGTCGGCGTCGAGAGCCATGATATTTTGATCTTTCCCGGCAAGTTCGGTCAAAACGCGGCAATAGGTGTCGCGCATCATTTTCTCCTCGGCTTGGAGGACATTTTTAATCGTTACGCTCATGCCGATACCTCCCCGATCATTTTCTGCGCCGCGGCCAGTGCTTCGGCCATCTGCTCCGGCGTGAAAGCGATGTGGTGATTGAACTCCTGATCCTCGGCGAAGGTGCAGCCGTAGCCCTTTTTGGTCTTCAGCACGATCATCGAGGGGCAACGTGACGTTGCATCCCCCTTGCCGGCAGACGAAATTGCTTCCGCAATGGCGTTGGCGTCATGTCCGTCAACCGATTGGGTGAAGAATCCGAAAGCGGCGAATTTCTCGGCGAGGTCGCCAGTGTCGAGGACATTTTTGATGTATCCGTCCAGCTGCTGGCCGTTGTTGTCGCAGAAGACGATCAGGTTGTCCAGCTTTTGATGGGCGGCCAGCATCAAGCCTTCCCATACCTGACCCTCGTTGCATTCGCCGTCTCCGATGATGAGGAAGGTTCTCGGAACCCTCGTCCCCGCCGAAGCGGACATTGTCTCCGGCGACCCGCCGGCGCGCAGTTTTTGCCCCATGGCGAGGCCGATGGCGGTCGAGACGCCCTGCCCCAAAGAGCCGGTCGTCATGTCCACGCCGGGGGTCTTGTTCATGTCGCAGTGGCTGGGCAAGGTGGTGCCGGGGCGGTTCAGCGTCTTCAAGAGGTCTTTTCCAAAATAGCCGCGAGCCGCCAAAGCGGCATAAACGGCGGGCCCGGCGTGACCTTTGCTGCACACAAGGCGGTCACGCTCCGGCCAATCGGGCTGCTCCGGGCGGATCCGCATGACGCCGTTGTACAGCACGGCCAGCGTCTCGACGACGCTCATCGCCCCGCCGACATGCCCGAAGCCCCGCGCCTCGAAGACGCGCAAGGTTTCAAGCCGCAGTTCGGCGGCGCGGAGGGGTAGGTTTTGGTTCATAGATGGATACCATCCTTTCTTTATAAAGTGCTTGACAATATATTTGATAAGGAATATAATGGGTACACGGAAGAACCGCACCGCCGATTATGGCGGTCTACCGCTTAACGTTCAAGCAAAAGCCCTCCGTCAGTTGGTAGCTATCGGGAGGGCTTTTTGCTTTTGTCGTTTTTCCGTTGGGTTATAAGTATCGCGAGTTTCCGAACTTCGGAGACCAACAAGCGAATTTCTTTCACCGCTTGGACAAACTTCATAGGCTATCCGCTCCTTTCCATAGCGTTCTATGGCAGGGCTGCGGCAGACCGCTCCGGCAGGGGTTCTTCCGTGAAGCGTCGGGCGCATCCCTCCGCTTAGGTGCATTTTACCATAAAGACGCTATAGGGTCAATACGCCAGCCGTTCCCCGATATACGCCGCCACGCGTTCGGCCGGGATGCGTTCCTGTTTCATGGTGTCGCGGTCACGGACGGTGACGCAGTTGTCTTCCTGACTGTCGAAGTCATAGGTAACGCAGAAGAGGGTACCGATCTCGTCTTGGCGGCGGTACCGCTTGCCGATGGAGCCTGTTTCGTCGTATTCAGTGCTGAAATGCTTTTGCAGGTTGGCATAGAGTTTGGCCGCTTCTTCGCCCAGCTTTTTCGAGAGCGGCAGGACGGCGCATTTAACAGGAGCCAGTGCCGGGTGGAGGCGCAGGACGGTGCGCACATCGCCCTCGGCGATCTCCTCTTCGTCATATGCGTCAACCAAGAAGGCCAAAAACATACGGTCGACGCCGAGGGCGGGTTCAATGACATAGGGGATGTATTTTTCATTCGTTTCGGGGTCGAAATATTCCATATTCTCACCCGATTCGGCCTGATGGCTTTTCAGGTCGAAGTCGGTGCGGTCGGCGACGCCCCAAAGCTCTCCCCAACCGAAGGGGAAGAGGAACTCAAAATCGGTGGTGGCATTGGAATAGTGCGACAATTCCTCCGCCTCGTGGTCACGCAGTTTGAGGTTTTCCTCACGCATTCCCAGCCCCAAGAGCCAGTTTTTGCAAAACTCCTTCCAGTAGGCAAACCATTCGAGGTCGGTGCCTGGTTTGCAGAAAAATTCCATTTCCATCTGTTCAAACTCGCGGGTGCGGAAGATGAAGTTGCCCGGCGTGATCTCGTTGCGGAAACTTTTGCCGATCTGCGCCACGCCGAACGGCATTTTTTTCCGTGTTGTGCGCAGGATGTTCTTAAACTGCACAAAGATGCCCTGCGCCGTCTCCGGGCGGAGGTAAATGGTTGCCGCCGTGTCCTCGTTGACGCCCTGAAAGGTTTTGAACATCATGTTGAACTGGCGGATGGAGGTGAAATCCTTAGAACCGCAATCGGGGCAGACGACGCCGTTTTCCGCCATCCAGCCGCTCATTTGGTCAAAACTCATCCCGGCGGGGCTGCCGCCCGCCGCTTCGATCAGATGATCGGCACGATAGCGGTTCTTACACTTGCGGCAATCCATCAATGGGTCGTTGAAGTTTTTCAAATGCCCCGAAGCCTGCCAAACGGCGGGATTCATCAGGATGCCGGAATCCAGCCCGACGTTATAAGGGCTTTCGCGGACGAACTTTTTCCACCAAGCCGCCTTGATGTTGTTTTTCAACTCAATGCCCAAAGGGCCGTAGTCCCATGTATTGGCCAGCCCGCCGTATATTTCCGAACCGGGATAGATGAAGCCGCGCCCCTTGCAGAGCGCCACCAGTTTCTCCATGCTCTTTTGCGTGTTGTCCATGACAGTCTTCCTCCTATATGGGTATGATTTCCCCTGATTTTTCCAATTCATCGATGGCATTCAGGATTTCCGTCTGCGCGTTGATGGTTACCACCCCGGAAAGCGTCCCGTAATAGTCAAAATCCTCGCAGATGCGTTTGCAGGTGTTTTGCGAAACGCCGTTCAGCAAGACTTTTTGGATGAGTTCATGCCCGCAGCCATGCAGGGCGACGCCCAGCGTTTGGTGGTCAATGTTCCGCAGGATACGCTGCAAACATCCGACAGGCTGTTTTAACAACATTTTTTCAAACACCATGTATTCCGGCCACGCTTTTTTATCGTGCAGCGAATCGATCAGTTTGATGCTGTTCCGCATGGAATCCTCATGCGACAAACGGTTAAACAGCGGCAGATACCGCTCTCCGAGCATGGACGCCAACACCAGCGCGGCGTCATGGGGGTTCCTGTTTTGCTGTATGCCCAGCACGGCCTCGCTGATGATCAGCCGTTCCAGCAGCAGCGCGCCTGTAAAGCCGTCGGCCAAAATGAGGTACTGCAACACCTGCCCGGCCATTTCCGGCTCCCGGCCGTCCAGCACCATTTCGACCGCCGTTTTGAAGAAGAGATGCTCTTCCTCCTCGATCTCTTTGGACAGAGACAGCAAACCCTGCCTGCGGGCGATATGCGCCAGCGTGATCATCTTGCTGACGATGGGGATACATTGCTCCTTATCGGCCTCGGAAAACCGGGGGTTGAGGCGGAGGATGAAGTCTTGCATGGACATCATGGCTTGACTATTCTCCTTATTATGTGGATTGGGATTCCCATACACTTACGAAATTAGATTCAAATATGGATTTGGAAATAGTGTGGACTTTTTTAAAGTATAAACCTTCAAAATATGTTAACTTATCGATCTTGCCTTTTTCTTCAATTTTATTTAATATCTCACTTCTTGAATCATCGAATACAAGTATGTAGTTCAAATGGAGTCGAATGCTTGTTATACCTTTCTCTATAATATCTGTTAATATCAATATGCTTTCAAATATTTTTCGTCTTAAGTCAGGCAATGTTTTTTCTACCTTCCCGCTTCTAAACTCAATAAAATACATATCACCTTTATAATTCATATAAAGTGCATCATTAGAAGCAGGTTTGTCAATATCTTTTCGACCCTCTAATCCCCAATTTTTTGTATGCTGATTTTTCACCTCATCAAATCCGATGACTTTTAATGTGGAATTTGTCATAAATTGTCCGTTATGACTGCTAATTGAAGTCTCTCTTAATGTACATTGGGCTTTTATGAGGATTTCGTAGTTGTTTATGTCAATCATTATTATACCTCGTATCTTCTAAATACCGCAACGGCTTTGCGAACTTAGAGAAAATCGATTCAAGGTTGCCGGTAGCATCATTGATTACAGCATCTTTCCCTTCGTTTTCAGCAATATAATATTTACATTTTTCTATGATTTCATGCTTTTTAGAATAAACGTCAATAGCATCTAGAAAATAATGGCTATGTGTTGTGAGGAGAATGTGTATATTATATTCTTTATGCAATAATACAATTAGTTCGGCAAAGTCAAGCTGCCATTCCGGGTGCAGATGGATTTCAGGTTCATCCAATATTAATACACCATTCTCTTTTAGAGAACCATTTGACAATAGAGTTTTGATAATAATAAATGTTTTTAAGCCTGTGGAAACATTGACCATATCAAAGGAATACCCTTCCTCATCTTCATATACCGCAATACGACCTTTAAATAGTGACATCTCACCTGAACATACAGTGTTTAGCTTAGAAAAAACCCTTTTAAGTCGTTTAGAGATTAAAATGCCGTCGATTGCGGTTTCTACTGATTCAGGCGATGTTTCAATGCTTAAGCAAGAACATAAGTGACCTTCATGAGTGTGTGAACGGTTTCTAGGGATGTTGATTCTGTTTAAAACAAAGGGGTTGTCAATGTAAATCGCCTCGTCATCGAAAGAAGCATTACCTGATAATGAGACTTTCTCATTATCAGTAATACTGACGACGATTTCTTTCTCTCTTACAGATAAGGTTATGCTACTTGCTTCTGAAGGACGGCGGATATGATTTAATTTCATTTTAAATTCAAGTTGGAACCTGCTGCGCATAACAGCGGATAAGGCTTCTTCCTTAGTTATCATGAGTATATCATATATCCTATCGGCAATACTCTCTTTTTTTTCATATGGGATTTTCTTTGATAGCCCCAACTCATCTATTTTACTATTTATAAAAGTGCTTAGCTCTTGTTTATCATTCGCAAAAGATTGCTTGTTTTTTACACAGGACGATGAAAGATGCGCTAAATTTGAGTAAATCGGATCTATTAAGTCTTCATCCTCCTCAATCAATTGCTGATATAAGACGCTATGCACTCGTTGTTTGAGGTTTCCTTCTATTTGCTCATTCATTCTATTAAGGCTATTTAAAACGCAAAACAAAGCCTTTCCCACGGTACTTTTACCAGAGGCATTCTCTCCTGCGATAACGGCGATGCCGTGTATATCAATATCGGCAGATTTTATCTTACCCACATTGCTTAACGAAAGTCGCATTTATTATCCCTCCAAAACTTCAAATTCATTATACCTTGATAAATATATCGGTATACATTGATAGTGAACACCCCCCCTTACTTCCCCACGCAAAACTTGGCGAAAATCCCGTTGATGATTTCTTCACGAACCCGCCGTCCGGTCAATTCCCCGGCGGCGGCCAGGGCGCGTTCCAACTCGGCCAAAACGGCGTCGGGGGTGATACCCTCCCGCAGCCCTTTGAGAGCGTTGCGCACGGCGTCGGCGGCGCGGCGGATGGCATCGGCTTGCCGCTCGTTGGTCAGAACCGACCCGTCGTAGAGGGTGTCGCCTGCTTCGTAGAGGCGGCGGAGGGTGCTGTATACCGTTTCCAACCCGGCTCCGGTCTTGGCCGATATGGGCAAGACATGCAGAAAGGCGGCTTCGAGCGGTTCCCGTTCCAGCTTTTGCGGAAGGTCGGTTTTGTTGATCAAAATTAAACAGTTGCGGTCACGCGCGAAATCCAAAACGGCGCGGTCGGCGCCGTCCATTGGTTCCGAACCGTCCAGCACAACAAAAAGAAGCTCGGCGTCCTCTGCCGCGCCGCGCGCCCTGTCTACCCCTTCCGATTCCACGGCGTCCTGCGTTTCGCGGATGCCCGCGCCGTCGGTGATGCGCAGTTTGACGCCGCCGGCTGTGACCGTTTCCTCCAGTGTGTCGCGGGTTGTCCCGGGCAGGGGGGAGACAATGGCTCGTTCATGCCCGACAAAGGCGTTGAGCAGCGAACTTTTGCCCACATTGGGTTTTCCGAGGATGGAGCAGCGCAGCCCTTCGCGGAGGAGAAGCCCTTTTCCCGCCGTGGCAAGCAGGGTTTCCAATGTGTTTAAGACTTCCTGCAATATTTCGGCAGGCTTTCCGGGCTCAATATCTTCTTCGGGATAATCCACCGTTGCGTAAAAATTGGCCAAAAGGTCGGCCAGCGCGTCATAGCATTGGGAGAAAGCCTGCCCGGCGACCCCAGCCAGCTGCCCCGCGGCGTTGCGGGCGGCGTCGCGCGTTTCTGCCGTCACCAAATCGGCCACCGCTTCGGCCTGCGAAAGGGTCATTTTACCGTAGAGGAAAGCGCGGCGGGTAAACTCGCCCGGCGCGGCCGGAACGGCTCCGGCTTTATAGAGGGCTTCCAGCACGGCGCGCAGGGCGGGGATGGAGCCGTGGAGGTGAAGCTCGACCATATCTTCGCCTGTATAGGAATAGGGGGCGACAAATCGGACGGCCAACCCCTCGTCCAACAAGGTTCCATCGACGAAAACGCCGCCCATCACAAGGGAGCGGGGCTGCCATTGCGCTGGGGGGAGACCGTTTTTGGCGGTAAAGACGGTTCTCGCCAGCTCAAACGTCCTGTCGCCGCTGATCCGTATAACGCCCAGCGCGCCGGACAGCGGCGGTGTGGCAAGGGCTGCGATGGTTTGCATAAACCGTCCCTCCTTTACAATCTTGGCAGGTCTTCGCCGCGGTCGAGCATGTCGATCCGGCCTAAAAAATCGTTTTGCAGGTTCATTCGTGAGATATAAAACTGCTGGTTGACGCCGTTGAGGACGATGAGATACTGCGCGCCGCCGAGCTGATACAGTTCCATCGTATCGCTCCCGCCTTCGGTGAAATTCATGGTGATGGTGAAATCGGGCGCGGCGGCGGGCACGGCGGCGTCAGTCCCGCCTGTTGCCATGATGCGCAGAGCGGCTAAATACAGCCTCCGCGCGTTGTTTTCGCTGAGCTCCAGCCCGTCAAACCAGCCGCGCAGCTCGTGGAAATCTTCGTCTTCATCGTCAAAGGTATGCTCAAAGGTGAGTTTGCGGCTGACGCCTTCCAAATGAAAGTCCACAGAATCCACCGTTTTGATGTTGTTCAGCCAAATCTGCCTTGTGCGCAGCTCGGTGGCCTCCGTGCCGAGGAAACGGTAGTCCCCGTTAGGGTCGAACAGGACGGCGTCGTGTCCTTCGATCATGACATAGCGTCCGCCCCGCTCGGGGTCGGCACGTCCGATCAACAAGGTCTTGCTCTCGCCGTCTTCCTCAATATAGGTCAGCGTATCGGGGGCGTCCAGCCCGTAGAGGGAGAGATCGGCCGGATGAAGCTCTTCGATGCTCTCCGGCACGATGGTGGTGATGGGAACCATGACGAGGACTTCAATGTTGTATTCCTGGGTTTCGCTGACAACGGGCTGCATGAGCCGATACCGCGAAGAGCCGAGTTCGGCCGCCGCCAGTTCCTCGTCCGACCGTTTGTTCAGTTCGATGACCGAACCGTCTTTTTTCCCGATCGTTACATTTTGAATAAACAGCCATGCCCCTTCTTCTTCATGCCCGGGGAAGAAAGTGAGATCGTAAAGGTCTTCGAGGGAGCGGGTGAGAACATCGCTTTGGGTGGAGGTGAGCAGAAAGACCTCGCGGCTGTTTTGCCTGCGGGCGTAGCGGCTCCCGTTTCCGGCCGCCTGCTCTCCGCCGAGCGCGAACTCGGCCGACGTCCCGTCGGGCAGTTTGACGCTCCATGTCAGCATCGGATCGTCCAGCCCGAACAGAGCCAACTGTTGGTCATCGGCGTTTTCGGTTACGCAGGTCAGGCTTGTCAGCCATGTTGCGTAATAATGCGTCAAATATAGAGACGACTGCCTGACGGGGAAAACGGCGTTGGGCGTGTCCAGCTCGTATTCCCCCGACGCCGGGTCATATAGGATGGTGAAAGCCGAACCGCCGGACGGCCGGACGGTCACGGCTGCCGCGTCCCGTTCCTGTATCAGCGTACTGGGCGGATTGGACGTTTCAATGTCTTGCCCGCTCGGGTTATCAGGAGGAATGTCGTCTTCCGACAGCATGAGGAAAACGATCCCGCCGATCAGCACAACAATAGCGGCGGCACAGATGATGAAGGTACGCCGGTTCATTACTGATGCCTCCGTTTGCGCCAAACAAATATGCCGATCGCTAAAATAGCCAGCGGCAGGACGATGACCATCAGGAAGAGGACGGCGCGGGATTGACCCGCAGAAACCACCATCGGCTCATTGGAGAGCAATTTGCGCGGGACTTGAATATAAACGCTCTGACCAAACGGGTTGAGGTCATTGGCAATGTCAACGATCATGAACGGGTTGTTAAAGCGGTATTGCGACGCCAAAGCCAAGACTTCATCGTTCAGCAGACCGATGCTGCTGACGATCAGATGAGAATGGACTTGATTGCTGCCGGCGTCATAGGACAGATGGCGTATGTCGTATGCTAGGGTGAAAGGCCCGGTTTCGTCGCCGTCTTCCTTTTCAAACGTTGTGATGTCGCCGCTGCCGTAATCCTTGGCATAGGATGTGCCGTAGGATTGAATGAGGGGGAAGGCGGTCAGCCTGCCGCTTGTGGAACCCGACCATTCAGGACGGATGGGGCGGGCGTAATAGGACAGAACCGGAATGGATATGGCGTCCTCCGCGGACAGCGAGGGGAAGGGGTTTTCCATAACCCGCGCGCCGACCAAAGCGGGATGACCGTAGCTCTGCGAGGCGTCGCACACCAGCTTGCTGTCCACAGAGACGCCCCACAAACGGAGGAATTCATCGAGATTGGGCAGCGAGAGGGTGTTGAAATCATAGAGGATGACGGCGTTGCCGCCTGTTGAAAGATAATTCTCCAACTTGATGATCTCCGCGGGCAGAAAGTCGGTTTTCGGAGCCGTGGAGACGACGAAAACAGTATCCTTGGAGATGTCTTCCAGGGCGAGGTTGAGAGACATATAGGAATAGCCGCTCCGATCAAAGATGTATTGCAGGTTTTGCGCGGAATCTTCCCCGTGGCCTTCGAGGAACGCCACTTTCGGCACATTCTCGTTCAGCACATAGAGCATGGCGGTGACCATTTCCTGATCGAGGTTGATGGAGGGGACTTGCCGGCCTTCGGCGTCGTACAAAGGGACATAAATGTTGGACGCGGGGATGCGCGCCGCCCGGCGTGAGCTTAACACGATGATGTCGTTCCGGCTCAGGTTCTCCGGCTCCGGCCTGCTCAATTCGATATGGGCTTCTTTGAGCTTGGAGAGGGAGTTGTCGTACTTGGAACCGCTGAAAGAGTTGAGGTCGGGATTGACATACTGGACGCGGATGCGCCCGTTTGACACGGCGGCGTAGTTTTGCAGAATATCGATCAGGCGGGCACTTTCGGGATGGGAGAGCCAAACCGACTCCTCTGACAGCACGATCACATCGACCGTTTCGTCTATGTTGCCCATAAACTGCGCGGCGTCCCGGTCAAGGGTATACAGCCCCTGTTCGGTCAGGTCGAACTTGAGGAAGTAACGCTCGGTCAGCATCCCGGCGAAGACGTTGAGCAGGATGATCCCGGTGAGGAAGAGGGCGGTGTAGAGAAGGGAAAACCCGCCGTATTTGAGCTTTTTCCGATTCATGGTTACGACCACCTCCGTTTCTCTAAACCGCGCACGGTCAGGAACAAGAAAACGGCGGTGACCGAAAGGAAGTAGACGATGTCGTCCACGGCAAAGACGCCGCGCGTGATCCCGTCGAACCGGCCGAATATCGAGAGGAAGCGCAGGAACCGCATGACGATAACGGGCATGGCACCGCTTTCGTAAAAGAGGGTCGAAACCTGCTCTAAGATATACAGCGCGACAAACAACCCCAGCGAACCGACGGCGGCAATGACCTGATTTTCGGTCAGGGAGGAGATGAAAACGCCCATGGCGATATAGGCCGCGCCGAGGGCAAGGATGGCGATGTAATTACCCGCGACTTCGGCCATGTTGTTTACGCCGAAGATCGAAATGGTGAACGGCCATAGGAGGGAAAGAACCAAGAGGCAGACGAAAACGCCGAGCGAGGAGAGATATTTCCCCATAACAATGCCGGAGAGTTTGACGGGGGAGGTAAAGAGGAGCTGGTCGGTTTTTTGCTTGTATTCCTCCGAAAAGACGCGCATGGTGAGGATGGGGGTAAGGAACATCATGACCAGCAGCATGAAGCTGAAGACGCCGGAGAGGGAGGAAGAACCCCCCAGCGCGTTGAAGAAGTAGAAGATCAGGTTGAGGACGAGGATGTAGGAACCCAAGTAGATATATCCGATGGGTGACGTGAAATATGCTTTAAAATCGCGCTTGAAAATGGCAAGCATTCATTTGCCCTCCTCGGTGAGTTTTAGGAAAATGTCCTCCAAAGAAGCGTCCTGCGGGCGGAGCATCAGGATAGGGGTTCCCGCTTTGGCCAAAGCCGAAAACAGGGGTTTGCGGATGTCGATGTTGGGTTTGCTTTCCACCAAAAAGTCGAAACTGCCTGTTTCCATTTCGCCTAGACACTGCGCGCTTTTGACGCCGTCCAGCGAGCGGAGGAGCTGCTGGATATTGTCTTTTGCCCCGGCGACCCGCACCAAAAGGTTCCGTTCGCCCGCGACGGCGGCGGAGAGGTTTTCCGGCTTGTCGTCGGCGACGATGCGCCCGTTGGCGATGACCAAGACCCGTTCGCAGACGGCCGAGACTTCGGGCAGGATGTGGGTCGAGAGGATGATGGTGCGGCTTTTGCCCATCTCCTTGATGACGTTGCGGATCTCCACGATTTGGCGCGGGTCGAGGCCGACGGTCGGTTCGTCGAGGATAAGGACGTCGGGGTCGCCGATCAAGGCCTGCGCCAAACCGACGCGCTGGCGGTATCCTTTAGAGAGATGGGCGATGACCCGTTTGTAGACGTCGGTCAGCCCGGCCGTCTTGCAGAGCTTGTCGATGTGTTTCTGCTGGTCGGGCGACTTGACCCCTTTGAGTTCGTAGACAAAATCCAAATATTCCTCCACCGTCATCTGCGGGTAGAGGGGGGGCTGCTCAGGCAGATAACCGATATGGCGTTTGGCTTCCAGCGGGTTTTCCAAGACGTCGATCCCGGCGATTTTGGCTGTTCCGCCGCCGGCCGAGAGATAGCCGGTGATGATATTCATGGTGGTGGTTTTGCCCGCCCCGTTGGGGCCGAGGAATCCGACGATCTGACCCTCGGGAATAGAGAAGGTCAAATCCTCGATCCCGCGGCTCTTGCCATAGCTTTTGGACAGATTGCTTACTTCAATCATACATAGAACCCTCCGTTGAACACCACGATACCACAACGTTTCCTGAAATTGGTGAAAAAACTGTGAATATCATATAGGATTATGCGGGGGTTGTCAAGGGATCGGGGAGCGTCTGTAAAATAATGGGAAATATATGTAAAAAGCCCGGGAAGGCTGGGTTGCCATCCCGGGCTTTTTACTATGCGTTACGTTTTATCTTTTTACAAACTCAATCTGTAAATCACCGTGAATTGTAAAAGTGTCCCCGTTTCCCAGTCTAAGCCCATTATACGCGGGCGTATCTTCCCAATACGTACCGGGGGCTCCCAATATCTCATTCAATCCCATAAAGCCGAGTGATTTAACATCTCCGATGAAATTTCCCGATCCTGAAACAGCCTTGCAGTCATATGTTCCCGCCGCAATATCTTCTCCGACAACGTATTGCCCCGCTCCAAACAAGATGGAGGAAGGCGCGGTAATTTGTTTATCGCTTATCAGAACCGTCTTTGTATCATTGTCCCAGCCGACGTCCTTCCCCATGATCCTGCCGAAATTGGCAAGCGGAACGTATGTCGTTCCCTTATAGATGATGCTGTAGGGAACTTCATCGCCGTTGTACAGTGTGAAATTCTCCCCCTCTTTTGCCACCACTTCGCCGTTTAGCTTAATGTTGGCGAAGTTCAGAAGGACATCAAGGTTTACGCCGAGAGCCGGAAGCGCGACGCCGAAAACAAGAGTTGCGATGAGAACGCCGATGATAAATCCTTTTCCTTTTTGGAACTGTTTCATGTTTGACTTCCTTTCAAGTTATGTATTTAGCTTATATCACTAATATATAAGCCATCACCATTTTATCAGCCATCCGCTACACTGTCAATAGGGAGGCGGATATTTTATGATAAAATATACCCCGTTCTTTGAAACCATTAAGAAAAAAGGCGTTTCAACATACGCTTTGCGGCATAAGCATAATATTTCAAACGGCACGCTTTACCGTATGCGGCAAAACAAGCCGTTATCGACAGAAACGATCAACGACCTTTGCAATGTCCTGCGGTGCAAGGTAGAGGAAGTGATCCTCCACGAACCGGATGATACGGTGCTGTAATAAAAGGAAGCGCGGCGGTTCAGTCAACCGCCGCGCTTTGTTATTGCCGGTTAAGCAACCTTGCTGTTGTAATCAATAATAGCAATCTCATTCATCGCGGTTTTTGCCGCGGACGTAATGCTTTCCAAACGCTTAACCACATCGGCGGTATAGATAATTTCGTCGCATTCGGAACACTTGATGCAAGGCACATTTCGTATAATAACAAGGCACTCTCCCAACTCGGTGACGTCGGTCGTTGTGCTAGAAGCGGTTTTTGCCCCGCAAGAGATACATTTCATGTTGATCGCCCCTTTCCGTACGCCCTAACACTAAACAACTGGGGAAAGGGGTGTCGTCTTCGTATTGCTTGATGATTTCACCCGTTCGTATGGCATTTTGAAGATCGTTTACGGTAATGCCCCGTTCCGCCAATCTGATTCTTGCGTGTTTCGTAACCGCCATACTGTTATCGTGGCATAATTCTTGCAAATCGCCGATACTCAGCAATGCGACCAACCCTTTCTGAGATTAGTATACCATAGCCTCAATTTTTATTCAAGTTGCTTTGCGGTTAATGAGAAACCCCAGGAAGGCTGGGTATGCCGTCCCAGGTCTTCATAGTATAGTTTTCGTTTAACTCAAAAAATGCGTATTAGCTGTTTTTCCAAGGTCTATTATTATCAAGCCATTTTTTATCCACCCAGTATTTTTTGTCAGTGGTAAACAACGGTAAATCATTGCCTTTGTGAAATCTTCTTAACATCGAAAACATAAACCTAGCCTTTATCCCCGGAGTCGGATGTCCTTTTTGAGAAGTAATTTTGCGGGCAACTCTATCGGTTGCAGCGGCAATTTGCTTTTTTACCTTGCTATCGACCCCATCCCACGAATTTGCCATGACCCCAAAGGAAAGCCTATAGGTCTTAGGTACGCCCAAATAAAACATCTGCCTTGCCAATGATTTTGTGACACCCTTCATTCCAATTATCGCCCCTGTGGAAACGGCAACGGCCGTCTTTGAATACATTGCGTCTTCCGGTCTGTGCCCAAGCCATGCGGTATATAAATGTTCAAAGAACGCTTTCAAGTGCGCTGTCATTTCCATAACATAGGTTGGTGAGCCGATGATGATAATATCTGATGAAAGCATAGAGTTAAATATAACTTCCACTTTCTTAGCGTGCGGGCAATGATCTCTGCCGTTATGCAAACACGCTCCACAACCCGAACACCCTTCTTCGCTAAAATCTTTTGGAAGAAAATACTCGTCAATATTGCCGCTGATTTTTTCCGCAACCATTCTCGCTGCATAATATGTACTGCCTTTGTGATTTTGCCCATGAATCAATGTAATTTTCATATTCTTGCTCATAAATAACTCTCCTTTAATAATACTCTTGACAGCATTTTGGGGTCTAAAGTTAAGGGCATTCCCGTGATAGCGTAACAACACAGCCCTTGGAACGCCGCCCAATAAACGATGGAAAGCTGTAGTGTATCGCCGCTTACAACCGAACCCTCGGTTTGTCCTTGTTCGATGATATGCGCGAGGCTCTCAATAGGATTGGGCATATCATCCGTATGCCGTGCTGTCTCCGGCACTTGAAAGCTGCTCATGCCGACCTGCACCATAAACATAAAATAGTCGATCCCTATAGGTTGGTCAGAAAACATTTGGCACATCATGGATGAAATCTGCTGTATTTTTACGGAAACCGACCCATTATTATGTGTAATTTCTTTGAAATTCCGACTTGATGTATCGGTAGCTTGCCAGACCAACTCGGCAATCAATGCTTCTTTAGATGGGTAATGGTTGTATAATAACCCTTTACTCAAACCCGCCGCGCGTGCAATTTCGTCCACAGTCACCGCTAATCCCTTTCGCGCAAATAGAGATAAAGCAGCAGTCTCAATTTGTCCTCGTGTGCTTTCGCGCATAGCCTCAAATGCTTCCTTTGTTCGTGGCATAGCATAACCTCCTATGGCTAAATGTTTAGTCAATTATAAATCCTGCGGATTGTTTTGTCAAGTAATGATTTGTTGGGAACTATAATATTTAAGGGATATTGCAAGATTGCCGACACACCATAAAAGTGCGGAAACGCCTGCAATCACAGGCGTTTCTATTTTTGTCCTTAAATATCAATGACATGATAAGGTGTGTCACATAAAGAAAAAAGCGACGTTCGAGTTTATCCATCAGGTTTTGCGCCGCAACAGGTGCTTTTAACGTTTCGGAGATATGCAGATAAATTCCGTCAAGATCATTTTCGGCGGCAGGGGTGACTTTGAGATTATACTTGACGTCCATATTTCTCCCTCAGCTTGGCAAATACAGCTTCGCCGTCCAGTAACTCACCGTTTTGGATTTGCTTTTCGGCCACGGCCAGTTTTTCATAAATATCAGCCATAGCCATATTCCGCTCATAGGTTTCCATACTCATGATGACCATATCGCCGTACCCGTTTTTCGTGATAAAAATGGGTTCGGTTTTGCTGTGGCACAGCTCTGATATTTCAGATGTGTTGCGTAAATCGGTTATCGGTCTGATCTGCGGCATAGAATCACTCTCTTTTTCAATATGACACAATTATAGCATAATAACGCGCAAAACGCAAGAGGGAGACTATTATATGCGATTGTACAGACAAATGCAAACTATATTTTCACACTTGACAATACGTAACTTACGTGTTATAAATGGTAGTGAGGTGGGTCGATTTGACTGGCGTAGAAATGATCAAAAAGCTGAAAAGATTAGGATTCAAAGTGGTAAAGGTAAGCAAGGGGAGCCATTATCACATGATGAAAGACGGGATGTATGTCATCGTTCCGCACCACCACAGTGAATTGGGCAGAGGATTGTATAACGCAATTATAAAAGACGCGGGGATAAAGTGAGGAGGAACCCATTATGAAATCTAAAATTGCCTATCCGGCTGTGTTCGAGAAAGAAGGAAACGGCTGGTTTGTAAACTTTCCCGATATACAGCCGTGTTATACCGAAGGGAAGACATTGGAAGAAGCGGCCATCATGGCAAAAGACGTTTTGGAGAGCCGGATCGAAGTTGCGCTGGAGCGCGGCGAAACGCTCCCAAAGCCATCTGATGTAGAAACGCTTAGCGGCGGCAGGGTCATGCTGATCGTAGGGGATATAGAAAACATGAAAAGCCAGACCCGGTATGTTAAGAAAACACTTTCCATCCCCTATTGGCTGAACGCCGCGGCCGAACAGCATCATATAAACTTTTCCGGTGTGCTGCAAGAAGCCCTGAAGGAACACCTTGCGGATTATTGACAGCAAACATATGAAATGATATAATCCCCGCGTCGGGACAAACAAAGGGGGGAACGCCATGCAAAACACCTATACGCTGCATGTCGCGGGGCTGACGCGCCGGCTTCGCTATTTCCCGCTGGGCAGCGGCCTGTATATCGCGGGATTCGTGATGTTCGGGGACATTGAGCTGACGGTGCGCTGCGCGGAAGAACTGCTCAAGCTCTGCCCGGAATATGACGTCTTGATCACCGCCGAGAGCAAGGGCGTACCGCTGGCCTATGAAATGGCCAAACAGCACGGCGATGATACATACCTTGTCGCGCGGAAACAGAAAAAGCTCTATATGACCGACATTTCCTCGGCGGAGGTGCAGTCGATCACCACCGAAGTCCGCCAAACCCTCTATCTAGACGGTGCCGACGCCGCCAAGATCGAAGGGAAGCGCATCCTGATCGTTGACGACGTGATCTCAACGGGCGGGTCGATGGCGGTGGTGGAGAAACTGATCGGTCAGGCCGGGGGAACGGTTGCCGGACGAGCTGCGGTTTTAGCCGAAGGAGACGCCATCGAACGCGAAGACATCGTTTATCTTGCCCCGCTGCCCCTATTTACGGAGAAAGAGGTGCATTTGTAATGGAAAAACTCTTTAAGCTCAAACAAAACGGAACCACCGTCAGAACCGAGATGCTCGCGGGCGTCACAACCTTCTTCACCATGGCCTATATCATCTTTGTCAACCCGCAGATTTTGGGCGACGCGGGGATGAATGTCGGCGCGGTCTTTGTCGCCACCTGCATTGTCGCCGCTTTAGGGACGCTTCTGTCCGGCCTGCTGTCCAATTACCCCTTCGCGCAGGCACCGGGCATGGGACTTAACGCCTTCTTTGCCTACACCGTCTGCGGCGTTATGGGGTATTCTTGGAAAGCCGCGCTGGCCGCCGTTTTTATTTCCGGGATCATTTTCATTGCCATCACGGCCACCGGGCTGCGGCAGATGATCGTCAACGCCATCCCGCTCACCTTAAAACGCGCCATTGCCGCCGGGATCGGGCTGTTTATCGCCCTGATCGGTCTTTCCAACGCCGGGCTTGTCAAGGGGTATGACGCGGTTACCAACGAGGAAGGGCTTTTCCTCTTCCAGTCCGGCACCATCGTCGGCCTCGGCAACCTGAGCAGTCCTGAAACATTGCTGGCCGTTTTCGGGTTGGTTATGATCATCGCGCTGCTCTGCATGAAAGTGAAAGGAAGCCTCTTTCTCGGCATCATCGCCACCGCGGCCGTCGGCGTGCTGATGCAGTTCGGCTTCAACATTGAGTTTGCCCAGCCGCTGTCCGCCCCCGGATTTACCGCTTCGTTCGGCGATTCGTTCAAAGCGTTCGGCGATTTGATCGGCCAATGTTTCTCCGGGTTCGGTGAGCTTTTCTCCACCGAAGAGGGCATGGGAGCCATGCTGGTGAGCGTTGTGACCGTTATGATCGTCATGTTCCTGACCGATATGTTCGATACCGTTGGGACGCTGGTCGGCTGTGCCGAAAAGGGCGGCTTCCTTGATAAAAACGGCAATCTGCCCCGCGCGGGAAAAGCCATGATGGCCGACGCCCTCACCACCACAACCGGAGCCGTTTTGGGAACCTCGACCGTTACCACCTACATCGAGTCCACGGCGGGCATCAGCGAAGGCGGGAAAACCGGGCTGACCTCGGTGTTCACCAGCTGCCTCTTTGCGCTTGCTCTGATCTTCGCGCCTGTGACCGGGTTGATCCACGCCTCGGCAACCGCGCCTGTTCTGATCATCGTGGGCGTGATGATGATGTCGTCGCTCAAAGACATCAAATGGGGCGAATTTGAAGACGCTTTGCCCTGCTTTGTCATCATGGCGATGATGGCGTTCACCTACTCCATCGCCCACGGCATCGGGCTGGGCTTCATTTTCTACGTACTGGTCAAGGTGTTCACCGGCAAGACCAAAGACATTCATCCTGTCCTGTGGGTCTTCTCGCTGCTCTTCCTGCTGCGGTATGTGCTGATGGCGGCGGATGTCATCCCGGGGTAAAATTTATACTTGCATTTTGAGGTGACAGCAATGCGAAAGTAATCAACATCGGCGTTCGTCACTGCCTTTTATGAAGGGGGTGCGTCGCCGATGTTTTGATTTTGCTTGCTTCTGCAATATAGCACTTTCCCCGCGCAGACCTTACGCGTAAATCAAATCATAATCTGCTAAGGAGGATACCCATGAAAAAGTCAATTAAACGCGTCATCTCCCTGTCTCTTTGCCTCGCCATGATGGCGATGGCCTACATACCGGCGTTCTCAGCCGAAGAGAACACAATCAGCGGTCTTCTTCCGCACGACCCCGCACGAGTAGAAGAGTATTTAAGCAGCTTGACGGAGGAAGAACTAAACATTATCGCTGAGAGAGAAGCGATAACACAAGCATATCTTGCCTCCAGCATACGAGCTGCCCGGGCACCGACAACATGGTCTCATCTGCCGGGCACATTTACCCTTTATGGGCAAATCACAGAGTATTATTGCGGCCCCGCGGTCGTTCAGTCTACCCTGCATTATCTAAATAAAAGCACCCCGCCGTCACAATTCCAAATTGGTTTAGATTTGGGGACAACCATGTTCGGGACAGATTTTCTCAAGCTGCGGCCTTATTTGAACAGGAATCAATCAGTGATCAACTACATCCATATCACCGATTTGTCGAAAACGAAGATGGAGGGTAATTTTCAGGTTGATATAGTTGTTTGGAATGTGCCGCCGATCGTTACACTTATAGGATCGGAGGACGAAGGATGGCGATATGATTCTGACGGTCATGTTGTCATGATCAATGCGTGCCGCGATGACAGAACGGAATTTCAAATTGCAGATACAATTATTGGCCTTTATGGACTCCCGGATCCTTATTATTCAAGGCCATCGTCTGTTATCCACACAGCGATGGTTAATTTCGGCGCAGGTTATTTATACTAAAAGGCTAAGGAACCTCTGCCCGGTGAAAACCGGGCAGAGGTTCCGCTTTTTTGAAACGGAGGGATTATTTATGAAAAAAATGATATTCGCAATCATCATGATTTTACTGGCGTTCACAGCCGGATGCGGCGAAACAGTTAGTTACATTGAAAAAGAATCAACCAGATTGTTACCCCTGTCAAAACCCAATGATTATAATTCTCTTATAGCGCAAACAGACGACAGTTTGATTTTACTGAAATATGAGGAAGGCGCGGCGGTGTATTACCGATATTATTTTGATACCGATAAAAAAATACGTATCGGGAAGGTCGAAAACCATTTTGTCAGCACTGCAAATACCGCTTATATAGATGATACACTGTACTTCTTTGTGACAAAACGGGAAGAAGGCGCAGGCGTAAACTACCTATACTCCATTGATTTAACCAACAACAAACTCACTTTGGAATACTCCGAAAAGAGATTTCAAACATTCAACTATATGATCGTCCGTGACGAAAAGATAATCGTTTTCAAGGGCGACCTTAGTGACGACGGCCAAACGGCTGTAAGCTATTTGGAGGAATATGACCCAAAAACAAAGAAGCAGACCGTCTTGCTCGTGTTTGACATTGACTTTACGCAAAGCGCAAGGAAAACGATTCGGAATATAGATAGCTATAACAATTTCTTCTATCTTCTTGTTGAAGAGTTTGAAAATGAGAAATATGAACATTTCATCTATATCTATGATTCACACTTGGAATATATCGAAAAGATTGACTTATCCAATATCAGTGAAATCTTCACATCGCCTCCCGGGGACTTAAAGGTATTTGAAGATTACCTGTATATTTCAAATTTCAGCAACCGAGCTTTTTGGGTCAAGCTGCATGAGATACCAAGCGCACAAGACAACGAAATTCTGCATGAGTTTAACATCGCCAAAGAACTTGTTGCTTACGACCAGTCAATCTTATTCTTTCAGCGAAACACAAGTACCATATATTTAATGGATAAGGATTCCGGCGTGTTAAAGAGCGCGGAGTTTCCGTATGTCCCTGACGGTTACTATATTTCCTATGTTACAAGAGACAGCAAAGACAATATTACGGTGTATCTTTTATCGGAAGAAAATCAGAGGCTGCTTTATCATTCGACGATTGCCGATGTGTTTGGATGATGCGATTCCGGGGTTTATTTCATTGACAGATTAACCGTTCTGCGATACAATCAACAGTGCGGCAGAGGGGCTTTGTGTCTCAAATCTGAAACCTCTTTAGATGATTAAAGGAGCCTTTGGCATGAACCACGACATTTACCTGTACGGCATGGTCACCTACACCACGGCGTTGCTGCTGCGCGGGGCATACCCGCAAGCCGACGGCTACAGTGAGATTCGGGAGAAGCATTGTTTTCCGGGCGGCGAGACGGGGACGGCGTCGGTCATCCTCACCGCCCTCGGGTGCAAGGTGAAGATGGACGGCAACCACATGGGGGTCTATACCGACGACGTGACCCGGCAATTCTACGAAAACATCGGCGTGGACGTCTCCCGCCTGCATTGCGACCCGGCCTACCCGGGGATCGACGAGGTCATTGTCATCGACAAGGACACCCGTACGACATTCGGGCCGTATGCCTCTTACTTTGAGGATTATTATCAACGGAAAATCATCCGCTGGAACACGCCGCGGGAAGAGGATATAAAAGGGGTCAAAGCCGCCGGGATCGACCCCTTTTTCGGTGAGGAATCCGTTTTGGCGGCGCGTTATTGCCAACAGCATAATGTCCCGTTTGTGACGATCGACGAGCGGTTTGACCATCCGGTCTGCGAGGCGGCGTCGGTGATCGTGGTTTCAAGCAACTGGATCCGCGACCATATGCCGGAGTTTGACAGTGAAGAAGGGAAACTCCGGCTCCACCGGACATATACTGAGCATACCGGAGCCCTTGTTGTCTTCACAGGCGGGGGCGGCACAACGATTTACGGCAGGAAGGGCGAAATCAAGACGACCGAAGCGTACAAGGCAGACGTTGTCAGCACATTGGGCGCGGGGGATACCTTTAAGGCGGGATGTGTTTACGGTCTTGCGCAGGGATGGGGCGACGGGGAGATCATACGGTTTTCGATGGCCTGCGCCGCCGCTGCCTGCACCAAGTTCCCGCTTCCGCATCATCCGCCGTCGCTGGAGGAAGTGGAGCGGCTGATGGGGACACGGTAAACTTTTTTCTAAAGTTTTCTCCGAGCGGCACGATATATTTTCTTGCGCGGAAAATATTCTCTAAAAAGGTCTTGACAGCTCTGCGCGATTTTGGTAAACTACTCTAGCCTCCATTTTCGCCTAGCGTATGCTTGGCGCGGAGACGCACCTTGTCAAGTAAATAACGTAACCGAGAAGCACTTAGCGAGCGAAGGGCGCGGCGACGCGTCTGAGAGCGAAAGAGCTGAGTGTATGCCAGTAAGAAATAGCGGGGGAGCTGCTCTAATGCTTGGGGCAGTTCAACAATTATTTGAGAATAATGCTTGGAATCAAGCTTTTTCTGCCATAAGACAGAGAGTTTGATCCTGGCTCAGGACGAACGCTGGCGGCGTGCCTAACACATGCAAGTCGAACGGGCTGAACTTCGACACAGAGTGTCGAAGTTCGGCAGTGGACAGTGGACAGTGAACAGTGGACAGTAGTGGAATCGCGGTTTTACCGCGATGGTTAAACAGTCGCGTATTGCGCGGCTCCACAACTATCAACTATCAACTGTCAACTATCAACTGCTGAACTTCAGCACTGCGTGTTGAAGTTCAGCTAGTGGCGGACGGGTGAGTAACACGTGAGCAATCTGCCGAGGGGTGGGGAACAACACCGGGAAACCGGTGCTAATACCGCATAACGTACGAGGGTGGCATCACCCTTGTATCAAAGATTTATCGCCCCTTGATGAGCTCGCGTCCGATTAGATAGTTGGCGGGGTAACGGCCCACCAAGTCGACGATCGGTAGCCGGACTGAGAGGTTGACCGGCCACATTGGGACTGAGACACGGCCCAGACTCCTACGGGAGGCAGCAGTGGGGAATATTGGGCAATGGGGGAAACCCTGACCCAGCAACGCCGCGTGAAGGAAGAAGGCCTTCGGGTTGTAAACTTCTTTTATCAGGGAAGAAGATGACGGTACCTGATGAATAAGCCACGGCTAACTACGTGCCAGCAGCCGCGGTAATACGTAGGTGGCGAGCGTTGTCCGGATTTACTGGGTGTAAAGGGCGCGTAGGCGGGATCATAAGTCTGCCGTGAAATCTAGGGGCTCAACCCCTAAACTGCGGTGGAAACTATGATTCTTGAGTGATGGAGAGGCAGGCGGAATTCCGTGTGTAGCGGTGAAATGCGTAGATATACGGAGGAACACCAGTGGCGAAGGCGGCCTGCTGGACATTAACTGACGCTGAGGCGCGAAAGCGTGGGGAGCAAACAGGATTAGATACCCTGGTAGTCCACGCTGTAAACGATGGATACTAGGTGTGGGGGGACTGACCCCTTCCGTGCCGGAGTTAACACAA
>WRIZ01000002.1 GCA_009782475.1 Oscillospiraceae bacterium | reverse complement strand
ATAAACCCCTTGAAAACACAATGCTTTCAAGGGGTTTGACAGATTTGTGACAGTTTGACTTTGTCTTCAGTCTGAGTCCCCGCCTTTCGGCGGGGTTTTTGACTTAACGCCCTCCGAGCATTTTTCGGGAACTCTCATCTTCGCTTAACTTAAACCGCAAAACCTGCTCGATCAGCAACTCGGATTCATCGCTCATCTCCCTGCTGGCGGAGGCACTCTGTTCGGCGGTTGCGCTGTTTTGGCGGATGACCTCCACAACTTGGGCGATGCCTCTGTTGACCTGCTCTATCTCTCCCGCTTGTATCTCGGACGATTTCGCGATCTCTTCGATGATCCTAGTGTTTTCATTGATGCCTTCCACGATTTGGGTGAGCGACGCCGCGGTTTCTTCGGCGATGCGCGCGCCCAAATCGGCTTTGCCGATCGAATCATTGATCAGGCCGCCGGTTTCCTTTGCCGCTTCGGCTGATTTACCGGCCAAGCTCCGCACTTCCTCTGCCACCACCGCAAACCCTTTGCCGTGCTGCCCGGCGCGTGCGGCCTCAACGGCGGCGTTCAACGCCAAAATATTGGTTTGGAAGGCAATATCGTCGATGGCTTTGATGACGCGGTTTACTTTATGCGACGATTCGCTGATCTCTTTCACGGCGGACATCATGTTATCCATCTGCCCTGTGCCTTTGCGGGCATTTTGGAAAATGGATTCCGACAATTCGGCGGCTCTTCCGGCTTTCTGCGCGTTGCCTTTGGTTTTTTCGGCAAGGTCACCGATCGCTTCAGACAGGTCTTGAATGGTTTCGTTCTGTTCCAGCGTCCCTTTGGCGAGGTGCTGCGCTCCTTCCGCAATTTGACCCGAACCGGCGGCCACATGGCGCGCGCTGTGATTGATGTTCAGGAACATATCGTTCAGATGCTTTAACATATCGGCGATGGCGTGACCGGTGCGGTCACCGGGGCCGCGCGGGCGCACCTGAATGGTGAGGTCGCCTTGCGCGATACCTTCCAGCCATTCCATCTGCTGCCGGTTGAAGGTTTCCATATGCCTGAAGGAATCGGCCAGCTGCGCGATCTCACCGATATAACGGCCTTCCAGCCGGACGCCGGATTCACCCCGCGCTAAGAGGTTGGCGGCTTCAGTCACGTCTTTCACCGGACGCACGATCAGCCTTCTGAGCGAAACGATGATGAGGACGGTGATGCAGAACAAAACGGCAATAAATCCTATGACAGCCGCGATGATCTGCTGATTGATCGGCGCGTTGACAACGGTTTTCGGAATGGCCATATGCAGGTTCCATCCAACAGACGGGATGCCGCTTTCTTCGTAATAGTACTGCTTGTCCGGTTGGGAAACCTTTGCGAATACAATGTCATCGTTCGCGTCTATCGTCGGCGCAAAGGCTTCGTTCGGATGAGCCAAAACATTGCCGTTGGCGTCGGTCATGAAGGCATAGCTCCCCTCCCCGACGCTCGCTTCTTTGACGATCCTGTCTAAGACCGTGGTGAATATATCAATGGCAATGACCCCCGCCATCGCCCCGTTATGATGAAAAACCCGGCTGAAGGTGATGACGATCTCCTTGGTTTCCGCATCCATATATAAGTCGTCTATATACGTTTTGCTTGGATTGGCGGCCGCGCCTTTGTACCAGGGGCGTTCGTAGGCCAGCCATTCGCTGTAATCCGGCTCCCATTCATCGTTGAAGACGCCGACTCCGTTGGGGTAACCGACATAAACGGCAAAATAATCCTCGTTGGTATCGGTGTGTCTGATCAGCGACGGTAAAAGCGCGTCCGGGCTGACATCCTCTCGGGTGGAGTAATCGGCGGCGATGGCGTCTACATAGCGGATCTGTTCTTCGATCCAGCTGTTGATGTTGCCGGCGTTCCGGGCAGTGGCTTCGGATACCCGCCCGTATGTTTGATCATAAATGCTCCTGCCCGCCATAACCGTTCCTATAGCAGTGGTCAGCCCCATTCCCGCCACGGTGATGACCAGCATGATAAACAGCAAACGCGAACTAACGCTCTTCACGGGCTGTTCCCTCCTTGACATTCATAAATAGACATTATACAATCATTATGGCTCAAAACACAGGTTTTGTCAATTTGTAGTTTGGAGGTCATGGAATGAAGTACGGCTATTTCGATGATGGAGCGCGGGAATATGTGATTGTCCGGCCGGACACACCCTATCCCTGGATCAATTATCTCGGCAGCGAAGATTTCTTTGGATTGTTCAGCAATACGGCAGGCGGTTATTGTTTTTACAAAGACGCCCGTCTGCTGCGCCTGACGCGTTACCGCTACAACAACGTTCCGGCAGACGCCGGAGGCCGCTATTTTTACATCAACGACAGCGGGGACGTTTGGAATCCTTCTTGGAAACCCTGCAAGGCGGCGTTGGACAGTTATGAATGCCGCCACGGGCTTGGCTACTCCAAAATCACGGTCTCCCGAAAGGGTCTGAAAGCAGAACACACGGCGTTCGTTCCGTTGGGCGAGAACTGTGAAGTGCATCGCCTTGTCATCACTAACACATCGGACAAAGAGAAAGCGTTTTCCCTCTTCTCTTTTGTAGAGTTCTGCCTATGGAACGCCAACGACGATATGACCAATTTCCAGCGCAACTTTTCCATCGGCGAAGTGGAGATCGAAGGCGGAGCCATTTATCACAAAACCGAATACCGCGAACGCCGCAACCATTACGCCGTTTTCGCCGCCAACCGTGATCCTGACGGCTTCGATACCGACCGCGAGAGTTTTATGGGGCTGTACAACGGTTTCCACGAACCGCTGGCCGTTTTGGAAGACAAATCCCGCGACAGTGTCGCTTCAGGCTGGGCTCCGATCGGGTCGCACCGCTTCGCGCTGACCCTGAAACCGGGTGAGCGTACGTCGGTCATCTTCGTTTTAGGGTATTGCGAGAACCCGGACGAAGAGAAATTCACCGCCCTGCATGTCATCAACAAAGCCCCGGCGCAAAAACTGACGGCAAAGTTTCAAACCGACGCACAAGTTGACGCCGCGCTGGATAAACTGGCGGCTCACTGGGAAGCCATGCTCGGCCGCTACCGCGTTAAAAGCGGTGATGAGAAACTTGACCGCATGGTCAATATATGGAACCAATATCAATGTATGGTCACCTTTAACATGTCCCGTTCGGCTTCGTACTTTGAATCCGGCATCGGGCGCGGCATGGGGTTCCGCGACAGCAATCAGGATTTGCTCGGCTTTGTGCATCTCATTCCCGAACGGGCACGGGCGCGCATCCTCGACATCGCGGCGACGCAGTTCCCCGACGGCTCGGCCTATCATCAGTACCAGCCGCTGACCAAGAAGGGCAACGCCGACGCAGGGAGCGGCTTTAACGACGACCCGCTTTGGCTGATTATCGGGGTGGCCGCTTATATCAAAGAAACAGGCGACTTTTCCATATTGGACGAGCCTGTGCCGTTTGATTTGAAGCCGGGGACGGAAGTGCCGCTGTTCGAGCATCTGCGCCGCTCTTTCAACTACACGGCAACCACAAGAGGCCCGCACGGTCTGCCGCTGATCGGGCGCGCCGACTGGAACGACTGCCTCAACCTCAACTGTTTCTCCAAAACCCCCGGCGAGAGTTTCCAAACCACCGCCAATTTCGAGTCCGGCGTCGCCGAATCGGTGCTGATCGCGGCCATCTTCCTCTATGCCGCGCCGGACTATATCGAATTGCTGCGCCGCCGGGGCGAGGATACGGCTGAAGCGGAAAAGGCTTTTGCCGAAATACAAAAAGCGGTTGATGAGCACGGCTGGGACGGCAGCTGGTTCCTGCGGGCGTATGACGCCTACGGCAAGAAAATCGGCAGCCATGAGTGCGAGGAAGGGCAAATCTTCATCGAACCGCAGGGATTTTGCGTCATGGCAAAGATCGGAGCCGAAAACGGCCGCGCCATCAAAGCTCTTGACAGCGTGAAAGAACGCCTTGATACAGAGTACGGCGTAGTCCTCCAGCAGCCCCCCTACCAAACCTATCATCTCAATTTAGGGGAAATCTCCAGCTACCCGCCTGGATACAAAGAGAACGCCGGTATATTCTGCCACAACAACCCGTGGGTTTCCATCGCCGAATGCGGGATGGGGCGCGGCAACCGGGCTTTTGACATCTACCGTAAGACCTGTCCGGCCTATCTCGAAGAGATCAGCGGCCTGCACCGCACCGAGCCGTATGTCTATTCCCAAATGGTGGCCGGGCGCGACGCCGTCCATCACGGCGAAGCGAAAAACTCGTGGCTGACCGGCACGGCGGCGTGGACGTTTGTCAATGTCTCGCAGCACATCCTCGGCATCAAACCCGGCTTTGACGGGCTTATCGTTGATCCGTGCGTTCCTTCGCACATCAAAGGGTTTTCATTGGAGAGGACATACCGCGGCAAACGGTTTGTCATCAACGTAGACAACAGTGCGGGCGTTGAAAAGGGTGTCAAGTCGGTGATCGTCAACGGCAAACCGCACAGCGGCGCGATTGTAGCCGACGGCGATGTGACGACGGTCGATGTGGTGATGGGTTAATTGATTTCATTAAAAATCTCACATTCCATCATCAATCCTTTTCATTTTAGCTTCGCCTTCTTTTACAGAGAGCGTATACCATTCCTGTAAGCCGCAAGCTGGCTCTCATCAATGCTGCAGATCGTTTTTTGCAACTCCTTGATAACAGCTTTTTTGCCTCCCGGAAGATCAGCAATAAAGGGCGCGGTATTTGAAATCGTGTTTGCGTTTATCCTTGTGGCAATGGTAAGGATTTCAATAAATGTCCTTAATTCTATGAGCTTTTCCAACTCTCCTGCAGGCGTATAAGATCCCGCCAGCACTTCCTTGTGCAATTCTGATTCAGGAAAAATTGTCAGCGCGACAATGTTAATACTCACAGGGTTCACTTGGTTATAGATTCTCGCGCTTTCCAGCGCGTGACGTTTGCCATTTCCGGCTCCGGCCAGCCCGTTCATAAAGACGATATGATAACCGATACCGGCGTTATCCAGCTTGTGTAGCTGCTCAACAATATCGGAGGCGGTGTTTCCCTTGTTCATGTACGCAAGAGTAATGTCATCACCGGTTTCCGTGCCGATGGAAATACCATCACAGCCGAGCGCGTGAAGTTCGTTTATTTCGCCCTGTGTTTTACACTTGATGTCGGCAATCCGGGCAAAGCACCCGATACTCGCAACACGGGGCAAATACTCCTTAATTTTCGATATAATGGCTGTCAGCTTGTCATGTTCCAGCCCAAAAGGATTAGCCCCTGTAAGAAATACGCGTTTGGTCTTTGGGTAAAACCAGCTTAGCTCCGCCAAATCTGCTTCTATCTCACTCATTGGTGACATACGGAACGGTGTGCCGTCATACAGGCTGCAAAACTTACATTTGTGGTGCATACAACCCGCTGTGACCTGTAGCAGCGCAGTGTGAGCCTCAAACGGCGGCCTCCAAATCTGCCCAGAAAAGTGCAATACGATCAACCCTTTCAATCTAGGTTGACCCTATATTAGCACGGTACGGTACAATTGAATAGTACGGACTTATAATGTTCATAGTATCATATTTGCTACTAAGTATAAATATATGGAGTACGTTGACTCTGCGTACATATTGCGATATACTGAAAACATAAGGAGTTGTTCGCTTTGAAAAATCAAGCGGCAGAAGCAGAACGCTGTGCGACGGTTTCTGTCATCCAAAAAGTCTTAGGCGGCAAATGGAAGATTGAAATTTTATACTATATCTCATTGAATACAAGGCGGTTTGGTGAATTGCGGCGTCAAATCGGGGATATTACCCAATCCACGCTGACGAAGCAGCTTCGGGAACTAGAAGCGGATGGTTTTATTTCGCGGTACATTTACCAAGAGATACCACCCAAAGTGGAATATTCCTTAACGGAGCTGGGCAAGAGTTTTGTGCCTGTTTTGGAGTATATGAAGCAGTGGGGAGAAACGCATTTCCGTTAACGGAAAGCGTTGTTTGAGCGTAAGAAATCTTGATTCTGCTAGCGGTATAGGTAGGGGTAAGTGTCAATATCAAAGCAATTATAAACGCCTGTAGTCATTGATACTACAGGCGTTTCCGCTGGAGGCGCCACCCGGATTTGAACCGGGGAATCAGGATTTTGCAGACCCTTGCCTTACCACTTGGCTATGGCGCCTTATGTTAGTATATGCCGCTACGGAATAACGCGCCCACATTCTTTGTGGGCGCATCCGCCCGGTTTAACCCGGGTCTTTGGAGCGGAAGACGGGATTCGAACCCGCGACTTTCACCTTGGCAAGGTGACACTCTACCACTGAGTCACTCCCGCATGAAGAAGAAGAGCTCCATCGGCTCACAGGGAGGGGAACACCTCGTAGGTCTAGCGAGCCTGCGAGCGTAACCAAAGAGGTTTCTCCGACCGCCCGTGAGCCGCGCATGGAGCTTGACACGGGCGATGGAGCAGCTCTGAGATTGGTGCCTCCGGTCGGAATCGAACCAACGACACGAGGATTTTCAGTCCTCTGCTCTACCAACTGAGCTACAGAGGCAGAAGAGCTACATCGGCTTACAGGGAGGGATTTCTCCGACCGCCCGTGAGCCGGGCATGTAGCTTGACATGATGCTTGCCGGAAAATGGCGACCCCGAACGGACTCGAACCGTCGACCTCTAGCGTGACAGGCTAGCGTTCTAACCAACTGAACTACGGGGCCATTTATGGATTGCTGTGTCGCGCTCCATGCGCGGCTCACGGGCGGTCGAGGAAAATGAATCTCCTCTATCTGTGAGCCGATGGAGCAGCTCTTTTTGTGGTGGGAACAACAGGGCTCGAACCTGTGACCCCATGCGTGTAAAGCATGTGCTCTCCCAGCTGAGCTATGCTCCCTTTTTAGCGGCAACGGATATACTATACTAGAATCTTTTCGCGTTGTCAAGCATAAATTATTAGTAACTATTATTCACTATTGGTAATTTTATTTCAACCCACTCCCCTTGCAAACCAATTGGTTTTGTGTTATACTTTGTCTAACGGAAGGATGTGATGAGATGAATCCTGAAATCATTTTCTGGCTCGTGATGCTTGTCTTGTTCATCGTGGTTGAGGCAGGTATGGTCACGCTGATCAGCCTTTGGTTCGCGGTTGGGTCGCTGGCGGCACTTATCCCCGCGCTATTGGGCAGACCGATTTGGATCCAGCTGATCGTGTTTACGGCCGTTTCCGCCGTGTCGCTCGCCCTTCTCCGGCCCATCGCGAGAAAATACATCAAGAGGCCCGGCACCAGCACCAATTCCGACCGCAACATCGGCCAAACAGGAGTCTGCACCGAACGGATCGACAACGACGCCGGGCAAGGCTCTGTCCGCCTGATGGGCAAAGAGTGGACGGCGCGCAGCGCGGGCGGCTCGGTCATCGAAGAAGGGGCTTTGGTGCGTGTGGAGTCCATTTCCGGCGTCAAACTGATCGTCTCATTGGAACCCGCATCCGTTCAAGAGCCTGCCGCAATCCTATAAAACATATTAAGGAGGAACTGTCCATGCCTACCGCCGCTATTGTCCTGGTTACTGTCGCAGTCATCGCCATGCTGGTTATCATCTCCAACATCCGTGTGGTGCAGCAAGCGCGCAGCTATGTCATCGAACGTCTCGGTTCATTTTATACCCTTTGGGGGAACGGACTGCACTTCAAAATCCCCTTTATCGACCGGGTGGTGAAAGTGGTTTCCCTCAAAGAGCAGGTGGCCGATTTCCCGCCGCAGCCGGTGATCACCAAAGACAATGTTACCATGCAGATCGACACTGTTGTCTACTTTGAAATCACCGACCCCAAGCTGTATACATACGGCGTCGAGCATCCGATGGCCGCCATCGAAAACCTGACCGCGACCACCCTGCGCAACATTGTCGGTTCTCTCGAACTTGACCAAACGCTGACCAGCCGCGACGTTATCAACGCCAAGCTGCGCTCCATCCTTGATGAAGCCACCGACCCTTGGGGCATTAAAGTCAACCGCGTCGAACTAAAGAGCATCACCCCGCCGAAACAGATATTGGATTCGATGGAGAAGCAGATGAAAGCCGAACGCGAACGCCGTCAGGCCATCTTGCAGGCCGAAGGCGAGAAGCAAAGCCAAATCCTCGTCGCGGAAGGCGATAAGCAAGCGAAAATTCTGCGCGCCGACGCTGAGAAGCAGAAAATGATCCTGGAAGCCGAAGGCGAAGCGCAGGCCATCATGTCGGTGCAAACCGCGCTGGCCGATTCCATCCGCTTGCTTAACCAAGCCGACGCCAAAGACTCCGTGCTGAAAATCAAAGCCTTTGAAGCCTTCGCCAAAGCCGCCGACGGCAAAGCAACCAAGATCATCATCCCAAGCGAGATACAAGGTCTGGCCGGACTGGCCGCGGGGGTTAAAGAGGTTTTATAACGATAGCAACGAACAAACAGGACGCTTGGCGGCGTCCTGTTTTCTGTTGTTTACGGCTTGCCAACATAGAGAAATTAGGATATAATACTGGTAGATTGATCTAGGAGGCGAATACCATGACGAATATTCAGCCCAGCACAATTTTGGGAAATTTCTATAACGACATATCCGCTTTCTGCAAGGAAAAACAGGAGGCTATGTTCATTACAAAAGACGGACGGAACGATCTCGCGGTGATGAGCATGGAAATGTATGAAGCACTCAGTAAGCAGGAATTATACCGCTTGCTGGATGAAGGCCGGGCGGCTGCCGTTGCTGGACGGAAGCGTCCGTGGAGGGATGCTATGAGCGACATTCGTCAAAAGGTAAATGATGGATCGTTATAATGTTTCTTTGACAAACCCCGCCGGGGACGATTTAGATGAAATAATACGATATATCTCGGAACAGTTATCTGCCCCGATCGCCGCGTTAAGGCTGGCAGACGCATTTGACGAGACATTTGTTGACTTGGAAGAAATGCCGGAAAAATATCCGCTTGTGCCGGATGATCGACTGGCGGCACTGGGATACCGCAAACGCCGTGTGAAGAATTATAATGTTTTTTTCAAAATCATTGAAGAAACCCACGAAGTGGACGTGGACAGAATCCTCTATGCAAGACGCGACTGGCATAATATTCTGTAATTAACCATTCCACCCCCCTGTCAAGGGGCGTTTTTTCGTTTGAGCCCTAAAACGTAATCGGATGAAACCTTGTAATATTTACACAAGACAATCAGATAATCAATGGGCATTGAACGCTTGCCTAGTTCATATTGCGAGTATGTGTTTTGTGCAACTCCCAGCATATTAGCGATTTGCTCTTGCTTTATGTCTGCATCTTCTCGTAAAGCCCTAATCCGCTCTTGATACGTCATTGTAACACCCTATAGTAACGTATAATATCACACTATGAAGTATTGACTTATATCTCTTTATGAGATATTTTATACTAGGGGGATGATAAATATGACCGATAAAGAATACGCTGCCGTCCTCTACTGTAAGGTCTTCCATGTAGAGGACGATGGCGGCAATGCGTATATACAGGGCATAAAAAACGCTCTCGGCACAATGACGGAGCGCGAGCGAATCATGTTGAAAGCCCGTTTCCGATATGGGAAAACGTATGCTCAAATCGGGAAGAAATTCGGGGTATCAAAGTCCACGGCACGAAGCGTTATCCTAAAAGCGATGTGCAAGCTGCGGCATCCCTACAGGTCAAAATTGATGAGCGCAGCAAAATTGGTAAATGGACGGAGGTAACGGTGTTACCCCTTTGGAAAAGCCTCATTCAACCGCCGTGCGCGTTCCGCTTTCACCGCGCGGGTGAGCTGGCCGGGCAACTCGGCGGCGGGCGTCCCCTTTCGGCGCGAATACGGGAAGATATGCAGCCCGTCGGGGTTGAGCTTTTGAAGAGTTTCCAATGTTTTCTCAAAATCTTCTTCGCTTTCCCCGGGAAATCCCACGATGATGTCGGCGGTGATTTCAACACGCTGCCATGCGTCTCGAAGCCGATTGAAAACATTGATTATGTCATTCACTGTATACCGCCGCCCCATGGCTTTGAGCATTTGATCGCAGCAGCTTTGCAGGGATAAATGAAACGCCGGGCGGAAATTGCCCTCCCCTTTCAATGCCGCCGCAAAGCGATCATCCACTGTATCCGGGTGCAGGGAACTTAACCGCACCGAAACAGGCGCGGCGGCACGGCAGACCGAAACAGTCACATCGGCCAGCGACGGCTGGAACGACGATATTTCAATCCCGGTCAGAACGATCTCGACCGCGCCGCCCTCCGCCGCTTCCTTTGCCGCCCGTATCACGCTTTCAACAGGGCGGGAGCGGGCTTTGCCGCGCGCTTGCGGGACTTTGCAGTAACTGCAAGCGTTATCGCAGCCGTCTTGGATTTTGATGTAAGCACGGGAACGCCCGATGGGTCTTGCATCGGGTAGGGTGTCATCATAGTACGCAGGAATAACCACCCCGTCCGCTTCGCGGCCACCCCTCCACGGAGGGGAATTTGGGTGGTTCCCCCGCAGGGCGTCCTCCAACGCCTCAATAAACTCCACCCGCCCCGACGTCCCGCCGATGAGGCCGATCCCGTCTATATCCAGCGTTTCTGTTTGCGGGAGACAGCCGCAGACAGCCAAAAGCGCATCGGGGTATTGCTTTTGCAATTTCCGTATGACGTTGCGGGACTTTTTATCGGCGGTCGCGGTGACGGTGCAGGTGTTGATGACGATAGCGTCCGGCTTGCCTCCCTCGTACAAAGGAGGGAGTACCTCATGCCCCCGCAAACGCAAAAGCTCCGCCATGCCGGCCGATTCGGCCTGATTGGTGCGGCAGCCCAGCGTACATATGGCGATTCTCATAAAATCCCTTTCGGTTATCCCCTTCGATTTGGACTTGATGTCCCTTGCTTTTTACGGGGAAAAGGTGTATGATGATTATATCGCAATCATATAAGGAGGCGCAAGTGCATGAAGAAATTTTCCGTTCAGCTTCATTCGATCAACGACGTCAAGCGTTTTGTAAACGCGGCCTGCAATAACCCTTTCGACATCGACATCGTTTCCGGCCGGTATATCGTCGACGCCAAGTCGATCATGGGTATATTCTCCCTCGACCTCTCCAAGCCGATCGAGGTGGAGATTCACGGAACCGACAGCGACGGCGAAAGTTTCTACGAGGAAATCAAGGATTTTGCGGAGCGGGCGTAACGGAATAAAACAAGCATAAGAATCCCCCTTTGGACATATTCTCCACTAAGGCCAAGCTCATGCTTGGGTGGATAGGAGGTATAGCCATGAGGAGGATTTTTTGTTTCGCGCTGTCGCTGCTGCTGTTGCTGCCAACCTGTTTGGCGGATGAAAGCGATGCTGTTGACGGATGGGAGCCTACGGAAGCCGTCGCCGTTGCGGGGGTTTCCGACGCACTCACCGTGCCTGCTCCTTCCGTTATCCTGATGGAGCAATCGACCGGAACGGTGCTTTTCGAGAAAAACGCCGATCAGAGGCTGGCTCCGGCCAGCGTAACAAAGGTGATGACGCTGCTGTTAACGATGGAAGCCATCGAACGCGGCCAGCTTACATACGATCAAAAACTGACCGTCAGCAGGGCAGCCATGCGTTTGGGCGGTTCAACGGCGTTTCTGCACGAGGGGGAACGGTATACTGTTGATGAAATGTTCAAGGCGGTCACCATTGCCAGCGCGAACGACGGCTCGGTCGTTTTGGCCGAAGCGGTGGCCGGGACGGAAGAGACATTCGTCGCCATGATGAACGAACGGGCGGCGCAGCTTGGCATGACCGGAACCCACTTTGTCAACTGTCACGGGCTGGATGACCCGCAGCATTATATGACGGCCAGGGACGTCGCCATTATGTCGCGTGAACTCTTGTCGCATAAGGATATACGGAAATACTCAACGGTTTGGATCGATTCCCTGCGCGACGGGACATTCCAGCTCTCCAACACCAACAGGCTTGTGCGGTATTACGACGGATGCACCGGCTTGAAAACGGGCACGACGAGCAAAGCGGGTTCCTGCATCGCGGCTTCGGCGGAGAAAGAAGGCATGGAACTGATCGCCGTTGTTATGAACGCATCCAACACCGATGACCGTTATGAATCGGCTAGAAAAATGCTCGATTACGGGTTCGCGGGGTATGCGGCCATGTCCGTCTGGCCGGATAAAGTCCTTCTGCCCATCCCGGTATTGCTTGGCCGTTTGAAAGAAGTGCAGCCCGTCCTTGAACGGGAAGAAACCGTTATCTTTGAAAAGCACAAAAAGGCCCTTATCACAAAGACGGTCAACCTTGCCGAGGATGTTCAGGCTCCCGTTCAAAAAGGGCAGCGGCTTGGTGAGATCATTGTTGAATGCGAAGGGACGATTTTGGCGACTGTTCCGATCGTAGCCGCCTCCGATGTAGAGAAACTCTCTTGGTGGGACGTCTTTAAGCACATGTTCGGCTTGCTGACCATGTCGGCGAAATCCTGATCGGCACAAAAGAACCCCCTGCCCTGACGGGCAGGGGGTTCCGCCGAAGCGTTACATTGTCTTCAGGTGTGATACACAGGCCGGGCATACGTTTTTGTCTTTGAACTGCATGATATTCTCGGGATTGCCGCAAAAGACGCAAGCCAGCTCATACTTTTTCAAAACGATCGCGTTTCCCTCGACATATATTTCAATCGGGTCTTTCTCTGCAATGTCTAATGTTCTGCGCAGTTCGATCGGCAGGACGATACGTCCCAGCTCATCGACTTTTCTCGTGATTCCAGTGGATTTCATACTGAATTTCTCCTTTTGAATATTGGGCGGTTTGTTTACATAATATTCCTAATTCCGCCTTAATATGCCAATTATAACCGTTTTTATTGCATCCGTCAAGTCTATTTGTCGAAAAGAGGCGAAAATCATTGGCAATGTCGGTATTGCTGGTCGTCATGATGCTGTGCGCAATCATTTTTGCCGCTTTTCAGGGAACGACGGCCGAGATGTCATCCGGGCTTCTAGACGGCGCGAAAGACGCCGTTGGACTGGCCATCAGCATGGCGGGCGTGATCTGCTTATGGTGCGGCGTTGTGGAAGTGATGCGCCGGAGCGGATTGATGGAAAAACTGGCGAAAATACTGCGCTGGCCAATCAGCGCGCTCTTTCCCGAAGCGAGAAAGGACAATTCCCTGCGCGGCGACATCGCGGCTTCGGTTTCGGCCAACCTTTTAGGACTTGGAAACGCCGCGACGCCGCTCTCCATCCGCGCCGCCACACGGCTGCATGATATTTCCGGGCGTTCGGGGAAAGCCAGCAACTCTGTTTGTATGCTGGTCATCCTCGGCTCCTGTTCCATTCAAATCATCCCCGCCACCATTGCGGCGGCTAGGGCTTCGCAGGGGGCGGCCAACCCGTTTGACATCCTGCCCGCCGTTTGGATCACAACCGTGTTGAGCTGCACGGTGGGCATCGTCGCGGGCGTCCTGTTAAAGAGGGTTTGGAAATGATATGGGAGCCGCAGACCCATTTCCTGCTTGGAGGGTACCCATGTTTTGGCAGTTAATCACGCCGCTGCTGATCTTCGGCGTCGTTTCCTATGCCCTTCTGCGCGGCGTTGACGTATTCGGCGCGCTGATCGCCGGGGCTCGTGACGGATTGAATGTCCTCTTGCGGATCGTCCCCGCTTTGGTTCCGCTGCTCGCGGCCATCACCATGCTGCGGGCTTCGGGGTTTTTAGACGCTTTCTCGGAGTTCAGCCGCCCTGCCTTCCAATGGCTCGGTATTCCGCCCGAATGCGCCCCGCTGTTGATTGTCCGCCCCTTTTCGGGAAGCGGCGCGCTGGCGGTCGGCGTGGAACTGATGGTTTCACACGGCGTTGACTCACTGGTCGGGCGCACGGCCGCCGTCATGCTGGGAAGCACCGAGACAACCTTTTACGCCGTGTCGGTCATTTGCGGAGCCGCCGGGGTAACCAAAACGCGCTTCATCATCCCGGCCGCCCTGATCGCCGACCTTTTTGGATTCATTATGGCGGCGGCGGCGGTAAGGTGGTTCTTTACATAACCGCTTTCATATTGTATACTGGGCATCGGGAGGGATTCCATGCCTACGATCGCCGTGCTGATCCCCTGCTATAATGAAGAACTCACCGTCGGCAAGGTCATTTCCGACTTTCAAGCCGTTCTTCCCGGTGCCGTTATTTATGTATACGACAACGCCTCCACCGACCGCACCGCCGAAGCGGCCTCCGGGGCGGGGGCTTTTGTGCGCCATGAGCCGCGCCGCGGCAAAGGGAACACCGTCCGCTCGATGTTCCGCCATATCGACGCAGATTGCTATGTCTTGGTAGACGGAGACGACACCTACCCGGCTTCGGTTGTCCCGGAGATGTGCGCAAAAGTTTTGAGCGGACAAGCCGATATGGTGGTCGGCGACCGCCTTTCTTCTACCTACGCCAAAGAGAACAAACGCCGTTTTCACGGTTTCGGCAACCGTCTAGTTCGGGGGCTGATCAACTTTTTGTTCAAGAGCAAGCAAAAAGACATCATGTCGGGGCTGCGGGTGATGAGCCGGGATTTTGTCAAAATGCTGCCCGTCACCTGCAAAGGGTTTGAAATCGAAACCGAAATGACGGTTTTCGCGCTGGACAACCGTTTTGTCATTGAGCAAGTCCCGATCGGTTACCGCGACCGCCCCGAAGGCAGCGTTTCCAAACTGCGTACTTACAGCGACGGGGCAAAGGTTTTCAAAACGATTTTCATGCTTTACCGCGATTATTGCCCGATGCACTTTTTCGGGTTTCTCTCGCTCTTTCTGATGCTGGCCGCTTCGGCTTTGTTCATCCCGATATTGATTGAATATCTTCAAACCGGATTGGTGCCGAGATTTCCGACGTTGATCGTTTCGGTTGTGCTGGGTTTGGGTTCGATGCTCTCCTTCTTCGCCGGATTGATTTTGGTGTCTCTCGCCAAGCGCGGACGCCAGCAATTTGAGATTCTGTATAACCTTTACCGCGAAGGGCGGCCGAAATGAGAACCAAGCAGAACGCGGCGTTCTCAGCCGCCCTTTTTGCCGTTTACGCGGGCTGGTGCATAGTTTTACTGTTTGTTCACGAGCCGTGGCGGGATGAAGTGCAAAGCTGGCTCCTTGTACGCGACCTTGATTTTGTCACCCTTCTCTCCCAGCTGCGGTATGACGGGCATCCGGCCGGCTGGTTTCTGCTCCTTTGGCCTTTGGCCAAGCTCGGGCTTCCGTTTATGGCTCAGCGGCTGCTGCATATGGCCATCGTGTTGGCCGCCGCCGGGATCGTTTGCTTTAAGGCTCGGAGCACCGTCTTCAAGCTGTTTATCCTGGCCGCAACGCCTTTGATGTATGAATTGAGTGCGCTGTCCCGCAACTACGCCATGAGCGCACTGGCTCTGCTGATATTTGCGGTTTTCTACAAAGAGCGTTTTGAGCGCGGGCTGCTCCCGGCTTGCGTCTGCCTGTTTTTCTTGATCAATTCCAATATTTACGGTGCCATCGCCGGAGCCGCGCTTATCGGCGGTGAAATTGTCCTGCTGGTTTCACGCCGTTTCCATCCCGTTCTGCGCAGGGAGGCTTCCCCACAGCCGCTCAGAGCCGCCGCCTATTTCGCAACCGCGGCGGTCAGCTTTGTTTGTGTATACCTGATCGTATTCTCGGACATCTTTGTGCGTTACAACCCAGTGCCGCTCCATGCGGGCGCGCATTTTACCATCATACAAGAGTACGGCTTTGGCTTTCAACGGTTGGCCGACGCCTTTTTCCGGGTTGGCAACGCTTCCGTCTTGGGCGCGCTGCCTGCCCACACGGATTTTATCCCCAAACCGGTTATCACATTGGGCTGTACCTTGCTGATCCTGTGCGGCATCGCCGGAGCCGTCCTGACCGCCCGCAAAACGGCGTCGCGCTTTTGGATCGCCGCCGTTTGCCTTTGCGCTTACGCCGGAACGGTTTTGGCGTTGACGGTGACGGGGATTTTCAACATCCGGCACGGCGTGCCGTTTGTCTTTGTCCTAGCTGCTTCTTGGTTTATCGCCCTGGAGGAGCGGGATACCGGCCCGCGTATATCGAGAATAAGCCCGGTCATTCGCGGTTTGGGCGTTTTTGCCGCGTGTGTTGTTTTTATCGGCGCGTTTTCACTGAATGTCTACCGTTCCGCGCTGGATGTAAAACGGCCGTATTCCACAGGCATGGAAGCGGCGGCGTTCTTGAAAGATTACGGTTATGACACAGACGACACCCTCATTTTGGCGACCGGGCATCCCTTTGTCAGCACGGTTTTGGGATTTACCGAGAAGATCAAAACCTTCCGGTATGTTTACGGCGACTGCTCTTTTGCCTTATGGCAGGTATATAATTCCCGATATGAGCATTCCTTCGGCCTCTCAGAATTTATCCGCCAACAGGCCGAAGCCCATCGGGGTCAAACCGTCCTATTCATCAGCCCGAGGGAGATCGCTCTAGATTATCCTGTTGTCTTTGACAGCAGAGACAGAGATGCAATAATGGATGAGACGTATACGATATGGCTGGTGGCAGGATAATTTCATCTTTACAATACGCATCTGATATGCTATAGTATTTTTCGTAGTCTTTTCAAGCGGGCGTAGTTCAATGGTAGAATTCCAGCCTTCCAAGCTGGTCGCGTGGGTTCGATTCCCATCGCCCGCTCCAATGAAAACGGTTTATAAGGATGGTTCATATGAGAAGGATTTCTTGTATGGTTGTGTTCCTGTTCCTTCTAGTTGCCTCATGCAAAAGCGGGACAACCCCTTCGGAGACGACGCCGGAACCGACTGTAACCCCGTCGGACTCTTCAACGGATACCGCTCCCTCACCCCTGCTGTCTCCTTCCCCTATTCCTTCATCGGAACCGTCCGATCCCAGCGGGGATTATCCGGTTTATACCCTGACCATCCTGCACACCAACGACTGGCACGGCGTACTGGATCGTGTGCCTCAATACGCTACATTGGTGAAGGAGATACGAGCGGAAACAGATAATGTCTTGCTTTTGGACGCCGGAGACATTTTCCGGCGCGGCATGTACGAGGAATATTTCGGAGAAGTAGAGATTAAAATCATGAACGCCATGGGATATGACGCTTTGACATTCGGCAACAATGATTACCCCCAAAAAGATAAAGAGATGCCCGATTTCCCCCGGCATCCCATCCTGCTGACGGCGGAGTTTCCCATCCTATGCGCCAACGTAACGATTGACGGCGAGGTACTTGACGGGTTTGAACCGTATATCGTCGTCACCGTCGGCGGACTGGACATCGCCGTCATCGGCGTCACTTCGATGAAACCCCATAACAATGGGTCAGATATATCCAAAAAGGCGGACTTCACCTCCCCGGAACTGGTTGTTGAGCAAATGCTGGCTGAGGTCAAGCCGGTTTCGGATATTCAAATCGTTCTATCCCATGCCGGTATCGACAAAGACCGCGAAATGCGCGGGGTGAGCGCGGTTGTCGGCGGCGACAATCACATGGTTCTGTATACTCCGGCTGTTATCTTGGACGATGACAAGTCTATCCCGATCGTTCAGGCCGGAGGCGAGGAAAACCACTTTCTAGGCAGGCTTGACCTTACGTTTGAAGAGATTGACGGGGTTTGGGTTCTACACTCCTTTCACGGCAGATTGCTATCCATTGTGGACACTCCCCCGGATCCCGAGATCGAGGCAATCATTGAGCACTATCTGTCAGAGTTGGAACTTGCGGCTTAATAAAAACCTCCCTGTCGTAAGACAGGGAGAAATCAAATACTCATTGGAAAGGTGAGCAAACGTGGCAAAGAAGCAATTCAAAACAGAATCAAAACGCATCCTGGAAATGATGATCCATTCGGTCTACACCCACCGGGAGATTTTTCTGCGCGAACTCATATCAAACGCGAGCGACGCCATTGATAAACTCTATTTCCGCTCGCTCACCGATGATTCGGTGACGTTGAAAAAAGACGATTACCGCATTGACATAACGATTGATAAAGAGGCGCGCACCCTAATCCTCTCCGACAACGGCTGCGGTATGGACGAAACGGCGTTGAACGAAAACCTCGGCGTCATCGCGCACAGCGGTACCCTTCTGTTCAAGAACGAGTCGGAAAAACCAAGCGAGTTGGAAACGATCGGTCAATTCGGCGTCGGTTTTTATTCGGCGTTTATGACCGCGAAAAAGGTGACCGTCCTGAGCCGGGTTTACGGTTCGGAACAAGCCTTTCTGTGGGAATCGGACGGCGCGGACGGATATACGGTCAAAGCGGCGGAGAAATCGGAACACGGGACGGTCATTACATTGATCTTAAAAGACGATACTGATGACGAGGCATATGATGAGTTTTTGGAAACATACCGCGTCTCCGGCTTGGTCAAAAAATATTCCGATTACATCCGCTACCCGATTTATTTGGATGGCAAAGAGGAATCGGAGAACAGCATGATCCCGCTTTGGCGCAAGAGCAAAAGCGAATTGACCGCCGAGGATTACAACGGCTTCTATAAAGGTAAGTTCCACGATTTCACCGACCCGGCGTTCTCCGTCCACTATAACATCGAAGGCGCGGTATCCTACACCGCCCTGCTGTTTGCCCCTTCGCAGGCTCCGTATAATTTCTATTCCCGTGACTATGAAAAGGGGCTGCAGCTTTACGCCAACGGCGTTTTAATCATGGACAAATGCGCCGATCTGCTCCCCGACCACTTTAGCTTTATACGCGGTTTGATCGATTCCCCCGACCTCTCCCTCAACATTTCCAGGGAAATACTTCAGCATGACCGCCAGCTCAAGGCGATGGCCAAAAGCATCGAGAAAAAGGTCAAGGGCGAACTGGAACGGCTGCTGGAGAACGAGCGGGAGAAATACGAGGAGTTTTATAAGACGTTCGGGCTGCAATTCAAATACGGCCTCTACTCCGGTTTCGGGGCGAATGCCGAACTGCTTCGTGACCTTGTCCTGTTCCATTCCCTGGCGGAAGATAAGCTCGTTACATTCAAAGAGTATACAGAAAACATGCCGGAGGGTCAGCCATACATTTATTATATCTGCGCCGAAACGCCGGCCAAAGCGGCTCTCCTCCCGCAAACCGAACGGGTGCGTGAAAAGGGATATGACATCCTCTGCCTGACCGAAGACGTGGACGAATTTGCCTTCAAGATGCTGCGGGAATACAATGAAAAAGAGTTCCGCTCCGTCTCGGGCGACGACGTAGGGCTGACCGAAGAGGAAAAAGAAAGCCAAAAGGCCAAAAGCGACGAGAACAAAGATTTATTGGCCTTTATTCAGGAATCGTTGGGCGATAAGGTAAGCGGCGTCACCGTTTCGGCGCGGCTGGGGCGGCATCCGGTCTGCCTGACCAGCGAAGGCGAACTCAGCATAGAGATGGAGAAGGTTCTAAGCCAAATGCCGCAGGGCGGCGACGTCAAAGCCAAGCGGGTTTTGGAACTCAACGCCGATCACGCCGTTTTCGCCGCCATGCGTTCGCTCTTCGTCACCGACCGGGATAAACTCAAAGTGTATGCCAACCTGCTCTACACACAAGCATTACTGATCGAGGGTTTGCCGGTGGATGACCCGGTGGCTTTTTCGGAAAAAATATGTTCCTTGATGGTTTAGGCAGGATCATCCTCCTCGCCGGGCATTACGGCTCGGGTAAAACGACGCTGGCGGCCAATCTCGCGGTGGAATTGCGCAAAACGAAAAACCGCGTTACATTGTGCGATCTCGACATTGTAAACCCCTACTTCCGTTCCATCGATCACCGTGAATGGCTGGATGAATCCGGCGTCCGTTTGATTTCATCCGAGTTGGCGGGGTCAAGCCTCGAATCACCGGGATTTCCGCCCGAAGCGGCTTCGGTGTTTGACGACGAAGAAGTGACCGCCGTCATTGACGTCGGCGGCGACGACCGCGGGGCGTTGGCGTTGGGCCGATACGCGGAGCAGCTCAGGCAGAACACAACCGTATTGCTCGTTGTCAATCAATACCGTCCCCTCTCCGCCGACGCAGAAGATACATGCGGAATATGCCGTGAAATCGAATCGGCCGGGCGTTTCCGCTTTACAGGGATCATCAACAACAGCAATCTCGGCGCGGAAACCACAAAAGAGGATGTCATCTCTTCCCTCCCCTATGCCGAAGAAATCGGCAAACAGTTGGGTCTGCCTATTACTGCCTGCGCGGTTGACAAACGGCTGGGATTGACCGGCAAAACCTTTTGGCCGATACAGATTAAAAGAAAATGGGTGTCATGATGAGCAAACTATCCATCAATACCTCCCTATGCAAGGGCTGCGCCCTCTGCGTAGACGCTTGCCCAAAGAAGGTGCTGCGTATGTCCGACAGCACATTGAACGAAAAGGGCTTTCATCCTGTGGAGATTGCAGACGGAGACGCCTGTATCTCCTGCGCGTTCTGCGCCATCATGTGCCCGGACTGCATCATAAAGGTGGTGAAGCCATGAGCAAGAGGATTTTGATCAAGGGGAACGAAGCCATCGCCGAAGCGGCCATTGCTTCCGGCTGCCGCCACTTTTTCGGTTACCCCATCACCCCGCAAAATGAGCTGGCCGCCCATATGTCGCGGCGGCTGCCCAAAATAGGCGGTTGTTATTTACAGGCCGAGAGCGAAGTCGCGGCCATCAATATGGTTTACGGCGCGTCGGCGGCGGGTGTGCGCTGCATGACATCTTCCTCCAGTCCCGGGATTTCACTGAAAACGGAGGGATTGTCTTACCTAGCCGGGTGTGACCTGCCCGCCGTTGTCATCAACGTGCAGCGCGGCGGCCCGGGTCTTGGCAGCATCCAGCCGTCACAGGCCGACTATTTCCAAGCGGTGAAAGGCGGCGGTCACGGCGACTACCGGATGATCGTCCTCGCGCCGAACAGCGTGCAGGAGATGTATTCGCATACATGTAAAGCCTTTGACCTTGCCGATCAATACCGTTTGACCGTGATGATCCTGACAGACGGATTTTTGGGGCAGATGATGGAACCGATGACAGTTGAGAGTGGACAGTTGACAGTGGACAGTGAAAAGGATTGGGCTGTGGGAGGGAAGCGCGGAAAACGCATTGTAAACTCCCTCTTCCTCAAACCCGCCGATTTAGAGAAATCCAACCTCGAACGGTTTGAACGGTATAAACTGGTTGAGGAGTCCGAGCCTCTTCACGAAGGGTATATGCTGGACGACGCGGAGATTGTCGTCGCGGCATACGGCGCGACATCGCGTATCACGCGCAATGCCATTGACGAAGCGCGGAGCCAAGGCGTCAAAGCGGGGCTTCTGCGGCCTGTTACCGTATGGCCGTTCCCGAAAAAAGCGTTCGCCAAAGCGGCGGAACACGCCCGCGCCTTTGTTTCGGCGGAAATGAGCATGGGGCAGATGATCGAAGACGTCGAGCTGGCCATCCGCTGCCGCCGCCCCGTCCTCCTTTGCAGCCGCGTCGGAGGCATGGCTCCCGAACCGAAACAGATTTTTGACGCGATACTTCAAGCGGATAAGGAGGCGGCGCGATGACAACGGTCTTTGAGAAAACCCCGATGCTAACCGATACGGTTCTGCACTATTGCCCCGGATGCACCCACGGCGTCATCCACCGTTTGGTGGCTGAAGTGCTGGAAGAATTGAATGTCGGGGAACGCACCGTCGGTATCGCGCCGGTGGGATGCTCCGTCATGGCGTATAACTATTTTAACTGTGATTTCGTCCAAGCCGCGCACGGGCGCGCCCCCGCCGTTGCCACAGGCGTCAAACGGGCAAACCCGGACAGTGTTGTTTTTACCTATCAGGGCGACGGCGACCTCGCCGCCATCGGCACGGCCGAAACGGTACACGCCGCCGCGCGCGGGGAAAACATCACCGCCATTTTTGTCAACAACACCATCTACGGCATGACCGGCGGACAGATGGCTCCCACCACCATGCCCGGGCAGATCACCCAAACCTCCCCTTACGGGCGCGACATCAAAGCGGCGGGTTACCCGATCCGTGTCTGCGAAATGCTGGCGACGCTGGACGGGACGGCGTATTGCGAACGTGTGGCGGTGGATTGCGTCAAAAACGTCCGCGCGGCGAAGAAAGCCATCAAAAAGGCATTTGAGATGCAGCTTGCGGGCAAGGGTTTCACATTGGTTGAAGTTCTCTCAACCTGCCCGACCAACTGGGGGTTGAACCCGGTTGAATCGCTGGGCTGGCTGCGCGAAAAGATGATGCCATATTACCCGCTGGGTGTGTATAAGGAATAAATGAAGAGCGCATAAAGGCGCAATTCATTTGTGCCTTTGACATGATTAAGGAAGTGAATACGTTGGAAACACGGATATTGATCGCCGGATTCGGCGGGCAGGGTATATTGTTTTTTGCCAAGTATCTCGCGTATATCGGCATGGAAAAAGGGCTGCAAGTGAGCTGGATGCCCTCTTACGGCCCTGAAATGCGCGGCGGCGCGGCGCAATGCGGCGTGGTTTTATCGGATAATGTCATCGGCAACCCCGTGGTGGGTGAACCGGATATTTTTACCGCCATGAACCTTCCTTCGTTTGCCGCCTTTGAAAACCGCGTCAAGCCGGGCGGAACGATGTTTGTCGATTCTTCCCTTATATCAAAGGAATGCAGCCGCAAAGACATTACCGTGCGCGGGATTCCGGCCACGCAAATGGCGGAGGAACATGGGCTGAAAGGTCTTGCCAACATGATCATGGCGGGGGCGGTGCTGTCAAAGCTGCCGGACATAAGCCAGGATGTCATTGAGGCGGCAATGAGGGAAACCATCCCCGAACGCAAAAAAGAGATGTTCGCAAACAACATGAAAGCCGTCGCGCTTGGTTTGGCCGCTATATAGCACTGTAAATCTCAAAAATACACTGATGCGGGATGGACAATGTCTCTCCCGCTATTTCAGTGAGCGCGTTGAAATGCTCCCTGTCATATTGATCCACCAGCTCCGGCGTTAAAGATGCCCCGATCCCGCGGCAGGATTTCATCCTGCCGCACCAGCTTTCCCGCGTGAATTCCAAGTTTTCGGTATAGTCAACCAGTTCTATGGATTGAAAAAGCTCTCCGTCCCAAGACCGCTTTGCCGGTTTTGTTCGTTTATAACCCGCGCCGCTCCAGCTGGGGTTGTATTTTAAGACAAGCTCTTCGGATTTCCGCACGATGTCGCTCTCAGCCGCAAGGGGCATCATAAAGAGGATGGCAAACCTCCCGCCCTTTTTCAAAACCCGCCTGATCTCCGGCAGCGCGGTTTTTTCGGGAAAATACCAAAAACACTGGCAGGCGGTCACCGCGTCAAAGCTGTTATCCGGCAATGGTATCACATCCGCCGGGCAAACGATGTATTCGATGCAAAGGTTTTTCGAGAGTTCTTTTGCCATTTTGATTTGCTCTTCGGAAATATCCGCCCCTGTCCATTTGGCTCCGTATGGATTCATTTTCCGGGGGAGGACGCCGCTTCCCGTGGCTAGATCAAGAACGGTTTGCCCCGCTGTCCCGATTTGGTAGCCAAGCAGGGTTTTGTAGAAACTATCCGGGTATATATCCCTGTACTTTGCGTAATCCTCCGCTGTTTTTCCAAAGCTGAACCCTTCGCCGCCGTCGATGCCGTCCAGCTGAATCAATTGTTCGCTCATAATATCGCTCCCCTGAACTTACAAACTCTTATTCACCGCGTTCAGATATGCCTTGATGCTGGCTTCAATGATGTCTGTTGACACCCCGCGCCCGGTATATTGGCCGTTTTCGTTTTCTATGCGCACCAACGCCTCGCCTAGAGCATCGCCGCCGCCGGTGACGGCATTGAGCGAATAGCTCTTTAGGGTAAACTCACCGGCCAGCTCATTGACCGCCTTAAACGCCGCGTCGATCGGCCCATCCCCAAACGCCACCAGCGTCTGTCCGCCCTCTTCCCCTACTGCCAATTTTAAGATGGCTGTACCATCAATGGTATTACCGGAGTTGATGACAAAGCTCTCCAAGCGGTAGTGTCCGGTGGTCTCCCGCCCTTCTTCCTTGATCAGGGCTTCGATGTCGGACGTTGTGACCTTCTTTTTTTTGTCCGCCAGGGCTTTGAACGCCTGAAATGCCGATGCCAACGCTTCTTCTTCCAATGAAAACCCCAAACTCCTGACCGTCTCGTCAAAGGCGTGACGACCGGAGTGCTTGCCCAAAACCATTTCCTGCTGAGGGATGCCGACGCTTTCGGGGCGCATGATCTCATACGTCAGCCGGTCGGCCATCACGCCGTGCTGGTGGATGCCCGCTTCATGGGTAAAAGCGTTTTTCCCGACGATGGGTTTGTTCGGCTGGATCTGCAACCCCAAAACCGATTGCAACAGCCTTGCGCTTCGATAGATTTGCCCGGTTTCCACGCGGCAGGATACATCCAGCGCGTTTTGCCGGGTATGCAGCCCCATGACGACTTCTTCCAGCGCGGCGTTGCCCGCCCGTTCGCCGATGCCGCACAGCGTCACCTCGGCTTGCCCCGCCCCGGCGGCAATGCCTGCGAGAGCGTTTCCGGCCGCCAGCCCCAAATCGTTGTGCGGGTGGACGGCTACATCCAACCCCTCGATCCCTCGGCAGTTAAACAGTATGTACTGTACCAATGACGCAAATTCTTCCGGCAGGGCGTAGCCGACCGTGTCGGCTATGTTCAGCGTCGCTGCGCCCGCGCCGATCGCCGCTTCAAAAACCCGGCAGAGAAAATCACGGTCGGAACGGGTTGCGTCCTCGGCGGAGAATTGCACGTCGGGGCAATATTTACGCGCGTATTGAACCGAAGCTGTCACCGTTTCCAAGACCTGTTTCCTGCTCAACCGGAGCTTTTTCTCCATATGCAGGTCGCTGGTCGCTAAAAAGACATGTATCCTCGGCGCGGCGGCATTCCGCAGCGCGTCCCAAGCCGTGTAGATGTCGCTTTCTTTACAGCGGCAGAGCGAGGTTACGGCGCAATCTTTGACTTGTTTGGCGACGGCGGCGACCGCCTCTTTATCCCCGGGCGACGAAGCCGCGAAACCCGCTTCGATAATATCGACGCGCAGATGTTCTAAGGCGCGGGCGACTTCCAGCTTCTCCCCGGCGTTCATCGAACACCCGGGAGCCTGCTCCCCGTCGCGGAGGGTGGTATCAAGAATTTTAATCGTTTTGGGCACCGTTCATCACTTTCCTGTTGAAAACTCGTTGGAGGTAGTATATACTAGATTGAAAACTTGGTCAAGGGGTGCGATATGCTGCGAGAGAATTTAGAGGAACTGCGCCGGAAAGCGTTGGAGGCGGTCGGCAACGCGAAAGACGCCGCTTCGCTTGAAAATATACGGGTGTGGCTTTTGGGCAAAAAGGGCGAGCTGACCTCAGTGTTAAAGCAAATGGGGACGCTCTCCGCCGAGGAACGTCCTGCGGCCGGAGCTTTGGCCAATGAAGTCCGCGCGGCGATCGAAGCGGCCTTAGAAGAAGCGTCGGCGCGCATCAACCAATCTGAAATGGCCGCCCGTTTGGACGCCGAGACGATAGACGTCACCCTTCCCGGGAAAACCTTCCGCACCGGACGCCGCCACCCGATGCAGGCGGTGTTAGACGATGTGGTTAAAATATTCCTCGGCATGGGTTTTACCGTGGCCGAAGGGCCTGAAGTGGAAACGACATACTATTGCTTTGACGCGCTGAATATAGAGCCAAACCATCCCGCCCGCGACCCGCAGGATACCTTTTATTTTGACGATGATACGATTTTACGCACCCAAACATCTTCCGTTCAGATCCGAATTATGGAGCAGCGTGACGCTGCACTCAATGGCGCGCCCGGCGCGCGGGACGTTGGGTTGCCTATACGCATCATTTCCCCCGGAAAAACTTTCCGCAAAGACGAAATCGACGCCACCCATTCCCCGCTCTTTCATCAAATCGAATGCCTCGCGGTGGACAAAGGCCTCACCATGGCAGACCTCAAAGGCGCGCTGCAAACCATGATGACCGGGCTGTACGGCCTGGACGTCAAGCTGCGGTTCCGCCCTCATCACTTCCCCTACACCGAACCCTCGGCCGAAGTTGATTTGCAATGCTTCGCCTGCCGCGGCGAAGGCTGCCGGATGTGCAAAAACGAAGGCTGGATCGAAATGCTGGGGAGCGGGATGGTTCATCCGGCGGTTCTTGACCGCTGCAACATCGATTCAAGCGTTTACAGCGGTTTCGCCTTCGGCGTGGGGATCGAACGGCTGACGATGATGCGGTATAAAATCAACGATTTAAGGCTGCTTTACGAAAACGACGTCCGTTTCTTACGTCAATTTTAAGGAGTAAGATCATGAAGTGTTCCTATAACTGGTTAAAAGAATATGTCAATTTAGACGGGGTGTCGCCCAAAGAGCTGGCTCACGCGCTGACCATGAGCGGGAGCAAGGTGGAAACCGTCACCGAGCTGGGCGCGGACATCCAAAAGGTTGTCGCCGGGAAGGTGCTGTCCATCGAAAAGCACCCGGACGCCGACAGGCTCTTCGTCTGTTCGGTGGACGTCGGCGACGGCGCGCCCCGGCAAATCATCACCGGGGCAACCAATGTCTTCGCCGGGGCTGTCGTCCCCGCCGCTTTAGACGGGGCTTTGCTGCCGGGCGGAAAGAAGATCAAAACAGGAAAAATGCGCGGCTTGGAATCCCAGGGGATGCTTTGCAGCGGCGAAGAGCTGGGGCTGGACGAACACGACCAGCCGGGAGCCGGAGCGGACGGAATATTGATCCTCGGAGATGGTTTTACCGTCGGAGCGGATATTGTTGAAGCGTTGATGCTGCGAGACACCGTGCTGGAATTCGAGATCACCAACAACCGCCCCGACTGCTTGTCGGTTATCGGTTTGGCACGGGAAACAGCGGCAACGCTGCGAACTCCTCCCGTCGGCTGCACCGACACCCTCCTCAAAGAGGAGGGCAAAAAAGCCTCCCTCACAGAGGGAGGTGGACGCGAAGCGGCCGAAGGGAGTTCCCCACGCATCACAGACTACCTCACCGTCACGGTGGAAGATACCGTCCTCTGCCCGCGTTATTCCGCGAGGATGGTCAACAATATTCAAATCCAACCTTCGCCGATGTGGATGCGCCGCCGCCTGCGTTCCTGCGGCATCCGCCCGATCAACAACATCGTTGACGTCACCAATTATGTCATGCTCGAACTCGGGCAGCCGATGCACGCTTTTGATTATGCTTGTGTTCAAGATAAACAGCTCGTCATCCGCGCGGCGCGTCCCGGCGAGACGCTGGAAACACTGGACGGGAAAGCGCGGGCATTGGAGCCTTCAATGCTGGTTATCGCCGACGCGCACAACGCAACGGCTGTTGCGGGCGTGATGGGCGGCGCGGCCAGCGAAATCACCGAAACAACAACAACGATTGTCTTTGAATCGGCCAATTTCAACGGCTCGTCCGTGCGGAAGACAGCGTTATCCCTTGCCATGCGCACCGACGCTTCGTCGCGCTTTGAAAAAGGGCTTGATCCCGCCGCCACCCTGCCCGCGTTAGAGAGAGCTTGCGCCCTATTGAATGAACTGGGCGCGGGGACGCCCATTCCCGGCGTCATTGATTGCGGCATCCCGCCCGAAGAGCCTGTGGCCGTGCAATTTACCGAAAAACAGATCAATGAACATCTTGGCGTTACCATCTCTAATGTTAATGAACTGCTGGAATCGCTCGGTTTCACGGTGAAAGACGGCGCGGCCGTTGTGCCGTCATGGCGGAGGGATGTATCCATTTGGCAGGATTTGGCCGAAGAGGCGGCGCGGCTGTTTGGGTATGACAACATTCCGTCAACACTGCCTCCTTCTAAAAACCAGGGCTGGCTGACAAGGGAACAATCTTTACAGGCACAACTTCATGAGCTCTGTGTATCTTTAGGCTTTTACGAAATGCTGACCTATTCCTTCATCGGGCGGCGGCAGCATGATGCTGCACCCGATGGCAACTGCGGTTGCGAGACGGAAGCGATGGTACTCCGTAATCCGCTGGGCGAGGAGCACAGCATCATGCGCACCTCCCTTCTGCCCTCTATGCTGGAAGTGCTGACACGCAACCATTCGGCACGGAACCCGGAAGCGCATCTATACGAAATCAGCGCGGTTTATATCAAGCAAGGCGGTCAGCTTCCGCTTGAATCAAAACGCTTGATCCTCGGCGGATATGGCGGCGGCATGGATTATTTCTGCCTGAAAGGCGCGGTCGAGTCGCTAATCAGTCGTTTCTGCCGCAAAGAAGCCTCGTTTAGCCGTGATAATGGTAAGCATTCCTTCCATCCCGGCCGCTGCGCCGGGGTTTCGATCGGCGGACGCACTCTTGGCATGATCGGAGAACTGCATCCTTCGCTTGGTTTGCCGAAAAACGCGGCCGTTTGCGAACTGGACGCCGATATTTTGCTGGAACTGGCTCAGCCTGACGCGGTTTTTGCCCCGTTGCCCCGTTGCCCGGCCATCACGCGCGACCTCGCTTTGGTCTGCCCGAAGGATACCGCGGCGGCTGAGCTATTGGCTGTGATCCGCAAAACGGGCGGGAGTTTGCTCGAAGACTGCGTTTTGTTTGACGTCTTTGAGAAGCTGAACAGTTTGGCCTACCGCCTGATCTTCCGCGCGCCCGACCGCACATTGACCGACGAAGAGGCCGACGGCGCGATCAGTCAACTTTTGAAAAAGCTCAAAGAGGAACTCGGCGTGACCATCCGCACATAAAACGCGAATAAATTTATCAGCGGCTATTGCATCAAATTATACCTTATGATATAATGATCGAGAACGTGTATTCTCCATTGAGTTCATAGGAGGTGTGACAGTTGGCAAACGAACATCAATTTATCGTGTATTTACCGATCGCGGCCGTCTTTGGAATCCTGCTGATCACCTCTCTGATGAAGACAAAAGGGACATTTAAGGGTGACCGCAGTATCTTCTTTTTGAGCTGCATTTTTGTATGGCAGATTCTTGAAGTCTTGCTTTGCCTGACGAAAAGCGAGTTTTGGGCAACTTATTTACATATCATCAGCCGTGTGCCTTTGATCATCCTGCCGACAGCGTTTTTCTACTTTGCCGTTAGTTTTTACCGGATCAAGCGGTCATTCCCGCGCTGGACGCTTCCGGCCATTCTCGCCATTCCTGTGATCACGGCGGTCATCTCCTTGATTCCCGCGGCGTCGCCGCTCATCTATCCCGATATGACCGTTGTCAGCACATCGCCCATATTGGTCATTGAGCACGGATACGGCATCATCTATTATTTAAGCCTTGTCTACCAGTATGTTGTATATGCGGCGGTCGGCGTCGTGGTTATCAGAATGTTCCGCCGCCTCCCCGGCGCCTACAGGCGCGGTTCTTCTTTCCATATCATCTATTTGGGTGTTTTGATTGCCACGCAAATTGCTTTTCTTGCCTCGGGCGATAACCCCTCCTTCGATGTTCAATATTACGGTTTCTGCGTCTGCGGTCTTCTCTTCTATTTCGGTCATCTGCTCAACAGCGACACATCCACGCTCAGCATTGACCAAAGCAGCGTCTTCGATTTTCTCGATCAGGCCGTCTTCATCCTCAATGAGGATGGGATCATCGTTGAAACCAACCTTCCGGCCGTTCTTTGGCTGAAATCCCTGCGCCGCAACGTTGAAAACGTAGCTTTTGACGGATTGATTTCCGTTTTGTCAAACAACAACCGCATCAGTATCAAAAAGCTGGAAGACAGCCAGGATTCCGATATTCATTTCATCGGAACGGCCATTCCGCTTGTTTACCGTATGGAACGCCGCGTTTTCGTGATGAGCGACGGCATCACCCAGGGCGAATTCGTCACCCTGACAGACGTGTCGCGCAACCGTCTCCTGATCGACCGTCTGCGTGATATGGCGGGTGTGGACGTCCTCACGGGGACGGCCAATCGTTACCGCTATCAGGATCTATTGCGCAAACTCGACAAGACGGAGAATTACCCTCTTGCCGTTGTCATCGGCGACGTCAACGGGTTGAAATTCGTCAACGATACCTATGGTCATCTTATGGGCGACCAATACATCAAAGACATTGCCGCCGTACTCGTTGATTGCTGCCCCAAAGGCGGCTATGTGGCGCGTTACGGAGGCGACGAGTTTGCGACGCTCTTGGTCAAATCCCCGCCGGAAGCGGTGGAGGAATATATTGCCGATGTAGACCGTTCATTGAAAAACCCGCGCGATGATATGGTTCATCAACCGTCCATTGCCATGGGATACGCCATCAAATATCATGGCAATGAAAACCTCAGCGCATTGATCGGCCAAGCCGATCAAAAGATGTATGAAGATAAGCAGGCCCGCAAGAAGGCCGAAAGGGAGGCGTTGAAGAATGCCTGACGGAATAACGGGATTTCCCGATCTCTTTACCAATAGCATGATGATGGGCGTTAACATCGTTTTCTTCGCTTTTTTCGCGCTTTCACTGGTCAAAATATACGCCAACCGAAAAAGCATCCGCTTACCCAAGCATCTGCTGTTTATCCTTATCAGTGTTTGCTCTTGGTCCATTATATCCATCACGCGTTTTGTCAGCGACAGCGAGGATATGATCTATTTCCTTTCCCTCCTGCCGTATGCTTTTAACGCTTTTTCGCTGATAGCAGTGCTGTTTTTCATCATGCGTTTTTACAACCTCATGGCGTTGAGCAGGCCGCATATCGTCGTGATTGCCTTAATCACCCCGCTTTCCATCATTATGAACATCTTCATCGGCCATTTCGGGGGTGCCAATCTGATCCGGCTTGATCCTACTATCCAAACGGAAAAACTCAATTACGTATTCGGGGCTTTTGGCTCTGTTTACTACGCATTTTTCACCATTTGCTTTACCCTTTCCCTCAGTATAACAGCCTTAACGATCGTTAAGCACATCAAACTTCCCAAAATTTACCGCGCTCCGTCGGAAAAACTGCTCACCGGTTCGATCATCATATCGCTTGGCTTTATTGCCGCGTTGATCAATGCTTCAGGCCATGAAGGAGCACCCTTTGACTTTTCTCTGTTCGGTTTTATCTTCTCCATTCGGTTCATCTACGCGGCAACATTGGGCAATCAGGGGCTTGTTTTCCTTTCTCAGGCGCGGAATGACATTATCAAAAACCTGAATCAAAGCATCTTGATTTTGGATGAGGAAAAGAACATCATCTTCAAAAATGAAAAAGCGTCGAAATGGCTGGAAAGCCTGAATTTTGAAGGAATATCCTATTTAGAGCTGGCCGAACGGCTTGCCGCGGCCGCTTCAAAGGTTGAAAAACTTCGTGACGATGAAAGCGGCTTTGATTATCATTTCGACAGCAAAGGCGAAAGCAAGATTTTCAATTTGAGGGAAAAATTGATATTTGACAACATGAAAAAGCAAATAGGCACCTATGTCGTTTACTCCGACGAAACGGAAAACCGTCAGCTCATTCAACGGCTTGAGGTGGGCGCGGGGCGCGACGCGCTGACCGGCCTTCATAACCGCTCTATGATGGAGCAGCTGAAAAAGGAACTGGATAAATCGGATTCCCTGCCGCTTGCCGTGCTCATTTGCGATTTGAACAATCTCAAAACAACCAACGACGTGCATGGCCATCAGGCGGGCGACATCATGCTTCGCGTTTGCGGGGAGTCGCTGGCCGAGAAATGTCCGCCTACCGCGCAGACCGGGCGGATCGGCGGAGATGAATTCCTTGTCCTTTTGCCGCAAACGGGTAAACTGGAAGCGGAAGCCGTGATTGAATCGGTCAGGGAATACTTGAAAGGAATCACCGAATATCCGTATGCCATCACAATGGCGATTGGTTACGGTATTAAAGAGCACGAGAATGATAATTTGGATAATGCGATCAAAACGGCTGACGAGGCCATGTATGCCAATAAAAAGATCATGAAAGGCACAGACCAAATACGCAGTACAACCGAGCTGATATAAGAGACGAAAGATAGGGAGGGTTGCGCTTGAAAGCCACGATCAAACTGGAAAGCGGACAGATTTTTTCAGGGTTTTGCATGGGCGGGATGACCGAAGGATTCACAAGCGGCATTGTTTTTAACACTTCGATGACCGGGGTAACAGAGATACTGACCGACCCGTCGTCGATGGGACAAGCCATTGTTCTCACCAATCCCCTGATCGGCAACTACGGCGTTTGCTATGAGGATTTTCAATCCGATAAACCACATGCCGCCGCCCTCATCGTTTCCGAACTTTCTGAAATACACAGCAATTTTAGAAGCGAAGACTCCTTAAAGGCCGTGCTGGAACGTTTTGACATTCCCGTGATTACCGGGATTGACACACGTTCACTGGTACGGCTTTTACGCAGCAGGCAAGGCGGCGAGTCGCCGCGGACAGTGTCCGTTTTTGTTGGTGACAATGAGCAAACAGAGTACCCGCTCTCTGCTCCTCCCCTTTCGCGTTATCATGCCCAACGGCGTTCGGTCAAAGCAGAGAACACCATCGCAACTGTCGCCGTCGCCGATACCGGCTTGCGGCGGGATTTGGAGCGAATGCTGCTTTCATGCGGCGTCTCGCTGGAAGTTTTTCCGTACGGCGACGTGATCGACGGCACATACGACGGTTACCTTCTGCCCGGCGGCCCCGGCAACCCCGAGGATTATGATTTGACGACGGTTAAAACGATCATTCAAACGGGAAAACCTGTCTTCGCCGTGGGGTTGGGTCATCATCTGCTGGCTTTGGCCAATGGCGCGAAAATCACGTCCCTCTCCCCCGGCCACAGAGGCGCGAACATCCCGGTGCGCGATATTCAAACAGGCAAGGTCGCCATCACAACCCAAAACCATGGGTTTACGGTGGACACAAGCAGCGTTGAGTCAGGAATCATCAGCCACGTCAACGTCAATGACAGTTCGGTGGAAGGGTTGAGCTGGCGGGAGGATATGCTGTCCGTTCAATTCCAGCCGGATGTGGAGACCGTTCAGGAATTTGTGAAGATACTGGAGAAATCATATGCCAAGAGATAATTCGATCAAGAAGGTATTGGTTATCGGTTCGGGGCCGATTGTCATCGGGCAGGCCGCCGAATTTGACTACGCGGGGACGCAGTGCTGCCGCGCTTTGAAGGAAGAGGGGCTGGAGGTCATCCTGATCAACTCCAATCCCGCCACCATTATGACCGATAAGGACATCGCCGACCGGGTCTACATTGAACCGATGACGACCGACACGGTGCGCGACGTCATCCGCAAAGAACGCCCGGACAGCGTCATCGGCACCCTAGGCGGGCAAACCGGCCTCAACCTATGTATGGAACTGGCCGAAGACGGATTTTTAGACGCCTATAACGTGCGTTTGATCGGCACCGGCCCTGAAACCATCCGCAAGGCCGAAGACAGGCTGATTTTCAAGCAGACGATGGAAGCCATCGGCCAGCCCTGCATTGAGAGCATCGTTTCGGAAGATTTGCAAGGCGCGCTGGATTTCGCGGAACGGACAGGCTATCCCGTTGTCATTCGCCCGGCATACACCCTCGGCGGCGCGGGCGGCGGCATTGCGTATGATGAAGCGGAGCTTCGCGCCATCGCGTCCGGCGGCCTGCGCGCGTCCCGTGTCGGGCAGGTATTGGTTGAGCGGTGTATCGCCGGTTGGAAGGAAGTCGAGTTTGAGGTCATGCGCGACGGCGCGGGAAACCGCATCGCCATCTGCGGCATGGAGAACATCGACCCGGTCGGCGTCCACACAGGCGACTCGATCGTCGTGGCACCCACGCAGACGCTGGGCGCGCCGGAATACAATATGCTGCGCAAGGCTTCCCTCGACATTATCGATGAATTGGGGATCGAAGGCGGCTGCAACGTGCAGTTTGCCCTGCATCCGGCGAGTTTTGAATATGCCGTGATCGAGGTCAACCCCCGCCTGTCGCGCTCCTCGGCGTTGGCTTCCAAAGCCGTCGGTTTCCCGATCGCCAAAGTGGCCACCAAGATTGCGCTGGGCTACCGGCTGGATGAGATACGCAATGCCGTGACCCAATCCACCTACGCCAGTTTCGAGCCTTCGGTGGACTATTGCTGTGTCAAAATCCCCAAATGGCCGTTTGATAAGTTTGTCACGGCCAAACGCACACTCGGAACGCAGATGAAAGCGACCGGGGAAGTTATGAGCATCTCCCCCTCGTTTGAAGCCGCCCTGCTGAAAGCGGTGCGCAGCCTTGAACAGGGATTTGACAGCCTGCAAATGCCGGAATTGGCTGAATTGAGCGACGACGCTTTGGAAGAACGGCTGACGCTGATCGACGACCGGCGGCTGTTTGTGCTGGCCGAGTATCTGCGCCGTCATATCGCCGAAGAGGTGATGCCGCTTCTTGATCATTTATATACAATCACCAAAATAGACCGCTGGTTCCTCTCAAAAATCTATTCCATCGTACGGATGGAATGGGTCTTGACCCGCTCCCCTCTCACACCGCAACTGCTTCTCCACGCCAAAAAGCTCGGCTTCCCCGATAGCCTGATCGCCCGCCAAACCGGGAAAACGGAGCGGGATATACGGGACGAACGCCTCAGCAGCGGCATCGTACCCGGTTACCGTGTGGTTGACACTTGCGCCGGGGAATTTACCGCTCAGACGCCGTATTACTATTCGGCCTATGGTGTATCCAATGAAGCTCCCGTCTCACGGCCGCAGCCGTCACAGCCATCGGCGGCTCGCCGGGTCGTCGTGCTCGGTTCGGGCCCCATCCGCATCGGTCAGGGGATCGAGTTTGACTATTGCTCAGTCCATTGCGTCTGGGCGTTGCAGAATGCCGGATATGAAGCCATCATCATCAACAACAACCCCGAAACGGTCAGCACCGATTTCGATGTGGCCGACCGCTTGTATTTTGAACCGCTCACGCCGGAAGATGTGGTTAGCATCCTCGACATTGAGAAGCCTATCGGCGTGATGGTGCAATTCGGCGGACAGACGGCCATCAAGCTGGCAAAACCCCTGCATGACTTGGGCATCCAAATCATCGGCACCCCGTTCTCCGGGGTGGACGGAGCCGAAGACCGGAAAATATTTGACCGCATCCTGGAGGACTGCAAGATCGACCGTCCGCGCGGCGCGGCTGTTTACACCCGTGAAGACGCCGTCCAAACCGCTCACGAACTCGGCTACCCGGTTCTCGCCCGCCCATCGTATGTGCTGGGCGGACAAGGCATGACCATCGCCTTCTCCGACGAGGAGCTGAACGACTGGCTGGACAACATGGAGCTCTATGACGGACGCCCCATTCTGATTGACCAATACATCATGGGGCTGGAAGTTGAGGTGGACGCCATCTGCGACGGCGAGGACGTCCTCATTCCCGGTATTATGGAGCATTTGGAACGAGCCGGGGTGCATTCGGGCGATTCCATCTCGGTTTACCCGCCCGGACGGGTTCCCGAAGCGCGCCGTGAGACGCTTTACCGCTACACCCGCGACATTGCTTTGGCTTTGGGGGTGCGCGGGCTGATCAACATCCAATTTATCCTGCACGACGGAAAGGTTTACGTTATCGAAGCCAATCCGCGCTCTTCACGCACCGTGCCGTATATCTCCAAAATCACCGGATTGCCGGTCGTAGACCTCGCCACACAGGCCGCGCTGGGGTTCAAACTGCCTGATTTGGGATACGCGTACGGGTTTTACCCCGAAAAGCAATACACAGCCGTTAAAATGCCGGTTTTCTCCTTTGAAAAATTATACGGCGCAGAAGTCAGCCTAGGGCCTGAAATGAAGTCAACCGGGGAGGTTTTGGGTATATCCGATAACCTGCCCGACGCACTGCTGAAGGCTTTCATCGGCGGCGGGTATCTGCGGTCGGTGACGCGCCGCGTCATCATGACGGTCAGCGACGCCGACAAAGTCGAGATGTGCGCTTTGGCACGCCGGTTCCAAACGCTGGGGTATGAGATATACGCGACGGAAGGAACTTACGCGGCGTTGCAAGAACATGGACTCCGCGCTAGTTTGATTTACAAGGTGGAGGCCGAAGGTGATCTCAATATATTGGAGTTCATTCGCAGTAAAGGCGTTGACCTTGTCATCAATACCAGCACTGGCGGCGTGAGCTCCCGGCGGGACGGATACCTCATCCGCCGGATCGCCGTAGAGAGCGGTATCCCCTGCCTCACCTCGCTGGATACCGCCGAAGCACTGCTGCTCAGTTTGGAGCACCGCAGCCCGGGACGTTTGGACGTTGTGGATATAGCGAACGCGTGAGTGTATGGATATGAAGGAAAAACAGATACTCCTTTTTGACCTCGACGGCACGTTGACCGACCCGAAGGAAGGCATCACCAAGTCTTATCAATACGCGCTCTCCGCATTTGGAATAGAGGAAGAACTAAACAAACTGGCGGGATTCATCGGCCCTCCCCTGCGGGATACCTTTCGGGATCATTACGGTTTTTCCCCGGCCGATGTAGAGAAAGCGGTGGCGGAGTTCCGTGTGTATTTTTCCGAAACCGGGCTGCTGCAAAATGAGGTCTATCCAAGCATTCACGAACTATTGCGGGAACTGAATGGTAAGACGTTGGCAGTAGCCACGAATAAAGCCCTCCCCTACGCACAAAGAATTTTAGATCATTTTGACCTTTCCCGGTATTTCACTTTTATTTCCGGTGACGATATGGAAGGCAACCTATCCAAAAACGGAAAAAAGGAAATCATCCGCATCGCGCTGGACGCTCTTGGGGTTACCGACCCAAGTGCCGCCGTGATGATCGGCGACCGGAAGCATGACATATTTGGCGCAAAGGAAAACGGATTAGACAGCATCGGTTTGCTATACGGCTACGGAAGCCGCGAGGAATTGACCGACGCCGGGGCAACGATAATCGTTGAAGATGTTGAAAATTTGCTAAAGCTGCTGAAAGGATGAACATATATGCGTGATTGGAATCAATTTATTGAGGACGCCGTCACAGGCATACAAAAGCAAACAGAAGGAAAGCCCGTTTTGGCGGCGTTGTCCGGCGGCGTTGACTCATCGGTCGCGGCTGTTCTGACCCACCGTGCCGTAGGCAGCCGTTTGACTTGCATCTTTGTTGATCACGGCTTGATGCGTAAAAACGAGGGAGACGAAGTGGAAACCCTGTTTCACGGAAAATATGATATACGGCTGATCCGCGTTAACGCGCAGGAACGCTTTTTGAACCGTCTCGCGGGGATCGGCGATCCTGAACACAAGCGTAAAATCATCGGCGAAGAGTTTATCCGCGTTTTTGAAGAGGAAGCGAAGAAGCTCGACGGCATCGGTTACTTGATGCAAGGAACCATCTACACCGACGTCACCGAAAGCGGCAAGGATGGGCACAAGGCCGTCAAAGCCCACCACAATGTCGGCGGACTGCCCGATACACTGGCTTTTGAGGGTTTGATCGAGCCGCTGCGCACCCTATATAAAAACGAAGTGCGCGAACTGGGCAACGCCTTGGGGCTGCCCAAAGAGATGGTATACCGCCAAATATTCCCCGGCCCCGGTTTGGGCGTAAGGGTGCTCGGAGAAGTGACCGCCGAACGGCTGGACGTTTTGCGCGAGGCCGACGCGATTTTCCGCGAGGAAATGGAAAAGGCAGCCGTCGCGTCCGAAGAGTATTTCGCCATCCACACCGGATTGCAAAGCGTCGGTATCCAAAACGGTGCGCGGGTTTTCGGGCATACCATCGCCTTGCGGGCTGTCAAAACCAGCGATGTTACCACCGCGGATTGGGTTCGTGTGCCGTACGACGTATTGGAGCGGGCTTCGGCAAGGATCACAACGGAATGCGCCGGGGTCAACCGGGTGGTGTATGACATAACGGCGAAACCTCCGGGGACAATCGAGTGGGAATGACGAAGGAGCCATACATATGGTCACAAAACAAGACCTTATCAGCAATCTATCCGCCCTTAACATAGACCCCAACGGCACGCTGATGGTTCATTTGTCTTATAAAGCCATCGGGGAGGTTGAAGGGCGCGGGGACGCCGTGCTGGACGCATTGATTGAATATATGCAGCCGGGGTTACTGGTGCTGCCCAGCCATACATGGATGATCAATGCAGCTAACCCGGTTATGGACGTCTTATACACTCAAACGTGTGTCGGCCTGTTAACAGAACTCTTCCGCTGCCGGCCGGGTGTACACCGTTCTCTGCATCCCACCCATTCGCTTGCGGCGATCGGCGCGGACGCCGAAACCTTCCTCTCCGGCGAGGAACACATTCAAACCCCTTGCGGCAAAGGCGGCACGTATTATAGGCTATGGGAGCGCGACGCGCAGATATTGCTGATCGGTGTGAACTTTACCCGGAACACTTATATTCACGGCATTGAGGAATGGGACGGTGCCGTCGGTTCAATCAAAGATACAGTAACAGACCTCTATGTGATCGATCATCAAGGCAACAGGCTCTACACCCCTCAATACCGCCATGATTCCCGTCTTGGATCGGAGCCCTTTTCCAAACTCGAGCCGGATGCTTTGGCGCAGGGCATTATGACGCTCGGACGATTCGGCGACGCAACCACCCGCTTAATGCGTGCCAAACCGCTGCGGGAAATGACGGCCAAGCTGCTCAAAGAGGATCCAACGTATTTACTGCGGTATTGACAATCGTGCCGCCGGCGTGCTATACTGCAAAAGCGTCAGGCTGCCTGCGCGGCTCGCGGGCGGGCGTAGAAACTCCTCCGATTACGCTCTCAGGCTCGCTAGACCTGCGGAGTGTTCTCCACCCTGCGGGCTGATGCAGCCCTTGTGCTTCCGTAGCTCAGTTGGTAGAGCAGCGCATTCGTAATGCGCAGGTCGTCGGTTCGAGTCCGACCGGGAGCTCCAAATGAGGACATTGGAAATCCATTATCGGGGAGGTTTCTGTGATCGAAGCGTTGGAAGGCGGAAGAATCGGACAAATCAAAAAATCAGAAAACAACGTCTTCCGTCCCGCACATATTTGGACAAGCGATGTACATTGCTTTCTTCGTACTATCATTGACCTGGGAGCCGATTTTGTACCTGAACCGCGCGGCATAGCAAATGGGGAAGAGATCGTTTCCTTTATGCCGGGTGATGTTTATAATGTCCCGTTTCCGCAAAATCTCCTGTGCGATTCCATGCTCATTTCTTCCGCCAATCTTTTGCGGAAATTTCATACATATAGCGAGCAATATATTGTAAGATTAACGCATCGGGAGCAATGGATGCTGCCTGTTGTTGAGCCGGTCGAAGTCATGTGCCATGGGGATTTCGCGCCTTATAACGTGACGATTGTAAACGATGAAGCCCGTGGGATCATTGATTTCGATACCTTGCATCCGGGGTCTAGGATGTGGGATATTGTTTACGCCGTTTATCGGTGGGTACCATTTACAATATCCGCAGATTCGGGTTTTAGTGGAAGCACGGAAGAGCAAATACGAAAAACCAAGCTCTTCCTTGACACATATGGCGTAACATCTGCCGACAGGAGCGACTTCGTAAAGCTAATCGTCAAACGCCTGGAATGCCTGACAGACTATATGCGAGCTGAAGCCCAAAAAGGAAATGGTGTTTTTCAGCAGCATATAGACGAGGGGCATCTTCAAGGTTATTTAGAAGACATTGAATATCTCGAGCATAACAGCGCGGCGATACTAAGCGGTATCATGTGATTTTTGAAAGCCCGCGGCGAAGAGCCGCGGGCTTCATTTTGATTCAATGATTCAAAGCGGTTCCCCGTAAAACCCGACGATGATGGTTTCCGGCCCGCAGTTGAGGACAACCGTAACGCCGATATTGTGCCGCCTGACCGAACGTACTTTTACTTCTTCAAGCAGCATGATCTCCATGATCGTCAATTCCTCTTCCGGCACGATGCCGTGAGTGATATATACATCCTGTTCTTCCGGGTTTACAATGCGCTCTTTGATGTGCTTTATGAGTGCCGGTACCAAGTTCTTCTCTCCCCTCACCTTTTCAACCGGCGCGATCACCCCGTCGCGCGCCAGCAGGATGGGGCGGATTCCCAAAACCCCTCCGGCAAACGCCGCCATCCCGCTGATGCGGCCGCTTTTTTGCATACAGCGAAGGGAGTATGTCCCCAAAATACCTTGATTGCGCTGTGTCCGTTCGCGTAAATCATCGGCGACTTTTTGAAAACTCCATCCTTGCCTGATCTGCTTTAACGATTCCAGGATCAAACGGCCGTAAATCATTGAATACTGCCGCGAATCGATCCATTCAACGGTCAGCGCGCCGGGATGCTCCGCTTCAACCGCTTCTCTTGCCAATGTGATAGACTGATGCACCGAACTGGCCGTGGAGCTGATTGTGTAAATGATCGCATGGGTATAACCGTTTTCGATCGCTTCTTTCAAAGCCTCGATCCATTGGTCAGGCGTCCCCATGGCCGACCCCGGTATGTTTTTACAGGTTTGCAGATATGCGTAAAATTCGTCCCGGTCAACATCAGTTTCTTTGATCACACGCCCGTCGTCATATATAACGCTGGACGATACGATCTTATACGGTTCGCCAACCGTATCCTCCGGCAGCAAGTCGGACGGTGAATCGCTGAAAAACATGATTTTTTCCATTGGCATCATTCCCCTTTATTCGCTTCATTACGAGATTATATGAATCAGTATATCATAAGTCTTTGGCTTTTTCAACAATCATAAGCAACACCAAAAAGGGCATACTACACCCGAAAATCAGTGAAAAAGGTGATGATGCCTGATGAATGCAATCAAAAACGCCTCCAACAGACTGATCGGTGAAACAAGCCCCTATCTTCAACAGCACGCCTATAACCCTGTGGATTGGTATCCGTGGGGGGATGAAGCGTTTGAAACGGCAAAGCGGGAGGATAAGCCCGTTTTTCTCAGCATCGGGTATTCCACCTGCCACTGGTGCCATGTCATGGAGCGTGAATCGTTCATGGACGCGGACGTTGCCGGTGCTCTCAACCGGGATTTTATATCAGTCAAAGTAGACCGCGAAGAACGACCGGACGTTGACCATATCTATATGCTGGCCTGTATGTCCACAACGGGGAGCGGCGGGTGGCCGCTCACCGTTTTCCTCACGCCTGACAGAAAACCGTTTTACGCCGGGACGTATTTCCCGAAACACGACCGGGGCGGCAGAGCCGGGCTGCTCACCCTCCTTGCGGCCGTTTCGGAAAACTGGCGGCGCGGGCGAAAAAAGCTGGAGGCGTCGGCCGAACGCATTCTCTCCCACATACAAGAGGACGGCGGCGGAGACCTGCCGTCCCGAATGTCTGGTTTTGGCTCTATCGCAAGCCAAACGGCTTCTTCACTGATGGCGGGTTATGATTCCCGTTGGGGCGGTTTTGGTTCCGCTCCCAAATTCCCTTCGCCGCACAACCTGATGTTTTTAATGCGCAAAGGGCATGACGAGCCGATGGACAGCCCCATTTGGAGTGCCGTCCGCCACACGCTGTCCGCTATGGCGGCGGGCGGTTTGCGTGATCATGTGGGCGGCGGCTTTTGCCGGTATTCGACCGATCGTATGTGGCTTGTGCCTCACTTTGAAAAAATGCTGTATGACAATGCTTTGCTCGTGATGGCCTATACCGAGTGCTATGAAAAAACCGGAGAATTTGCCCCGGTCATACGGGAAATCATCACCTATGTGACGCGAGAAATGTCCCGGCCGGCCGGAGGATATTTCACCGCTCAGGATGCCGACAGCGAAGGGGTCGAAGGTCTGTTCTACTGCTGGACGCCGGAACAGGTGAAAGCTGTTTTGGGCGATACCGACGGGACACGATTCTGCTTCCTGTATGACATCACCTCCAAGGGCAATTTTGATCAAATGAATATCCCCAATCTCATCCGTATGCCTCTTGGCGGCGATGATATGTCTTTTTCTTCCATCGTCCTTCCCAAACTCTATGAAGTGCGGTCTCTCCGCATCCCCCCTCTGCGGGACGAAAAGATTTTGCTCACAAGCAACGCCCTGACGGCCGTGGCTTTGGCCAAAGCCGGGCGCGCGCTGGAGGAGCCGGTTTATACCCGTGAAGCCGAGAAGTGTGTCAAATTCCTGCTGGAAAATCTGCGCGACGGGCGCGGACTATTGGCGGTTCATCAAAGCTCCATCCACGCGACACTGGACGGATACGCGTATATGGTTTGGGCATTGCTGGAAACCTATCAAAGCACGCTCAATTCACGCTGGCTGGACGAAGCCCGGTCTTTGGGCGGCCTGATGGTTGAAACATTCTCGGGCGAGGACGGCCTGCTCTACTACACCGCGTCCGACTGCGCCGACCTGCCCATGCGCGGCGTCAACGCGCACGACGGCGCGACGCCTTCAGGTCAATCGGTCGCGGCGCACTGTATGCTCCGCCTTGCCCGGCTGACCGGGGACGCCTTTTGGGATGAATATTTCGATGGTCTTGTCCAAAGCCTATCGAACCAATTAAGCGGCAACCCTCAGTCTCACAACTGGATGATGGCCGCCTTGCTGCATAACGCCAACGGCGGCATGGACGTCACCCTGACGCCCGGTGACGGCCTGGAAACGCTTCGTGCCGCCCTGCGCGGCTTCCACCCGTTTATGACGGTACGGCTGGATGAATCCACCACTCTGCCGAAAAGCACGGCCTATGTTTGCCGGGAAAACACCTGCCTAGCTCCGGTCAACGACGCGGCCATGCTGAAAAATATCATTTTCGGTTCGGTCTCCGCGGGGGTTTAACGCGCATTATGGTTATTTTCGGAAATTAGAGTTTCTTATTAAAACACCACGAACGGTTATCATAACCCTTATTCTTATAAAAAGCGTGTGCGTTTGTGCGTTGTACTCCCGAATTAAGAATAATGCTTGTAATTCCTTTTTCTTTTGCATACTTTTCAATGTGTTTAATTAACTTTGTCCCGATTCCTTTATTTTGCATATCTGATTTTACAGCAAGCCCTACGATGTGCATAAAACCTAATTCACGACCAATTTCATAAGACCATACCGAGGAAATAAATCCCACAACCTCATCATCAAGCAGAGCCACAAATGTTTTATAACGGTTATCGTCTTTTACCCGTAAATAATGAGTCGTTATATCTTCATAATTATGTTTGCAGTCAAGTTCATTATTCCCTAATGATAAGACATCAAGATAATCTTTTTCTTCGATTTCACGTATAGTAATATCCATCTTAACCTCACCTCCCCCGCCGTTTGGCTGGGGGTTTTCCTTTCATCCTCACGCCGCCCAAAAGTACCGGGATCAAATCCTCCCGTCCCGCTTGACGCAGCCCTTCCAACACCAGCTTGCGGTTTTGCGGCAAGAACCATTGCAGCAACGCCCGCTGCATGGCTTTTTCATGCGGCGTCTTGGCGGCGTACACCGGCTTCATCGTACGAGGGTCGAGGCCGGTGTGATACATACAGGTTGAAATCGTCCCCGGCGTCGGGTAAAAGTCCTGCACCTGTTCCGGCCTGCGCCCCATGCGTTTGAGGGTCAGAGCCAGTTCCACGGCGTCTTCCAGCCGCGAACCGGGATGGGACGAGATGAGATAAGGGACTAAAAATTGCTTCTTCCCCGCCTTGCTGTTCAGGGCTTCATATTTCTTGCAGAAAGCGCGGTAGGCGGCGAAACGCGGTTTGTTCATCAGGTCAAGCACATGGTCGCGGCAATGCTCCGGCGCGACTTTCAGCTGCCCGCTGATGTGATGTTTGACCAGTTCCTCCATACAATGCCCCGATTTGTCCAGCATGAGGTAATCATACCGTATCCCCGAACGCACAAAAACCTTTTTGACACCCGGTAAAGCCCGCAGTTTTTGTAAGAGGATGAGATAATCGGCATGGGAAGCGTCCAGATTGGGGCAGGGTTTGGGCGTCAGGCAGTGCCGGTCGGGGCAAGAGCCTGATTTCATCTGTTTTTTACAGGCGGGATGACGGAAATTGGCCGTCGGGCCGCCTACGTCGTGGATATACCCTTTGAACCCCGGCATTTGGGTCAGTTTTTCCGCTTCCCGCAGTAAGGACGCGTGACTGCGGGAAGAGATGATGCGCCCCTGATGGAAGGCCAGCGAACAAAAGTTACATCCCCCGAAGCAGCCCCGGTTGTGGATGAGGGAGAATTGAATCTCCTCTGTTTCTTTTGACACGGGCAGGCGGGTGAACGGCAATTCAGCCACAGCGTCCAGCTCGGCCGCTGAAAGCGGCATGGCGGGCGGTGTGCATACCAAAAAACGGTTACTATGCGATTGGCAGAGCGTCCGGCCGCGGATGGGGTCATGTTCCCGGTACTCCAGCATGGTCGCTTTGGCGTAGGTTCGTTTGTCTTTTGAAACCTGCTCGAACGACGGTAAAACAACCGCATTGGAAGGGGTTTTGTCGGTTAGGAAGCATATGCCGCGCGTGTAAAGCTCTTCCCCTTTATCCATCTGACGAGCCAGCTCCCGTATGGTGCGCTCCCCCATACCGTAAACCAAAATGTCGGCTCCCGAATCGACGAGGATTGACCGCCGCACCCTATCATCCCAATAATCATAGTGGGCAAACCGGCGAAGCGACGCTTCCAGCCCGCCGAGAATGACAGGCAGCCCCGGAAAGGCCGCTTTCAACAACCCGGTGTAAACGATACAAGCTCTGTCCGGTTTTCTCCCCACTCCCGTCCCGCGGCCGCAGCCGCCATTGGGTGCAGCGTTACGCTGCCTTCGGGCGGCGGTGTAATTTGCCACCATTGAATCGAGGTTGCCCGACGTGACCAACCCCGCCAACCGGGGACGCGGCAGCCCGCTGAGGGAAGAAGCATCCTTCCAGTCCGGCTGTGCAATATAAGCTGTTGTAAACCCTTCGGCTTCCAGTACGCGGGCAATGACCGCCGCGCCGAACGCGGGATGGTCGACCCAGGCGTCGCCTGTGATCAATAGAAAATCAGCCGTTTTGCCCGGAGCCGCTTGAAAAACCATGATCCTACTTCCCCTGTTCTTGACGTTTATTGACAATTATGGTATACTCTTTAACGGTGATTGTTATCAAAATTTTATTGTTCGGACAGTTCGGGGGAGAGCGGGAGCAGGTATCCCGTTTCTTTGGGCGTGCCGAACTGATTGATTATGAAGCCCCTCTTGGTTTGTTTGTGACCTCCCGTTTCCGAACGCTGGCCGACGACGCCGACGTTGCCATTCACGGAGGCGAACCCAAACACAAACCCTTTATCACAGCCGTGAAGAAAGCCGGGTGCAAAGCGGTTCTTTGGGGTTGCGAAGAATTATGGATCAAGCGGTGTTACGCTGTTTTGCCGATGTTTGATTTGATTTTCGCCCGTGATAAAGAGGCGTATGCGGCGTTGCGCGAAGCGGGCTACGCCGACGTCGTGCTGCCGAAATCCGCCGGGGTTGAAGAGCCGCCTGTAGAAGGCAAACCTGAGAGCGGGCATACAGCTACCTCACTGCCGCAAACTGAATCGGACATGATCGGCGGCGATCCGCCGCCAATGATTGATTTAAGCGACTTACCCAAATTGACGCCGCTGCCTGAATATGACCTTCCTTTAAGCGAACCTTCCGATGTGATCGAGTTTTCGCCTCGTATCCACGCCTACGGCGTTGTGAACAAGAATGAAAACGTCCGGGCGGCCAGCGCGGCCGGAGGGGTGTTTTCGCTGCTGTGCGAGGAGTATATCGGCCGCGGCGGCGTTGTGTTCGGCGCGCGGTTCAATGCCATTTTTGAAACCATCCACGTCAAAGCCGACCGGATGCCCGATTGCATCCCCATGCGCGGAGTGAAATACGCCTTCAGTGATACCGAAGGGATTTACGATCAAGCCGTTTCCAGCCTGAAGCAGGGCAAACATGTTTTGTTCACGGGAACGGCCTGTCAGATCAGCAGCTTGTATAAACACTTGGGCGGGAGGGAGCATGACCATCCCCTCCTTCTGACGGTTGACATGGTTTGCGGCGGAGCCGCCGACCCGGCTGTCTTTGCCGCCTACTTAAAATATGTGGAAGAGAAGAACGGCGCGCCCGCGACGGCGGTCGATCTCTCAAGCAAGCCGATGGGACTGAGCCACGCCAAGGTGCGGATCGGCTCGGAGAACGGTACCTATGAAGTCGCCGTCGAACGCGACCCCTTCCTGCGGGCTTACCGCGCCGGGCTTTGTCTGCGCCCCGAATGCTATAACTGCCCCCACCATGAGGAAAAACGCGGCAGCGACCTGACGCTGGGTTCCTTCCCCGGCGGGCGCAAGCATATCCCCGAACTGTTCGACGATAAAGGCGCGTCACTGGTGCTGGCGCATACGGAAAAAGGGTTTCAGGTCATGGACAGCCTGGCCTCACGCGCCATTGTGAGGGAGGTTCCTCCTGATGTGCTGCCTGATTACAACACCGCCCTTGTGACCATCCCGAACCGGCACAAGAACCGCGAACGTTTCTATGCCGATTTGCCGAAAATGCGGTTTGACAAGGCCGTTTCCCGCAGTATCGGCTCGTCCGTTTGGGGTATATTGACCGCCAAAAGGAGCATAATTCCTGTATGGAAAAAGATAACGGGAAGCGGAAAAAAACAGTAAAAAGCGCGAGCGCGGGCGTTGGCGCGGGAATCATATGCGGATTGCTGGGGGCAGGCGGCGGTGCGGTGCTTGTCCCTTTATTGCGCGATTGGATCGGTTTGGACGCCAAACGCGCTATGGCGACGTCTGTTTTCTGCGTCGCGCCTCTCTGCGCCGTCAGTGCCGCTATGTACGCGGCCAGCGGAAAGCTCCCGTGGAATACGGCTTGGCCTTACGCTTTGGGAGGGCTGATCGGAGGGGTCATCGCCGGGTTCCTCTTTGCCAAAACGGCACCCGGCTGGCTCCGTCGCAGCTTTGGCGTCCTGTTACTGCTGGGTGTTGTGCGCCAGTTTTTCCAGTGGGAGACGGGGCTCGCCTTTGACGGCGTTCTCCCGTCCGCCGCCGCCGGAGCGGGAACCGGCGTATTGAGCGGCTTTGGGTTGGGCGGAGGCGTACTGCTCCTGATTTGGATGACGGCCTTCGGCGGATTGGAACAGCACGCGGCGCAAGGGAGTAATCTGCTCTATTTCCCCCCGTGCGCCATCGGGTCGATGGTTGGGCATATCAAAAACAAACAGATCGTTTGGCGGGAGGGTCTTTGGTGCATAGGAGCCGGGCTTCCGGCCGCCTTTTTGGGAGCCTTTTTGGCAACCAGGCTCGACGCCGCGCCGTTACGGATCGGTTTCGGCATCCTGACCGCTTTGATTGGCTTGCGCGAGGTTTTTTTCCGAAAGAAGGAACCCGTCCAAGATCAGTGAGGCGGCCACCGCGTCTATCTTTGATTTTCGCTTTTGCCCGAAATTCCCTGTCCCTTTCAGCAGCTCCCCCGCTTCAACCGTCGTGCGGCGTTCATCCCATAACACAACGTTAAGGCCGCGTTTCTCCAGCATGGCTTTGAATTTCGCCGTGTTTTCGGCGCGGGAGCCCGATGTTCCGTTCATGTTGAGCGGGTTGCCGAGGATCAGCGTGTCGGCTCCGCGGCCGATGTATTCGGCTTCGAGCCTGTTGGCCAGTTTCCCCGCGTTTGGTTCATCGATCACAAAGCAATCCCCGGTGATCAAGCGGGAACCGTCACTGACCGCGACGCCTGTGCGCCTGTCTCCGTAATCCACCGCCATTGCGCGCATGATGTATCACCCCGGCAATCAGTATACCATGTCCGGCGCGGCGGCGCAAATGAAATATACCGCTCTCCCTTCGTTGACATTTGGAAAAAAATATGATACCATATCGGTGAGGTGACCACTCCTTATGGTTAAAGTGAAAGCGTTCTTCCACAAGATAAAGTGCTTCTTCCTCGCTTTTTGGACTTCTTTGAAAAAGGGCGCGAACAAGATTTTCAGCCCCGAGATCAAGCCGGAAGTCAGGCGTGTTCGGCGGGCATTCATTGCGGTGCTGGGCGTTATATCCCGCGTCATGCTGATCATGCTGATGATCGTCCTTCTCACATCAGCCATTATCGGTGTGTTCGGCGCGATTTATGTTACCAAATACCTCAACGTCAATACCGATATAGATTTTGATCAATTTGACCTTGCCCAAACGTCGCACATATGGGCGGCAGACCCGGATAACCCCGGCGAATATATCCTGCTGGAAAGCCTCTCCGGTAAAGAAAACCGCGTTTGGATCTCTTACGATGAGATGCCCAAAAATATCATTGACGCCGCCGTCGCCATTGAAGACAAGCGTTTTTGGGATCACGAAGGAGTCGACTGGAGACGTACGGTGGGGGCATTTCTAAGCCTGTTGAGCGGCGATTCCAGTTTCGGCGGCTCGACCATTACACAGCAGATGCTCAAAAACAACACCGGCGACGACGACCCCACCGTTTCGAGAAAAATCCAAGAGATTTTTCGTGCTCTCGCGTTGGAGAAAAGCTACCCCGGCGTCGAAGGCAAGGAATCTATCCTTGAAATGTATCTCAACACCGTTTACTTCGGCAGGGGATGCTACGGTATCCTGACGGCGTCGGAGCTCTATTTCGGCAAACCGCTGGAGGAATTGTCACTGGCTGAATGCGCCGCCATTGTAGGGATCACCAACAACCCTTCGTATTACGATCCTTATTCCAACCCCAAAAACAACAAAAACCGGCAGGAAACCATACTGGGTGAAATGTTCAAGCAGAAAATGATCAAACAGCATGAGTATAATCTCGCCAAATATCAGCCGCTCGAATTCAAACAGCGGGAGAATACCATCAGCGGCGAAAGCATCCGGTCATGGTATGTAGACCAAATCATCCGTGATGTGACCGCCGATTTGATGAAGGAACATAACATGAATTCGGAACTTGCCAAACGATGGCTCTTTTCCGGCGGCCTCGATATTTATGCTTGCGTTGACTTAAACATTCAAAAGGCAATGGACGATATTTGGGCGGACGATTCCTGCTGGCCGAACACCCCCGACGCCGAACCGCCCGAAGCGGCCATGATGCTGGTAGATCAGGCAACCGGCGAAATCAAAGCCATGATCGGCGGACGGGAAAAAACAGGCAACCTTATATTCGACCGTTCCATCATGGCCGAACGGTCTCCCGGATCGGCCATCAAACCGATCACCGTTTACGCGCCAGCTTTTGATTTGGGGATGATGACGCCCTATTCCCCGGTGGACGATATACCGGTGAGGAAAGAAGGCAACCGCGGCTGGCCGCTCAACTCCCCCAACCGCTGGATCGGGCATATGACGGTTTTGCAGGCCGTTACCGAATCGAAAAATACCGTTGCCGTCTCCATTGTAGACCGGGTGGGAACATTCACCTGCTTTACTTACGGTTTTGACCGTTTCGGATTGACCACCATGACCACGAGCAAGACGGTCGGCAATAAGGTATTTAACGACGTTGATCTCTCCCCGCTCGGCATGGGTTCACTGACCGGAGGCGCGACGGTGCATGACATGACGGGGGCTTACGCCGCCATCGCCAACAAAGGGATGCGCAACAAACTGCGGACTTACACTCATGTCATCGATCAGAGCGGCGTCGTTATCCTTGAAAACAAACCCGACCCCAAAATTGCCATCAAGGAAAAAACCGCCTATTACTTGGAAACCTGTATGATCAACGTCATTTACGGAACGGGCGGCACCGGTTCCTACGCGAAAGTAAACAATATGCAAACCGCCGGCAAAACAGGCACCACCAGCGCGAACAAAGACCGCTGGTTTGCCGGTTACACCCCCTACTATACCGCCGTGACATGGTTCGGTTACGACATCGGGCGCGATATGTCTTACTATAACAACAACCGCCCCGGAAACCCTGCCCTCCATATGTGGATCCAAGTCATGAACAAAGCCCACGAAGGGTTGGAACCCAGGCAGTTTACCCAGCCCGAGGGAATCCAGCAGTTTCAATACTGCATTGACAGCGGCATGACGCCCGGGGAGTATTGCCGCCTTGACCCGAGAGGGAACCGCACGGCAGTCGGGTATTTGGACAAAGACGACATCCCGCGCACCACCTGCACGATGCACAAACCCGTGAGCGTATGTATCCTGACCAACAACCTTGCCACCCCGAATTGTCCTGCTGAGACATGCAAAACGGCGGCTTTGCTGGACTTGGAACGCTGGGTTCCCATTGCGGGGTTTGCCCTTTCCGACGAACAGTATACCATGAGGCGATTGCCGGGAACCGCGCCGGATGACGGCGGCGAAGCCGTCCCTGCGGCAGGTACGGACGAAGAGCGTTACAGGATCATCGCGGAAGGAACCGACGGCAGAAAGCCATACAATTCATTTTGTGAGTTTAACCATCCCATTTCTCAGCCTCCCGATGATGGGGGCGAAGACCCCGGCGGCGACCCGTCCGGCGGGGAAGATGACCCCTCCGGCGGCGGCGAAGACCCCGCCCTGCCGCCCGAGGAACCGGAAAACCCTGAGCCTTAATTGGGGTGACATAAGTTTCTGTAACCATTCGTTTCCTGTTTTGTAATGAATTTACCTTGTATTATTCATCGCGGTTATCGTATAATAAGCGGGTATGAAAGCGAAAGGAGGGGGGATATGCCGCAAGCAGCAACCAAGAGGAAAGCGTCTGACGGAGCCGGGAAGAAGCAAACACAGAAGGGTCACGCGCCGTCAAAAGCCCCTTCCAAACGGGAAGAAACAGCCTCGTCCCGGCGCAAGCATTTTCTCACGCCTTTCGGAATTTCGATGATATGCGTCGGCGTATTGCTGATCGCATTTGTTTCCTTTTCGGTTTACGCATTGACCTATAGCCGTGTCTTCCCCAATCTGAAGGCCTATGGGATCGACTTCGGCGGCATGACAAAGCAGGAAGCGGAAGCCGCCCTGACCGAAAAGCTGGCCGATGTATACCGCGGCAAAGAAATCATTCTGTCGCTTGACGAACAATCGGTGACCATAACGGCGGAGGAAGCGGGTGTTGCCCTCTCCCCTGCCACAACAGCCGAAACCATCTACAACAAAGGGCGCACCGGGGGAAGATTCTCCCGTATCGGATTTGCCTTCTCCTCCCTTTTCTCCCAACACACGGTAGAGGATGACATTGACGTTTACATAGACAGGGGAGCGATTGAACAAATCGTCTCCTCGCTTTCCGTCGGGCTGGGTCAGCCCCCTGTTGAATACACTTGGAATATCGGCGGGGAATCCATCGAAGTGTCGGGCGGGCAGGACGGTATTTCTTCCGATATGGAGGAAATGACCAACGCCGTTATCGCAGGCTTTAAGACACAGGACTTTTCGCCCCTTTCGTTCCAATCGGAATTTCTCTCCCCCGATCCGCTTCCGCTGGAAGAGCTTTATCGTCAAATCTATGTGGAACCGAAAGACGCCTATATCACCGCCGATGAAGACAATCAAACGTCGGTTGTTCCGCATGTGATCGGCGTATCTTTTGACATGCAAAACGCTCTCAGCCTGCTTGAACAGAAATCCGGCAGGTTTATCATCCCCTTGCTCCGCACCGCGCCCGACGTCACGGCCGCCGATTTGGAAGAAAACCTTTTCCGCGATTTGCTGGGCGAATACTCCACTTCCACCGCCGGTTCGTCCAGCAACCGTGTCAACAACATCAATTTAACGGCGCAATATATGACCGGGACAGTCGTCCTGCCCGGTGAGGAGTTTTCGTTTAACCAAGTTGTTGGCAACCGCACCGAAGAACGCGGCTTTAAGATGGCCGGTGCCTATCTCAACGGCAGGATCGTTGAAGCCATCGGCGGCGGCGTCTGCCAATCGTCCACAACACTCTACAACGCCGTTCTGCTCTCCAACCTGCATATCGTCTACCGCCAAAACCACTCCATGACGGTGGCTTATGTCCCGCTTGGGCTTGACGCCGCTGTGGACTGGGGCAGGATCGATTTCGTATTCAGCAATGACACGGCGTACCCCATCCGTGTCGATGCGTGGTACGCAAGTTCCCGCATCCATATCCAAATATGGGGCACCAAGACGGACGACCTGACCGTTTCCATAGACCGCGACGTCATTGCCCACAAACCAAAGGGTACAAAAACCGAAGTCAACCCCGATCTCGCGCCGGGCGCGACGCATACCGTGACCTCCGGCTCCGACGGCTGGACGGTGCAAACCTACCGCGTTTTGAAAGACCCGGACGGCAATGTTGTTTACCGCAACACGGAGGCAAGGTCGGCCTATATGAAGGTTGACGCCATTATCGAAGTAGGTCCCGGCGGCGGCAGCGAGCTGCCGGACGACGGCGGCACAGGTGAGGAAATCATCATCAACCCCTCGCCCGATCCCGATCCGTCATTGCCGCCCGATGAACCGGAAATTCCCGATCCCACCGATACAACAGAAACATCAGGACAGGAGGAGCAAGATTGATTCAAAAGAAATTTGGCGGTACTGGTAAAACGGTGAGCGCGATTGGATTCGGTGCCATGCGTTTTATCAAAGAGGAGTACGAAAAAGACCCGGACATTTGCGCCGAGTTGGTCAAAAAAGCCGTGGACATGGGGATCAACTACATAGACACAGCCCCCGGCTACTGCGACGACCAAAGCGAGATCATTGTCGGGCGCGCTTATGAGCAATGCAAGGATAAACCATACCTCTCCACCAAATGCGGCTTGTGGAACGCCAACAGAGCCAGCAGCGCGCGCAAGATGGTCGAGCAATCGTTGCAGCGTCTGCAAACCGAAAAGATCACTTTCTACAACCTTTGGAACATCAAGAGCATGGACGAATACCGGCAGATGACGCGCAAGGACGGCAATTTGAGCGGCATCCTCAAAGCCAAAGAGGAAGGCCTGATCGAACACATCTGCTGCACAGTCCATGCCGACGGCAAAACCATCAAGGAGATCATCGCGGACGGCAAGGTGGACGCTGTGACGCTGGGTTACAACGCTCTGAACTTCGCGTACCGCCGCGAAGGGGTCAAGGCCTGTTATGAACAAAACCTCGGCGTGGTTGTGATGAACCCCTTGGGGGGCGGCACCATCCCGCAATACGCCGAAAAGTTTGGATTTATCAAAACCTCCCCCGACGAAACGGTCGCCACCGCCGCGCTAAAATTCCTGATCGGTCACCCGGAGATTTCGGTCACCCTGCCCGGCATCTCGAATTTGGATGAATTGAACGAATGCGTTGCCGCCGCGGAAAATGTTGTTCCTGTTACCGAAGAACGGCTTGATGAGCTGACCAAGTCGCTCAACGAGGAATTGAACACCCTTTGCACCGGCTGTCAATACTGCGATCAATGCCCTTCAAACCTTCCCCTCCCCCGTTTGATGGAGGCATATAACAGCTATATCCTCTCGGGCGAAAAAAAATCCATCGCAAACCGCCTCAGCTGGCATTGGGGGCTTAAGCCGGAAACCGCCGCCGCCTGCACACAATGCGGCGTCTGCGAACCGCTCTGCACACAAAAACTGCCGATCATCGAAAGGCTTCAAGAGATATGCTCATAATACCCGATCATGTGAAAACAGTTATGGCCGCGCTTGACGAGCGCGGTCATAACGCATATGCCGTCGGCGGTTGTATACGCGACAGCCTCCTGGGGATCATCCCCGGCGACTGGGACATAGCCTCCCCCGCCCTGCCGGAGGAGGTTTTGGAGATGTTCCCCGGGAGTGAAGCCACCGGGCTGAAATACGGCACGGTCACCGTTCAAGGCATTCAAGTGACGACCTTCCGCCGGGAAGGCAATTACTCCGACCACCGCCGCCCGGATAGCGTGGAGTTTGTCCAAGATTTAGCCACAGACCTTACCCGCCGCGATTTTACCGTCAATGCTATGGCGGCGGATAGTTGCGGAGCGATCGTTGACCTTTTCGGCGGCCGGGACGACTTGCAGGCCAAACGTATCCGCACCGTCGGCGACCCGGACAGACGTTTTTTTGAAGACGCGCTGCGCATTTTACGCGCCCTGCGTTTCGCGTCGGTGCTGGATTTCACCATTGAGGACGAAACCCGCGCCGCGCTGATCAAACACGCCGATACACTGCGGTACTTAACAAAAACAGTCATCAACCGGGAGGTTGAAAAGCTCCGCGCCGGAAAGGGCGCGGAGCGGATCGTGCGGGAGTACGGAAACTCAATCCCCGCCCTCAATGCGATGCAATAGAGCTTCGACCGCCGTTTTCAACGCGATATGTTCGTGGTATGACGGAAACAGAGCCTCGGCGGCTTCCCGCGAAGCCTGCAAGATGTCCATATCATTACTTAAATCGGCAATTTTGAACTCCGGCAGGCCGTGCTGACGGCTTCCGAAGAAGTCTCCCGGCCCGCGCAGGCGCAGGTCGGCTTCCGCGACGGCAAAGCCGTCGTTTTCTTTGCGCAAAACCTCCAAACGCTCCTTTGCCGAATCGTTTTGCATAAACAATACACAGTGCGATTCCCGCTGGCCGCGCCCTACCCGCCCGCGGAGCTGGTGAAGCTGGCTCAACCCAAAGCGTTCGGCGTTTTCGATCACCATCAGCGACGCGTTCGGCACATCGACGCCCACCTCGATGACGGTTGTGGCAACCAAAATGTCGATTTCCCCAGCCGTGAACGCCCGCATGACGGCTTCGCGTTCTTTTGCCTTGACCTTTCCGTGCAGCAAGCCGACCCGCAGATCGGGGTAAACATCGGCTTTGATTTGCTCGGCGTACGCGTCGGCCGACTGTAACCCCAACTCCTCGTTTTCCTCTATCACCGGGCAGACGATGTAAACCTGCCCGCCGTCCGCCACTGTTTTACGGACAAACGCCTCGATGCGGGGGCGGTAATCTTCGTCTACAACATAGGTTTTCACAGGCGTCCGACCCGGCGGCAGCCCGCGCATGACAGTCACGTCCAAATCCCCGTACAGGATACGCGCCAGCGTGCGCGGTATCGGCGTGGCCGACATGACCAGCCTGTGCGGTTCTTGACCTTTTGCAAAGAGCTTTGTGCGCTGTTCTACACCGAAACGGTGCTGCTCGTCGGTGATGACCAGCCCCAATTTCGCAAATGTCACTGTTTCACTGATCAGCGCGTGTGTACCTATCGCTAAATCAACAGACCCGTTCGCCAACCCGTCTAGGGATTTTTTCGTCCGTCCAGTCAATAAACCGACGCACAGACCCAGCGGGGTGAACAGGGTAGTCAGTGACCGGGCGTGCTGCTCGGCCAAAATCTCGGTCGGCGCCATCAGAGCGGTTTGGAACCCATTACGGAAAGCGATATAGGCGGCGGCGGCGGCGACGACTGTCTTTCCGCAGCCCACGTCACCTTGAATCAGCCGAGCGGCCGCGGGCCGCCGCGCACCCGGCTCCGCCATACAATCATTTACAATATCCTTTATCGCGCTAAGCTGTGCTTCCGTTGGCTCAAATGGAAGCGCGGCGTAGAATTCTTCCAGTCCAACCTTTTCAAAGCGCGGCCCCGGGGTTTTGACCAGCTTTCCGCGCCGCACAGCCAGCCCAAGCTGCAAAAGCAGCAGCTCTTCAAAGACAAGCCGTTTCCGCGCGACGGACAAGAGTTCTTCGGTTTGCGGGAAATGGATGTTTTCCAGCGCGAAACGCGCCGTGCAGAGTGTATATCTCTGCCTGACCTCTTCCGGCAGTGTTTCGTCGGGTTCGAGCTTTTCCAAGACCTGCCGGGAGGCGTTGCGCAGCATTCCCTGTGACAACCCCGCCGTGGCGCGGTAGACAGGGACAATGCGTCCCGTTGTCCCCCCCGCTTCCTTCTCGAAAATCGGGTTGATCATTCCACGGTTTCCGTCGTGTTTGCCAAAAAATACATAGGTTTCACCTTGCTTTAACGCTTGCTTGACATACGGCGCGTTGAAAAAGGTGAGTTGCAGCTCTCCTGTTTCGTCAAAGACTTTAGTCTTGTAAAGGTCAAGCCCTTTCCGTATATGCGCGCCCGTTACCGGAGAGGCGACGGTTGCCTTAAAGCAAGCCGCTTCCCCTGCCAGCAGCTCGCGGATGGGGACGATCTTTGTTCGATCCTCATAAGCGCGGGGATAAAAAACCGTTACGTCCTCAACGCGAAAGAGCCCTAGCTTGTGAAACAAGCGGGCTCTTTTTTCCCCTATGCCTTTGAGATATTGGATATCCAAGTTAACCTTCCTGCGGTTCCGGTACCAAGCCTGTGTCAAAGAACCGTTCAAACGTCTCGGCGTCCATCGTTTCGTTTTCCAGCAGATACTCGGCCACGCTCCGCAGATGCTCCATACTGCCGTTCAGGATACTCTCACAGCGGATATAGGCTTTGTCAACGATCGACTTGATCTCACGGTCGATCATGGCTCCCGTCTCCTCCGAAAAGTTGCGCGCCGTATGCAAATCGCGGCCGAGGAAGACTTCTTCGTTTTCGCCGCCGTAGTTGATGGGGCCGATGTTGTCGCTCATGCCGTATTTGGTCACCATACTGCGCGCCATGCGGGTCACTTTCTTTATATCGTCTGATGCGCCCGTTGAAATGTCATCCAAAACCAGTTTTTCCGCCACACGGCCGCCAAGCATGGACACGATGTTTTCCTGCATTTCATTGCGGGACATGAAGCTCTTGTCTTCCTGCGGCAGGAAAACGGTCATGCCGCCCGCCATACCGCGCGGGATGATGGAGATATGGTGCACCGGGTCGACATTTTGGAGGTTGCGCCGCACAACGGCGTGTCCAGCTTCGTGATACGCCGAGAGTTTGCGCTCCTTGTCGGAAACCACCTTGCTCTTTTTGGCGGGGCCGGCAATGATTTTCAGCATCGACTCGCTGATCTCGTCCATACCGATCTCTTTTTTGCCGCGCCGCGCCGCCAGCAGAGCCGATTCGTTCAAGAGGTTTTCCAAGTCGGCGCCGGTCAGCCCGGCTGTCTGCTTGGCGATGATGGAATAATCGACCGTATCGTCGCAGGGTTTGTTTTTCCCGTGCAATCTCATAATGGCTTCGCGCCCTTTGATGTCAGGATAGCCTAAATAGACCTGACGGTCGAAACGTCCGGGGCGGAGCAGAGCCGGGTCAAGGATGTCGGGGCGGTTGGTGGCCGCCATCACGATGACGCCTGTGTTTTCGGCAAAACCGTCCATCTCGACGAGGAGCTGGTTGAGCGTCTGTTCGCGTTCATCGTGACCGCCGCCCATACCGGCACCGCGGTGACGCCCGACGGCGTCGATCTCGTCGATGAAGATGATGCAGGGCGAGCTTTTCTTGGCTTCCTCAAAGAGGTTGCGAACCCGTGACGCGCCGACGCCGACGTAGAGTTCCACAAAGTCGGAGCCGGAGATGGAGAGGAACTGAACCCCCGCTTCCCCCGCCACCGCTTTGGCGAGAAGGGTCTTGCCTGTTCCGGGAGGGCCTACCAAAATGACGCCGCGCGGGATGCGCGCGCCGATCTCGTCAAACTTGCGGGGATTTTTGAGGAAATCAACAATTTCCTGAAGCTCCTCCTTTTCCTCCTGCGCCCCCTCGACGTCGGCAAAGGTAAATTTGCGTTTGCTGTCGGCATGGACGCGGGGATGAGCCCGCTTGAAATTCATGGCGCGGGAATCCCCGCCGCTGGTGCGGTTGAGCATAAAATACCACAAGCCGATGATGACGATGATCAGAATAAAGTAGGGCGCGGCCATCAGCCATCCGGGCATGACAAAACCGAGATCTAAGTTATAATCCCGTATGGTACCTTTATCATATTGTTCCGCGATCATTTGCCCGAAATCGGCATAAAACCAGTTGACGTTATACAGCCTGTGCTGACGTGTTTCTTTCGGGACTTTCAGCCAAAGCGTCAAGGTATTGCCTTCTAAAACGAGTTCTTCCACGTTGCCGTTTGTGATCTCGCTTCTGATGGCGGCATAACTCGGCTCCTTTGGTTTGCGAAGCTGACCGAGCAAGTAGACCGTGCCGATCAAAATGATCAATACCACGGCATAGAACAATATGTCCTTCATGCTGCTTTTTTTCAAAATGCCAATCCTCTCCTATCTAGCCATACATACGGGGTGACAGCACTCCGATATAGGGAAAATTTCTGTATTTCTCCGCGTAATCCAGCCCGTAGCCGACGACAAAGGCGTCCGGGATGGTAAACCCGGTGTAGCGGCAACGCACGTCCACGCCGGGCGCGCGGCGTTCCGGTTTGTCAAGGAGGGTGCATATCTCAACCGACGCCGGATGCCGCCCTTCCATCAAATCCTTAATATAACTTAAAGTCATCCCGCTGTCAAGGATATCTTCGACGATCAGGAGATTTTTTCCCTCAACAGACTGATCCAAATCCTTCAGTATTTTCACAACGCCCGATGTTTTGTTTCCTAACCCATAGGAACTGACCGCCAAAAAGTCGAGCTTGACCGGAAAGGAAACGGCTCGCATCAAGTCGGACATAAAAACGACAGACCCTTTGAGAACACTGATCAACAGCAGTTCCTTTCCCTCATAATCACGGGAGATTTCCGCCCCCATTTCGCGTACGCGCTCCTGAATCTGTGTTTCGGAAAGCAGAATGGATTCTACATCCGGGTGCATGGCAAACGCCCCTTTCATCCTTTTGTAAACAATATGTTAATTTTTCCGCTGCGCTTTTCCACTGTGAGATTTCCCGCCAAATGCCGCCGCCGCCCGTTGCCGCCTTTGGCAATGTCCAGCATGGCGTCTATATGGACGCGCTCGGGCGGATAGAGGCTTTCTTTCATATACAGCAACCGGCATACCCGCGCCGCGATGGGGCGGGGAAGTTCTGTAAGACGTTTGGCGGAAAACCCTTCTCCCTCCGTCGCTGACGGGAGGAGCTCTTGCCGCGCCAGTTCCGTTAAATACTCCTCGTCTTCCGAAAGCGACGCCGTCAGCCTTATCACAGCGTCGGTCAGAGATGGATTGACTTCTTTCAACGAGGGAATGACAGTATGGCGGATATAGTTACGCCTGTATACGGTGTCGGCGTTGCTCTCATCTTCGCGCCACGGAATATTGCGCTCGGTGAGGTACCGTATCACTTCCGCGCGCGAAAAATGCAGCAGCGGGCGGATGATAGCTCCCCGTTCATGCGGGATGCCGCAAAGGCCGTGAAGCCCCGAGCCGCGGGTCAGGTTGAGCAGAACTGTTTCGGCGTTGTCGTCGGCGGTATGGGCGGTTGCGATCCGGCCGAGGCCGCGCTCGGCGCGCACACGTTCTAAAAAAGCATACCGCATCTCCCGCGCCCTTTCTTCAACTCCCGTCCCTTTCGATACCTCTCCCCGTTCGCTGACAAACGGCACGCCCCACTCCGCGCATAGGCTCCGCACAAAGTCTTCATCCCCGTCCGCCGAATCGCGCAGACCGTGATTATAATGCGCTGCCGTTACCATACATTGAACCACCCCGTCCGCTTCGCGGCCACCCCTCCCCGGAGGGGAATTTAGTAACATATGCAACATCGCCACGGAATCGGCTCCGCCGGAGACTGCGGCTAAAATAGACCCATCAATCATTGTATATATTTTCCCGCTGGGTAAAGGTCGTAATGTCGCCAGACCAGTAGAGTTCAACCGTTCCCGTGCGCCCGTGGCGGTTTTTGGCGATGATCAGTTCGGCTTCGTTGGGGTCGCCCGCGTTTTCATCGTAATAGCTTTCACGGTGGAGGAACATGACCGCGTCGGCGTCCTGCTCGATGGCGCCGGATTCGCGCAAATCGCTGAGCATCGGGCGTTTGTCGCTGCGCTGCACCGTGGCGCGGGATAATTGTGAGGCGCACAGGATCGGCACGCCCAGCTCCTTTGCCATGATTTTGAGCGACCGCGAAATATCGCCGACCTCGGAGGTTCGGTTGTCAAAACGCCGGTCTTTTGAGCCTTGCATCAATTGAAGGTAGTCGATCACGACCAGCCCCAAATTTTGAACACGGCGGCACTGGGATTTCATCTCGCCCACCGAAATGGCGGGGTTGTCGTTGAAAAAGTATTGGAGCTGTGATAGTTCCAGAGACGCCTTGCCCACTTCTTCCCAGTCTTTGTTATTTAGGTTTCCAGTCAGCAGGCTCTGCGCCTTGACCTTAGACTGCGCCGAGAGCAAACGGGTGACCAGCTGCTCCCGCGACATCTCCAGCGAAAAGAAGACAACGGCCTTTTGGGCGGCGCGCGCCGCGTGGAGACCGATATTGAGCAGGAAACTCGTCTTCCCCATCGCGGGACGGGAGGCCACCAATATAAGGTTGGAGTTGAGCAGCCCACCCAAATGATCGTCCAGCCCGGCAATGCCGGACGAGATGCCGGGCAGTTTGCCGCCCGCGTCGGATAGTTCGCGGATATTTGCGTAAACGTCCATCAAGACAGAGGGTATGTTGTGAAGGTGTTTCACTTCACGCCCCTGCCGGATGTTGAAAACGCTCTGTTCGGCATTGTCCAAAACATCGTCGGCCGCCGCCCCCGGCTCCCTGGATTGCAGCGAAATCTCCGCGGCGGCGTTGTCCAGTTTGCGCAAAAGAGACTGCTGGCGCACCAAAACGGCGTAATGCTTCACATGCGCCGCCGTGGGCGTGTTGTCGAGCAGGCGGTTGAGATAGTCATTGGTGGAGTTTTCCTCAAACGTCCCCATTTCCCGCATCTTGCCCATCAGCATAACCGGGTCGAACGCCTCGTTGCGGGAAAACATGATGTAAATAGCGTCAAAAAGGGATTGATGGGCGGGCAGGTAAAAATCATCCCGGTCGAGCAGCTCGATCACGTCGGGAAGGCAGCGCGGGTCGAGCAGCATCGAACCGATCACCGCTTGTTCGGCTTCTATATTATGCGGTAACCGCCGCAGTTCATCCATTGGCTATGCTCACCCTTCGGCTTTGACCGTGACATTGATTTCCGCGCTGATCCCGTGGCCTAATTTGACTTTAGCGGTGTATGTCCCCTGCTGTTTGATCGTTTCGGCCAGCTGCACGTCGCGGCGGTCGATGTCCAGCCCGAATTGTTTGTTCAACGCCTCAGCGACTTCGGTGTTGGTGACCGAGCCGAACAACCTGCCGCCTTCCCCGCCTTTGGCGGTCAGGGTGACCCCGCCGCCTTTCAGCGTGCGCGCCATTTCGGCGGCGTCGGCTTTCTCCTTCTCCAGCTTGGCCGCTTTGGCTTTTTCGCTGCGTTCGTATTCAGCCAGCGCGGGAGCCGTTGCTTCGGCCGCCAGCTTGCGCGGAAACAGATAATTGCGGGCGTACCCGTCGGAAACATTGATCAATTCGCCTTTTTTGCCCTGACCTTTTACGTCAGTTTGTAAGATCACTTTCATTGGCCTTTACCCCATTCTCATCACAATACTGATTGATCGACTGCACCAGCGCGTCCAGTGCCTGCGGGACGGTCATCCCCTTCATTTGCGCCCCGGCGATGGTTTGATGCCCGCCGCCGCCCAGTTTCTCGAGGATCATCTGCACATTGATTTTATCCAAACTGCGCCCGGATATATCCGCCCCTGTTTTGGAACGGAACAACACGAACGACGCGTCGATACCGATGATGCTCAGCATCTCGTCGGCCGCCTGCGCGGCGACCGTGCGGTCGGCTTCCCTATCCACAGCCGCGACGGCGATGTTGGCGCGAACGATGCGGGCGTTGGTGATGATCTCATAGCGTTCCATCGACGACTGCATATCGCTTTGAAAGAGCCGTTTGATCTCAACCGGGTCGGCTCCGGCTCCGCGTAAAAAGGCGGCCGCTTCAAAGGTGCGCATCCCGGTGTGCATGGTGAACCCTTTGGTATCCAACACAATGCCGGCCATCATGGCTTCGGCTTCGCAGCGCAGCAGGTCGCCCGGCTGGCAGAGGTATTGGGTTAGTTCACAAACCAATTCGGAGGCCGAGGAAGCGTACGGTTCGTGCATGACCAATATGGCGTTGTCGATGTAACTGGCGGCGCGGCGGTGATGGTCTATCACGGCGATACGCGGCATGGATTGCAGAAACTCGCGCGATTCAACGATCTCCGGCCGATTGCAGTCAACGACGACGAGAAGGGATTTGTTATCGGAATGCAGCAACGCCGTTTGCGCGTCGATGAATAACCCCTGATACTGCTCCTGTTCGCGCAATCTGCTCAGCAACGCCGAAGCCATTGTTTTCTGTTCGTTGACCACAATATAGGCTTTTTTGCCGCATTTGCGCGCGATGCAAACGATCCCGGTGGCCGAACCCAATGAATCAATGTCGGAAAAGGAATGACCCATCACAAAGACCAGCGAACTGTCGGCGATGATGCGGGAGAGGCTGGTTGCGATGACCCGGCTCTTGACTTTGGTGCGTTTTTCCACTTCTTTGCTCCGCCCGCCGAAAAACTCAAAGGTGACCCGGTTTTTGACGACCGCCTGATCCCCGCCGCGCGACAACGCCATATCAATGGCCAGCTGGGCAAAGGAAAAACTCTCGGTAAACGATTCGGCGTCCCGCCCGAACCCGAGCGAAAGGGTGATTTGCAATCCCGAAGGCCCGGTGATGGTTCGCATATCGTCCAAAACGGTGAAACGGTTTTCGATCAGTTTGGCCATTTCCCGTTCTTCGATCATAAAAAAGTATTTATCCCGGTCATACTTGCGCAAAAGGCCGCCGGACGGAGCCGCCCACGCTGTGATTTTATCATCCGCGGCGGCAAGCAAAGCGGATTTTTGCGATTCCGAGAGGTTTTTCATCAATTCGTCGTAGTTATCCAGCAGAAGGATGGCCGTAACCGGGCGGGACAATCTATATTCCCGCCGCAAGCCGACAAGTTCGGTTATATCAACAAAATAGAGCGAAGCGAGAAGCTCACGACCAACCCGCCCGCCCGGCTGCCGGATCAGGTTGCCGAAGACCTCATAGTGCTTGCCGTGTAAAACAGCTTCGCTTGTTCCGCCCGGCCGTCCCAGCCACTTCAAATCAAAATTCGGCAATATCTCATTCAAGCGGTGGGCGAAAAAGCGTTCGCGCAGCCCTGCGGCGGCCAGGAAGGGATCATTCCCCCAAATCATTTCTCCCGTTTCTACTTTCAGGATCATCATCGGGATGGGGCAGTGAGCGGCACTGTCTTTCCCCGCGGCGTCTATGTTGTTTGTCAGGTGGTCGATATACCGCACGATGTCGCGCCGCCGCCGGACGACCTGACGGCGGTAGATCAGAGCCGCCAAAACGATCAGCAGGCTTTCCCCCACCGCCAGCAAGGGTTCAAAATAGATCGTCGCCCCTGCAAACGCGATCAGGAGGACAAAAAACATCCGGTTGCCCGGTGAAATCATGCTCTTCATGGTCAGCCCGCCGCCGTTAACTCATGCGGATCCAAATCCCAAAAAGCGTCATTGACCGTGATGTCCAATTCCTTCCCCCATTCCGCGACCATTTTGGAAAACGCTTCATGCGCGCAGGCATACCAAATGCCTTCCATGTTTTCGGAAAACCAATCCATATCCTCCGGCAAACGGAGGATGATATAGAACCCGTCGTTTGTGATAACCACGTCGCTGATCTCCTCCACTTTAAGCGACGACAACGCCGCGTCAAAAGCCGCTCCGATCATCCCCATCGGGATGGGCATCCCCTCGGGGTTGATGGTCATATAGTAATCCCACCCGTGTTCCTTTACCATTTCAAAAAAGTTTTCTCCGGTCACGGCCTGACGGCGTAACGCCTCAGCCACGCGCTCCTGCGTCGTGAACTCGTCTCCTGTCAGCGGTTCGCCTTCATCGTCGGTGCCGGGGAGAAAAATATAACTGGCGGATATATAGTTCCGTTTGTAATAATCCGTCAGGTCATCGTAGCTTACATGATACTGCCCTTCTTCCCCAAAGAGGATGCCCAGCATTTTTTCTCTCAAAAACGGAACGGTGTAGCTGTAAAACCGATAGAGTTCTTCTGTCAAACCATATTCGCCCAATGCCTGCAAAAAGGCCTCCTGCCCCCCGTAATTGTCTTTCTCCCAAGTGATTTCCCACGTGATCAGGTCTTCCTCTTCAGCGGTAAGCCCGTGCCCGAACTCTTTCGCTTTACTGTCGGTGACATACGCCGTCACGGCCAGTTCGAGCGCGTGTTCTAGAAAATACCGCCGCGCCGGCACGCCGCCGATCGGAGCGTTCCAATCTACATCGTGGTATTGGGCATATTCGTCCACCGCGCTGGTCATCAGATAGACAACTTCGCCCCGGCTGAGTTCTTTCCCGTCAATCAATATCCAACCGCCGTCGTTTGCGCCGGAGGCAGGAGGCGTCGGCGGGGCTTCCACACCCGAGCAGGCGCAGGCAAACGCCGCCAGCACAGCGCATAGAGCTAACGCCTTGAACCCGCGCATACCCACTTCTCCTTCTCGTAAACCTCACGCCGAAGTTTCTCTATCTCTGTTACGTCATGCGGCGTCAATTCATACCGCCCGGTATGCGGCCAGTTCTCTATCAACGATTCCATGAACGATTCCACATCGGGCTCCCCATCCATGAAGGCTGCGATATTGGCCACACGCGCCGCAACAGAAGCGATGCCGCGCCCTTTGTATTTCTCCGCGTTCACCCGCAAGACATTGGCCAAATGCTCCATATTGGCGTCTACCAGCAGTGTCCCATGATGCAAAAGACGCCCTTTCCAAACCGTCTGCGCCGTGCCGGAAACCTTTTTTCCGCCGATAAGTATATCGTTTCTTCCGGTAAACTCAGCCGGAAGCCCTAATTTCCGAAGAGCGGAGACCATCGGCCCGGCGAACCGTTTGAAATCGACCGGGCCGTTGTAGCCTCGGATATGGGTGTAGCAGACATTCCCCAAATCATGGTAGACCGCCCCGCCGCCTGTGATCCGGCGGATCAGGCCGATGTTATGTTCCCGCAGGTATTGCATGTCGGTTTCGGCATTCGCATCCTGATTGCGCCCGATCACCACGACCGGGGTGTTGCGCCAAAAGATGTCCAACTCCAAGTCGGTGTGCTTGAAAAAATATTCCTCACAGGCCAGGTTAAACCCCGGTTCGGTTCGGTCATGGGTTAATAAAAGCATCCCAAATCCTCTGCATGATGGTTTCCGCGTCTTTTTCAAACCTTTTTTTCAAGGCCGCCGCTTGCTTCTGCCCGCCGGTTTGCAATTTGATCTCCAACAGAGGGGTTGTCCCGTCGGTCAGGACGCCGGAAAAAACCGCGCCTTCCTCTTGAATCTCCGCCGTGATACACCGTTCACGGAGCTGCTGATCGCGAACCGCCGCGCTTTCATCGGTGATGATCCGGCGCAGAGCCGCCGGAAGCCCGCGTTCTGTGATCGCGGCGACCTCTCTTCCGCGCGGCGTCAGCTGAAGCATGGCTTCTTCCCGCGTCAGCAGGCTGTTGCCGATCAGCCCGGTCAGCGCGTCGGCGAAAAGGAAATAATCGGCGTTGTCGTCGAGGAGAGCCAGCCTGACCGCTTCCCGTTCAGCCACAGCCTCTCCGACGGTATGCAGGATGAAAAGGATCAGTTTGCGCATATCCGGCTCATCGCCGGAAAAACCGTAACGGGGCATGTCCAACCCTCCGTAAAACTTACCACGTTACTATAACACAGTCTTGCCAAATGCGCAAGGATTTGTTATTATGTTTGGAAAGCGTGACGGAGGGGACAATATGCCGAAAGAACTGGGAAAGACATATCAGCCGCAAGAGGTGGAAGCCGCCATTTATGCCATGTGGACGGAGGGCGGTTATTTCGCGCCGAAAAAGGGCGATAAGCCCGCCTATACCATTGTGATCCCGCCGCCCAACGTGACGGGGCAGCTGCATTTGGGTCACGCTTTCGACAACGCTCTCCAGGACGCCCTCATCCGCTATAAACGGATGGACGGCTACGAGGCACTGTGGATGCCCGGCACCGATCACGCCGGCATCGCCACACAGATTGTTGTGGAGGCCGAACTGCGCAAAACAGAAGGCAAGAGCCGTTTTGACTTGGGGCGGGAAGCCTTTATTAAGCGCGTTTGGGAATGGAAAGAAAAATACGGGAACCGCATCGTCGAACAGCTAAAGAAGCTGGGTTCCTCCTGCGACTGGAACCGCCTCCGCTTCACCATGGACGAGGGGTTATCACGCGCGGTGCGCGAGGTCTTCGTCTCCTTGTATGATAAAGGCTTGATCTACCGGGGCAACCGCATCACCAACATCTGCGTGAGCTGCCAAACCGCCCTTTCCGAAGCCGAAGTGGACTATGAGGAACAGGAAGGCAAGCTCTACCACGTCAGCTATCCCCTGTCCGACGGCACCGGGTTCCTGACCGTTGCCACCACACGCCCCGAGACCATGCTGGGCGACGCCGCCGTTGCCGTCCACCCCAATGACCGCCGTTTCGCGGGTTTGATCGGCCGGACAGTCCTCTTGCCGCTGATGAACCGGGAGATCCCGGTCATCGCCGACGAATACGTGGATAAAGAATTCGGCACCGGGTGCGTGAAAATCACCCCCTGCCATGACCCCAACGATTACGACGTTGCCAAACGCCACAACCTTCCCGAACTGCTGATTATGAATCAGAACGGCGTCATCAACGCCAACGGCGGGAAGTACGCCGGGCTGACCCGGGAACAAGCCCGGAAAGCCGTTTTGGCAGACCTGGAGAAAGACGGGCTGCTGATCAAAACCGAACCGCATCCGCACAATGTCGGCACCTGCGCCCGCTGCCACCAAAATGTCGAGCCGATGGCGTCGGAGCAGTGGTTTGTCTCTATGAAAGAACTGGCCGCACCGGCCATTGCCGCCGTCAAAGAAGGACGGACGAAGTTTGTGCCGGAACGGTTTGAAAAACTCTACCTCCATTGGATCGAGAACGTGCGGGATTGGTGCGTCTCCCGCCAAATTTGGTGGGGTCACCGCATCCCTGTTTGGACTTGCTCGGCCTGCGGCAACGTCTTCGCCATGCGGGAAGACCCGGAAAGCTGCCCTCATTGCTATTCCATCGACCTTGTGCAAGACCCCGATGTGCTGGACACATGGTTCTCCAGCGCGTTATGGCCGTTCTCTACATTAGGTTTTCCCGACGACACCGAAGACCTGCGCCGCTTCTACCCCACCGACGTATTGGTGACAGCGTATGACATCATTTACCTTTGGGTGGCGCGGATGATCTTCTCGGGTATTGAGCATACCGGAAAAGAACCGTTCCACACCGTTTATATGCACGGTCTGCTGCGGGACGCCAACGGCAAAAAAATGAGCAAATCGGCCGGGAACGGCGTAGACCCGCTGGAGATGATCGATCAATACGGCACCGACGCCCTCCGCATTTACCTGACGTCGCTGGCCAATCTGCAAGGGGGCGATATGAACTTCGCGCCCGACCGCTGCGAACATTTCCGCAACTTCTGCAACAAGCTGTGGAACGCCTCGCGTTTTGTTTTGAGCAATCTCGGCGACACCGGCGGCTGGACGCTTCCTGAATCTTTATCCCTGCCCGATATGTGGATCGTCACCAAGCTGCAAGGGCTTGTTTATGACGTAACGGCGCATTTGGATAAATATGAACTCAATCTTGCCATACAGAAATTGATCGATTTCATATGGGATGATTTTTGCGATTGGACGATCGAACTTTCCAAAAACCAGCTTCGCCATGACGATACCAAGGAAGCGACCCAGCAGATTCTCGCCTATGTGCTGGAAACGTCTTTGCGCCTTCTCCATCCGTTCGCGCCGTTTATTACCGAGGAAATATATCAATCCTTCCCGGACGGGCTGCGGGGAAGCCCGTCGCTGATGATCGCCCAGTGGCCGGAACCGGAAGACAGGCTGCGCTTCAACCATGAAGCCGGACAAATGGAACTGCTGATGGACGCGGTGCGCGCCGTGCGTACCCGCCGGAGCGAAATGAAAGTACCGCCGTCGAAGAAGGCGGCATGGACGGTGGAAACACAGCATCAGGAGCTGTTTGAAAGCCATGCTTGGGTCTTCAAGTCTTTGGCGGGCGCGTCGGACGTTACCTTCGGCGCGGCGGCGGAGGGAGCGGTGCAGATCGTCACCTCCGGCGCGACCATTGCCCTGCCGTTGGCGGAGCTGGTTGATTTGGAAGCCGAAAAAGCGCGGTTGGCCAAAGAGCTGGCCTCCGCCCAAAAAGAATATGACGTGTTGTCGGCCAAGCTGCAAAACCCCGGCTTTACCGAAAAAGCCCCCGAACGCATCGTTTTGGCCGAACGCGAGCGTTTGGCGGCACTAAAAGAACGAATCGAAAGGCTTTCCCCATGAATTATCAGCAAGCGTTCGACTATATCCACCAAACGGCGCAGTTTGGCAATAAGCTGGGACTGGAACGCATCGCGGCCTTGCTGGAGAGGATGGGCAACCCGCATAAACATTTGAAATTTGTCCATGTCGCCGGAACCAACGGCAAAGGCAGTGTGTGCGCGATGGCGGAAAGCATCCTTCGCGCCGCCGGTTACAAAACCGGATTGTACATCTCGCCGTATGTGGAGGATTACTGCGACCGCATACAGATCAACCGCGCCATGATCCCCCGTGACGTGTTTGCGTCGTACATCACTGAGATCGCCGGGCATTGCGGAGACATCGTTGCAAGCGGCGGCGAACAGCCGAGAAAATTTGAAATGGAGACCGCCGCCGGGCTGCGATATTTCGCCGATCAGAGATGCGGCATCGTTGTGCTGGAAGTCGGGATGGGCGGGCGGCTTGACGCCACCAACGTCATTGACGCGCCCGAAGTTGCCGTCATTGCCTCAATTTCGTATGACCACACAAAGATTTTAGGCGAGACGCTGGAAGAGATCAAGCGTGAAAAACGCGGCATCATCAAACCGGGCTGCGCCGTTGTGGAAACTGCTAACCTGCCTCCGGCGGAGAATATAGAGTTATCCCTCTCCGGTTCACGGTTTTCCTATCGCGGTCAGCGGTATGAAACCGGCCTGATCGGGGCGCATCAGATCCAAAACGCGGTCACCGCCATCGAAACGGTTTTCGCGCTACGCTCCTGCGGCTGGGTCATCCCGGACGACAGCGTCCGAGAAGGACTGCGTACAGCCCAATGGGGCGGGCGGCTGGAGATCGTAAGGCGGAAACCTTTATGTATCATCGACGGCGCGCACAATCAGGATGCGGTCAGGGTTTTGTGCGGCGCAATCGACGCCCTGCTGAACGGCAGGCGCATCATCACCGTCATGGCGATGGGCGCGGATAAACGGGTCGATCTTTGCGTCCCCATGCTGGAGAGCCGTTCGGTTCAGTTCATCGCCACACAGGCGAGAGAATCCCCCAACCCTTTACCAGCGGAAAAGCTCGCGGAAGCCTGCGCGCGAAAACCTGAAATCATTCCCGACGCGGAAAAAGCCACCGCCCGGGCGATGGAACTCGCCGGGCCGGAGGACGTTGTTTTAGCTTGCGGTTCACTTCATATGATCAACGACGCGAAGAGGGTCATGCTCACATGACCCTCTTTGCTATTTGCTGCGCAAACATCAAGTTTAACCGTATGGCGTGTTCGTTTTCATCCGTCATGGCGTCGAAGAAAGGGACTCTGATTTGCTCGCCGCTGTTGTCCCGGACAATGTCTCTGTAAAACTCATAGCTTTCCAGTTCGTCGTTCACGGCTTGCGCTATGCAATCGGTAAACTCCGGGCCGCAGGTCTGCTTCATCGGCGGTGATTCGGTCAATTTTCCGAATTTGCGGCGGAAAAGCTCCTCAAAGCTCTTCAGGTGTTTGTGTTCATCGAGGATGATCCTGTTGAGCGTTTCGATGATCTCCGGCTGTCCTGCCATCGACTTCATGTGCTCGTATCCGGCGATGGCGTTTTGCTCGCCTTCGATCGCTTTCAGCAGCAGCTCCTGCGTGAGGCGGTGGGACATACAAATCACGACCCTTCCCTGTTTACTACAGGGTATGCCGCTTAGTAACCCAAGGTTCCCGCCAATTCAAAGGTATAGTAGTCATACGCCCTGAGGCCGCCGTCATGCGAGAGATACAATGTATCGCCAATGAAAGCGAGGCGGCTGTTCCACGGGGCAAACTTGTCCCCGGTTTCCAAGTCGGCGGCGATCGAGAGTCGGCTGCCCTCGACCCGCAGCAGCAATGCCGCAAAATGATTGACATACCGCTCCACGTTGAAGCCGCTGTTCCAACGCTCCATCGTAAATCCGTACAGACCGCGCGACGGGTCGCACATCAGGGCGCGGGGGTTATGGCTCACTTCGGCCCAGCCTTCGCCCAATGTGAGGACATCCACTTCTTTGGGGTTATACGGGTCGCTGACGTCGAACAGGGAGATTTTCATCCCCACATCCCGGAAACCGATCACCGTCTCCTTGCCATTCCCGTCCCTGCTGAACAGTTCTTCGGTGTCCCGGCCGATGCCCATCAGCAAGCCGTTGCCCACCGGGTGGAGATACTGCGAGAACCCCGGAATTTTCAGTTCGCCCAGCACGGTTGGATTGGCCGGATCGCTCAGGTCGATGGTGAAGAGCGGGTCGGTGTTTTCAAAGGTGACGACATAACCCATATCTCCCATAAACCGCATGGATTGCATCATTTCGTTGGGCATCAGTGCCTCTGTGCGCCCAGCGGTTTTCATTCCGCCGTCCAGCACCCATACCACCGTGCCGACGCCCCGCTGCGTGGTTGCGATGCGGAAATGCCCGTTGTATTCATCCATGCTGTATTGGTTGATCGGATGCCCCTCAACGGTTCCCATGCCGGCGTATTGAACATCCGTACCGTCAATGTCAAAGCGGAGAATATCGGTCAATTGCCTGCCGCCCCACATGATCAGTTCATCATTTCCGGGGGTTTCCCAGCGGTATTTTGTTACATAGATAGCGTTCCGGCTCATGTAGAGCTGGCTGCCCGCCCCGAGATAGGCTTGCGGCTCAAACGGCTCATCGCTGTTAATGTCGACCGCGCCGATGAGAAGATAACTCGCGTCATCGGTTTCCGGGATATAGAATACCTGATCCAGCGGGATCGGCGTATACATATCCTTTTTCGCCGTATCCAGCACGCAGGGCAGGATGATGTCGCTGTCGGCTCTTTCAAACGGCGCGGAAACGTATTTGTTGGTGACCAAATAGACAATATCGCCGATGACGCGGGTGGAAACATTATATCCTTCCATCTCGACCCGGCGTGTTTCGGTTGGATTTGCGCGGTCGGAAATGTCATACACCATCAACACCGTGCTGTTTCTTCCATACCAACCTCCATACACTAACATATCAGAAGCGATGTTGTAGTCTTCATCCGCCGGAGCATTGTATTGGATGTGTTTCTGCCCAATAACGGCGATTTGATCGCCCATCAGGTAAAATTCCGCTCCCCACATATCCTCAAATGATATGCTGGAGATTACCTTCATCGAAACTCCGCTGACTTCGATGATGCGCAGGATATTGCCGGAGAGGGCGTAAATATACCGCCCATCTGTTTTAACGATGTCGCCTTCGCTCACCCCTTCGACCTGCTCGTTGGTTTCGGAATGACCCGGACTTCCGCCTGCTACGCTGTTATCGGCCGCCGGAACGGGAGCCAAATCGCCCGGAGCATCCCGTGACGCTTCCGCGGCGTCTTCCAAAACAAGTCCTCCGGCCATAAACAAGCCTTTTCCGCCTGTATAGCGTATTTCTTCCCCGTCATACAACGCCCCTCGCTCCATGAGCAGCTTGAGAAGGGTTTCTTTGTTCCCCACCGCAGGCAGGGTTTCCTTCGGAACGGTTGATTTGAGTTTCACATTTTCGATCTTTTTGACCGGATACTCTTTGCCGTCGCTTTGGATCACGCCGGGTTTGCCGGGCTGCCCGCCGGGCTGGGCGGCTCCGCCCTTAAAGGTTTCCATGGATGCGATAACGACCGCCGCAACCACCAGCAGCGCGACGAAAGACAGGATAGACCGTTTTGCCATTTTCATATTTTTCCCTCCGTTCACTCCCTTAGACGCATTGATTTCCGTTTTGTTCCGTCAATTACATCAAAAGGTGCGCGCAGCGAACTGCGCGCACCTTTGCTGTATAATGGTTTGTTCTGCCTCACCGCTTTACCGTTTCTTTTGTACCTCGCCGTTGATGGTTACCGTGCCGGTCACCGACGTCGCCTGACCTTCGCCGGCGGCTTCTTTGATGTTTACATTGCCGGAGGTTGAACTCGCGCTGTATGTCTCACTGATGATTTTTTCCGCCGTAACATTCCCGGAGGTACTTTTGAGATTTACATCATTCGCTTCAACTTCCTTGACCTTGACATGGCCGGATACGCTCTTTAAGGATACATCTTTCGCTTTGATATTCTCAAACGCAATCATACCGGAGATCAGAGAGACCGTCACCTTGTTCCAATTCACATCTTCTTTGACAGAGACGCTGCCGGACAGGCTTTTCAGGGACACATCGCCTTGATAGGAACGGGGTATCTCGATCTCAAAGCGGGGATTATTTAAGTTGCTAATCATTCTGTCGGTGTTTTTATCATCGTGCTTCACCGCAATCGTTTTGCTGTCGTTCTTCAGGGTAAACTGCTCCATCCCGGCTTGATCATAGTGACGGATCGTCATTGCCGAGGCATCGGTGAAAGTAATATTGATGATCTGGTGGAAACTTTCAATCGTAAGGCTGTCAATCCCTTCCAGCGATACGGTTTCCTCGTGGATAAAAACAGCTTCGTTAACTTGACCATTATCAAATACTTGCACGTAATCAAATGTCTGCCCGCCGTTGTTAAACGGCCATTCTTTCTCCTGCGTTTTGCCGTTGATCGTCACTGTGCCGCTCATGACCGACGCTTCGCCTTTGCCGGTAAGGTCTTTGATGTTCACACTGCCGGACATCGCGCTGATGTTGTACGTCTCGCTTGTGATTTTGTCGGCCCAAGTGCTGCCGGACATCGTGCTGAGTATTACATCCTTCGCTTCAAGTGTTTCAATATTGATGCTGCCGGACATGGTATAAAACTTCACATTATTGAGTTTTACGCTTCCCTTGACCTCTACTGACCCGGACATGGTGTTTATGCTTACATCGCCGCTGTAGGAACGGGGCAGCTCGATCTCAAAGCGGCATTCTTTTCCGCTGGGGCTGCTATTGTAAGTTTTGCTCCAGCTGTCATCCGCCTTTATGGAGATTTTTGTTCCGTTATTGCTTAGGGTCAACGGCTTTATTTCTTCCGGGTCATACTGGCGGATGGTCATCTCTTCCGCGTCGGTAAGGGTGATGTTAATGTTTTGATACATATTGTCAATGGAGATTTTTTCGATTCCTGATAAAGAAACCGTTTCTTCATGCAAAAGGATGGCTTTTCCCCATTTTTTCTGCTGCTTATTTTCGCTGCTGGAACCATCCTTACCTTGAGCAGGCCGTTCTTTCTCCAGTATCTCGCCGTTGACTTTCACCTTGCCGCTCACCGATGCCGCCTTTCCTTCGCCGATGGCTTCTTTGATGTCAATGTCACCGGATGTCGTGCTGACGGAGTAACTCTTGCCGGCAAGGGCGGAGACCAAGATGTCGCCGGATGTCGTTTCCAAATTTATATTGCCTGCCGCCGATAACTTTACAATAACCACATCGCCGGATGTGCAGTTTAGGTTGACGTCCCCTTCCGCCATCAATTCATTGATGACGATGTCGCCGGATGTTGCCTTGAAATTGACAGACTCTGCCCACAGTTTGCCGAAGAGTATATCCCCCGATGACGTGTTGAACTTCACCGTCTTCCAGTTGGCGTCGCTATGCAGTAGTATATCGCCGGAGGTACTGCTCAGAGACACATCGCCGTAGAATGCACGGGGTATCGCAATCTCAAAACGGGGCATTTGTGAATTTGTGATCGAACCGCTGACGGTTTTGTCATCGTGCTTTACCGAAATAGCCTTGCCGTCGTTGTTGAGGATAAACGGCTTCACTCCGTTTTTATCGTATTGGCGGACTGTCATTTCCGCGGCGTCGGTGAGGGTGACGGCAATGTCTTGGTAAATGCTTGCGACGTCGAGACTGCCGATCCCTTCCAGAGAGACCGTTTCCTCATGAATGAAGACAACTTCCTTCCCGGCAGACGGCGCGGTACTTGTCTGTACGGTCACGCCCGGCTGTTCGGTTGCGCCGGGGTCAACCCCGGGAACGTCGGCTCCGCCGAAGTCAAACCACGACAACCCCCATAACGGCACGGACAGGATGAAAAAGAGTGCCAGCCCCGCCGCCAAAAGGCCTACAGGCCGTAAGTTCACGCGCTTCCTTGTTTTTGTCTGCAATAATTTCTCCAGCATTTGTCCCTTTTCGTCCGCGGACGGCCCAATCGTCTCATAAAACCCGGTAATGTTATTCTTCTTCACGGATAATCCCTCCTAAAATAGCTCGTGCCTCGGCGAGATGCCGCCGCACGGTCGAATTGTTTTTCTTCAGCATATCGGCGATTTCATTGGTGTCGTAGCCTTCATAGTAATACAGGAACACCAGTATTTTGTATTTATCCGGCAATCCCAGCACCACGTCCCTGACGCCGCTGTAATCCTCCGCCGGGGACGCGATGGGCAGGCTGTCGCACCGTTCCAAAGGCTCGTTGCGCCGCCACCAGTGACGCAGGTTGTTTTTGCAGAGATTGCGCGCCGTTAGCAAGAGCCAGGCCTTCTGATGCTCGTCACTTTCAAAATCTCTGCCGCTTTGCAAGAGCTTTACATATACGCTTTGAACCATGTCCTGCGTATCGTGGCTGTTTTTCAGATATGAGTAGCATAAACGGTAGACAGACGGCAAAGTCCTCTCGTAAACTTCCGTAATGACCGCTTCCGCCACCCCGTTTTTCAATTTTTTTGTATTCCCCAAAGTACCCTCCATCAAAGCATTGCCCCTTCGCTCTCTATTAACCGGTCATACAATATACAATTGAACGGGGCGATTTGCTCACTGCCTGAAACATTTTTACAATATCGTATCATACCCCCTATCCTGCTTCAAGCGGATTAAGGGGGTTTTACAACGCTATATTGTGTGCTATACTACACGTTAGAAAGCGGGTGGACGAATGCGCTGGATTTTTCTTACTCTCATAACCGTTTACTTTGGCTCCAATTTTTATGTGGGCAGAAGGTCTTTTCAGTGGCTTGGAACCATGTTTCCGCAGATCAGCGGGAAAGCGTTTATCATCGTTTACACACTGCTGGCTTTGTCGCTGGTTTTGGGGTTCCTGCGCCTGCCGTTTGGGATACAGGACGTCATGCGCTGGTTCGCTTCTTACTGGACAGGCTTCTACATATACCTTTTCTTGTTCTTCCTTCTCTCGGACGCCGTTATCTTAATCGGCAGGCTTTCCCGGCTGATCCCAAGCCCGATGCCGCAGAGCGTCCGTTTTTTCGCGGGACTTGCCGTTGTTATCCTGTCTGTCGGCGTGGTTTGCTACGGTATTTTCAACGCGCACCGGGTGAAAACTGTCTCCTATGATGTTGATATAGGGCTTTCCGGCGAGATGAACATCGTTTTGGTCAGCGACTTGCATCTGGGCGACCTCGGTTCCGAACGCCGCCTTGAAACCATTGTTGAAATGATCAATGACCTCAACCCCGATTTGGTCTGTATTGCCGGGGACATTTTCTCCAACGGATACGACGCCGTCCGCTACCCGGACAAGGCGTCCGCCCTCCTTCAAAGCATCCATGCCCCTTACGGCGTGTACGCTTGTTTCGGGAACCACGACGGCGGACATTCGGCCGGGGAGATGATCGATTTCCTTGAACGGAGCGGGGTCAGGCTCCTTAAAGATGAGCATGTTATGATAGACGAACGGATGGTGCTGCTGGGACGGCTCGACCATTCCCCGATCGGCGGCCTCGGCGGTTCACGGCGCGCGGATTTTTGGGAGCTTTCCGCTTCGCTGGATGCCGGGTTGCCCATTGTAGTGATGGATCACAACCCGGCTTATATCACTGAATACCGCAATGCCGCCGACCTTATCCTGGCCGGGCACACCCACCGGGGTCAGATATTCCCGGGCAGCATCATCACCGGCTTGATCTATCCTATTGATTACGGATACATTCCGAAGAACGAAGAGAACCCCCAAGTCGTCATTTCGCAGGGCGCAGGCACATGGATGATGCCGATTAGGATTGGTACCAGCAATGAGGTTGTGAGCGTAACCGTCCGTTGAGCTTTGTAACAAGACCGGCGATATTTAGTTGTCAAGGAATTTGATTTATGGTATTCTATAAATGTGGCAACCATATGAATATGCGGTGAATAATCTATGAAGGAGCTGAAAGCTATGCAAGCATATGAAGGATATTTTGAAAACGGGCATTTCTATCCGGCAGGACAAACAATGCGTATAACTGGTCGGCGCAAGGTTATTATGACCGTGCTTGATGAACCGGCGGTCATCAAAAAGACAGAGGAAATGACACAAAAGGAGTATCAAATTGCCCTTGATGAACTTTGCGGTTCAATAGATGATCCAACGTTTATCGAACCGCCAGAAATCCCTTGGGAATTTAACACTCCAAGAGAGGAAATAAGATAATGTATTTCCTTGATACAAATATTTGCGTTTATTTTCTAAATAATAAATTCCATCAAATAAGGGAGAAAATGAGAACGATTCTGCGCAATGAAATAAGAGTACCTGCAGTTGTTATGGCCGAACTCTACTATGGCGCGGCAAAAAGCGTAAAGAGGGATTATAACTTAATACGATATGCCCGTTTTGCTGCGCTTTATGAAATAATTCATTTTGATCATAAAACCGCTCGTGTATACGGCGATATTCGTGCCGCGCTTGAAACAAAAGGGCAGATTATCGGCGGAAACGATTTGTTGATAGCCGCTTCGGCTTTAGCAAACGACGCAGTATTGGTGACAAATAATACAGGGGAGTTTTCCCGTGTCGATGGGCTTGTTACGGAGGATTGGACGAAGGAGTGACGAGCTAAAACGCCCCCGGTAGGCGCATACGTTCGATAGAACGTATAATTGCGTTGTTCGTTTGACAATTCCGCCGATCCGCATCGGCACGAGCAATGAGGTTGTGAGCGTAACCGTGCGTTGAATTAAAGTTAACAAATATTTAACAATTCCATCGACATTATTCGACAATTGCCTCTTCTTTCTATGTGTATAATGAAATAAATACACGAATGAAAGGGGTATCAACACAGCTATGACTACGACTTGTATCTCGGCAGCACTCTCGGCGGCAGTTATAACATAGGCGTGGACAAAGGTAGATGTATACTTAAACAGCAGATATTCATTTAGTATAACAAATCAATCCGGTACATATAACACTCAAACTGTAGTCATGCATGAATTGGGTCATGTTTATGGAATCCGTCATTGCCACGAGATTGGCAACGGTAAGTGTACAAGTTCAACTTGTTCCAGTAATATCATGCAGCCAACTATAAATACCCGGTTATACTTTGGCTGGGTTGGTTAAGGAAGCGGATCACATCTTTTTCGCTAAGGTATCTGAATTGAAAAAAACTGAGCTTCATCACGGAATGCTATTGAAGACCCCTGTTATCCTTTCCGTTGTCGAGGTATATAAGGGTGACGCAAAGGGAGAATTTACTTTTTACCGGGACGGCGGCAGAGCGGAAACCTATATTGAACGATCTTCAACCTTTGAACTATCCCCCGGTATGGAAGCCATATTCTTTATCAATAAGGCAGGCAACGGTTTTGGGTCTTCGACCACTTGGCCTATAGCGGATAAAATGCTGGTTGTAAATTGGGATTCAAGCAAAATGCTCGGTGAACATAACATAAAGCTGACTGAAAAAGATTTGACCGGATACACAATCGCAAAGTTGCTCGATACGCCGGAAGAATTCAACACTTGTAACTTAGAAGACTTCACCGCGTTGATCAAATCATTGGTAAAGCAGACTTCATAAGTGTTGTACGATACCCCCGCTTTGAATGAAAAGCGGGGGTTCTTTCTATAACCCGCAAGGCTTTCCCGAGCGTTCATACCATATGACGCGGAAGGTGCGGACGAGGATGGCGGTGGACGCCAGCAAGAGAACAAAGGTGAGCTGCCAAAAGGTCAGCCCGCTGGTGCGGAAGATGGTGCCGCCGAAGTAAATCAATCCGGTTTGCACAGCCGCCACCAGCCCCATAATGCCGATAAACGGTTTGTTGCCCGCCAAATGGTCTAAGAGGTTGGCTTTATGGGTGCGCGCCGTGAGGGATGAAAAGATGCCCATGAACATAAACAATGCGAAGAACGCCGTCATAAACCGCGCCGGGGTATTGAAAAGAGTGTGGGTCACAGAACTTTTCAAGAACCACAGACAAACCAGCACCGCGTAAAGCCCCCCCAGCGCGATCTCCCGGTACATGTAGCTGTTGATGATCGGTTCGTCCCGCTTTTTGGGCGGCTGGTTCATATATTCCATCAAAGCCGGTTCACCGCCGAAGGCCAGCCCGGCCAATGTGTCCATCACCATGTTGATCCACAGCATCTGTATGACGGTGATCGGAGCCTCCACCCCGATCAGCGGCGCGATGACCGAGACGCCCAACGCGCAGAAATTCAGCGTGAGCTGGAAAATGATAAATTTGCGGATACTCTTGAAGATGGTGCGCCCGTAACGGATGGCTTTGGCGATCGAAAAGAGGTTGTCGTCCATGATGACGATGTCCCCCGCTTCTTTGGCGACCTCTGTCCCGCTGCCCATGGCGAAGCCGACGTCCGCTTTCCGCAAAGCGGGCGCGTCGTTCACGCCGTCACCCGTCATCCCCGCCACCAAACCCATCCCCTGCGCGATGCGGACAAGGCGGCTTTTATCCCGGGGCAGGGCGCGGGCAACCACCCGCAAACGGGGCAGGGCGTGACGCACCTCATCATCGCTCATTTTCGCCAGTTCCTCAGAGGTCAGGATCAACCCGCCGTCTTCGAGCAGGTGGGTCTTTTTGGCAATGGCGCGCGCCGTTTCTTTCGCGTCGCCTGTGATCATCACCACTTGGATGCCGGCGTTTTGAATCTGCTTGACGCCCCCGGCCGCCTCGTAACGCACATCGTCCCGCACGGCAAACAGCCCCAAAACGCGGTTGTTTTCGGCAACCGCGATCAGCCTGGCTCCTTCTTCCTGCAAACGCGTTATGGCCTTCTTCAACGCCTGCGTTTCCTGCCCGCGCATGATGATCTCCGGCGCGCCTTTGGTCAATTTACACACCGTTTCGCCCGTTACTTCGGTGGACATAATCTTTCGTTTTGAATCAAACGGGATGATTTTCCCCTTGGCCAAACGATGTGAAAAGTTGTATTTTTGCGCAAATTCCAACAAAGCCCGGTCGGTCGCGTTGCCGCCAACCGCTTTGCCTTTCGACATGACGGCGGCGTTGTTCCAAACCAAAGCGCGGTGGATGGCTTTGTCCACCGGGCTGTCCCCCGCTTTATAGGTTCTGCCGTCCGGGTCAATAAAGGCGGTGACTTGCAGCTTCCCTTTGGTCAGTGTCCCGGTTTTGTCGGTAAACAGGATGTTCATACTCCCTGCGGTTTCGATCCCGACCAATTTACGCACCAGCACATTGTCTTTGAACATCCGCTTCATATTGGCGGACAAAACAACCGTGATCATCATCGGAAGCCCTTCCGGCACGGCGACAACGATGACGGTCACGGCCAGCGTCGCGGCATACAGCAGCTTTTCAAACATAAAGGCTGTGTCTTTCAGCGAGAGGAGGATCAAAACGGGATCAAAACCGTTATCCATGATCAGCACATTGAATAAGTAGGTCAGCGCGGCCAGTGACGCGCCTATGTAACCGAACTTGCTGACCGTTTTCGCAAGCTGGCTCAAACGCGCTTTAAGGGGGCTTGCGGCTTTCTCTTCCTGCACTTCACCGGCAATCTGCCCGTAAATGGTATGATCCCCCACCGCGACCACACGGATGAACCCTTCCCCCGAAACCACCACCGTGCCGGACAAGCATGTCTCACCGGCCGTTTTGCGCGCTTCCTTTGTCTCCCCGTTGATGGCCGACTGATCCAGTTCCACAACCCCCTGCTCCATCACACCGTCGGCGGGGACGCGGTCTCCCGCCTGCAAACGGATGATGTCGCCGACGGCAACATCTTCAAAAGGGATTTCAACGATCAAACCATTCCGTAAAGCCCGGCACTTTACACGCATCGATTCCTCTTGCAATTTGCGGAAGGCCGACTCGCTCCCCTGCTCGCTCAGTGTTGAGATCATCACAGCCAACAGGACGGCGGCGGCGATCCCGGCCGTTTCGATCCATTCGGCGGTATTGAACAAAAAGAGCAGATTGATGGCAAGCGCGACAAGCAAAATCTTAATCATCGGGTCGCCGAAATTCTCAAGGAGGCGCGAAAAGAAACCCCGTCTCTTTTTTTCAGTGACGCGGTTTACCCCGTGTTGTTTCCGCGAAGCAATGGCTTCGGCTTCGGTCAGGCCTTTCAGTTCCAAGAGACAACCCCCTTGTCCCACACTATATGCGGACAAGAGGGGAAAAAGGACAATCTATATCACTTTGACGACGCCCTGTTTGCGGATGCGGACGGCTAGGCAGCTTCCGATGCCGAAGACCGCTTCCATCCCGGTTTTATAACTCTCTAAAATGTCATCCGGCACAAAAGCCTGTATCGTTCCGGCAAAGCCGCCGCCGTGGACGCGATGCGCGCCGCGCCCGTTGAGCAGCATCTCGCTTAGCATCAATGCCACGCCTAGCCCCTGTTCCTCTTGCAAGACGACGTTTTGCAGATACATAAACGAGGAAAGCCCCGATTCGTTCACCAGCTGTAAAAAATGCTCAAAATCCCCGCTCTTCAAAGCCTTAGCCTGCTTGTGCGCCCGTTCGTTTTCGCGGAGGAAATGAAAGGCTCGAAGCAAGGCGCGCCCGGATATGGTTGTTGTCATCGACGGCAAGGCGGCGATGAACCGTTCGTTCGTCACACCGCGCATGGTGTCCTGCCCCAGCGTCCATGCCACTTTGCGCATTTCCTGCGGGATGGCGGCATATTCCGGCGTCAGATCGGCATGGCATCCGATCGGCCCTGTGATGATCATGGTATGCCCCGGGCAATCAAACGGGATGCTCTCTACCTGAGGCTTTTCAGGGTCGGCGAAATCCATCAGGGAAAGCCCGCCGACGGCCGAAGCCGTTTGATCCATCAGACCGGAGGGCTTTTGAATATAGACGTTTTCAGCAAAATTTCCGATCCTCGCAAGCGTTGACGGTTTGATCCTTCCGTCTCCGTACAGATGGTCGATGATCACGCCGATCAGGTTTTCAAACGCCGCCGAGGAGGAAAGTCCTGACCCGGGCGGCACATCGGAATGGGTTACAGCATGAAACCCGCCGTACGGCAGCCCATTTTTGGCAAATCCGGCGCAAACCCCGCGGATGATACGGTCGGAAGTCGAGCCGCCTTCATCGGGGCTGAGGGTTTCAATATTGACGGTGTTTTTGGCAAACCCGACCGATTGCAGCTTAATAATGTCTCCTTCGCATTTACCGGCCAGCCCGAGGGTATCCAGCTCTATGGCTCCGGCAAGAACCCGGCCGTTGTTATGGTCGGTGTGGTTCCCGCCGATTTCGGTGCGCCCGGGAGCGGAGAAAAGCGATACTTCGGTGCCTTCGTCGTTGAAATAGTCGGCATACAGTTCGATCAAACGCTGCACCCGGCGTTTGGCCGCCGTGAGGTCACCGTAGAGGTTTGCCAGCTTGGCGTCGTATTTTCCCGCTTTTAAGCCGTCGCGCAATGTGATCAGGATTGGCATACGTTACCACCTCTGCCATAAGGTTTCAGGGTAGACTCCCTTTTGTTTCAAGTCGTCAATTGCCGAAACAACGGCTGGTTTGTCTTCTTTATAGGTTACGCCGAACCAGCGGTCGGGGCTGGACAGCACCCGCATGGATACCTGTTTGCTTTTCAGCAGTTCCCCGACACGCCCCGGCAGCAGGTATTCCCCTTTGAGCGGGTCAAACGGCGAATCAAGGAATGAGGCGAACCCTTCTTCCAAATGCCCGAAAAAGTCGGGATGAAAGCCGAATAGCTGCATCGAAACCAGTGTGTCCAGGGGGATCGAGTGCCAAGTCTCCCCGTCTTCGGTGTAGGCCGCGTCTTCCATCCGCTGGATGATCTTCGTCCGTTCGGTCAACCCCCGCAGATACCCGTTTTCGATCTCGCAGACGCCCCGCGCCACGCTGCCGTGGGCTGTTAACGTATTGCCCAAACGGTAGCCCACCATGGCGTAATTCCCGGCAACGGCTTCATGCTGTAGAAATGAGCCGATCACACTCCACGCGCTTTTTCCGTAGTAATCGTCGGCGTTGATGACGGCAAACGGCACGGATACGGCCTTTTTCGCCGCCAGCACGGCTTGCCCCGTCCCCCACGGTTTTTCCCGTCCCGCCGGGGGGCTTTTTCCGCCCGGAAGGTCGTCGATCTCTTGAAAGACATATTGCACGTCGGCTTGCCTGCATAGCCTCTTACCGACAGCCTCGTGAAACTCTTTTTCAATCGCTTTTTTCAAAACGATCACAATTTTTTCAAAACCCGCTTCCAAAGCGTCGTAAACCGAGAAATCAAGCAGGACTTCGCCCTGTCCGGTGATGGCCTCCATCTGTTTCAGCCCGCCGAAACGGCTCCCCATTCCGGCCGCCATGACCACCAATGTCGGTTTCATCGTTTACCCCTCTTTTGATCCAGCATTTTGATAAATAAATCTTCATCCGGCGGCAGTTCCACCGTTTTCTCAAGCCAATGGGAGAGGTGGCATCCGTTGGATATGGTCAAACTGTTGAGCCCTTCGCTGCCGTGCGCGATCAGCGGTTCACCTCGGAGGATATGTGCGGCAAACGCGTTCAGAACGCCGACATGCTGGATGTTTTGGCCGTCTGTCTCAATGGTCTCAACGGTGTGCGGTGGCGGGGCAAAGTAGTCTTTGGCTTTTTTGCAATACTCACGTTCGTTTTCATGCAGCCGCCAAAGGGTAAGGTTTCCGTCCTCACAGACCAGTTTTCCGCCCTCTAGGGTGATTTCTAAGCGGTTGGTTCCGGGCGCGTCGGCGGTCGATGTAACGAAAACCCCGGTCGCGCCGTTCGGCCATTCCATGTAAACCGTTACATCGTCCTCCACCTCGATGTCGTGCCATTTGCCTTCATGGCAGAAAGCACGGACTTTCGACGGCATCCCGCAAATCCATTGCAGTAAATCCAAATTATGCGGGCATTGGTTGAGCAAAACGCCGCCGCCCTCGCCGTCCCATGTGGCGCGCCAGCCGCCTGAATCATAGTAATGTTGCGGGCGATACCAGTCGGTGATGATCCAGTTGACCCGTTTGATCGCGCCCAGTTCCCCGCTGTGTATTAGTTCGCGCATTTTTCGGTAAAGGCAGTTGGTGCGCTGGTTGAACATCATGCCAAAGGCAAGATGCGGGTGTTTGGCCGCTTCCTCATTCATCTCCCGAGCCTGTTTGGCATAGACCCCGGCCGGTTTTTCACACAAGACATGCAATCCCGCGCGGAAGGCGGCAATGGACAATTCCGGGTGCTGGATATGCGGCACGGCAATCAGCACGGCGTCACAGCAGCCGCTTGCGATCAGATCGCTTCCTTCTTCAAAAACAGACGGACAACGTTCTTTTGCCCACACCCGGTTTTCCGGCAGCCGGTCGGCCGCGGCGGTCAATTCGATGTCCGGCGTACGCCCTTCTGTACTATGCCCAATGTGCGTTTTCCCGATGTTACCAACCCCGATGACGCCCAAACGTATTGACATAACACCAAATGTCCTCTCATACGTTTCCCCCGGCTTTGCCGGGGGAAACGTCGTTATTTTTTATTGAAGATTCTGAAAATCGATTCAAACGGGTCTTCCTCGGCCGGTTCTTCTTTGGCGGCCGGTGCCACTGTCGGGAAGGGGGTTTGTTCCGGTGAATCGATGGCCGCCGCTGCCGCGGGTTCGGCCGCAGACGGCGTGGGTTTGGGCGCGGGCGGTTTGGCCGCCGACCCTGTGAACAGGCTGTCGTCGATGATCATGGCACTTTCATCAAAACCGGTGGCGATGACGATGACACGAATCTCATCATCCATATTTTCGTCTATGGCCGCTCCGAAGATGATGTTGGCGTCGTGGTGTACGGCACCTTTGACCATGTTGGCCGCCATTTCAACATCTTCCAGCGCAAGGTCGGCGTCTCCGGTGATGTTGATGATGACGCCTTTGGCTCCGTTGATGGTTGTCTCCAGCAGCGGGCTTTGTATGGCCTGACGGCTGGCTTCCTCGGCTTTGGCTTTGCCCGAGGCGTGCCCCACGCCGATATGGGCATAACCCGCGTCGCGCATGATGGCACTGACGTCGGCAAAGTCAAGGTTGATCAGCTGGGTGGTGTTGATCAGGTCTGATATAGACTGCACGGCTTGTTTGAGCACATCGTCGGCAATTCTAAATCCTGTGGCAAAGGATATTTTCTCGGTTGAAACCAGCTTTAGCCGTTCATTGGGTATAACGATCAATGAATCGACCCGGCTGCGCAGCTCTTCGATCCCCGCTTCCGCCTGTTTCATGCGGTGAGGCCCTTCAAAATGGAAAGGCTTGGTGACGATGCCGATGGTGAGGATCTGCTGCTCGCGGGCAATGTCGGCCACGATAGGCGCAGCACCCGTGCCGGTGCCGCCGCCCATGCCGGCGGATATGAACACCATATCGGTTCCGGTAAGGAGTTTGGCCATCTCCTGACGGCTCTCTTCCATCGACTTGCGGCCGATTTCGGGATTGGAACCCGCGCCTTTGCCGCCCGTCTGCTTCTCGCCGATTTGGAGCTTATGTGTCGCCCTTGTTTTGATCAGGGCTTGGCGGTCTGTGTTCACAGCGACCATATCGGCACTGGTAACGCCGCCTTCCATCATGCGGTTGACGACGTTGTTCCCGCCGCCGCCGATGCCGATAACCTTTATGGATACAACGCTTTCGTTTCCACTGTCCAGTTCAAAGGCCATGCCCTCATCCCCCGGTCTCATTTGTTGGTGTAAAGTATAACACTTTACGGATAATCGTTTGCATGTCTATATGTTCTTTTGTATTGTATATGGCTTTACTGCCGTTGTCAAGAATTATTTAACAGTTTCTCCAACCGTGGGACGATAAACTAAAGATTGACAATCTTCAGCATTGCGTATATAATCAGTCTTGCGAACCCATGTTGGAGGCTGTGGGTTCAGTAAAGGTGCGCGAAGGCAAAGGTGGTGAAGCAGCGGCTAATCATCGTTAGCATCGAACGGTACTCTCTAAAAAATAAAACCAAGGAGTGCGTTTCATGAAGCGAAAAATTACCCCGTTCATCCTAACCCTCGCGCTTGTCATCCAAATGATGACACTCATGCCTCTGCAAGCAAATGCTGCCTTGCCGTTCAGCGGCGGCGGCACCGGCACCGAGCAAGACCCTTATATCATCATGAACCAAACTGATTTATACAGTATGCAGCATTACAGCGGCAGTTACTTCGAGCTGGGAGATGACATTAGCCTCACTGGATACTGGACGCGGATTGACGGAACAAATTATAGCGCAACGCTTAATGGTAAAAACTACACGATCTACAATCTAAAAGTCTCATCCTCCTATAGCTGCGGCCTATTTGGCGAAGTCTATAGATTGAACGTAAGCAACCTCATTCTTGACAGTGTTTACGTCGACAGCAATTCAAACTATACAGGCGCAATCGTCGGTAATGCCAGACACTTGAGGATGGAGAACTGCCATGTTAAAAATGCCGGTATTTATAATACCAGCAGTAGCAGCAACAATGGCAGATATACCGGAGGGTTGGTCGGTGACGCCGGGGCATATTCTAGCAGCAATTACTCCGTCTACATCGCGGATTGTACCTTTCAAGGAACTGTAAGCGGAAACGGCTCATGGGTCGGCGGCATTGCCGGACGGGCTCAAAATCCAAGCGGAACCGGAACCGTCATGGAGCGGTGCGGCGTGCTGGCGGGCAGCAGTGTGACAGGAGGTTCCTCATACACAGGCGGGCTCATCGGTGAGGCTGCCGGTACTGTGCAGGAATCATTCTCTAGAGCCAATGTTCGCGGTATAGGCGAGACAGGAGGACTTGTCGGGTTTTTAGGTACCAACGGTAAAGTGATAAACTGTTACTCAACCGGGGATGTTTTCGGCGGAAACCATGTGGGCGGCATTGTCGGTGATATGGGATCGACAGCAACGTATAGACTTGTGGAAAACTGCTACTCTTCCGGGTGGATTGAAGGCGGTTGGGCGGCAGGAGCAAACACAGGAAGCGGCACAGGCGGTATTGTCGGAAGAGCGGGTGGATCAACTTACGTCAGGTATAACGTTGCCCTTAACGCTTATGTAGAAAAGCGTACGTCTACAAGTGACTCGGGAAGGGTTTGGGGCAGCGGTTCACCTGGTTATTCCGGCAACCGCGCTAGAAGTGATATGACGCTTTACCGCGGAGGTACAAATGTTACAGTTTCTGATGGCGGTAATCAAGGTACAGCTTACGCTCACAGCCATTTTCAAAATAATCCAAATGCGTATCCGGGCTGGAGCATTTCCTACAAAGATGAAAAAGCCGGAACCGTTTGGGTTGTGAATCCCCATAGCAGCAATAATCCCAATATATACCCAACACTGGCATGGGAGTATGAAAGTATCACGGAAGTCAATTTTCTAAGTGCTCCTGATTATGTTGCAAAAGGGGATGTCTTCCAGTTTTCCATCAGGAGTTATCCTTCTGACGCCGACGTAACGCTTACCTTTGACCAACCGGGGAACGTCAACATCACAAATACCGCGATTTCCTACAGCGGCGGCTACCGCATTACCGACTTTACCGTTGAGGCTGTCGTAAGCGGATATGTGACATGCACAGCATCAATCCCGGGCGCGAAGGCAACGAGGATGGTGACGGTCATAGAGGTGGAGATAGTTCCATTTACCCCTCTACCAATGTCCTTTCAACAAATGACTTATCAATCATTTACAGGTAATCTGACAGTACAACAGATAACATGGGAAATGAAAAACGAATCATTTGCAACAATACACCCAGATACAGGTCAAGCAGTATTCATGATGGTTGGCGCATTTTTGGATGTTAGAGTGAAATTAGAGTTTGCAGAAATCTCACAACCTCTTTACAGTCCATGGCTAACACTTATCTGCTAAATAATTCAACAATTTTCGTGTAAATTCGCGTATCCCCACAGCATATACTATACTAGACGCAACCCTTCCCCGGACAGGGCGCGGCAACGCGCCTTGTCCGGCAAGGAAGAATTTTCCTCACAGCATTCTCACGGTGAACATACCATTTATCACACGCAGCTCACATAAAATGGGTTATACTGTGTGTAAGAAAACATTTGGAGGTTATCAAGATGAAAAAAATAGTCAGGCTTGCCGCTTTTACCCTTCCCTTACTTCTGTTAATACAGCTTATTCCAATTTTAGTAGCCAATGCAACGCGCCCTGAGAGAGTGTTAGTATCAAATGAATCTCTTGATACAGAGTTTGCAAGAAATTTGATCCAATCTTTGAATTGCAATAATGGTAATGAAGTAGGAGTAGTAGTACGTTCTCCTGAATACTATATAGAAGAGCAAAAAATATTAAATACTCCTCAATTACAAGAAAAGCTAAAAGAATTATATGATTTTATCTTCCTTTACGGATATACAGATATTCTGAAATTTATGCTTGACATGAATATGGGGAATACCACATTGTTTTGGGAATTTATGGATATATATAGTGAGTATAATGATTTACTTCTTGTAATAACTGGAACGCGCCTAGACCCTTATATTTTATTTAATGACACATTACTGATAGATAAACAAATGCAAATCATACATCCCAATTTCAACAATTTTGTGCAAAATGATTTATATGCTGCCAACAGTTTATTGATTTTAGCTAATGCTGACATATTCGCGGAAATGGTTGCTGATGCGGTAAACATGGCTTTTATTGAAAAAGGACGTTCTGATTTAGCTCTTGTAGAAACCATGATAACAGACGATATGCGATTTTCTATATATATGCCAAATGAATTAAGTATTGTTTTTATAACTTGCAGGAATGGAATCATTAATTCAGTGGGTCATGGTTTCCTGCATATGTTTTGTGAATTTGATAAACCCTCATTCCCTGATCCGCCCGACCCACCGGATGAACCCACCGAGCCACCCGAGCACACTGGATGCTGCATCGACTACTCCCACGACGACATCCTCGTCCCCGGCTCGGCGGATGGATTTGAGATCAATCTCACAAAGGAGACCATCACCATTCCGGCTACATACACCAGCGTTGCCTACAGCGTAGACGGCGGGACGAAGTGGAGGAATGTGAAGCCCGATACCTTCAGCGACGCCAAGTTCCCCAAGCTCTTCAACAAAGACCTCACCCTGCATCTATCGGATAAACCCATTGACAAGAAAACAAAGAAACCCCCGGACGATGCGGCGGTCGTGACGTTTGCCGCCATCGGCAAACGGGCGGCAGCCCCCAAGCTGACGATTAACTATCTGATCGGCGCGGACAATACAGGCGCGACCCCCGGCCAATGGGTGCTGACGGAGAAAGGCGGCTCAACGGCGGTTAAGGAAAATGTGCAGATTGGCGCGGCCGATGCGGCTAAGAAGAACAAAGTGACCGACGAGAAACACTTCGGGTGCTTCTACGACGGCTTGACAAACGGTATTTGTGTCAAAGAACTGAAAACGGCCAAACCGATAAAGTCAATCTACCTCATCCGAACGGCTCCTCAAGACGGCCCGGACTACAAAGCGGCAAGCAAAGTGAAAAAAGTCAAGGCATTGAGCGAAATCAAGGCTCCGCGTTACAAGGTGAAAACAACCAAAGCGTCTAAGAGCAAAGAAGCAACGAAAACCATCAAGTATAAAGCGAATACCATCGTTAGCAGGACGGATTTAACAACCTTGCATCCATCCAACGGGCTGCTCGATGTGATGGACGTCACCGAAAGCATATGGCTATGGACAGGCGCGACGGCAAAAAAGCCCGCCAGTGTGAAGCTGGAGATACGGTTTTAGAGAAATACGTAACGATGGTAAACCCTCGGATTATTTCATCCGGGGGTTTTTCAGTTTCTCCAAGGAAAGGATTCCCCACAGGCCGTCAACCCGAACCCACGCCAAGCCCTCGCTAAACATCCGCGCCTCGTCGAAGATAAACGGTGTTATCTCCCGCCCGTATTCGTTCACATAGCCGTATCCGCCGTCGCGGCAGACAACAACAACCCCTTCGGAAAAATGACTGTAGCGGCTTCTATTTGAGTTATAATAGAAGCCGTCATACATACAGGGGACGACTGTTGCTCCGCTGCGGTTGATGTACCCCAGTTTCCCGTTTCGCCATACCACCGCATAACCGTTGAAAAACAACGGAGATGCCTCCGTATACACGCACGGAACAACCTCATTCCCTTTGGTATCAAGATAGCCAAAGTACGAGACTGTGCGGAATTGGTCATCGTTCTTACCAACAACGATCAAACCATCGGAAACAATGCTGATAATAGAGTCGTATACGCAAGGCGCAAGTTCCTTTCCCGCCCCGTCAACCGTGCCGTATTTGTTATCCTTTTGAACGGTATAGATCGTTTCATCCGTTGTGTCCCCATAGTACCCAAAACTATAAATGCTGTCATACATCCCGAATGGTATGACAATTTCCCCCTCCATGTTGATGACCCCGCACTGACCGTTTTTCCATACAACCGTCTGTCCGTTTCTGACATTCTCCTGACTAAAGTCGTATTCGCAGGGGATGACCTCGCGCCCCGTCCGGTCGATGTACCCATCATATAGTGATAGCGTTCCTCTTTCCTGCTTTGTAACCCGAGCAAAACCATCCTCGCTGAATTCGCCGATTGATAAATACTCAAACGGTATGACAGTCTGACCCTCTTTATCAATAACGCCATACCTCACGCTATATGTAACCGCCGCCAACCCCTCACTGAACCCCCTGTAATCATAATATATACACGGGATGACCTCCCGCCCTTCCGTATCCACAAACCCGTATTTATCGTTTTTCTTAACAGCCGCCATGCCGTCGGAAAAAGGAAACACGCCCTCATAGACGCAGGGAACGACCTCGTGTCCGGCTTGGTTGATAAAGCCATATGTTACAGTGGTTTTTATACCACTTGTCAATCTGGACACCTGTGCCAATCCATCTATAAATTCGCCGATATAATCATATTTACCGTGCAGGAACGTATTGCCTTCCCTATCCATCAGGAAGCAATCCTGATACTTGCGAAGTACAGTTAACTCCTCACCAAACGAGATGCTTACATATTCGCAAGGGACAATCTCGCGCCCGGTCTGATCGATCAGGCCGATTTTACCGATGGCTTCAACCTGTGCGACCCCATTGAAAAAAGGACTCACCATTTCATACGGCAAAGAGGGTTTAACAGCCCATACATCCAAGTTGAAAAAAGGATGCGGTAACAAGTCCTCATTTTCACTCGGACTTATTTCTACGGGAGGCTCGTATGGCTGCTCCGGCTCGCCGCCAAACTGCGAGAGAAAAAACCACGCGGCGGTGATGGCGGCGGAAAAAACGCAAACCGCGATGGTGAAAAACTGTGTATTCTTTCGCTTTGATCCTTCATCCCCTTGCGTCGTCTCTTCGGTAATTTTGGTAAATTCGTCATTGGGCTTTTCATCCACGGTCAATCACCCCCCGGGACGAATCTCACAGGCTTTTCCCCCGCGTCCGCAAGATAAAGCGTTCCCGCCCCTCTGCCGGAGACTTTCTCATCCTGCAAGGCTTGATTCATGATTTGAATCTTCCGGTCAAACTTGTTCGGCAGCCCCAGTTCCACCGTATAGATTTCGTTATAGGTAAAGCAAATATTGGAGATTTGCGTCAGATCGATTTCCCCGACGCCTTCCCATATCCCTTCCTCCCGCATTGTTTGAAGCAATTCCAGCAGCGGTTCTTTCTTCGCGGTATCTTCAAACGCCGGATAAATGGTTGTGCCTTCCATGGGGCTGAACAGCTCAAACCCCGTTACAACCGGCAGATCGGGCGTGTTATAAGACGCAACGGACTCCAAGAGTTTCCCCTGCGCGTCAAACAGCCAAACCTCGCCCCTGTATTCGATCATGGCCGCCGGTTCGGCTTCGGTGATGATCACCAGCACCGTGCCCGGCAGGCTCCGCTTGATGCGGACTGTTTTGACATAAGGCATGTTGGCCAAAATCGAATTGGCCGAACCTGATTTATTGATGAGGAAGATATGATCGCCTTCGGAAAACCCCAAAAGCTCTTTGATTTTTGCCTGGCTTGTGACCGATACGCCCTCAAATTCGATGTGCTTGATTTTGAAGAAAAAGCCGCTTGTCAGCACAAATGCAAAAATAAGCGCGGCGGCAACAAAGAAGGTCAGCAAAAAGCTATACCTTCCCCGCCGTCTGCGCTTTCTTTCTCCCGGCATCTTTTGTACCTCTTTCGGTTCTACTTTCGTTTGATGTCGGCTCCCAGCGAAGCCAAATTTTCCTCAAACCGTTCATATCCCCGGTCTATATGGTTAAGCCCGCTCAAGGCCGTTTCGCCTTCGGCCGCCAACGCCGCCACGGCCAACGCCGCGCCCCCGCGCAGGTCGGTGGAGCATACCCTGGCTCCGGTCAGTCTCTTGACCCCTTTGACAACCGCGACGCGTTCCACGACTTGTATGTCGGCTCCCATGCGCAGCAGTTCCCCCACATGGCGGTAACGCCCGTCAAAGATCGTTTCGCAGAAAACCGTTACCCCTTCGGCACGGCAGGCAACCGCCATCAGCAATGCCTGCGCGTCTGTCGGGAACCCCGGGTGCGGCATGGTCTGCACCCGCCCCATCGGCTTGAGCTGTCCGTCCCGTTTGGCGTGTATCACAGTCCCGTCGGTTTGGATGGTGCAGCCCGCTTCATTCAGCACCGACAGCAAGATGGCAAGATCATCGGGGCGCGCTTTGGTCAGCTCGATTTCCCCGCCCGCCGACGCCACGGCCGTCAGCAATGTGGCGGCGGCAATACGATCCGGGATAACCTGATGTTCGGTGCCATTCAACCGGCGAACCCCTTCGATGACCACGGTGGAGCTTCCCGCTCCCGATACCTTTCCGCCCATCGCGTTGAGGAATGCCTGCAAGTCGCCGATCTCCGGCTCATGCGCCGCGTTGAAAATCCTCGTTGTCCCGCGCGCAAGCGCGGCCGCCAGCATGATGTTCTCCGTTGCCCCGACGCTGGGGATGGGGAGGCATATATCGCACCCTGTAAACCTATGCGCTTTACAGATTAGAAAACCGCCCTCTTCGCGTATGTCCGCACCCATCTGTTTGAGCGACGAGATGTGGAGGTCGATCGGCCGGGAACCGAGGTCACAGCCGCCGGGATAACTCATCACGGCCTCGCCTGTTCTAGACAGGATGGCTCCCAAAAACACCACCGAGGAGCGCATTTCCCTCATCAAGTCTTCCGGCACGTCATATCGGTTCATCCCCGCCGTATCCACCGTGACGACTCCGTCTTTATACGCCGCTTTGCATCCCAAATGCTGCAAAATCCGTACCGAAGTGCCGACGTCAAGGAGATTGGGGCAATTACGGATCACGCATGGCTCCCCTGACAGGATGGTTGCCGCAAGGATGGGTAAAACGCTATTCTTCGCGCCTTGTACGCGCACAGAACCGTTTAGCGGTTTACCACCGCTGATATAAATCGCGCTCATGCCGTTTTCCTCCGAATCCTCCATGAAAATGGGCTTTATGGCTCATTCTATGGCAGTTTCGGGGGAATTGTTACTTTGCCGTCTTCATCAAAATTTTCACGATACGCTGTGCGGAATCGGGAACCGACGTCTTTTGGATGTCCCGGCTCATTTGGCCGAGTTTATCTTTATCCGCGAGCATTGTTTTAACCAATTCATGCAGTTTTTCAGCCGACAGCCCCGCTTCCGGCACAACAACCACCCCTCCGGCTTTCTCCATCATTTTTGCGTTGGCCGTTTGATGGTCTGCGGCAACATTGGGGCTGGGGATCAAGATGGCGGGTTTCCCGGCCGCCGCCAACTCGGCCAGCGTAGACGCCCCGGCACGGCAGATCAATAGGTCGGCCGCCGCCGCCGCTTGCGCCATGTTGTGGATGTAATCCAACAGGCGGAGCCCGGTCGTTCCGTTGAAAGCCAATCCCATTTCTTCGGCTTTTTGCAAAACGCTGTCAACCCGCTTGGGCCCCGCCGCGTGGATGTGCTGCCATTCCCCGCCTTCCAGCCGCATCAGTTCCAAGATGATGCGGTTCATATCCCTCGCCCCTTGCGAGCCAAATATGCTCACGATCAACGGACGGTTATCCAGTTTCAATTCTTCTTTAGCAAGCAGGCGATTCGTGCTGAAAAACTCCGGGCGCACCGGGGTTCCGGTGACATGGACGCGGTCTTTGTGTTTATACGCTTCGCGGCAGTGTTCCATCCCCACCAAGATAGCGTCGGCGCGCTTGGCCGCCATTTTGGTGGTCAAGCCGGGAAAAGCGTTGGATTCATGCACCAAGACGGGGATTTTACACTTGGCGGCGGCGCGCAGCGCGGGATAACTGGCGTAACCCCCCGTACCTAAAACGGCGTTGGGTTTGTATCGTTGGATGATTTTCTTTGCTTTTCCCGCCGCGCCCAATGTTTGCACAGCCGTTTTGACATTTTTCACGATGGCTTTCGGCGAAAGCGAACGGGAAAGCGAACGGATTTCAACAAATTCAATTGGAAAACCTTCGCGCGGAACCAAATCGCGCTCCAGCCCGGACGGCGCGCCGATAAAGTGAACCTCATGCCCGCCTTCACGCAGAAGCCGCGCCACAGCCAAAGCGGGGTTGATATGCCCGCCCGAACCGCCGCAAGTCAGGATAAAGCGCATGGTCAGCCTCCTTGCCGGTAGGCGGGCAGCCGCCTGCTCACCGAGAGGATGATGCCCATCTCCGCCATCAGGATGAGGAGGGACGACCCCCCGTAAGAGAAGAACGGCATGGAAATCCCCGTGACCGGGATCAAATTGGTGACGACGGCGACGTTGAGGAAAACCTGAATGGCCAGCAGGGTGGTGACGCCGGAGACCAGCAGCGTCCCGAAACGGTCGCGGGCATGGAGGGCGATCCAAAACCCCCGGATGATCAGCAGCATGAACAGGAAGAGCACGATCATGGCTCCCACGACGCCCAATTCTTCCACGACGATGGCGTAAACAAAATCGTTATGCGGTTCGGGCAGATAGGAGTATTTTTGACGGCTCTGCCCCAGCCCCAGCCCGAACCACCCGCCCGACGCCACGGCGTAGAGCGATTGGATGATTTGGTATCCCCCTTCCTGCGGATCGATCCACGGGTCGCGCCATAAGGCGATCCGATTGGAGGCATAATCTGTGGCGGTGATCATCACCGTCATGGCACCCACGCCCGCCGCGCCCACAATGGCGATCCAGCGATAAGCCAGCCCGCCCATGAAGAGCATAACGGCACCGACCGAGAGGATGAGGATGATGCCGGAGAAATGCGGCTGCATTGCCATCAGCCCGGCGATCAATACCAAGATACAGATATACGGTCCAATGCCAACCAGTGCGGGCAACAGTTTTTTTTGCGACAATCGTTCAGGCCGTGCCGAGATCATGGCGGCAAAAAGCATGATCACGGCGATTTTGGCGATTTCCGAGGGCTGGATGTTGAAGATGCCAAAGTTGATCCAGCGAATGGCTCCTTTGTCGGCCGAACCGACAAAGAGAACCACCACCAAAAGGATAACGGCAATAACCATAGCGGGCATGGAAAAAGCGCGGAAATAATGATAATCAAAACGCGATATGATCAGCATAACGGCAATGCCCATCAACAGGAAAATGCCTTGCCTTGTCACAAAGAACGCCGGATTCCCTGTTTTGATGGCTCCCCACGAGTAACCTGCCGAAAACATCATCACCAGCCCGATGCCGCCGAGCAGGATGACCAAAAGGGCAAACGGCAAATCCATCGGGCTTTTCACCGTCCGGTTCATTTCGCGTTTGGCCGCTTCGATATTCACTTTTTCCGTTTGTTCATTCATCTTGCTCACCCAAACCAGGCCAACGCGCAGAAAACCGCGCTAAAAGCCGTGAATACAAAGAATACTTTCTTTTCGCCCCAGCCGCTCATTTCAAAATGATGATGAACCGGCGACATCTTAAAGATGCGCTTGCCGCCTGTCAGCTTGAAATAGGTCACTTGCAGTACGACCGAAAGAACCTCAAACAAATAAACCAGCCCGGCGATGAGCAAAATCAACGGCTGATCGGCGGCGAACGCCAAACCGCACAGCGCGCCGCCGATAAAGAGCGATCCTGTGTCGCCCATGAAAACTTTGGCCGGATGAAAATTAAACCATAAAAACCCGAGCAGCCCTCCCGCCAACGCCCCGGCAAACACCATATTGCCGGTATTCCCCGCCGAAAAGGCGATGGCTCCGAAGAAAACGGTGACCGGCAGGGTCACGCCGCTGCAAAGCCCGTCCACCCCGTCGGTGATGTTGACGGCGTTGATAAACCCCGCGACGAAAAGGATGCCCAGCGTTAGGAAAACAGGCCATGAAACGCTGAGAACGATGGATGTAAAGGGGATGGCGATTTCCCCTCCGGCCAGTTTTGAATCGGGCATGAAGACCCGCAACGCCGCCAAAAACGCCGCCGACGCGCTCAGCTGAAGCAAGAGTTTCTGCGGAGCCGTCAACCCTTGATTTTTCTTCTTGCGGACTTTGGCGAGGTCGTCTACAAACCCGATCCCGCCGCAAACCCACGCGAACAGCAGAATGAAAAGGTGGGTGTATTGCCCATTCACCGCGTCATGCCAGCCGGTGATCACAACGGCAACCGTGATGGCCAGCATGAAGAAGAACCCGCCCATGGTGGGCGTCCCCTCTTTGGATTTATGCCATTTGGGGCCGATTTCGAGGATTTTCTGCCCCATTTTGAGCCTTCGCAGCACCGGAAGGAGGAGCTTTCCGAACAGCAGCGCGCAAACCAACGCTATACCGGCAGAGAGCAGCATGTCGTTCATTCCCGTACCACCTCCCGTTCGTCAAACGGATGCTTGACGCCGCAAATTTCCTGATACTCTTCGTGACCTTTGCCCAGCAGCATGAGTATATCGCCCGGCTTGGCCTCTTTCATCGCCGCCTTAATCGCTTTCCTGCGATCGGGTTCAACAAACCTGTCCCGGTTTTCCATTCCCTCTAAAATGTTTGAAATAATCGTTTCCGGGTTTTCGGAACGGGGGTTGTCGGAAGTGACATAACATAGGTCGGCGGTTCGCTGAGCCGCAGCCCCCATCAAAGGGCGTTTGGTCTTGTCACGGTCGCCGCCGCATCCGAAGAGGGCGATCAGCCGCCCTTTGCAAAATGGTTTCATCGTTTGCAGCACGGCGGCAATGGCGTCGGGCGTATGGGCGTAATCGATGTAAATGTAGATACCGTTGTCCGCCGTCACCAACTCCATCCGCCCTTTCACAGGCGGGATACCGGGCAAAACCCTTGCCATATCCGCGATGGGGAGCCCCAATGCCGCGCCGGTCAAGACGGCGGCAAGAACATTGTAAACGGTGAACAACCCGGGCGTACCCCACGCGAAACGCTCTCCCGACAGGGTGAACGCAACGCCGTTGGGCTTTAGCTCCCTGTTCTCCGCCATAGAGAGCGAGAAGGGGATCGCATCGGGGATTTGTGCGGCCAGCCGTTTTCCGTAAGGGTCGTCACTGTTGATGATAGCTTTCCTGCTTTGCAAAAACAATCGGCTTTTGGCGGAAAAGTAATCCTCCATATCGGTATGGTAATCCATATGCTCGTGATGGAGGTTGGTAAAGACCCCTGCTTCGTAATGTATCCCCAATACCCGGGACTGCGCCAGCGCGTGGGACGATACTTCCATCACGCAGTGGGCGCATCCTTCTTCCGCCATTTGCGCGAAAACACTGTTCAGCTTGACCGCGTCGGGGGTTGTGCGTTCCGACGGCAGCTCCTTCTCCCCGATCAGGATATGATTGGTGCCGACCAGCCCTGTCTTTTGGCCTGTGACGCCCTCGATCAACCCCTTGATGATATGAGTGACCGTCGTTTTCCCTTTTGTCCCGGTCACGCCGGTCATCGTCATCTTTTCAGCCGGGTAGCCTGCAATTTTCGCTTCCAGCATGGCCAAAGCGGCGCGCGCGTCGGGCACGACGACGTGCGGGACAGAGGAATCAAGCGGGCGTTCGGTCACGATCATCGACGCGCCGATGTCCATCGCCTGACGGATATAACAATGACCATCCAGTTCGGTTCCGGGGACGGCGACGAAGAGGTCGCCTTTCTTCATGCCCCGCGTATCGTTGTGCACGCCGTCCACTTCGCAGTCCAAAGACGGCGCGTTTGTCTGCAATGTATCCAAAACCTGCAACAGGGCAAACAGCCGCATCTTGCACCCCCTCTGTTAGTCGTCTACGTTGGAACTTCGGAATTCCACCGATATGACCGTCCCGCGCGGCACTTCCTGCCCGGCATACTCCTGCCACGCCGCCGTCAGGACGGCGTCCGGGGACGGCTTGGCTCCGATCGGCCGCATAAACACCCCGGCATTGGTCAGCAGCTCATTGGCCTGTCCGGGCGTTTTGCCGCGCACATCGGGAACCAAACAGCTCTCCTCGGGTTTTGTCCCTTCGGTATAGAGGATCATCTCTGTTTTGAGCGGCACACGCACACCCGCCGCCGGTAACTGGTCGGTAATGCTCTCCCCGTCGCCGATCACACGCACCGTCAGCCCGAGTTTTTTCGCGGCGGCTTCGGCTTCGGAAACGGCAGCGCGTTTGACAAAGGGAACGGTCACATCGGCCGACATGGCCTCTTCCGGCTTATACTGCGGGATGACATTCATATAGGGCAGCGCGTCGGCAAAGATACGCCCCGCGACGGGAGCCGCCATATACCCTCCCATACGCAGGTGGCGGTCTAACCCCGGTTCGTCCAGCATGACCAAAACCGCGATCTGCGGATCGTGCGACGGGGCGAATCCGGCAAAGGAGACGACATAGAGTCCCTTTTCCCCGGTTATATCCTGCGCCCGTTTCTGCGACGTCCCGGTCTTGCCCGCCACATGGTAGCCTTTGACGTAGGCGTTGGAACCGGTTCCCTGATTGACGCATTCTTCCAAATACTCGCACATCAATCTGCTCGTATCCTCGCTGATGACCTGCCGGACAAGGGTGGCGTCGGTTTTCTCGGCCACCCGCCCGTCGGCGTCGATGACCTGAGAAAGCATATACGGCTTCATCAGTTTTCCGCCGTTGGCGACGGCGCTGACCGCCGTGAGCATTTGGAGGGGCGTTACGGTAAACGTCTGACCGAACGAGTAAACGGCCTGCGAGGAGACATACCGTGAGTAATTCTCATAAGGGGCGATGATGCCCTTGGCTTCGCCTTGAAGGTCGATCCCTGTTGTATCCATAAAGCCGAAGGCGCGCATATAATCATAAAATTTTTCCGGCCCCACCCGCATCCCAATGTTGACAAAAGCCGGGTTGCACGAATGCGTCAGTGTTTCCAAAAAGGTTTGGCTCCCATGCCCGGCCGCTTTGTGGCATCTGCCGCTGTAACCGGGTATGGAAATGGTTCCCCCGCAGGAAAAACGGTCGTTATGGATATCCACCGCCTTTTCCTCAATGGCCATAGCGGCGGTGAAGATTTTGAAAACCGAACCCGGCTCATAGGTATCGGACACGGCTTTGTTGCGCCACTGCGCCTGCTGCGCGATGCTCAATTCATCGGCGTATAGTTCTTCACCGAGCGAATCCAGCCAGCGGCGGGTCGCCTCGTCGGCGATCTCACGCGGTTCGTTGAGGTCGAAATCGCCTTTGGTCGCCATGGCGAGGATGCCGCCTGTTTTGACATCCATCACGATGGCGCAGCCGCGCTGAGCGACTTCGTTTTCGATCACGGCGGTTTCAAGATGCTTCTCGGCAAAATGCTGAATGGTTTCGTCGATGGTGAGAACGAGGCTGTAGCCTTCCAAAACGTCATAATACATTTCATATTGGTTGGGCAGCGGCATCCCCTGCCCGGTCTTCGCCCGCACCGTATATCCGGGCGCGCCGGCCAAGTGTTTGTTATACACCGCTTCCAGCCCCATCAGCCCTTTTCCGTCCCTGTCCACAAACCCCAATATGTTGGACGCAAAGGAGCCGTTGGGGTAATACCGTTTGCTGGCCGGTTCGAGGAAGACCATCCGGGTCAGTTTGTTATCCTCAATAAACTGCCGCACCTCGTCGGCCAGTTCGCGCTCGATCTGCATCTTGATGGTTTCGTTGGCGCGGTTGGTGCGCTCCATCCGCTCAACGATCATCTCCCGGTCTACATCCAGCAAGGCCGAAAGCCCGTCGGCAATGATTTTCTTTTTGGCGTCGGCGTCTTTGTCCCGGGCGATGTCGCGCGGCGAGACGCAGACCGTTTCCACACTGGCCGATACGGCCAAAATGTTGTGATTGCGGTCGTAGATGGTTCCGCGCCCGGCGGTGACGGGATAGGAGCTGGTGGCTTGATCGATGGCTCTTTGCTCCAGCTCGTCATGCTGTGTGATGGCGACGTTATAGAGTTTCATGGACAAAGGGACGAACATCGCAAAACCGAAAATCCCGGTGAGGATCAACACCCGCACCAGAATCATCCGGTTGTACCGTTCTTTATCAGGCCGCGGCTTCCTCTCTTCCGCCATTCGGCTGTCCCCCCTTTTTCTCACTTGATTATACGGACAGTCCCTCGCAAATAGAACTAATCAAGGAATTCGATCACCCTGCCCGTCATGGTGGAAAAGAGATTTTTCACACTTCCCCAAAACCCTGTTTGCTGAATGACTTCGGCGTGATCCCTCGCGGGTGTGCCGACATAAACGATTTGGTCACGCGTCGGCTTGACCATCCCCAATTCCCCGATCGCATACCCTTCGACCTCGCTCAGGCTGACGCCCGCTTCCGCCCTGCGGTTGAGAACGCTTTCTTCCTTCTTCAGTGTATGAATCTGATTGGCCGTTTTCCGATTTTCGTTGCTCAACATGCTTAACTGCATATAATTATACACGATAAACAGCAGCAACGCCATAGCTCCCACGAACAATACAAGGGCGCGCATGATCGATCTCGCCGACGCGCTTGTTTCAACTCTTTTTGCCGGAGCCTTCGTTCTCGGCCTTTCCCGCACATCGGGCGCGGCAGGCGTCCTGACGGGTCTTTGCGCGGGAAGAGGCGCAGGGAGCCTTTGCGGGATCGTCATCGGCGGGTTCATCGTCAATGCCGCGGTTCCTTCAACCATTTCAAGGCCTCTCTTTCGTTAGATACGTTAGATACGTTCGATCCCCCGCAATACCGCGCTTGCCGAACGCGGATTGCTTTCGATCTCCTGCCGGGTTGGTTTCCATCGCCCCGTTATCCTGACGGCCGGTCTCCTTCCGCACACACAGGCGGGAAAGGCCGGGGGGCAGATACATCCTTTGGCCGCTTCGGCGAAAACCCTCTTCACGATACGGTCTTCCAGCGAATGAAAACTGATCACGGCCATCCGGCCAATATAGTTCAGCATCCTCAAGGCTTTCGGCAGTGTTTCCTCCAGCGATTCCAATTCACCGTTGACGGCGATTCGGATGGCCTGAAAGGTGCGCCTCGCCGGGTGCTGCGCCTCGCGCCGCCCCTTTGCCGGCATTGATTCCAGGATGACTTCGGCCAGTTCCGCCGTTGTTTTGAGAGGACGGGCAAAGACAATTCCCCGGGCAATCTGCTTGGCGTACCGTTCCTCGCCATACTCAATCAAGATGCGGATCAACTCGCGGTATGACCATTCATTGACCACTTCGGCCGCCGTGCGCGCCTGGGTCTGATCCATCCGCATATCCAAAGGCGCGTCATGGCGGTAAGAAAAGCCCCGCTCCGGTTCGTCCAGCTGCATGGAGGATACGCCCAAATCGAGCAAAATGCCATCCAATGAGATTGAGGGATCCAGCAGCTTGTCCATCTCGCTGTGGTTTCCGTGCAGGAACACCGCTTTGTCCCCGAACCGTTTCAGCCGCTCTTTGCATTTCTCCAGCGCGTTTTGATCCCTGTCAAGGCAATATACTGTCGCCCCTGCTTCCAGCAGCAATTCGGAATGCCCGCCCAGCCCGGCTGTGCCGTCTAAGTAGACGCCGCTTTTGCGCGGAGCCAGTGCATGAATCACCTCATGCGGCATAACTGGTGTGTGGATGATGTTCATGAGTCCGTTTGATTCTTTAAGCCTTGCTCATATGCTTCCAACCGGACAGGGTTCCATATCTCGGCGTATTTGCCCGCGCCTTTGATGGTAACCGTTCTGTCCAATCCGGCGTATTCCCGCAGAGCCGGTGACAGCAGCACCCGCCCTTGGTTGTCCGGGGTGCAGTCCTGCGCCATCGAGTAGAAATCCCTGCGTTTGACCATTTGCTCGTCTTCCGGTATCTTTTCAAAGGATTCCTCGAGCTTTTCCCATTCGTCAAGGGTGTATATGTTCAGGCATTGGAGCTTGCTGACCGATATGAAGAAGACGTCCCCGAGAACCTTTAGAAGGCGGGAAGGCATGAACAAACGGCCTTTGGCGTCGATCTGATGGTTGTATGTGCCAAACAGACGGCTCATGAGTTCCCCTCCTTTCTACTCCATTACGCTCCACTTTAGTGTATCGACAGTATACATGAACTGTTTTATTGCTGTCAAGTGTTTTTCATAAATATTTTACACAAAACAAGTGTTCTATTGCGTGATTTTGTCGGTTTTTCCGCTTTTTTGCAACAAAAACGAATGTTCTTATATTTCGCAATTTACACAAGAAAAACGCCCCCGTCTCCGGGGACGCCGCAATATGTTGTGGGTGGCCGCGGTTTATCGCTTGGCCGTGTTCCTAAATTCCTGGCGCGATCTGCGCACTTCGTTGAGGGCTGTGTTGACCGCTTCTTCCGTTCGTTTGAGCAAATCTTCCACGTATTCGTTGGTGGCCATGCGCAATTCGCGCGTCTTATTCTTTGTTTGGTTTTCAATGTCCTGCGCTTTCCTGCGCGCCGACGCCAGCACTTCTTCCTCCGAAACAAGTCGGCGCGAGCGTTCTTCCGCGCTTTTTACAATGGACTCTGCTTCGCTCTTCGCTTTTGCCATCATTTCATTGCGCTGGCTGACAATGCTGGTGGCTTTGCGCAATTCTTCGGGCAGGCTGCCCGCGATCTCGTCGATCAAACCCATCGCCTTGTCTTTGTCCAAGACGCATTTGTCGCTGCCCAGCGGCAGGGTGAATGAATCTTCGATCAGCTCGCGCAGCATATCGAGCAGGCTTTCTACATCGTGCGGCATGAAATGTCCCTCCTCAGTCTTTTCACCACTTCATCATGGATTTCCGGCGGCAGCAACTCGCTCACATCGCCGCCGTAGTGGCAAATCTCTTTGATCACGCTGGAACTGATATATTGAAACCGTTCCCCGGCCGTCAGGAAGAGGGTATCGAGCCGGGCATTGAGCTTTTTGTTCATCAGAGCCATTTGAAACTCATGTTCAAAGTCCGATACCGCCCGCAACCCCTTGACGATCACCACGTCGCCCATATCGGCACAGGTGTCGGCCAACAGCCGGTCTGAGTGTTCTATCACAATATTGGGGATGAATGACGTTGATTTGCGAAGCAAGGTCACCCGCTCTTCGGGGGTGAAGCGGCACGATTTCCCCCGGTTTTCCAAAACGACCACAACGGTTTTGTCAAAGATGCGGGCGGCGCGCTCGATGACGTCTATATGCCCCAGCGTGACCGGGTCAAAACTGCCCGGGCAGATGGCGGTTTTCATAATTGATCAACCTCACATTCCCATAGTCGTAACATTTCACCAACGCATACGGCGGCGGAGCTTCCGGCGGTTCGGTATCGGCAAGGCATTCGCACAGGATAAAACCGCCTGGATTGACCAAATCGCGCGTGAAAAGTTTGTTCAGCGTTTTGGCAAGGAGCTGCGGCCCATACGGCGGGTCGAGAAGAACAAGGTCAAATTTCTCTTCCGCCCCGTCCAGCCAGCGGACAGCTTCGGCCACCCGCACAACGGCGCGTTGTTCAAAGAAGCGTGTATTCTCACGGATGACGGCCGCCGCTGCCGCCGATTGCTCGATAAAGACGCATTCCCGCGCCCCCCGGCTCAACGCTTCTGCGCCCAGCTGCCCTGTCCCAGCAAAGCAATCGAGGACGCGACGCCCTTCCAAATGAAATTGCAGGATATTGAACATTGATTCTTTCACACGGTCGGAGGTCGGTCTTGTCGCGTCCCCCGGCACCGGCTTTAACTTGCGTCCTCTGGCTTCGCCTGCTATGATACGCATGATTATGCTCCTTCAAACGGCACATGGAAATGGTTGTATACCGCAATGGCGGCCTTTTTCGGCAGCAATGCTTCCAGCTCTTCCGGCGTTGCCGAAGCGACTCTTTTCACGCTCTTAAAATGCTGAATCAATTTATTCCGCCGCGCTTCGCCCAGACCGGGTATGCCGTCTAATTCAGATTCAAACTTACTGCGCTGCTTCTGATGAAACGCCAGCGCGCTCCGGTGGGTTTCCTCCTGAATCTGGCCGATCAGCGCGAAAACACCCGGGGAACCCGTCAAAGCCGCCTCGCCGCCGTTTGGTGTGACCACGGCGCGGGTGCGGTGCTTTTCATCTTTGACCATCCCGAAGACCGGAATGGTCAGACCAAACCCGTTCAGCACCCGTTCGGCCATAGCGGCGTGGGTCGAGCCGCCGTCTACCAGCAAAAGCCCCGGGGCTTCGGCAAACCCCGCGTCGCCTTTGATCAATCGGGCGAAACGCCGGGTCAATACTTCCTCCATCGAATGGTAATCGTCGTGGATGCCGGCGTTCTTGATGATGAAGTGTTTATACGCCTTCTTCAGCGGTTTCCCGTCTTTATAGCAAATGATCACGCCGACCCGCCCGCTGTCGCCCAAATTGGAGATGTCAACCGCCTCGATGCGCCCGGGCGGCTCAGGCAGCGAGAGCAAACGCTTTAACTCCCCGAGCAGGAACCGTATCTTCTCTTCCCGGGAGGTCACCCTTTCGATCTCCTCGGCGGCGTTTCGCGCCGCCATCTTGACCAGTTCGGCCTTCGCCCCCCGCTGTGGGACGGAAAACTCCACCTTCATCCCTTTTGCCAAAAAGGCGTCCTTGAGAATTTCTTCATCCTCGATCGGACTTGATAAAAATACATTCTTAGGGATGCGCCCCCGCGCGATATAGTATTGGGAGACAAAGGATGAGAGCACTTCGGCTTCGTCAGCGTCTTCGCTCAGTTCAATGTCCTGCCCGACGATTTTGCCATCAAGGAAATGCAGCACCGCAACGCCCGAACGGGTTTCGCCCGTGACGGCGGCGATGACGTCGGTGTCGGCCATTCCCCCGCCGACGACAATTTGCCGGTTTGTCAGCGCGGTGATCGATTTGATCTCGTCGCGGATCTGCGCGGCCGCTTCAAACTGGAGCTTGTCCGCACAATCCGCCATCTCTTTTTCCATTTCATTGATGAGCCCGGCGGCTTTGCCCTCCATCATCATGATGGCGCGGCGTATCTTTTCCTTATATTCCTCTTCGCTTACATCCCCCAGGCAAACCCCGGCGCAACGCCCCATATGGTATTGCAGGCAGGGACGCCCTTTGCCGATGTCCCTCGGGAAATTCTTCCCGCATACGGGCAGTTTGAGGGTGGTGTTCAGCGCGTCGATGACCAGTTTTGACAACCCCCATTTGCCGTAGGGGCCGAAATAACGCGAACCGTCTTTGACCAGCCGGTTGTCGTGGATGACCGAGAACGACGGATACGACCCCGGGGGCAGCTTGATGAACGGATACCCGCTGCCGTCTTTGAGCATGATGTTATACTGGGGTTTATGGTGGCGGATGAGGCTGCACTCCAGCACCAACGCCTCAAACTCACTGGCGGCGACGATGGTATCGAAGCGGTCGATCCGGGATACCATGCGGCGGGTTTTCGCGCTGTGTCCCGCGCTGTCTTGAAAATAAGACGAAACTCTGTTTTTCAGCCGTTTTGCTTTGCCGATGTAGATTATTTTCCCCTTTTTGTCAAACATGATGTATACGCCCGGTTCGCCGGGCAGGGAAAGGGCTTTCGCTTTCAACCCTTCTTTTCTGTCAATCGCAGAAAGGCCGCCTACGGCGGCACTCTCTTTGCTATCGGGAACCTCGGATTTCACAATTTACTCGTAAAAATTGGAGGAGATCAATTCCGCGAGAGCCGCGACAGCGGCTTCTTCATCCGCGCCGTCGGCCAAAATGCGGATCACTGTCCCTTTGATGATGCCAAGGCTTAAAACGCCCAGCAGGCTCTTGGCATTGACCTGGCGTTCTTCTTTTTCCACCCATATGCTGGAGCGGAACTCACTTGCTTTCTGTATAAAAAACGTCGCCGGACGGGCATGGAGCCCTACTTGGTTGTTGACGGTGACTTCCCGGGATACCATTTCCTCATCTCCTGCCTACGCCCGGTTGACGCCGGACATTCTGTTTATAATGCCATCATAGCAAAGTTTATTTTGCAAGTCAACATAAATTTCCTTGATTCTGCGTTATATCATGTTCAGATGGCGTCTCACCATATCCAATGCCGTCAGTGACGCCATGGTGCGGACACGCCCGCGTTCATCCCCGAAATTGCGGGTTACCTCTTTATGCGATCGATCCCGCGCGTCAAACAGCGCGATGCAAACCGTCCCGACCGGGACATTGCTGCCGTCCCCGCCGGGCCCCGCCAACCCGGTCAAACCAAGCCCGATCTCCGCGCCCGTCAGCTTGCAGACTCCCCGCGCCATGGCGAGAGCGACCTCCCCGGACACCATCCCGCATTTGTTGATCAAGTCTTCCGGCACTCCTAAAACATTTTCCTTTACCTGACGGCCGTAAGCCACGACGCCGCCCAAAAAAAACCTCGACGCGCCGGGTATGGCCGTGAGTTTCGCGGACACCAAGCCGCCTGTGCAGCTTTCGGCGGCGGCCAGCCGGACGCCGTTTGCCTCCAGCAATTCCAGCACGACGCTTTCCAGCGAATCCACATCCACCCCGTACGCCGCGCCGCCCAGCAATGCCAGCACTTCCGCCACAATCGGTTCGGTCAGGCGGAAAGCCTCTTCATTTGATTGCGCCGAAGCGGTAACACGCAGGGTGACCTCCCCTTCTTTGGCATAAGGAGCCAGCGTCGGGTTGGATGACTTCTCCATCAGCGGGCGGAGCATATCCTCCACCGCCGATTCACCCATACCGAAGACCTTGATGTTCCGGCTGAGGATGGTTGCCCCGGTCAGTGATTTCAGCAATGGCAGCAGGCAATTGGCAAACATCGGGCGGCATTCTTTCGGCGGCCCCGGCAACATATATATATGGGTATCCCCGGCTTGAAAACCACAGCCGGGGGCTGTTCCCCAATCGTTTTCAAAAACCACGCCGCCCACGGGAACCATCGCCTGCCGGCGGTTGTTTTCGGTCACCGGTTTGCCGATGCGCCGGAAGAAGGAAAGGATGCGTTCCCATGTCCCCTCATGCAGTTCCAGCGGCACGCCGAAGGCCTCGCAGACCGTCTGTTTGGTCAAATCGTCGATGGTGGGGCCGAGACCGCCTGTTGTGATAATGATGTCGGCGCGCTCCCGCGCGACGGCCAACGCCTGACTCAAACGCGCCGGGTTGTCGCCGACCGTTGTGTGGAAATAGCAGTGGATACCCGCCTCCGCCAATCCTTGCGATATGTCCTGCGCGTCGGTGTTGGCGATGCTGCCCAGCAGCAGTTCGGTTCCGACCGCGATGATCTCACAGACCAGGGGCATCATCCCACCTCAACCTTCTCAACATTTTGCAGTGTCTCCGCTTCAAGCGATGTATAGTCATACAGCCTCTCGGCCGTCAACACGCTCTCCGATTTGGGTTTGGTTTGCGGGTGGCGCGGGGTGAAGAGCCCGCAGCAATCCTCATAAGGCAGGATGGATGTTTCAAAGGTTCCGATCTGTCGCGCCAAACGCGTGACCTCCTCTTTATCCATCCCGATCAGCGGGCGCAGCAGCGGCAAGGGGGACGCTTCCTCTGTTACCGCCAAAGCCTCCAGCGTTTGGCTGGCCACCTGCCCCAAACTGTCTCCTGTGACAATGGCTCCGGCTCCGCTGCGCAAAGCGATGGCTCCGGCAACCCGGCACATGCTCCGGCGGGTGAGAACGGTCGCCAAATCCTCGGGGCAGTTTTTTCGTATGGCTTCCTGTATCGCCGTAAAGGATAACACCCTTACAACCATCGGCCCGCACCATTCCGAGAGGATGCGAGCCAGTTTCAATACCTTATCCTTCGCCTCGGGCGACGTATACGGATAACTGTGAAAATGCACAGGCAGCAAAGACAACCCGCGCCGCGCCATCCGCCAGCCCGCCGCCGGGCTGTCGATCCCGCCGGAAAGCAACAAAACGGCTTTTCCGGCCGTACCGGGCGGCAAACCGCCCGCGCCTTCAACGGGGCGGGTATGGACATAGGCCGCCGATTCGCGCACTTCGACCCAAACAACCTCTCCGGGGTCATGCACATCCACCGGCAAGCCGGTTTGCTCCTGAATGAAGCCGCCGGTTTGCTCACATATCAGCGGGCTTGTAAAGGGAAACGCTTTGTCGGCGCGGCGGGCTTCCACCTTAAATGATTTACAGGTTTTCAATCCCGGAAGGGCAAGGGCTTTTTGCCGTATATCGCCGATGTCTTTTTCACACATGACGGCGCGGCAGAGGGATGTGAACCCAAAAACCCGTTTTGCCGCGTCAAAGGCTCCTTCCATATCGCACACGCCCTCAGGCAGAGCGTAGACGGCCGATTGGCGGCTGGTGACCCCAAAGGTTCCGAACGGAGCCAGCACGGCGCGCAAACGGTTGAGCAAACTCGACTCAAACCGCGAACGGTTGAGGCCTTTGAGCACCATTTCACCCATTTTAAGCAATATGATTTCCATACCGCCAGTATAGCAAAGGATCGGTAAAAAAACAAACTTTTTTCAAAAACCTCTTGATATACTCGAACAGGCGGGTTATACTCTATGTAAATATAACCGATCTATAAGGAGGATGCCATCTATGAGCGCTACCGCGGAGAAGGTGCGCGCGATCCTTGCTGCGCAGCTTGACATCGACGCCGAGAAAATCAACGATACCACAAACATCGCCGAGGACTTGGGCGCGGATTCCCTCGATGTCGTTGAACTGATGATGTCTGTCGAGGAGGAATTTGAGATCACCATCGATGAAGAAGCTGTGAAAGAGTTCCGTACCGTTGCCGATGTGGCGGGATACATCGACGAGCATATTTAACAATAGGGTTGCGAACCAGTACGGGCAGGCATGAGAGCCTGCCCGTGGTTACGTAGGAGGCTCATAATGCGGAAGATACTTCTTCTGACGCCGCTTCTTTTATTGCTTTCGGGCTGCTTCGGTTCGGAAAACTTGATGCAGGCTCCCCGCCCCGCCGTGCAGTATCGGAATTTGCAAACCCAAATCGACGTCTTGATTGCCGACGGTTATACATACAGCGCGCCTGTTTCGGGTGACAACCGGCAGGCGGTCTTGACGGCCGATCTCACCGGGGACGGAACGGAAGCCGCCGTTGTTCTCATGCGGAACGAAACGGAAAACATTTTGGCTGTTTTTTTATCCGTTGACGATGAGTTTATCCCCGTCCCGCCCATCTATGAGAATGTCGAATCGGTGCATTCCATCGTCTTTTGCGATATGAACGGCGACGGGCGGCAGGAGATCATCGTAGGATGGCAGGTGGGCAGCCAGCGGTATATTTCTGTGTATACACTGGACGAAAACATCTTGACAGAAATCTTCACCAGCCCCTATTCCGGTTATGCGATTTATGATATTGAAGACAACGGCATCCCCGCTCTTTTACTCGTCAAGGTCGATACATCCGAGCAGCTTGTGGAAATGGTCACCGACCGCGGGGGTGAACTGGCGGTTGCTTCGACAGCCTATCTGTCACCCGGTGCCGAAGCGGTTCGCCGAATCCGCACAGGGCCGCTTTTGGATAAAAAACCTGGATTGCTGATAACCTCACAATACCAAACCGGCTCGGGTGAGATCACCGATGTGATCGCTTTTCGTGACGGCGGGCTGGTAAATATCTCCGCCAGCATCGAAACAGGCGTCAGCGAGATGCTGGTGCGGAACCGGGAGCTCGCCGCCGCCGATATTGACGATTCCGGCGTTTACAGCCTCCCCCGCTTGGTAGAGCTTCCGCCTTATCAGGGCGGAGAGGAATCAAGCGAAGATATTTTCACTGAAACACGGTGGATGGCCTACGATTCGGTCGGTTATTATAAAGAAACCGCCCGCACATATCACAGCATGAACAATACATGGTACATCTTGCTCCCCGAGCAATGGCCTCAGCCCGAACAATATACCGTACGGCGCACCTTGTCTTCGGCTCCGCAAAAAACAACCTTTTCCCTCCTTCAAGAGGAGGGGGAACCCATTGATTTCCTTCATATCTATTACCTGAACCAGCCGGTCAACGACCGGAGGTCGGTTCGTGACCGCACCGTCCTGGCCGAGTACGGCAACCTGTTCGCAACCGCCGAGATCATCCCTTTACCGGATGAATACGCGCACTATGCTCTGAGCGAAGCTGAGCTAAAATCCATCTTCAAAATCATCCCCGCGGATTGGAGGGGTTTATAATGCCGCAGAAATTATTGATCCTTGAGGACGAGGAGAGCATCCGCAGTTTTGTGGTCATCAACCTCAAACGAGCCGGCTACGATGTTGTGGAAGCGGGAACCGGCGAGGAGGCTCTCGCGCTTGTTCAAAACCACCCTGATATACGCCTTTCCCTGCTTGACATCATGCTGCCGGGGGAACTGGACGGGCTGGAAGTTTGCCGCCGCATCCGCGCCCTGCGCCCCGAAATGGGCGTCATCATGCTGACCGCGAAAACGCAGGAACTGGATAAAGTCACCGGCCTTGTCTCGGGCGCGGACGATTACATCACCAAACCCTTCTCCCCCACCGAACTGATCGCCCGTGTCGACGCCCTGTCCAGGCGGCTGGGCGGCATCTCAGCGGGCGGTGAAACGCAAGAATCCGAAGACGTTTTGCGCAGCGGGCCGTTCACCCTCAGCGCGCGTACCCGGGCATTGCAAAAAAACGGCGTAAAAGTCAGGCTGACGCAAGTGGAGTTTAACATTGTCAAACTCTTCATGGAAAACCCCGACCGCGCCCTGTCCCGCGAGGAAATTCTGCATAAAGTATGGGGTTCGGAGTATTTCGGCGACCTAAAGATCGTGGACGTCAACATCCGCCGTTTGCGCATCAAGATCGAGGACGACACCGCCAATCCCGCCTATATCACAACGGTATGGGGTTACGGCTATAAGTGGGGCGCGTAAGGTTGGGCAGGACAAAACTCGTTTCCGGCATCCAGCGACGCTGGATCCTCAATGTCCTCGCTGTTTCCCTTGTCCTCATGCTGCTTGCGGTGGGTGCGCTGGCCATTGTCGTCAGCAACTATTACTATTCCGCGCTCACTTCATCGTTAGAGGCTCCGGCGAAGATGTACGCCAATTATGTTTCTAAAAACTACATCGGCACAATAGACGACTATATACGCTCCATCAATATCCTAGTGCAGGATTTTACCGACAGGGATAAGTTTGAACTGCAATTCATCAACGGGAACGGCAGGCTTCAGGTATCGACCAACATTGCCGCTTCGGGGCTGCTGATCAACACGCCCGATGTGCAGGCCGCGCTGAACGCCGAGCCGTCGAAACCGTTTACCGGGGAAAACCTGAACACCGGCGAACGCGTTATGGCGTTATCCGCTCCCATTGTGCTGCAAAACGGGAGCGTTGTCGGCGTGGTGCGCTGCGTGACCAGCCTTGAACTGGCCGACAAGCGCGTTTATCAATTTGTCCTGTGGGGCGCGCTTTTGAGCGTCGTCTTCTTGTCGGTCATGCTGACCTCCAGTTTCCTCTTTATACGAAGCATCCTCAAACCTGTGCAGGAGATCAACCGCATCGCCAAACGCATCGCCGAAGGCGGTTACGGCGTGCGGATCGAAAAAACATACCGCGACGAAATGGGCGAACTGGTGGAGAATATCAACCATATGTCGGGGGAAATACGAACCTCCGAACGGTTGAAAAGCGATTTCATTTCCTCGGTATCGCATGAACTCCGCACACCGCTGACCGCCATCAGCGGTTGGGGTGAGACCCTTCTCTCGGCGGATATGAACGACCCCGCCGAAATGCGCAAAGGCATCCGCATCATGCTGAAGGAAACCTCGCGGCTCTCCAAGATGGTGGAAGAGCTGCTTGATTTCACACGGATCGAAGGCGGGCGGCTGACGCTTGACATCGAACCGTTTGACTTGGCGAGCGAGCTGGAAGAGATCGTATACCTGCACATGGACGCCTTAAAGCGCGAGGGCATTACCCTGACATATCACCAGCCCGACGTTCTGCCGGAAGTGGTCGGCGACAGAGAACGGTTGAAGCAGGTTTTTGTCAATATCCTCGACAATGCCGCCAAGCACGGCGGAAGCGGCAAACGCATCGACGCCGATTTGTTTTTCGATGACCATTGGGTATCCATCAACGTCCGCGACTACGGGCAGGGCATCCCCGAGAGCGAATTGGAGCATGTGAAATATAAATTTTACAAGGGCAGTTCCACGGCGCGCGGCAGCGGCATCGGGTTATCGGTCAGCGATGATATTATGCGGCTGCACGGCGGCGAACTGATCATTTGGAGTGCGATAGGAGAAGGTACTCTCGTTACCTTGCGCCTGCCCCGCGCGGAAGAAACGGAAAGGGATGAATGAAATGAAAAAACTATTTTGCATCTGTTTGGCAGTCCTCTTGATGGCCGGATGTACACCGGGCGAGACTTCGCCGGCTGAAACGCCGGAAGACTCCCCCCCTGCTTTGGAGTGGACGCCCAAACCCTCCCCCTCGCCGCCGCGCACACCCAAACCCCCTGTTCAAAAGGAGCTGTATGGTATGGACGGCAGCTTCCCTATTCTGCGCAACCCGGACGCAAACGATGAAGCGCAGCTTCTCTACAATTATTTGTGCAGCGTTTACAAACACAAGACGCTGACCGGCCAGCAGGAATCGACCTGGATGGGTTCGCCGGAATACGAGATGGATTACATTTATGAAGTCACAGGCGAGCTTCCGGCCATCCGCGGGTTGGACTTCATCAATGGAGATTTTAACGGTGTTGTCGAGCGTTCGATCGAATGGTGGGAACGCGGCGGCATTGTTTCGATCTGCTGGCATTGGGGCACGCCGCCCAACGGCGTGGGGTATGAATCGAGCAAAGGGAAAATCGACTTGGAAGAAGCCCTGACCGTGGGGTCGGAGCTTCATGAGGGGATGCTTGCGCAAATGGATCGCGCCGCCGAAGCCCTTTTGGAGCTTCAAGAGGCGGGCGTGCCTGTTTTGTGGCGGCCTTTCCATGAGTTTGACGGAACATGGTTTTGGTGGGGCAAGGGCGGCCGCGACGCTTTCATTGAATTGTGGCGGCTGATGTATGATCGGTATACCGATCATCACGGGCTGAACAACCTCATATGGGTCTTGGGGTTCGCCGACGACACCAAATCAGGCTGGTATCCAGGCGATGAATATGTCGACATCGCCGCCGGGGACACCTACAAAGGCGGAACCCAGCTAAAAATGTACGACCGGCTGGTCAAGATTTTCGGCGAGGAACGCCCGGTCGCCTTCCACGAATGCGGCGACATCCCCGACGTTGAGAAAGCCTTTGAGGAAGGCGCGCTTTGGTCGTGGTTTTTGACATGGCACACCACTTACCTCAAGGCCAACTCTAAAGAGCATTTGGAGTATATCTACACCAGCCCGCTGGCCATCACGCTGGACGGACTACCGAAGTTTAGGTAGATTTTTAAGCATGACGCCCGGGTTAATTACCGTAATATTATGAATGAGAGAGTGGTATATATGGATTTTGAACGTATTTGGAGTAGTTGGTCAGGTTCCGCTGATTTCTCAGGCGTGTTTTCCATTAGAGGAGAGCAAGGTAAAATATTCGAGCAATGTTGTGGTTTTCGGAATCAAAGTGAGAGATTACCGAATAACAAAGACACAGCGTTTGGGATTGCATCCGGGACAAAGCTGTTTACAGGGTTAGCTGTTTGCAAGTTAATCGATGAAGAGAAAATATCCCTTGAAGAGAAAATCTGCGATGTATTACCATACGAATTGGGGCAAATAGATAAAAGGGTAACTGTCTTTCATCTTCTTACGCATACATCGGGGGTTGGGGATTATCTTGACGAAGAATCCGAGGATTGCGACCAGCAATTTGAAGCCTTAAACAAGAAATATCCGGTTTATCTGTACGAGAAACTTGATTATTATCTGCAAATGATTACACCGTTACCGCCGAAATATGAACCCGGCCAACGCTTCGGGTACTCAAACGCAGGGTTTATTCTCCTCGGCTTGGTTGTTGAAGCGGTAAGCGGGCTTCCTTTTCAGCAGTATGTGCATGAAAAGATAATCTTGCCGTGTAAACTTGAGCATACAGGTTTTTACCGCGCCGATTCTCTTCCCTTTAATACTGCTTTAGGGTACATGGAAAATGGACGAACGAATATTTTCAGCTTGCCTGTTATTGGCGGCTCTGATGGTGGTATGTACACTTGTGCAGGTGATTTAGATACATTATGGCGTGCTGTTTTCGAGGGCGGGATTTTCTCTGAAAATATGTTGACGGAATTTATAAAGAAGCAGTCTGTTATGAATGAAACAGAAAGTTACGGACTTGGTATTTATCGCCACGAAACGGAAAACAAGCTGCTTTATTACGCCGTGGGCGGCGATGCGGGCGTTGAGTTCTTTACTGCATATTTGCCGGATAAGAAAATCACGTTATCCGCGTTTGGGAATACTCACAACAATGTTTATGCGTTAATGGAGACGATGATTGCGGCAGTATAGGATGAAAGGTATAATGGACAGACCGACAAAGCCATACAGCGAAGTCAAGGCTATGCTTGGTGATGCGAGCGCGGCGTGGGAACATCTTATCGGCTACATTCGATTTCACTACGAAATGGACGAAAATTGGGCAGAGGGCAAACCCACCCATAAGCATTTCAATAATTTGTTCATTAAGCGGAGCGGTAAGGCTCTATTGTCCTTACATTTGCGTGATGGCTTCTTTTTGGTGAGCGTTACTCTCGGCGGTAAAGAGCGCGATCAGTTTGAAGAACAGCGGATGACGTTTGGAGAAACTGTCCGCAACATATACGATTCCGCCGAAACTTTGCACGATGGCAAGTGGCTGGGGTTTGAGGTGCGAAATGATTCGCTGATTGACGACATCATCCACTTGGTGCAAATTAAGCGCAGACCCAATCGTAAAATCCCCCCCAAAGACATTGAAAAATGTGGGCGTTTAGATATTGGAATGTCGCATGATCATATTACGAAATATATTATAACCTAATGTGGTAGCTAATAAGCATTATCCGCATTTATATATTAGGTATAGGAGACGTTCGATGAAACACTTAATAAGATTAACGGACTATTCTGTTCAAGATATGAATAATATTTTTATTCTTGCAGATGAAGTAAAATCGGGTAAACATAAAAAAGATTTATCAGGCAAAACAATCGTATTATTTTTCCCGGCTTCCAGTATCCGTACAAGGGTGACATTTGAAAAGGGCATCTGCTTATTGGGCGGACAGCCAATTTTAATTCCAAGTGACAGCCTTGATAAAAAGGAAAAAATCGAAGATGTTGCCGGGTATTTGAACAATTGGGCAGATTGCGTTGTGATACGCCACAGCAATATTGACTTGATTGAACAATTCTCAAGCTATAGTATCATGCCCACAATAAACGCCATGACAAAAACAAACCATCCTTGCGAAGTCTTATCAGACCTTTATGCCATATCAAAGCAACGGGATGGTTATTTAAATTTAGCCTATACATTCGTCGGGGTAAATGCAAATATAGGGAGAGCATGGGCTGAAGCGGCGAAAGCGTTTGGAATACCCTTTACTCATTGCTGCCCAAAGGGATATGAAATTGAACATGTCAATGTGGAACATGATATTGAGAAAGCAATAAAGCAAAGCGATATTGTGTTGACAGATTCGATAGCAAAGGAAGCCTTAAAGGATTTTGAGCCTTACCAAATAACAATGGATTTGATGTGTTCCGCAAAACCGAACGCGATGTTAAATCCTTGTCCTCCTTTTACCCGTGGTGAAGAAGTGTCAGCAGATGTTATCAATAGCGAGTTCTTTGTGGGATATAGATTCAAGGAATCATTGTTATATATTCAACAAGCAGTTATTCTGTATGGGATACATGCCTAATAAGCATTATCTGCATTTCCAACTTAATAGAAAAAGCTAATAACTGAGGGAGGTATTGACTATGGATGCTATGGGAATCATCATCGTTTTTTGACGGTATTGTTGCTTGACGCGACTTTGACTTTGGTGGTATGGGTGCGCAGGAAGGCGTCTTCCACCACCGTCATTTGCGTTTCGCCCGCTTTGATATACATATCCGCGTCCGCCGCCATCTTTACGGGGCGGTGTTTTTTGACTTCCAGCACCATAACGATGGCGGTGATCCCGCCGCCGCCGACCAAGAAGAAGAGAATGCCGTATAGAATGACGTCAAAATCCATGATTGGTAACCCTCCTAAAAAACTTCAAAATATTTCAGCAACGCACCGACAACCCCGCTGACAGTGCCGCTGATGCCGAATATCAATGCCCCGAATTTAACCATTTTCCCTTTATCAAGCGGCAGATTGCCTAAAATCTTGCCCGTTTGGCCGTTCATGGCGAAAGGATAATCCTTCCCCTCGTGCCACGAGTGCAGCATCCAAACAGGGAGCAAGCTATACCGCGCCTTCATGTTCTCTATCCGTTTCTCGTCTTTTTGACGCCGCACAATGCTATACCGGGTCAGCGAACCCCTCAGTTTGTTTTCCGCCGAACCCTTGCACCGTTTATCGGCTCGGGGTAAGGATTCATCCTGCGAGACGTCGTACCGCTCGGCCAAAAACCCCGACAGATACGGCGTGGCAAACGGTTTTAAGCCGCTGAAATCATACGGTTCGATCGAATCCATCATGTCGTCGGGGGTTTTGGAGGAGGCGTCGACCGGGACGTCTTTGACCCCGATGTACCCCACCCGGACGACCCGGTATGTGTCGGTTTTTGTAATGCGGTAATCGCCCTGGCGGGTGGTGGTGACAACGTCGCCTTCCCCCTGCACACTGAAATGAACCGTCCCTTCAAACAGCCAGTGCGGGATATAGACCCCCCGCAGCTTTTCGATGTTCTGATTGGCTTTATACGAATCCGGCAAAAACCGTTTGCCTTTCAAAAACTCTTTGAACGCTTCCAAAGCCTTCTCTTTGGTGTGCCGGAAAGGCAGAACCGCTTCGGGTTTGAAGGTGCCGGAAACCTGGCTCAGGATGGTGACAGGCCGCTGGCAGTAGAGGCAGAAGGTCTGCGACGTCTCCTCTGTCGTGACCACCTCTGCCCCGCAGTAGCCGCATTTATAGGTCACGGTCACGCCGTCGTCCGTCTCCTCGCGCTCTACTTTGACGGCAACCGTTTCATTCAGGGCTTGCTCGGCTTGCTCGGTAAAACCCTGTAAGTCTTTCTCGGTATGTTCCTGATCACACCATTCGCATTTCCACAGCTGCAAAGCGGGGGTGAATTTCAGGTCACCGCCGCAGTTGGAGCATTTTAATGTTGACGGCATCATTCACCCTCACATTTTTGTCCCGCACTCGGGGCAGAATTTCGGCGCGGCATCGGCATCGGGGGCGGCCCAGCCGCATCCGGGGCAGGCCACAGCCCTTTTGGCACCGCATTCCATACAGAATTTGCCCGTGTTCCCGGCGTGATTGCAGGCTGTGCAAGTCCATCCGGCCGGGGATTCGGGTTGTTTCGCTCCGCACTCCATGCAAAACTTGCCTGTGTTTCCGGCGTGATTGCATTCTCCGCATGTCCATCCTTCGGCTCCTCCGGCGGCGGGTGCGGGCGGGAGCGGCGGGGTTGCCGGGACTGGTTGTGACGCGGGATTGTCCGGCTGCTGCGGAACGCCCTGCTGCTGACCCATTTGGAAGAGGCTGTTGGCGTTCATCCCCCCGGCGTTCTGCGCCATACCCATGCCGATGAAAGCACCCATCGCGCCGCCCGAACCTTCGTTGGCCGACGCCTGTTCCATTGCCGTCGCCTGTCCGGCAACCAAACGCCCGGCGGCCAATGCTGGATTGCTGAGAGCACGCGCTTCCTGAAGCTGCTCAATCTTCTTGGCCGACTGCTCGTCAACCGTGACGCTCTCCATGGCGAGGCTTTCGATCTCAATGCCCCTGCGCTCCGACCACTCGGCCGACATCTCCTCGTTGAGTGCCTTGCCGATTTCCCGGGGATAGTTGATCAGCATATCGTAGGAGACCTTCTGCATGGCGATTTTACCCAACGCCGGATTGAGGGCGGAGATGACTTCGCTCTTCATCATAGCGGTGAGGTCATCCCTGCGGTATTCGCCTTCTTTGTTGCCGACAATGTTGGTGTAGAATAGCAGCGGGTTGGTGATTTTGAAGCTGTATTGCCCGAAACCCTGCACCCGCACCGTCATTTGGAATTCGGAATCACGGAAGGGAATGTTGCCCCAGCCGATTTTGTTGCCGATGATCTCTTTGGTGTTGACATAGTAGATTTTTTGCTGGTCGGTGGGCGCGCCGCCCGCCAAAAACCGCTTCCCAACCTGCGCGAAGGACGCACCTAAGTCCTTAAAGCCGCCGCCCAGCAGCGAAGGCGCGACGGTGTTGTTGTATGTATACTGTCCGGGCTCGGCGCAGAAGTCGGCGATCTTGCCGTTCTCGATGATAAGCATACACTGGCCGTCGGCCACGTTGATCTTGGAGCCGTTGCTGATGATGTTCTCCGAGTATTTGGTGTTTCCGCTCCGCGCCTGCTGCGGCCTTGTGCCGGGGCGCATCAGCACCTCGTGCGGCATGGCGTCACAGGTGAAAAAGTCTACCCATTGATCCGCCAATACTCCGCCCGCCGCGCCGATGATGGATTTGATCAGTCCCATTTGTTTGTCCTCCTATTCTAATTTACGATATTCACATCGGTAATATCCCAAGCCTGTTCCATATCCAAGATAACCTCGTTGCCGCAGTAGGTGCAGGATTTGTTTCCCAGCCGGGCGACCGGGGCTCCGCAGTAGCCGCACCGCAAGGCGGCGTTTGACGCGCCTTCTTTGTCCTTTACCCTAAATGTATATGTCGTCTCCGCCTTTTCCTGAACAGTCCTGTCCGAGCTATATTGAAACGCCGTTTGGAACTTGATGACCGAAGAGCCGTAATGCTTTTGGTAGTTGGAGATGGTCGTCCTATGTACCTTCACATCGGCGAAATGCCCGGCTCCGTAAAGTTGGCGGATGTTGTTCTCGACCACGTTCTTAGCGAGATTGACATTGAATTGCGGGTAATCCTTCAATATCCGCGGCAGAAAGATCGCGTCTCCCCCGCTGACCGACTTGGGCGTCAGCTGCGAATTGAGATCGGCCGCCTTGATCATATGGGAAAGGCCGACTTGACCGAACGTTCTCTTCAATCCGCGCCTGATCCTCCAATAGATGAACGCGACTGTTCCGAGAATGAGCAATAAAATGATCGCTATGACTGACGCAGTAACCATGCCTTCGATCCCACTCCCCCAATATACTTTCAATTTTACACCACAGGGCAAGGGAAGTCAAACAAAAAACGACGGATTTCAAGGTTTGGTGTTATATGGAAACCGCTTGTACATTTATCTTGACGGCAGGGATTGGCTGATGTATAATAATCGACATACTTTGCGTCAGCAAAAATATAGGAGGAAAAAACATGAAACGCATCTTCGCACTTCTTATTTCGGTCATTCTGCTCGCTTCGGCCGCGGCCTGCTCCGAAGGCAGCACCGACGGCGGAAGCGGCGCCGGCGACGGCAGCAATATCGGTGCCGGAAGCGGGGGCATTAAAAGCCCCGCCGACTTTGCCGGAAAGAAAATCGCCGTTCAGGATGAAACCACCGCCGACGAAAGCATTGCCCTCATGATCGACGACGGTATGGACATCGACGTATTCCGTTATCCGCAGGTCATCAACTGTTTTGACGACCTGAAAATCGGCCGGGTAGACGCTGTTTATGTAGACAGTGTGGTTGCCGCTTTCTACACAACGGGAAGCACCGAATACCAACGCGTTTGGCTCAGCGACGAAGCCGAACCGCTGGGCATCTGCTTGGATAAAAACTCGGAAAACCTGCTTGCCGCGATCGAAGCCGCTGTCGATACATTGTATTACAACGGTGAAATGGCTAATATCTCAAGGAAGCATTTCGGTGAAGACCTTACGGCCGGATTGCGCAATGTCACGTCCGAGCCGGTCATTCCCCCGGTCAGCGACGATGACCTCAGGACGCCCGGCGTCTTTTCAGTCGGCGCCGACATTGGGTATCCCCCGATGGAGTATTACGACAGAGACGGCACAACCCCCATCGGTTTTGACATTGACGTGGGTAAAGCCATTGCCGATCTGCTCGGGCTGGAACACAAAGTCATCGACACGGCTTGGGACGGCATTTTCGACAGCGTGGAGCGGGGCGATTTTGACTGCATCATGTCCTCGGTCAGCATCACCGTTCCCCGCCAGCAGCGGCATCTGCTCACCCAGCCCTATGTAGCCAACGCCCTTTGCATCGTGGTTAAGAACTAATGAGAAAAGCAGCGGTCGTCATAGCGGCGGTCTTGATCATGCTGGCGGTTTCTTCCTGCGCTTCCGGCTCATTGTCGGGGTTGTATGAAGAGGACGTATTGCGTCCCGCCCGCGTCAAGCTGGATTTCTCAGGAGATTCGGTGACACTGACCAGTCTGAAAGGCGATCTGTTAACAGGCACATTTACCGCCAGCGGGGATGTGGTGGAAATCACATTCCCGCCGGCGGAAGCCCACGCTTTGGGATTGCGCCAGGTCATGAACGGGCTCCGCAGCGGTGATAAAATCATTTTTGAGGATTACACTTTTTTGCGGATGCCTTCGGCTTTGGAGAAAATCATCAGCTGGATGCCGGCCTTGCTGAACGCAAGCTGGATCACCCTGTCGCTCACCGTCCTCTCGGTCTGCGCGGCTCTTATTCTTTCCGTCTTCTTGGCACTCGGAAAATTATCGAAAAACTTTATCACCAGAAACCTCAGCAACGCTTATGTCTTCTTCTTCCGCGGCACACCGCTGCTCATGCAGATTTTCTTTATCTACTACGGATTGCCGCTCATACACTCGGCTCTGACCATTCAAAGCCGGTATATGGCGGCGTTTATCGCGTTTACGCTCAACATCGCGGCCTACGTGGCCGAGATCATCCGCGCCGCCATCCAATCCATCGACAAAGGCCAAATGGAGGCGAGCAAAGCCCTGGGGCTCAGCTACGCGCAGGCCATGCGGCTTGTCATCATCCCGCAGGCATACAGGCGCATGATCCCGCCTATCTGCAACGAATTTGTCATGGTTTTGAAAGATACATCCCTTGTTTTCGTCATCGGGCTGATGGATCTGACCAGCCAAACCCGGAAAATCCAATCCAGCAACAACACAACCCTTGTCTTTATCCCCGCGATGGCTTTGTATTTGGTCATGACCAGCGTGTTCACGTCGGTGTTCAACCGCTTGGAAGAAAGACTCTCCAGATATGAATAGAGGTTTATCAAAGTGTCGGTCGTAAGAACGGAAAATCTGTGCAAATCCTTCGGGCAGCTGGAAGTGCTGAAGGATGTGTCTTTATCTGTCGAGCAGGGCGAGGTGCTGGCCATCATCGGCCCCTCCGGCGCGGGCAAATCAACCTATCTGCGCGCCCTCAACCATTTGGAAACAATCACCAGCGGTAAGCTCTATATTGACGACATCCTCGTGGAGGAATGGCATCACGGGCATATGAAGAGCAAACTCCCTCATAAAGAGCACGCCCGCCTGCTGCTCAAAATGGGGATGGTTTTTCAGCGGTTCAACCTCTTCCCTCACCTGACGGCGGCCGAGAATGTCATGCTGGCTCCGGTGCATGTGGGCGGCGTATCCAAAACCGAAGCCCGCAAGCTGGCCGAAGAACAGCTTGAAAAGGTGGGGCTGAGCGACAAAATCAACGAATACCCGTCCAAACTCTCGGGCGGGCAGCAGCAGCGCATGGCGATCGCACGGGCATTGGCCATGCACCCCGAGATCATGCTCTTTGACGAACCGACCAGCGCGCTTGACCCCGAACTGGTGGGCGAAGTGCTGGGCGTTATGAAGAATCTCGCCAAAAGCGGTATGACGATGATCGTGGTGACGCATGAAATGGGGTTTGCGCGGGAAGCGGCCAACCGGGTCGTCTTTATGTGCGACGGGGTGGCGGCGGAAGAAGGCAGCCCGGACGAGCTGTTTACAAACCCGCAGAACCCGCGCGCCAAACAGTTTTTGCAGAGCATTTTATAAGCCTTTGAACAAAGATACACAACCGAATACGGCAAAGACAGGGCGTGTTCTGCCAACTGTCTTTGTTTTTTGTGCCTCCGCGATTTGGGGCACGACCTTTGTCACGCAAAAGCTGGCCGGTTATCACATGGGGTCGTTTACATACAACGGGCTGCGTTTTGCGTTGGGCATTCTTTCGCTGCTGCCGGTCATCCTGATTTTTGAGAAGAAGCCGGATCGGGCAAAAAGCCGCCGCACCATCCTGGCGGGGATCGGCGGGGGCGGCATCCTTTTCATCGCGTCAAATTTGCAGCAATTCGGCATCATCCTTAACAAAGAGCCGGGTTCGGCCAGCGAAGCGGGGTTCATCACCGGGCTGTATATCGTTTTTACCCCCCTGCTCGGTCTATTCTTAGGCCGTAAGGCACGCCCGCTGGTGTGGATCGCCGCCGTTTTGGCCTTTGGCGGTTTGGCATTGATCAGCATCGGGCCGGAGGGCATATCGTCCATCAAGATCAGTGACATTCTATTGGTGATCGGGGCGGTCTTTTGGGCGGCGCATATCCTCTTCATTGACCGTTTTGTTCATAGCGTGAGCCCCATCCGGTTTGCCGCCGTGCAATTTGCCGTTTGCTCCGTTCTCTGTATGCCCAGCGCGTTTTTGTTTGAAACGGTGACCGTTCAGGGGATTTATGACGGGATATTGCCTCTCCTCTTCGGCGGGATTTTCGCCTGCGGCACGGCGTATACCTTTCAGATATTGGGGCAGCGCGGCGTAGAACCGTCGAAGGCGGCCATCATTTTTTCGCTGGAGGCACTCTTTGCCGCCGTCAGCGAAACGGTGTGGCTGGGCGAAACAATGACCGCCCAAAAATACTTGGGCGGCGCGGTGATTTTCATCGGTATTCTATTGTCCCAAATGCCGCCGCGGCGGAAAAATTGACTACAAGATCAACCTATCGAGCGTTGAAACAAGCTGGCCGATTTGGGGTTTTGACAAATGGGCGTCAACGCCTATGGCCTCGCCTCGCGTCCGCATGGAATCGTCGATTAGGCTGGAGAAAACCATGACGGGGATTTTGCCGAGTGTTTTATCGGTTTTGATCAATTTTGTCAGATGATGGCCGTCCATTCTAGGCATTTCTATATCGGTGATCACGGCCGCGACTTTGGTTTCAACCGGGATGCCGCCCCCCTCGCAGTCATCCCGCATAATCTCCAAATGATCCCACGCGTCCTGGCCGCTGTTGAAGGCGCGGACATTGGAATACCCCGCCGCGTGCAGCGCTTCCAAAAGCATCCTTTGCAGGAAGACGGAGTCCTCGGCAATCACGATGGGTTTTTCGCTTCGCTCCCGGGTATCAATATCGGATATTTCGGAAATCTGAAGTCCTGTTTCGGGATTTATATCGAAGAGGATCCGTTCAAAGTCGATAATCGTTACCAGTTTCTGACCAATTTTGGCGTTTCCTGTGACCAAACTGTCGTTGCCGCCGTAAATGGTCGCGTCCGGTTTTTCCACATCGCTCCATTTGATCCGGTGCATCGCTTCCACCGTATGGACATGGAAAGCCGCGTTCATGCTGCTGAAATTGGTCAGCATCAGCATATCCCGTTCGGCGTCCTCATTGGCGGGCAGCCCCATGTAGCGCGGCAGATCGACCACGGTGATGACTTCATCGCGCGGTTTGAAGACTCCTTCAACACACGGATGTGACGAAGGCATGTGTGTGATCGGCCTGTATTGCATGATTTCGGTCACCTTAGCCACATTGATCCCGAAAAGGTTCCCGGCGATTGTAAATTCCAGCAGTTCGAGTATGCTTGTACCGTCATCCGATGTGGTGGTAACCGTATTGTTCTTTCTCCGCTCGGCCATAACCCGCACCCTCCATATAGTTATATCGCTTATCTGTTATTGTATCATACTCGGCCGGCTTATGCAAATCAAACTTCGCTACAGCTCAAACCCGTTGACATATTCCTCGCAATAGGCGCATTTATAAATGCGTTCTCCGGCGTTTTGAAGCCGGAAAATATGCGGCATCTGTTTTTCTGTGGCTGTGACGCAGCGCGGATTTTTGCAATACAGCACATTTTGAACCGTTGAGGGAAGGGTCAGCGGTTTTTTCGCAATGATTTTCCCGCCGTCTATGACCGATATGGTCGCGCGGTGATCGATCAGCCCGATCACGGTATAGTCCAGGTCGGTGATGTCCTGTATTTTGATGATGTCTTTCCGCCCCATGCGTTTGGAAGCGGCGTTCATGATCATCACAACGGTGAAACCGGCTTTGTCCAAGTTGAGATAGCGGAACAGTTTGATCCCCATACCGGCTTGGATGTGATCGATGACGATCCCTTTTTCGATCGAATTGACCAAACGCTGACCTGCCATTTACCCCAGCTCCTTTCCGTCCAGCAGCCATGCCAAAAGCGCCATGCGGGCGAACACGCCGTAACCCGCCTGATCGAAATAAACGGCGCGCGGGTCATCGTCCACGTCATAGGCGATCTCGTTGACGCGCGGCAGCGGGTGCAGGATGGCCAACTCTTTCCCGGCGTTTTCAAGTTTTTGACTGTTCAGGATGAACATATCTTTGAGCCGGATGTATTCTTCCTCGTTGAAAAACCGCTCCCGCTGGACACGGGTCATGTACAGCACGTCCATCAGCCCGAGCGCGGCCTCCATATGGGAGGATTCTTCATACGGGATGCGCAATTCGTCTAAGTAAGTACGCAGAAATGCAGGGATGCGCAGTTCGCCGGGAGAAACGAAGAGAAAACGGACGCCGGGATACCGCCCGATGTTTTTGACCAGCGAATGCACCGTCCGCCCGAATTTTAAGTCCCCCACACAGCCGACGGTTAAATTGTCCAAACGGTTCTTCACCTTCAATATGGTCATCAAGTCGGTCAATGTCTGCGTCGGATGCTCGCGGCCGCCGTCCCCGGCATTGATGACCGGAACGGAGGCGTGGGTCTGGGCGACCTGAGCCGCCCCCTCTTTGGAATGGCGGATAACGATGCAGTCGGCGTAATGGCTGACCATCCGTATCGTATCGGATAAGCTCTCGCCTTTGGCCGTTGAAGACAGCGACCCGTCGGAAAACCCGATCACCCGGCCGCCAAGCCGGAGCATGGCCGATTCAAAACTGAGGCGTGTCCGCGTGCTCGGCTCAAAAAATAAGGACGCCATAATACGTCCTTTGAGCAATTCATTATAATCCTTCGGAGAAGCCGCCATGCGGTTTGCCAATGCCAACAGTTCATCCTGCTCTTTAACCGAAAAATCCAGTGTGTTGATTAGGCTTTTCATCGGCGCGGACACACCTCTCCCCTGTGCATTTTCATGAGCATATCACAGTTGGGAACTTTTTGTCAAGTGTGAACCCGCCGCGACGGCACATACTACGGCGGGGGGTTATCAATCATGAATCTGACCGCAAAAGAAATGAATGTACTCTGCGCTTTCCACGCCGGCACACTTTCCGAGACGATTTGCCGCCTCCGCAAAAAGGCGGATGAAGCCGAACCGCCCGAGACGAAGGTCATTGTAAAGAGCTTGATCGATATGCTGCTGACCATGAAAGACGGCGAAGCTGTCTCATTGTCCTTTACATCAGAGGAATGAGCGGACGGTCTACATTGAGTATAGCCCGCCGTGATAACTAACGATATAAGAAGGCTTGCAATCCATCATTTTTTGGAAGGAAGCGTCCGCCTGCGCCATATCCTGCGTAAACTGCGGATTGGCTCCTAACAGCACGCCTTCGTGGACATTGGCCGCGTCGCCCGCGACCATGATATTGCTCTCTTCCAGCAGCAACGCTATATGCCCCGGCATATGGCCGGGCGTGTGGATCACCTTGATGCCGCCGCAAATGTCCAGCCGCTCGCCGTCTGTGAGCTGCTGATCGATATGAACATAAAACTGCGGCGCGCCCGCTTTGACCTGCTCCAGGAAAGCGCGCTGCTCATCGCTCAGTTCCGGCAATCGCTCCTCCATCTGCGTGATGCGTACCGGCGTTTTGTCGCCCTGGATATAGGGAGCCTCCGCTTCATGCGCTAAGATTTTCGCGCCCATTTCAGCCAAAACCTTCGCGCATCCGATGTGATCCATATCCTGATGGGTGATGATCACTTTTGTGAGTTTCTCTAAATCGAACCCCGCTTGCTTAACCGCTTCCCTGATCACCTCGATCTGCCCGGGCAGCCCCGCGTCAATCAAGACAAGCTCGTTCTCATCCCACGTCAAGACAAGAGACATATCATAGTTTGTCTCTTCGCTTTTGATGTTCAGCAACTCCGCATTGTTTGCGATTTTCATAGAAAATTCCTTCTTTCATTCATTCTTAGGCGGGGTTATGGTAATACAGATATTGCGCAGCCTTCGCTCCCCGTCCGGCTTGTTGTCTTTCAACTCGGTAAGGGCTTCGATGATTTTGTTCAGCGTTTCTGTCAATTCTTCATTTGTCGCGTATACCGGCGCGATGAAAAGCCCCGTGGCGTCCTTTTGGATGTTTATATCCTCTTTGGCCGTATACTCCATGAACTCCCGCAGAATACCCAGTGTATGATAGGTTACAAACCGCATATAGGTTCTGCCGTCGTTCGTGTTGCCCATCTTGTTCCATTCAGCGTCAAGGTCGTAGTTGAGTGCATATACCTTTTCCACCGTCCCGCGGATTTGGTTTTCACCCGCGATTTTCAGATGTCCGTCACCAAGCATTTTCTGCAAACGCCGATACAGCGTTGCCTGCGGAACGTCGCTGAACTTTGCCAGCAGTTGAGACGCCGTCGTTTGCCCGCGTTCCTTGATTTCAAGGAGCAGCTTTGCGTTTATCGGATTGCTTAAACAGGATAAAAAATTCTCTATGATTACTTCCCCTTTCATCTCTTTATCGTGCATGAGTATATTATCATAATTGATAATATAAGTCAAGATTTATTTTAGAAACGGTTTGATAACGCCGTATAGCTTCTCGCTGCGGATGACATAACCGGCGTGGGTCTCCCCTTCTAAAATCCGCAGGGTGCTGCCCGGAATATTACGGGCGATATATTTCGTATGCCCGTCTTTGACAATGTCTTTGCTTCCGGCCAAAACGAGCGTCGGCGTTTGAATGGATTTCAGCTCGGCGTCCGTGATGTCCGGTTGGGTGATCATCAGTTTGTATTTCCGGCTCCGCGTAAAGAAATAGGTAAGTTTCATACCGATGGCAACCATTCTTTTGATTCCGTCAGGATGGGTATTGGCTCCGCTGATGATCAGTTTGGAGAGGAGCCCGGGATATTGAATCGCCAGCAAAAGCCCGATGATCCCGCCGTCGCTGAATCCATATAGGATGGGTTTTGGGAGATTCAGCCCCCGGATCAGCGCGGCGACGTCCTCCATCATATCGTGATAGTCAAGCGTTTTGACCTTGCCGCTTTTGCCGTGATCCCGGCTGTCAACGGCATACACGGTATAATCCGGGGAGAGCTGCCGAACCAGCACATCAAAAATGGTATGGTCTTCCCCATTGCCGTGCAGCAGAATGACAGGGGCTCCCTGCCCTGTTTTCTCGACATACAGCTCGATTCCATTCGCGTTGAATTTCATGTTCATCTTTCGTCATGTTCCGTTTTCGGCTCATTCTCCTTTTCCAAGTAAACAAACCGGATTCCGGCTGTATCCGTTTCCTCGCGGAAGCGTTTATACCCCGACTTCTCATATAGGTGCAGATTTCGATCGCTCTTGCAGCTGGTGAACAGTTCAAACCTCTTGCGGCAGAGTTTGCCTTCCGCCTCCGCAAGCAGACGCTTGCCCAAACCTTTGCCTTGATGGTTTGGATGCACGATCAGCTTCCCTATATACACCGTGCCGCCTTCCGCGTATGCCCTCACGGAGCCGATGATTGCGCCGTCCCGCACCGCCTTCAGGATAACACCCTTGTGAAATTCATCGATAAGCTCATCCAACGTCTGTCTGAGCGGTTGTATGGTATAGTCGCCATGAATTGCCGCCTCGCTTTGATAGGCGGTATATTGAAGCCGCAAGACTGCTTCCATATCTTCTAATTGCGCAGATGCTATCTCAACGTTCATCATCCAACAGTCCCCTCTATAAACATATCTCCCATTGTGTTATAATGATACCATATTTACGAATGGAGGATCAATACCTATGCCGGATCAAGAATTGAGCTTTGAGGATTTCCTGTCAAATGTGAACCCGGTCTATCAAGACTTTGTCAAGCAGACACACGTCTATTTATTGGAAAACGGGTGCAAACTCAAACTCCAGCTCGCCAAAAACGGGTATGTCGTTTCGTATTCACACGGGAAAAACAAGAAGGTTCTGCTGAACTTCGTCTTTCGGAAAATCGGCCTTCTGATCCGTATCTACAGCGACATGATCGGTCAATACATAGACTTCTTAGAAACCCTGCCGGACGCGATGGTTAAATCCGTCGCAAAGTCGCCGGACTGCAAAATGTGCAACCCAAAGTGCGGCAAGGGTTATGATTTCTCTGTCAAGGGTTCACAATATCACAAATGCCGTTACACCTGCTTCCTCTTTCCCGTTGACGAGGGGAGCATTCCGTTTATTCGGTCTTTCCTTGAGAACGAGATACAGAGCCGAAGCGCGTGAGCTGTTCTACCCTGCTGATAAAAAGCCGTTCATAATCGCTGAAATCATGACCTTTCCGAACAATAAGCACATCCTGAAACGGCTTTCCCGGACATTGTTTTTGAACCAGCGTGTTACGCGCCAGCACATCTTTGGGCATGGGGGATACCCACATGAACGCGTCCGGCACATGGGTCAGCAGATCAAACTGGCTTCCCCTCTCATACACATAGACCCGCTTTTTGTTTACATGGCTTTCTTTGTCGCCGTCCGCCCGCCGGGGCATGGAAAAATCGTCATTGACAATTTCGATCATAGTCTCTAAATCAAGAAACCGCAGCGCGGGTTTACCGGCAAGTTTGTTTTGAGCGTTCATGACGATAACGCCGTCGGACGTCAATATTGTCCGGTGCTCAAGTTCTTTCTCCTGAAGCAAGGATAGGAAGGTGTTTTCGTATAACGTAAGGTAACGGATGATCCCAAAATCGCATTCGTTCTTACTTACATTTTCAATGGCTTGAAATGAGCTTGTTTCATAATATTTGATGCTAAAATCATCCGATCCCAGTTCATTGACAAACGACGCGAACGCCTCGGAAATATAACTCGCGCGCGGGACAGAGAGGCGAAGTGAATTTTTCCCGGCAGGACTGTGCTGAAAATGCTGCTTCATATTCTCAAGCTGCACCAATATATTTTGTGCGTACTCAATAAAAACGCGCCCGTCTTCCGTAATGGAAGACACGCCTTTGGTCGTGCGGTTGAACAGCGGGACGCCGATCATAGTCTCCAATTCTTTGATCGCTTTGCTCAAGTTGGGCTGGCTCATAAACAGGTTCTCAGCGGCTTTGGAAATGGAGCCGGCTTTTTCGACTTCGATGGCATATCTCATATATTGCAGGTTCAAATCTCTCAGCTCCGATCCTTTTGGGCAAGATGCTGCGACAGCAGCGAAAGAGAACGAGCCATATTCTCGTTGTGAACAAAAACACCCTCGGGCACCACCAAATGGGTAGGGGCAAAGTTCCATACCGCCATGATACCGCCGGATACCAGCAGGTCGCAAATCGTCTGCGCCGCCTTTGCCGGAGCCGTGATAATACCGATCCGTATCTTCCGCTGCCGGCAATAGTCAGGGAGTTCGGAAATGTTCATGACCGGCTTTCCGTTTTTCTCAAGACCGGCAATGCCGCTGTTTGAATCGAAAGCCGCTACAATCCTGACGCCGTATTCGGAAAACCCGTCGTAGGACAGCAGGGCGCGGCCAAGCTGTCCCGCCCCGACAAGTACGGCGTCATTTGTGTTGTAATAACCTAGGCAAGCACCGATCTGCTTCATCAATTCCCGCACCGCGTATCCGGTTCGGGGTTTACCCCCGCTTTCGCTGACGGCGGCCAAATCCTTCCGCACAACGACGTCATTCAGCTTCAGGATCCCGGCAATCACAGTGGATGAAACATTCTCCGCGCCCTGTTCATCCATTTTGACCAGCAGTGAATGGTAATCCGGCAATCTCCTGAACGTTTGGCTTGGAACGGCCTTGTTTAGATTTTCCATGAAGGATATCCCCTTATTCGTATTCCACGATGTTCGCCCATCTTGTCAGAAGCTCCCGCTCCTCAGGGTTGCCCTTGACAAGCTGGCTCGCGGCAACGATGGCGAACCATTTTTGCACATATTGCCTGGCTGTGTCGCTTTTTTCGCAGAAAATATCCAAATACTTTTCTGCCTGTTTTTCGCGGCCGGAAAGCGTGAAACGCAAATAGGTGCGCGCCGCGTCCGCCGAAGCGTTGCCTTGCGTGGCATGCGACCAGTCGATGACATAGGCTTTGTTTTCCGGCGTGATGATCACATTTCCGGGGGTGAAATCCCCGTGACAGAGTTTGGAGTGACGCGGGAGCCCGTTCAGGCGGGTATGCAGTTCATAGCGGGAGGTGGCGGGCAGCCCGCAGCTTGATATTTTAGCGTGCATTTTATCGGTGTGGTGGCGCAGCCGAGGAACCTTATTGCTGTGCATGTCAAGCTGTATATCCAAGAACCGATTGAAGTATTCATCCTCCTTCTCCGGGTTTTTCTCCATACGCTCAAAGAGGGTAACGCCTTCGATAAACTCGGTGATGATCGCCCACTGTCCGTTGATTTTCTCCGCATTGACGATGGCCGGTGCAGGGAACCCCGATTCATGAACGATCGCCAAATTCAACGCCTCGTTGAGAACGTCAGACGCCGTATACGATTCGTCAAACAGCTTGATGGCTAAATTACCGTCCCTGTATATGGTCTTTGTCGGCCTTTTGGCGATTACATGTTCTAAATTCATTTTTCTTCGCCTCCATAATAAGCGTTCAGATACATCTGCCTAATCTCGGCAAACAGCGGATAGCGGGGATTGGCTCCGGTGCATTGATCGTCAAAAGCATTTTCTGTCATTTCGTCCAGCCGGTCAAGGAAATCCTTTTCATCCACGCCATAATCGCGGATGGTTTTTTGGATGCCAACATTCTCTTTCAACCGTTCAACAGCATCCAGCAGTTGCTGCAGTTTATCCTCATCGGTCTTGCCGCCCAACCCCAGCGCGTCGGCAATCGAAGCGTAACGCGACAGGGTGTGCGGGTGATCGTACTGCGAAAATGACCCCATTTTCGCGGGGGCTTCGGAGGCGTTGAAGCGGATGACCTCGCCGATCAGCAGCGCGTTTGCTACACCGTGGGGCAAATGATGATAGGCTCCCAGCTTATGCGCCATCGAGTGGCAGACGCCGAGGAATGCGTTGGCAAACGCCATGCCCGCCATGGTCGCGGCATTAGCGACTTTTTCACGGGCTTCCGGGTCGTCTGCGCCATTTTCATAGGCTCGGGGCAGATACGCGAACAATGATTTCAACGCACCCAGCGCAAGAGAATCGGTATAGTCGGTGGCGAGCATGGAGGCATACGCTTCCAGCGCGTGAGAGACTGCGTCGATGCCGCTCGCGGCCGTCAATCCTTTGGGAGCCTGCATCATCAGGTCGGCGTCAACGATCGCCATGTCGGGCATAAGCTCATAATCCGCCAGCGGGTATTTGATCCCTGTGGTTTCGTCGGTTATGACCGCAAAGGGGGTCACCTCGCTGCCGGTGCCTGCCGTGGTGGGAATGGCAATAAAGTATGTTTTTAGGCTCGGGAAACCGTAAACCCGTTTGCGGATGTCCATAAACCGCATGGCCATATCCTCGAAATCCGCCTCCGGGTGTTCGTACAGCAGCCACATGATCTTCGCGGCGTCCATCGGGCTGCCGCCGCCGATGGCGATGATGGCATCCGGCTCGAAGGCCGCCATCTGTTTCGCGCCCTCGCGCGCCGAGACCAGCGTCGGGTCAGGCTCAACATCGAAGAATGTTGTGTGCGTGATCCCCATTTCGTCCAGTTTCCCGGTGACAGCTTTGGCAAAGCCGCCTTTATACAGGAATCCGTCTGTGACGATAAAGACGCGTTTCTTGCCGAGCACGGATTTCAGCTCATCCAAAGCGACCGGCAGGCATCCGCGTTTGAGATAGATTTTTTCGGGTGTGCGGAACCAAAGCATATTTTCTCTCCTCTCAGCCACAACTTTTATATTCAGCAGATGCTTTACGCCGACGTTTTCGCTGATCGAATTTCCGCCCCACGAACCGCAGCCTAAGGTAAGTGACGGCCGGAGCTTGAAATTGTATAAATCCCCGATCCCCCCGTGTGAGGACGGTGTGTTGAGAAGGATGCGGCAGGTTTTCATCCGCGCGGTGAATTGTTCCAGCTTTTCCTTTGCCGTTAACGGGTCAAGATAAATGGAGGCCGTATGCCCCATGCCGCCGTCAAAGACTAGGCGTTCCGCTTTTTGCAGCGCGTCTTCAAAGTCTTTTGCCTTGTACATAGCCAGCACGGGAGATAGTTTTTCATGCGCAAACTCCTCGCTTAGTTCAACGCTTTCCACTTCCCCGATCAGGATTTTTGTTGTTTTCGGAACGGTCACACCGGCGAGTCCGGCGATCGTATGCGCCGTCTGCCCGACAATTTTGGCATTCAGCGAGCCGTTTATGATGATGGTTTTGCGAACCTTCTCTGTCTCTTCCGGGCTGAGTATATGGCATCCGCGCTTACCAAACTCGTTTTTCACCTCTTCAACCCGTGAATCCAAGACGATCACGGCCTGCTCCGAAGCGCAGATCATCCCGTTGTCGAAGGTCTTCGAGTGTATGATGGAGTTTACCGCCAAAAGGATGTCCGCCGTATCGTCGATAATCGCCGGAACATTGCCCGCGCCCACGCCGATGGCCGGTTTGCCGCTGGAATAGGCCGCTTTCACCATGCTTGGCCCGCCGGTCGCCAAGATGACATCCGCTTCCTTCATGACCAGGTTGGTCAGTTCCAAATTAGGCGCGTCAATCCAGCCGATAATGCCCTCCGGCGCACCGGCTTTCACGGCGGCGTCCAATACCGTTTTTGCCGCGGCAATGGTACAGCCTTTGGCTCTTGGGTGGGGGCTGAAGATGATGCCGTTGCGGGTCTTCAGGGCGATCAGAGCCTTGAAAATGGCCGTTGACGTCGGGTTTGTGGTTGGGATGACCGCCGCGATGACCCCCATTGGTTCGGCGTATGTATGATAACCGCCCGCGGGATCGTCCCCGATCAATCCGCAGGTTTTCGTGTCCTTATACGCGTTGTATACATACTCGGCGGCGTAATGGTTTTTGATGACCTTGTCTTCCGCGACGCCCATACCCGTTTCCTCCACCGCCAGCTTTGCCAGCGGTATGCGCGATCGGTTCGCCGCGGTGGCCGCCGCGCGGAAAATGGCATCCACCTGCTCCTGCGTAAAAGAGGCGAATTGGTTTTGGGCGGCGCGTACCCGTTCAAAGGCGGCATGTAAAGATTCAACGCTGTTCACGGTCTCGTATTGCTTGCTCACGATTGATTTCCACTCCTCATCTCCGGCGTGTTTTTCTAAAATACCGGGATAGTATTATATTAGTACATCGCCGCAGTTATGGGAAATATATATTCGGAATATAGATATATATTTATCGATATAATTATACCGATTCATTGGCGTAAAACGCCGCACCTGTCCATGATCCTTATTTTCTCATCTCTCCAATCTTTTTTTGCAGTCTATGAGCGTGCAAATATCGGCAGGAAGCTCTGATGTGGTGATGTCAAATACTACCGGGAAGGTAGGTACCTTTCCATATGTCTCGGAGTCACGAATCAACTGTTTTGTTGTTTCGTTCACATTGGCTCTCAGAATCTCCGCGCGGTTTTTTTCCTTGAACCAAACCGCTACGCTGAAAACACCTTCATACACATGAAGCCAGTATAGATTTTTCTCTTTCTTTGCTCCACGCGGCGTTATCCAAAAGTGCTGCCCTTTTGCAAACCACGCCTTGTGGGGCGTATACCATTGCCATTCCTGCTCCATCTCTAAGCCGGGCAAAGCCTCTTGGAGCGTTTCATATGCGGCATAGCTGTCGCCAAGCGTTTGCCGGAGCAATTCGTCCGACGGCGTCACTTCGGGGTCTCTTAACCGCAGATTTTCGTTGTTATTCATTGTCACAATTTCCTCTCAAGGTAGACTTTATCTTTTTGCAACACGCCAGTATGCCGGGGATTTGGGTTAGGTTTGTACTCATACCCCAGCTTATCCTCATAATAGGGGTCATACTCACCCGACCGTCCCCACGTTCACGGCGATCAGAGCATAAAGATGCCCATAAACGAACCTCACGGTTCGTTTATGGGACAACTGCCCTTATGGTATAATTACGACAAATCCTAAAAACCTGTGTTATCAATGGGTTGCGGGTTTGTCGTTATTCATTTCTACCCTTTTTCCACTTCAAGATTGGGACCCTTTTGTCCAATACTATAGCTGATGTTAAGTATACGACAAATGCCAATGTCCCAAAATCCAACCGGAAAGGAAAGAACCATATGGGCAAAACAATCTGCGTTTCCAATCGCAAAGGTGGTGTGGGAAAGACCATGACCGCCGTGAGCCTTGGTGTCGGACTGGCAAAAAGCGGAGCAAGTGTTCTCCTTCTCGATGCCGACCCGCAACACTCCCTCACTATCAGTCTTGGCGTCAGAGAGCCGGATAAACTCCCCGTCACGCTCACAACCGCAATGGACGCCATCTTACGCGAAACCCCAATCGACCCGACAAGCGGCATCCTCCATCACAGCGAGGGCATTGACTTTCTTCCCGCTAACAACAGTCTGTCAGGCACGGAACTCGCTTTAGCCTCAGTGATGGTGGGGCGTGAAACCATACTCCGGCAGTACATCGATACGTTGAAACCGATGTATGACTTCGTTATCGTTGACACATCGCCATCGCTCGGTCTTCTGACCATCAACGCGCTTACCGCGTCAGACTGCGTACTCATTCCAGTTATAGCGGGATACCTTGATGCCAAAGGGCTTGAACTGCTGCTTAAGACTATATCACAGGTGCAGCGGCATTTCAACCCCAATCTTGCAATTGGCGGCATTTTACTTACAATGGTTGACAAACGGATGAACTATACCCGCGAGATCATCTCTCTCATCGAAAGCGCATACGGCAGCGATATCCACATTTTTAGGGAGCGTATTCCCCGCTCTGTCCGTGCCGCGGAAACCAGCGCGGAAGGAAAAAGCATCTTCGCCTATGATCCCACCGGAAAAGTCGCGGCGGCGTATGCCACGCTCACCGAGGAGGTGCTGAAGATTGCGTAAGACAGGAACATTCGGCAACCTTGCCCTTGCCGGTCACAACGAGATTTTTGGCGTTGAAGCGGATGTCGAGCGTATCGTTGACCTCCCGCTCACTGAACTCTACCCTCCTGAGTATCACCCATTTCAGGTTCTTGATGATGCTGCTATGAAACGGCTTGTAAACAGCGTGAAGCAGTATGGCGTCCGTGAGCCCGGTCTTGTCCGGCCAAGAGCCGAGGGTGGTTATGAGCTTATTGCCGGGAACCGACGCAAACGGGCTTCCGAACTCGCCGGGATAGTCACCATGCCTGTTATCATACGCGAAATGGACGATGACAGCGCCGCCATAGCGATGGTAGATTCGAATTTGGAACAGCGGGAGAAAATCCTGCCCAGCGAAAAGGCGTGGGCCTACCGTGTTAAGATGGAAGCACTGAACCACAACGGAGTCAAAAGCGATATGCACTCCGTGGATGTGTTGGTCGAGCAGACCGGCGAAAGCAGAAACCAGATTTTTCGGCTAATCCGGCTGACTGAATTGGTTCCTGATCTGCTTGACAAGGTGGACGCAAATCGGCTTGCGTTCAATCCTGCCGTGGAATTGTCCCATCTCTCGCGTTCGGAACAAGCATCTGTGGTAGAGGCAATGATGAAATATCAGGTCAAGCCGATGCTCTCGCAGGCAATACAACTCAAGAAACTGAGCCAAGCCGGGGAACTCACCGTTGCCGCGATTGAAAAGGTGCTTGCGAAAACTAAATCAGATTCGAACACAGAAAAAGACGTCGGAGGATTTCGTAGATTCTTCCCTGCGGATTACACGGCATCTCAGATGAATCAAGTCATAACCGATCTGCTTTGCGCTTGGCAGAAGCAACAAACGGCATGATGAAGAGATATAGCAATGGGCGGGTTATTAGTCAACCCGCCCATTGCCTATTGCAGCTTTTTACTTCAAGTATTCGGCAAAGCAAGAATCCTCCAAAACAGTGGCGTCTGTCCGGCGGAAAAATTCAACCAGCTTTTTGATTTGCCTGCTATACAGGAATGAATCGCTGTCGCTGATAAACCGCTTCGCCGCGACCAAGGTATACTTCTTTTTCAGCTGACTGCACTGGCAGAACGAGCCGTCGAAATTCTGCATACTGGCAATATCGGCGGACTTTAAGGACGCATCGTTTAAGCGGCAGTTCTCATCCAACAGTTGAAGCAACTTTTGGAAACTGTCGTCAAATGCTTGATCGCCCTTCCCGACAAACTGCTCGACAGCCGATAGAATCTGATCCATCTCATTGAAGCACACAGCAAAGTCAATGGCGTCGCAATGCTTAGACAGCTCGATGATCTTTGCCCGTATGTCGAGTTTGAACTCCGATTCTGATACTGGGGTGTCTCTATCAGAGATTTCCTTGAAAAATCTTAGGACAAGAGGCTGGATTTTGCTTTTGCCTTCTGGCTGCGGCCTCGTTGCCGAAGATCTATTAAAGATGCGGAATATGCTCTCGAAAGGATCGCTCTCATCGGCATCGCTGCTTTGCACAGATGCACTTGGAGCATATGCGGCACTAGGAGGCGGTGGCGGAATGCTTGCGCTTCGGGGCATAAATTCAGAGAAATCATCGGCATCATCTATTGGCCTCATTAGCCGTTTCATTTCAAGTCTCTCTTGCGACCGTCTCTCTTGTTCGCGCGGAGACCTACTATAGCAGACAAAGTCTTCAGTATCATCGTCTGAATATGGCCTACTGAGCATCTTCATTTCGCTGAAAAGCCCTCTGCCCAAGATTCCTCCGCCAGAAGATTTTGCTGCTTTCCTCTTCGGCGCATTGACCGGAACGGCTACCGCTTTGGGCAGATTCACCTGTTTGCTCTCACGCTCATTCAGCGCGATAAAGCTGGTATAGCGACATATCACGCCATACATGACGCTTATTTCGATAATCTTTTCTTTTGCCAGCTTCTCGTGTCTCGGGTTGATATCGAACGCATCGCGTTCATAATCAGTTATCCTCTTCTTGGCCCACATTTTACTGAACAGCTCTGGATTGCCGTTGGTGTCTGTCACCGGGAACTCCAACGTCATCTCGCCCTCGTCGGAAGACCCGATAACGCGTAAAAAGTCAATACAGTCGTCCGATTTCAAGATGATGTTGCAGCATTCATCACTGTAGAGGTATTTAGGCGGCTTGCCGGCCACCTCGATTTTGCAATCCGCTTTGAACTTAATGTCCTTGAGATACGCGGCATTTGATCTGGCGAATTGCCTTACGATTTTTCCGGCAAGGTCTTCATTACTGTCCGGGTAATAGAACTCTGTATAGCCGTTGCCTACAGTAGATACTTTGTTTAAGAAGCTGTCGTTGACATTGACGTCGATTCCCACGCAGAAGACGCGGCCATCGAAATTGCCCTTGACATATTTGATAATCTCGTCCTCATTGCCCACCTGACCGTCCGTCAGGAGCATAATAATCTTTTCTATGTCGTGTTCATTCTTCATGCTTTCCACAGCATACCGCAGGGCCGGGAAGATTTCCGTACCGCCACGGCTGGTTTGCTGATCTATCCACAGGTTAGCTTTTTTGAAGCTGTCCTCTGTAAGCTCAACACCCCGCTCGGAAAAACACTCGAAGCTGCTTTCAAAGGCAATCATATTAAAAATGTCGCCGGCTTCCAGGTTTCTCAGACAGATTTTCAGAGCCTTCTTCGCCGATTCCAAGTTTTCGCCGCTCATTGAATAGGATATATCGAGCATGTAAATATATTCCTTGTTAGCAAAAGGCGCGGCTTTCAGTCTTGGCACAAACGAGATATAGGAAAAATACCCGCTATCTGTCTTTTGAGAAACGATGAACTTCTCGGCCGTAACGCCGAGCAGCGAAATGTTCAAGACAAAGTCGGAGTTCAGATCCGCCTGATTTACAGTAACAGTTCATTTGCCTTCGTCAAATGTCGATGTAATGTCATGAGACGGCGAGGAAATCTCTTTAATATTGTTATCCAATTCAAAAGAGAGATTAAAATCAACCTTATAACCTGTTTCGCCAATCACAGGAGTAATGAAATCCGCATCTGGAACCTGCCCGGTCGGATTGACGGAGCCCATACCTGTTTTCGGGCCTATGGGCTTACCGGGGATATACCGCGGGCTGACAAGGGTAGGGATTAGCAATCTGATCTCATTATTGGACACCGTGACATCCTGTATGTAAGAGATGTGAACGGTTACCGTTTCGCCCTTTGCCACGTTACCCAGAGAGGCTTGAAATATATTGTCCCGATGACTCTCAAGCATGTAGGCGCTGTCACCCTTGACAATGGCTTTCTGGTATTTTTCCAGCGCTTCTTCCTTTTCCTGCACCACGCCTGTGAATCGCTCATCTCCAATCATGGCAGAGAAACTGGTGACCGAGGCGTCTTCAGGCATCGGGAAGGTATAAATGAACTCTACATTCTCTTCCCCGATGTTGACAAACACCTGCTCGATTTCATTGAGGAGCAACCCTCCGGCTACATTGCCGGTGATGGAGATTTCCTTCAACACGGCATCCACGTTTCTGTTCGTCTTGCTGAACCCCTTGAATTTTTCTTTGACCGACATAGTACCCTCACCTTTCATGGCGGCCATGGACTTCTTGACGTTGACAATCAATTCGTCCAGCCGCACACTTTTGTTTTGAAGCTCGGTGAGATGGTTTGTGAAAGCCTGCTCCCGGTCAAAATTGGGGTCGGTCATGATTTTCTGGATATCGTCCAGCGAGAAATTGAGTTCACGGTAGAACAAAATCTGCTGCAACATATCCACTTCGTACTGCCCGTAGCTGCGATACCCTGACGATGCGACCTTAGCCGGTTTCAAGAGGCCGATCTCATCGTAATAACGCAGCGTACGAGCGCTGACCCCTGACAATTTCGAGAGTTTGTTGACGGTGTATTCCATCTGACCTCACCTCCTAAAACCAAGTGTAAACTATTCCGTAGCGTCAAAGTCAATAGTTTTTTTGAAAATATTTTTGCTTTTTTCTTTAAGAAAATGCAACGCACTTCAAGAAGACTTGAAGTGCGCCGCCTACAGCGTAATCTCCTCCCCCGGCTCAACAATCAGCCTATTCGGCGCGCAGAACATTTCTGCGTAGTCACGGTCAAACAGTTCTCCCGGTTTCATATGAATCGGGACATTGTGCTTTGCCTTAATAATGCGGGCACACTCTGCCGCTTCATCGAGGCCCATGTTGTATTTACCGTCTGTGGGCAGCAGCGCATAGTCTATGCTCATGTCCGCGAAAGACTCCATGCTTCCGGTCTTGGAGGTATCCCCTGCCGCGTATACTTTCACTCCATCAAGCGTAATGATATAGCCAACACATTGGTTAGGGTCATGGTTCTTGTTGCCGGCAGCCACGGATTGTATTTCTATGCCGTCAATCGAAAACGATTGGTGCTTACCGCCTGTCAACGCTTCATTGTTGGTAATCACACGGCATCCAGGGTTTTGGGTGACCAACTGCACTTGATTATGGTCGCCATGCTGATGGGTCACCAAGACTATATCAGCCGGTAAATCGTAACCGTCACCGATGTATGGATCCACAAAGATGACCTTTCCGTCACCTGACCTGAGACGAAAGCTCCCATGCCCTTGATAAAGCAAAAGCGTAGCCATACGTTGTCCTCCCTCTCTATCTATTGAATAACCTCAAATATTATAGCATATACGGAAGAACCCGTCAAAGTCCATTCCCCCACGCTTGCCGCGTGTATGGGCAGATTTCAATGCACTTTCCGCATATGGTGTTGCCTCCTCCAAATCCTTTGAATGCTCGCTCTTTGGCTGTCTTGCGGCATTTGCCAGGGTCAAAGAACCCATCGCGGGACAGTTCGGTACTCCATTCTCGCCCCGAAATCGCCCCGGCCGGACAGGCCACCGTGCAGATCATGCAGTCCCCGCACTTGGATTGGTTGACAGGTTCGGCAGTGTCCAATGGGGCATCGGTGAGAATGGATGAAAGGCGGATCATTGAGCCGTACTGTTCTGTGACCAGTAAAGCGCTTTTCCCAATCCATCCTATGCCGGCGCGAGTGGCCACCGTTTTATGCGGCAAGGCTGTATTGTTTTCCGTCTCCCCATTTCCAACGAACGCCCGCGTCATGGCGATTGCCTTATAACCGAGGGATTGAAGCTTTTCCGCACCCAAAGTAACCAGCATATCCAATCGCTCGTTGAGCTTTATGTACCAGTTATTATAGGCTCCCGTGGGGAACTCTCCGATTCCTTGGATGACTATGTCAGGATACTTCACCGCAACGGATATACCGACAGTCAAATCATGGCGAACATCCGGCGGCAGTTCCGATAAATCTCCGATGCCGACCATATCAGCGCCATGTTGGAGTAATTCATCTTTTAGTAAAGCGGTCAGATCATTCATACTGCTCACCCTATCCCTATTTCCGGTAATGATTGCATGAAAGTTTCCAATGCAGGAAACCCATATCTTCCACCTATTACTACAGCAGCAACAAGAATCAGAGAAATAGGGATTGACTTAATAGAATATGTCTTCTGCATTAGTAACAGCAATATAAAGCCCGGGATTATTGCAACAAGGCATAGCAGGCCAAAGGTAAGCAAGTCCGATGATGCGCTATCTGTCCAATTGGCCAGTGTAACCGCGTAGACTATAGCGACACCGAATAACGGCAGATGCGTTAACGCGCCGGAAATAAAGTTCTTCCTGAAAAAAATCATGCTATTGCAAGCCAGCGTCAGGCCGAACAAACATAACGGCATAAACAAAGAGTGCATGATACCCCATGACCCTTTTTCCGCCTCGGTAAATTGGCGAATAGCTGCTGTTCCATAGAGAGTATAAAGGAAATACGCTGTCACACATACCTGAACGCCTATACCTACCCCTATAACCGTTTTTCGGGCAATAATTGCCCTTCGCTCCTTGGTATCCGCTAATTTACTCGCGGTATCACTATTCCTTTCGCATTCCTTTGCTTTTTCAACAGATGATTTATATCCCTCAAGGTCATTGAATTGGCGGGCTCTTTCCTTATAAGAATTCGCCAATTCTCGAAGTTGGTGCGGAGTCAATTTATTTCTGCTATCAAACTGTTTTTTTAGCTCCGATAGCTTTTGTATTTCGCTGCTGTATGAGCTGCTAATGCGTGTGCTCTTGAGATTTTCATATCGCTGCTCTATTTCGTCAGCCAAATCTTCAGAGTCTTCGAAACCATCAAGTTCACGCAACTGCTCAACAAGCCTTTTCAGTTCCCATTCAGATGTTGCAGTTTTCGACTGCTCATATAAACTGTTGTACCGCTCCATGCGCTTTTGCTCAGCGTAGGCAGCAGGGTCACGTCTTTCTTCTATCCGATCCTGCAGTTCCGCTTTTAGCGACGACTCCCGGCTATACAACCTGCTAAGAATTTCAGCATAACGGACTCCCGGTTTTCGGGCTGTGTCCGCTTCGGCTTTCACCATTTGAATATCCCTTTGACAGTTGTCGATCTCGTCTTTGATATCCTGCATGGAATTGTAAGCGCCGTCCCGATAGTTTCCTTTTTTCGGAAGCATACTCTTTGCTATTTCATAGTCTGACAACCCTTCAAACATTGTGTTGACAAGGCTTTTTGTCGCTCCATACAGGCGCTGACCCGCCTCTGTTCCCATAAGGTTCTCAAAAAACCTATCGTTGTCATATGACATGATCTGAGTTCTCCTCTGATTATGATCTTGACCGCCATGTGGTTCGCTTCTACAAACCTCGACCAATTTTACCATATGCCATCAGAAAGCACAACAGTAATCGAACCGCCACAGGCAGGTACTCCGCATGAAATAACAGTTGCGCTTCAATCCGCTATGAGGTATGATATAGGCAACAAACGACAAAAACAGGGGGAAATCATCATGCTCTCAGCGGAAGTCATCCAAACGATGGGACGGAAAGACGTCAGCGCGAATGCCGATCTGACTATGGAACGGACAAAGGAAGTCTTAAAAGCCGCGAAAAGGAAGCAGAAGGATGAGATCGACGCGCTGACCGGTTTGAAGCGAGTATCCATCAACCGTGTTTACGCTACCGGCGTCATCACCGCAAAAGTTGCCGTCGCCATTGGGCAGGTACTCAACCTGAACCCCCTTTACCTTACCGGTGATGTGGATGAACAAGGAGTATGTACCGACGATATTCTCATTTCATTCCTTACTACAAAAGGATATGCAAAGGTAGCCCAAGGGCTTGCGGTTCAAAAGCCGCGTGGTGATGCCGAAAACAAAACTGACGCACCGGGAGTTTCCAAGGAGCAAGGGAATGATTCTCCGAAAACTGGAACCAAAGCTATGTTCTCATCCGATTTTTCGAACTCCCCTGAACTGGCAAAGGCTGCCGACGAGCTATCATTGGAGGACGCGCATCACTTGCTGACCTCCTTGTACATAAAAGCAAGAGCCGGAGGAGACGCGGTACAGCTCCTCGATTTCATAAAACGCAGTCTGATGATGTAGAGGTATAGAGTCTGATAAGAAGGCAACGGCGATTTAGGTCTTGGCCTGAATCGCCGTTTTACCGTGAAAGGGGCGTATCGCATTGTTTACGCAAGATCAGACAGATAAAATGATTGTCGAACTGCTCAAAGGCAACAGCGCAGAGATATTTGCGTCACTCAATCCTGATACCGGGGAGTGTCAGGTCATTGTCAAAAGTGAACCGGCAATGGCTTCATGTATACTGCTGTCCCAAATAGTCGAGCGGCTTGCGAAAAATGGAATTCCAGCCGACCCTATCCGTGCAGCTGTGGAGTTAGGGCTTAATCCGAAAATGTGGAGTCAGGAGCATGAGCAGTAGCTACTATATTGCCGGGGTGAACGTATGACCGATCAAAAGCTGATGGATTACTGCCTGTCCAAACGGTACGCGGCATTGGAATACCCCTTCGGCCCTTCTACTGCCACGTTCAAAGCAGGGGGTAAAGTATTTACTGCGATTTACGAAAAAGACGGTGTGACTAAACTCACCTTGAAGTGCGAACCCATGCTGGCCGATTTATTGCGTAAACAGTATTCGGCCGTTAAGCCGGCGGATAAAAGCGGTCACTGGAACAGGGTGCTTTGCGATGGCAGCGTCCCTGATAACGAGATTTTCCGTCAGATAGACCATTCTTACGATTTGATATTGAAATCACTGACCAAGAAAACTCGGGAGCGGCTAAAACGTGAAAGCCACCCTTTATATCTTTTCCCCGACCCAAACTACCAACCGCTTGAAATACGAGAAGGCGACCAGTATCTTGCAAACGGCATCTGGATTTTCAACATCACACGCTTATTGGAGCATATAACCACCCATCATGGTGAGTACCCCCTCAAGGAAACTCTGGTCGCGGACCATACGGCCTTGCCCAGCAAGATACCGATTGATAAATGTGCTGATGCCGATTTACGGTGCCCGGTCATTCTTGCTGAGATCAGCCCAGGGAGATACAACCTCATAGATGGCAATAAATCATAAATTTATGATTTATTGCCTTATCAGAAATCCCGACTTATCAGGAAACCAACCGCAGAAACCCGTTATTTAGATATTTCGGCGATTGAATTTCCTGATAACAAACACCATCATAGACCGCAGAGTTGTTTCAGCAGTTCTTCATCATCAACTTTGTATCGCTTTGCATTGATATGTTCGGCGAGCGGTGTGTCAATGGGGATCGCCTTTT
>WRIZ01000001.1 GCA_009782475.1 Oscillospiraceae bacterium | reverse complement strand
CTACGTTATTACTGGCACCGTTCTCTTGCCGATTTAATCGCCATCTCTTTTTTGACTGCCTCACCGCAGTCTTTATTGTCTTGCTCTTTTTATGGTGAGTGATTTTTAATTTGTTTCAAACTTCGCGCCTCCGTATGGAATATATTATATAAACTCTATTGGCAGTGCCGAGATTTGCTGTTCACAGGATACCATATTCTGTATTACGCGTCAAGAAACGCGCAATGGCGTTACGTCAGCGGCGGTGAGCTTGGCGTCACATAGCGTTTATACGCCACCAGGTTCCCCGCGCTGTCGGTATAGGCCAGCAGGACTTTATCAGAGCCGTTGATGCCTTGCTTTTGCAGCTCCCCTTCCAGCCATGTTTCGTCTTTTCGGAGAATAGACAGCTCTCTTTGCAAGACTTTGCCTTCGATGATGACGCCTGTGCAGATGCCCTGATATGCAGCGTCGATTTGCATATCCTCCGGCGTCAGCGGCTGGCGGCAGGACTTCATCAAAACGCTCAGCCTGCCGCTGGTTTCCAAAATGGCAAATTCTATGTCGGAAAGGTTAAACGCGTTCTTTTGGCGGCATTCTTCCAGCAATTCGTTGATGTTCAGCCGGGCTTTCTTCAAACCGCTTTCGATGATCATCCCGTTTTCGATCAGAACGACAGGATTGCCCTCTAAAATCTTCCGCCCTGTGTAACTTTTGAGGCTGACATAGGAAAAGATGATGGAAAAGAGGGAGAAGACGACCAGCGCGGACAGCGTCACCGGGAGGGGGACGCCGGGGTCGATGGCTCCCTCGGCGGCGATCGAACCGATGGAAATGCCGATGATGTAGTCAAAAAGGGTGAGCTGAGCAATCTGTTTTTTGCCCATCAGGCGGGTGAGGATGAAGAGCGCGCCGATCGAAACGGCGGCGTGGACGACGGTTTCCCATACGTGCGCAAGCATGGCGATCCCTCCCATGCCTACAGTATAGACCGGTTATTTTGTCAGCAAACAGCAGCACTCCACATGCGCCGTCCGGGGGAACATGTCCACAGCGGTCACAGACCGCGCCGTGTACCCTTCCAACAGTTTGATGTCCCGCGCCAGCGTCGCCGGGTCGCAGGAGATGTAGATGAGCTTTTTGGGCGACAGTTCTAGTATCTTGTTGACAGCTTCCCCTGATAACCCCTTGCGCGGCGGGTCGGCCACAACGCAATCGGGATGGAAATCCCCGGCGTCCCATTCGTCGGCGTCGGCGCAGAGGAATTGCACATGGGAAAACCCGTTGACGCGCGCGTTTTCCCTCGCGTCGGCCACGGCGGCGGGGTTGTTTTCCACACCCAGCGCGTTTTTGGCGTCCCGCCCTAAAAAGAGGGTGAACAGCCCGACGCCGCAGTAAAGGTCAAGGAGGGTTTCCTCTTTGGTCAGGGCTGCGTATTCACGCGCCTTTTGGCAAAGCAGGAGAGCCGCCCCGGTGCTGACTTGAAAAAACGACCCTTCCGAAACCTGAAAGGTCAAGCCGTCCAGCTCCTCCGCCCCACGGGGTTTGTCCCGCATCAGCAGGCAGCGGTCAACAGGCACGACGATATGGCTCTTGGGGCGGTAAAACCCGGTCACCGCTTTTCCATCCCGCTCTTCGGAGTGAAAGACGGCTTTGTTGCGGTAGCCGTTGATCTGCCCGGTCGTCAAAATCTCGTCGGCGCGGACGGACACTTTGGCGATGCGTTCCAGCGCGTCGTTGATCCGGGCGAGCTTTGCCCGCAGCTCTTCCTCATAGGTGATATGCCGGAAGTCACAGCCGCCGCACGCCGGATAGACAGGGCAATCCGGCTCGGCGCGGTGCGGCGACGGCTGGAGGATGCGGGTTATTTCGGCACGGCAGCTTCTTGGGCGCTTTTTGATGATATTGATTTCAACAACATCTTCCCGCGCCGCGCCTGGAATGAAAGCGACCCGCCCGTCGGGCAGACGCGCCACGCCGCTTCCGTCGGCGGCATAACCTGTCACCGTTACGAGAATCTCCGGCATTCGTTCACATCCTTCATATCAGGAAACTTTATGTTAAATATGACATATAGTTGTCCAGTTTGTGTGCTATAATCGTTTTACTAAGTACATAGAGGAGGACTACCTTATGGCAAGCCAAGAACTGACCGGCATCGTCACCAAATTCGCCGAAAGCGGCTGGGACGTCATCGACGCACCGGCCAAAGCGTGGCTGGGCAGCCAATCGGACGCCGACAAGGAAACGCTGATCGCCGCCGTTGAGAAAGCCGACGTCGAATGCGGCAGCTGCGGGTGCGAGATGGATCCGCTGTACAAAAAAGCGTTGGAACTGCTCCGCGCCAGCTAACCGAGTATACCACGGCAAACAAAAAAGCCGCAAGCGGATTGCGGCTTTTTTGTGTGGAGATATGGGCTTTCACTCCCCTAAAGCAAATACCATCACCATCATATCATCCCCGCGGCCGCTTTGCAATACGGCTTGTTCCAAGATGCGCCCGGCGAGTTCTTTTGGTCTTACATCAGCACTTGTTTCCAAAAATTTGCTCAGCCAGGCGTCGCCGCCCGTGCCGCAAACGCCGTCGGAGGTGAGGACGATCATATCCCCGGCGTCGAGTTTGACGCCGGTCACGCCCGACCCCGGCGCGGGCGACAGGCCGATGCCGATCGGCCAGCCCTGCCCCATGATGCGCGAAACGCGGTTTTTGCGCCTGATATAAGAAGGCGACGCCCCGTTTTTGAAAAACCGGGTCTGCCCCGTTTTCAAGTTGCAGATACAAAGGTCAACCGTCACCAGTGATTCACAGCCCTCGGCGTTGCGCAAAACCAGCGTCGAATTGATGGTGCTGAGAGCTGACGGGGGGTCGATCCCGGCTCGCAGGAAGCGTTCGAGCAAGGAAACGATCTTGGACGACTGCTCTCCGGCTTCGCGCCCCGACCCCATGCCGTCGGATAGAATGATATGGGCGTCGCCGCCGGCTGTTTTGAACCATGTGCCGTAATCCCCGCTGACCGTTTCGCCTTGTTTCTTATGCGACGCGATGCCGATGGCGGCTCTCAGCCGCTCGGCTTCGGCGAAAACCAATTTTTCTCCCAACGGCGTGACGATGTGCTCCGGCATCGAGAGGGTATATCCGGCGCATTGGCTGAGCGTCCTTAATAATCCGCTCCGGTCGCGGGCAAGCAGCAGCCCCGCGCCCCGCCCTTCGATCTCAACCCTTTTCTGCCCTTCCGGCGTACTCAACGCCGTGATGGAAAGCGGCAGACGGTAGGGTTCGAGTGCTTTGCGGATACGGGCTTCGGCTTCTTCGTCAAAACAGACTTCTTCCCCCACCTGCTCGGCGATATGGCTCAGCGTTTTCGCCATCTCCGCATATTGCAGACAGACCTGCGCGCGGCTCTCGGACAGCCCGGCGCGGTATTTCCTGCGTCCGAGAAGCGACGCCATTTCTTCGTTGGCGGTATGCACGAACTTATTGAACTGGATACATTTTGAGGAGAAATACGGGGGGAAATCCGAGCCGCGCACCTTCCCTTCGCGGTTGAGAACCCCGCTCACGCCGCCCAAGACGCCGTATGTATTCTCCATCTCCCGATCCCAGCATTGCCCGCGTGAGGCACAATGGCGGCAGACACGCTCGGCGGTGCGGTCGAAGACCCGGGCTACATCTTCATCGTTTTTCGGCCGTTTGAAAACGGTCTGAAGCTGGCTATGCACCTCCTGAAACGCCAGAGCGCACTGCTCCAGCTTCCGGCGGGTGTATTCCCGCGTCCGCCGCCCGCTCTCGCTGTTGCGCGAACCGCGGTCTTCCAAGTCTTCGATCACACTGACCCGCCGCCCCGCCGCCGCCGGGAGCAGCATAAAGATGACCGACGCCATGAATGTTTCCGACAAGGCCGCCAGCCGGAGCTGGGGAGTGCCCGCCCACAAAACGGTGATGGCTCCCGCCAGCACATAGGTGACGGCGGCGGCGAATTTGCCTGTCTTGCGGAAGACGCCGGAAAGAAGCCCCGAAACGCCGTAGGACATGGAAAAGAACGGATACCCCAGCGAGAGATCCATCATGCAGCCCATCGACAATCCCGACGCGCTGCCCATTCCGGCTCCGCTGAGATAGGCCGCCCGCATCACCATGATGCCCGCCGCGACACGGGCGGGGCGTATCATTCCAAACAAGCCGATTTCCGCTACCGCCAAAAGCAGCGTTGAGCGCAGGGCAAGACGGCTGAAAGCCCCGCGCATCCCCTTTTCGGCGCGGCTGCTGTCGGACGCCAGCGTATAGAAAAACCCGGAGCCGGTCACCAAAAGGATTTCCGTTATATAAAGGATGACGCCGCGCGTTGAAAAACCCGAACCGGCCACAAAGACGATCCCGATAAAGGCCGTGACCGCCCCCCCGACGGCGGGCAGGAAGACGGCATGGCGGGCAGGGCTTGTCCCTCGGAACAGCACCCCGGCTGTGTAAATGAGAATGAGGATAGCCAGTGATTTCAGCGATTGCGTCTGCCCGGCGGCGGTGATTGTTCCCGCGATCGCGCCGAGAACAGCCGCCAGCCCGCGCGTCCCCCCGCCGTTGGCCGCCACCCATCCCGCGCCGAACGGAGCCATCCCGTCCAGCACCACCGCCCGGGAGAGCAAGAACCCCCCGCCGAACCGCAAAGCCAGCTGCCCGGCCGCCGCCACGCCCGGGCGCGACACCGCCCCCCCGGCTCGCCGCGAAACCTCCGTCCCCAACCGTCCGAATAGTTTTTCCCTTGTATTCATACCTACCCTGCTCCGATCTTATGTAAATTCGAAGCCATTATACAAAGGGAAATTTTAACAATTTGTCGGGAAATGGAAAGAGGGCAAAATGTTGTGTTTGGCTTGATTTAGCGGGCTTGGCACTGTATAATGGAATTGCTGAAATGTTACCATCATAGACAGGGGGGATTCCGCTTGAATATCGTTATCGTCAACGAACATAAAAAAGACTTTCTTGATTTGCTGCTTTTGGCCGATGAGCAGGAGGATATGATCGACAAGTATTTGGACAGAGGCACGCTGTTTGCGTTATATGACGACGACTTAAAAAGCATCTGCGTGGTAACGGATGAGGGAAACGGCATTTTCGAGATCCAAAACCTAGCGACGTACCCTCAGTTTCAAGGAAAGGGATACGGCAGGGCTTTGATCCATCACGTTTGCGATCATTACAAAAACAAAGGCACAGCGATGATGGTTGGAACAGGCGACACCCCTGTTATCGTGCCGTTTTATGAAAACAGCGGCTTTGTGTTTTCACATCGCATCGAAAACTATATCCTTGACCATTATGGGGTACTCTTTGAACACGGCGTGCAATTGAAGGATAAGGTTTATTTCAAGAGAGATTTACAATGAGTAAAGGAATATTGGACAGTTCAAACATGACGCTGACTGGCAGCGGGGCGCAGGCCGACGTCTATCACTATGAAGATAAAGCGGTCAAGATATACAAAGCCGATCATATGCAAGCCGAAGCGCGCTATGAGGCCGACCTGCAAGAAAAGGCATATAAAGCAGGATTGCCTGTACCCGCCGTATTTGAGATCACAGAATATGGCGGCAAAGCCGCGATTGTCATGGAATACATAAAGGGTAAACCCCTCGGTGAATCCATGCTTGAAAATATGGCAAAGGCGCGGGATTATATCAACATTGCCGTCGATTTGCAAATGATGACGCACAACATCCGCGCCGAGGGGTTTCCAAACCAAAAAGACAGACTTGCTAAAAAGATCAAAAATACATCTCATTTAGATAGCGGGCAAAAAGAGGAGCTGCTGCTTCGATTGGAACAGCTGCCCTCCGATGATAAGCTCTGCCACGGCGATTTTCACGTGTTGAATCTGCTGCAAACGCCTCAAGGTGTTAAAATCATCGACTGGGTCGATGCGTGCAGCGGCACCCCCGCCGCCGACGTTTGCAGGTCTTACCTTCTCTATCTGCTTTATCGGGAGGATGTGGCGAAGATGTATTTAGAACTTTATTGCAAAACGGCAAAGATCGATAAACTGGACGTGCTTGCATGGATGCCCGTCATCGCCGGAGCCAAGCTGGACGAAAACGTGACGGAGCGGGATGTTCAAACCCTGAAATCCTTGACAAACAAGTAAACTCACGTTATAATAATCATGCGATCAGGAGGTGCTTTTATGGCAACGGAAACATTTTATAAAAGGATCATTTTATCAAATGAAGCCGCAGAAAAATTGGCGGACGGGCTTGAAAAGCCGCGAGAGCCTTATGTTCCTAAAAAAGACATGGCGGAGGAACTCAGGAAGGGTGATGAGTTATTAAAACGTATGTCGCAGTTAAGAAAATCATAGGAACAGACAATGAACCCAGCTACAGAACGGCGATTGAAGATTTTACCTGCAAGGATAAAGGCGTTGAGGCTTTTCTAAAGGAAAAAGCGTTCGATTTTGATAAACGGCATAAAAGCCGGACATTTTTGGCGATCGACATTGAAAAAGCTCTTGATGGTGAGGTGATCATTTATGGTTACTTCACTTTGACTATTAAAACCCTTGAATTGGGAGAAAACTTGTCAAAATCCACCATAAAGAGAATAGACGGCTTTTCAAAGGACGTTCAGGCAACGGAGGCTATATTGTTAGGTCAATTAGGCAAAAATCAAATGTATCACGATCAGATAGACGGTCAAACGCTATTGGGAGACGCGCTTGATACTGTTTACTCGATCCATAATCTAGCGGGAGGGCGTATTGTTTTCCTCGAGTGCGATGAACATCCGAAACTGATTGAGTTTTATGAGAAAAATGGGTTTGAGTTTTTGCAAACTAGCGGCGATTATATCCAAATGATAAAATATCTGTAATACATAACCTAATCAAGGAGGTCGCGCCCCATGCCGACTGAAACCGAAATCAAGCTCCGCCTGCCGGGCGAATGGGCGGTCAAGCCCATTTTGGAAGACGAGCGGGTGCAGGCCTGCCTGATGAAGGACTTTTCCGATACCGAAATGGACGCCGTCTATTACGATACGGAGCAGGGCGAACTGGACAAGCGGCAGTGGTCGCTCCGCTTGCGCCGCGAAAACGGGGTTTCGGTTGCCTGCTGCAAAACGGCGGGCGGGCGTGACGGCTCTTTGGTCAGCCGGGGGGAATGGCAGGTTTTCGCCGAAGACTGGGAAAAAGCCCTGCCGCTTTTGGTGTCGGAAGGCGCGCCCCATGAGCTTCTCGCCTTATCCGGATCGCTTGTGCCGCGCTGCGTTATTCAATTTACACGGACGGCGGCACCCCTTCGTCTGCAAGACGGCTCCGCGGCCGAGCTCGCGCTCGACCGCGGAACATTGTCGGCGGGTGAAAAGCAGGAATCCCTGTTGGAACTCGAATTGGAACTGATCACCGGAGAACTCGGCGAGATGGTCGCGCTGGCGGCTTACTTAGAGGCGAAACACGCCCTATCTAAAGAGTACAACAGCAAACTCGCAAGGGCATTACGGCTGGTGCGGTCACGATAGCGGGACGTTCCGCTCAAAGCCCTGAATAAACCCTTCCGGCGAGGGGTTCTGCAAGTCGCCGCCGATCACGGTGTTTTTATAGATCAGCACGCTGGCATACACCGGTGTCCGTCCGCTCGGATGATTGATGATCTGATATATGTAACGCTTGACGCGTTTGCCTTTGTATTTTGTCAGGTCAAAACCCTGACCTTTTTGCAGGGTGTTGTATTCCTCAAACGCGCCGTCAAAGGTTTTGGGGATGACAACTTCCTGACATTCTTCCGACGCGGCGTCGGCTGTCCAGCCGTAAGCGGTCAGATAGGAAACGCGGTCTTCCGCCGTTTTAACGCCTTTGGCCGAAGGCACTGTGGCGGCGGACACCTCCGCTTTTCCCCGTCCCGACATGAGGATGATGATGCCGATCAGCAGTACGCCGACGGCGCCGATGCCAACGGCGAGCTTCTTGCGTGTCAGCTTGGCGGTGAAAATAAACATGGATAAACCCTCCTTATGAGAACAGGATATTCATCGGAGACAGGCAATAGAACGTCCAATCCTCGTTATGCAACATCACCAAATATGGATAAAAAAGTTTGGTTATTTAGGGGAATAGAGTTTTCGGTAAACGTATGGTATATTGATAATACATAAATATGAATATTGGTAGGAGGGTCATCACACTATGGCAAGCGTAACCCTGAACGGCATTTACAAGCGTTATCCGGGCGGCGTCATCGCGGTTTCCGATTTCAACCTCGACATCGCCGACAAAGAATTTATCATTTTGGTCGGCCCGTCGGGCTGCGGGAAATCCACCACCCTGCGTATGATCGCCGGCTTGGAAGAAATCAGCGAAGGCGAACTGTACATCGACGACAAACTGGTCAACGACACCCCGCCCAAAGACCGCGACATCGCGATGGTTTTCCAAAACTACGCGCTTTATCCGCATATGACGGTCTTTGATAACATGGCGTTCGGCCTCAAGCTCCGCAAGACGCCCAAAGACGAGATCAAACGCCGCGTTGCCGAAGCCGCCAAAGTCCTGGAGATCGAGCAGTTGCTTGACCGCAAACCCAAGGCTCTTTCCGGCGGTCAGCGTCAGCGCGTCGCGCTGGGTCGCGCCATCGTCCGCAACCCGAAAGTCTTCCTGCTCGACGAGCCTCTCTCCAACCTCGACGCCAAACTGCGCGCCCAGATGAGGACAGAGCTCACCAAATTACATATGCGTCTTGAAACCACCTTCATCTACGTTACCCATGACCAGGTGGAAGCGATGACGATGGGTACCCGCATCGTTGTCATGAAAGACGGTTTCATCCAGCAAATCGCCGCGCCGCAGAAACTCTATCAGGAACCGTGCAACCTCTTTGTCGCCGGTTTCATCGGCTCCCCGCAGATGAACTTTGTCGATTGCACCATTTTGGACGAAGGCGGCAAGACCTACCTTGTCTTCGGCGAAGCCAAAATCCTGCTGCCCGACGCCAAAGGGCGCAAACCCGAAGTCCTCAGCTATGCCGGGAAAGAGGTCATTTTAGGCATCCGCCCTGAAAACATCCACGACGAAGAGAGCTACCTCGCCCAGCACCCCGAGTCACAAGTCAAAATGAACGTCGACGTTGTTGAAATGATGGGTGCCGAAACCTATCTGTACATGAACGGCGAAGGCCGCAATTTCGTCGCCCGCGTCGAACCCCGTTCCATCAGCAAAACCGGCGACGTGATCCAAGTGGCATTCGACACCAAGAAAGTCCATCTCTTCGATAAAGAAACCGAGCAGACCATCACCAACTGATTGGTTAACTATGATAAAATACCCCCGTTTAGACGGAGGGTATTTTATTTCGGGAGGGAAGGCTGTTGTCTAAAACGATCAAAATCATCGCGATTGTCTTATGCGCGGAACTGGCGGTTTTTGCCGCCACATTCGGGGTAAGCTGCATACCGCGGCATATCCGGCAAGAAATCGCCGGGCTTGAAATTTTGCTGATTGGGGCGGAAGGGCAGAATACAGGCGATTTTGAACCTTTTGAGACCACCGACGTGACCGTCCGTTTGGATGGATGGCTGCAAAACCGATGGTTTGCAAACCCGCGCTATAAAGGGACGTTTGAAGTCAGCGGATACCCTCTTACAATGTTTTCGGAAACGGAGATTGTGTTCACCGAACCGTTCAGTCACGGGTTCATTGAGCATTTTTCCGAACCATCCGGTAAAAATCCAATCCCCGGACGGCATCCGTTCGGCTTGCTTTTCACCGACAAGGATTTCTCATTCATAACCGTTTGGCTGATGGATGTGGAAGAGGGTGAAAACGGCGGTTTTCACGCAAGCGCGGGAAACCGCGTTATAGCGGCTCCCGCCGCCGATTGGGACGCGGCGCGTGAACGATTGCTTCAAAGCGGCTTTTTTTGGATGGAATACGCCGGAATATCAAACCATAACCCCCCTGCCCGGTGAACATCAAAAACCCCCGCTGCGGCGGGGGTTGATGGTCGCATATGTTGCAGTTGACATTCTTTCTATAATTACACCCTACCGAAAAGGCTTGTTCGCCTATATCCCTCTACCTTGGCAAGCCTTTCTAGCAAAATCTCTTCAAGTATAGACGAGACACCATGCTCTGCATACTCGGGTTTTGTATAGCGAGACAACTCTTGTTTTGTGATTCGGAATGTCCGGATTACAAAATCATCAAGGGGATAGCTACGCAATTCCCCTTCCTCCGCATTTCGACACTCAAAGAGAAAATCAATTTGCTCTTCGTTTGGGTTAATAGCGTCCATACATTTTTTATAAACGTCCTTAACCTCGCTGCTAAATGCCATCATCTGATGTGCCCTCCTTTCTACTCTACCAATTACAAAAACACTACTACACAGTATATCATAGAAAATTTATCTTTTCAAGGTTTTTATCAAGGTTTTTAAAAATTTTTACTCCGCTATTAATTTCTTTTTAGGCATCCTTGTCCAGTTGATAAAGTCATCAAGCCCACCTACTACATGATTCAATGTTTCATCATATACAGAATCTCTCATTTCTTGTTCAAATACTCTGTTTAACCTGCCTAAAAATCGTTCATTGCTATCCGCATCTCGATTCATTCCAAATAAACCGGTTTTTTCCATTTCGTTCTTTACGTATTCTGCCATTTGATATGCCGATAATATTCTCATTGCGCGTTCATTTTGCTTATCATCTAAGTGAAGAAGTGTATCAGTTATAAATCTATCCACTTCTTCTATAGTCATAACTTTCCCTCTTTGCTTAATAAAGCTGCAGATACAAGTTGAGGTGTCTAAGTAACATTTTTTCATTTTTGGCTCTAACATAAATGTATAAATATCAACAAATCCAAAAAAAGCACCTGTTCTATGATTATGCATGGTTGTTATGTAATATTCTTTGCAGCCTTCGTTTTCCGCTTTTGCTTTCAACAGTTCTACCTTTTCTTGTGTAGGCAATCTACGGAAAAGCTCTTCTCCATTCTCTTCAACTACTTGATCAATGACAATTTCATACGAACCCTCAGTCGTATTGTAATAATAAGGTCGGTTATGTTCTCCTGCTTGGGCAATGAATACTAAGGCAATCTCAGCATGACCATTATTTTTATATGCCTTAATAACCTCCATATACATTTCATGGATATTTTTGCGTTCATCGTAAGGAATATTTGACCAATGCAGTTTTGACAACGTGCTTCACTCCTAATTGATAATTTGCCCTACATAGCCGTTATGCATATTTGCAGTCTAAGCTGTTAAGGACATCTTTATAAAAGATAGCATGCCTAAATCGGCTTGTCAATAAAAAAATGAAAATTTGTAGAATTATGTTTATCAAGGGTATGTTTTCATGTTCAAACGGCAATTAATGCATCAGAAAATAATTATCATTTAATAGTATAAATATTGCTGTTTATATATAATATATCATCTTCTTCCCATCTAATGATCAATTTATCTGCGCCATTTGGATTCCCCTCATATATCTCTTTTGTATCCTTTTTGAGTGTCCCGATCAATATATTTTTATCTTTACCCTGCTGCTTGATCCATATATTGCCATTGTTATAAACCTCCGCTAAATAAACACCGTTCGGCGACAGTTCCGACCATACTACATCAGAATCCCAATCCCACAGCACCATCTGCACAAACAGTCCGAACGAAAATATCACAATCAACACGCAATAGATGATCCCCGCGATATAACGGAACATCAGGCTTTTCACATTTGTGAAAAACAACGCCATGGCGCAGGTCATGGAGATGTAGGCGTAAACGGTGAGGGTGTAAACCTCGATTCCCCCGACGTCGTAACCAATGTCTTTACCGATGCAGAAAATGACCGCGAGCGGCGGCAGGAGAGCCGATGTGACGACGGTCAGTTTTGACGCGTCTTTCCTGGTTTTGACCCCTTTAACGGTCAGCCAAACCATCGCCCCGGTGATGACGGTGGACAAAGCTGTCGGGCCGACCCGGCTGTTCGGCACAAGAGTGTATCCGAACAAACGAAGCGTGAAGTACAGGAGCGAAAAGAACAGGAATATCGCGGCCAGCAAAACGGACGGCGGCGCGGTTTTGAATCTTGCCCTCATCAAACCGCCTCCTTTCGCTTGCAGTATACCCTATTGCAAATGGTTTGGCAAACATTTATAATGAGACAGAAGAAAGCATGAGAGGTGAATCGCCCAATGAAACGGTTATCGGCAGCATTGCTGGCAATCATACTGCTGCTCACTGCCTGCTCAAGCCCGGCGGAAACAGAGGATCCCGGCAACCCGGAAGGTTCCCCGTCTTCGGAAGCGGAGCCGTCGTCCCCGGGGAAAGGGAACCCTTTCAACCCCAACGACCTGTTAAAACCGAGCGGCCAATCGCCGGAAGAGCCGGAGAATCCTCCTCCGCCGGAAGAGCCATTTCCGTCTCCGTCAACAGAACTGCCTCTATCACAGTCAACTGAACTGAGCATCAAAAACGAACCGTTTGCATGGCTGGGGAAAACGCCGCGGGAGCTGGAAGAGCTGGTTGGTGCGTATGAAGGGACGGAATGGTGGGCAGGGGAATGGTACATTTTCAATGGGCTTTGGTTCGGATTTGACGATTATACCTCAGAAATACAGCCGGCAGGCAAATCGGTTAGGTTGTGGTGTAATTTATATGTGTTGATTGACGGGCAGACAGAAACAGTCCCGGCAACAGAATTGGACGCGCTGTTCGGGGTTGTGGGAGATGTGTACAATTTGGAAAACAATGAGTTTTTCGGCGGCTGGGCGTTGGAATATGAAGCTGTAATCAACGGTCAGGGTTTTACCATCACGATAGGCTGTTCGCCGGATTTGCAAGTCACAAGGGAAGCAACTGTCATGATCCATCCGGCGTCATAGAAGAAAGGGGTTTGCCTCATGCGGAAACAATCACTCAACGGTTCTTGGCAGCTTTCGATCACCGGGGGATCGCTTGACGGCCAAACATTGCCCGCGCAAGTCCCCGGTTCGGTCTATGCCGATTTGCTCCGGGAGGGCAAGATGGAAGACCCTTTCTACAGGATGAACGAGCTGGACGCCCTGAACATCATGGAGGGCGACTTTATATATACCCGCACTTTCGATATGGATGACATTATTGGAAATACCCTGCTCCGCTGTGAAGGGCTGGATACCGTCTGCGATTTGGAATTGAACGGACAACCCATCGGGCATGTGGACAACATGCACCGGACGTGGGAGTTTCCGATCACCGAGTTCGTCCGTCCGAAGGGGAATACCCTTTCCCTGACCTTTCGGTCGCCCACGAAAGCCGTCGCCGAACGGTTCGCCAATGTCTATACCGACGGCTCCCAAGACGCCATGCGCGGCTTTTCACAACTGCGAAAAGCACACTGTATGTTTGGATGGGACTGGGGCCCCCGTCTGCCTGACGCCGGAATCTGGCGGGACATTTCCGTCGTCTCGGTTGGAGACGGGCGGATCGACAGTGTATACGTCACCCAAAAGCATGAAAACGGCAAGGTAGAGCTGGGCTTTGAGATCGAAGCAACCCCCGGGGACGTTTCGGTGACCGTCACCGCCCCGGATGGGACGATGTTCCGTTCGGGCGGGGAGCCTATCATCATCGAAAACCCCGAACTGTGGTGGCCGAACGGATACGGCGGCCAGCCGCTGTATACCGTACGGGCCGCTCTGCGGGCAAATGGGCGGGAGGCCGGCGTCTGGGAACGGCGGATCGGGCTGCGGACATTGACGGTGACGCAGGAAAAGGACGAATGGGGCGAATCGTTCGCCTTCACCGTCAACGGCGTACAGATTTTTTCAATGGGAGCCGATTACATCCCGGAGGACAATATTTTCAGCCGTATCACGCCCGAACGTACCCGCTTCCTGCTGGAGGAATGCGTCGCCGCGCATTTCAACACCATCCGTGTCTGGGGCGGCGGGTTTTACCCCCACGACTATTTCTACGATTTCTGCGATGAGCTGGGGCTGATCGTCTGGCAGGATTTCATGTTCGCCTGCGCCGTCTATGACCTGACCCCGGCGTTTGACGCCACCATACGCGCCGAGGTGGCCGACAATGTCAAACGACTGCGCCACCATCCGTCTTTGGGGCTGTGGTGCGGCAACAACGAGCTGGAATGGCATTATAAGGGATACAACGCGTCGTTTAAGCAGCGGGCCGATTATTCCCGCATCTTTGAATACATCATCCCGCAGGTGCTGCGCGAGCATGACAGGCACACCTTTTACTGGCCGTCTTCGCCGTCGTCGGGCGGCGGGTTTGACGACCCCAACGACCCCAACCGCGGCAACACCCACTACTGGGATGTTTGGCACGGCAACAAGCCGTTCAGCGAATACCGCAAGTTCCATTTCCGCTATGCCTCGGAGTTTGGCTTTCAGAGTTTCCCTGATTTGAAAACGGTCAAAGCCTTCACCCTGCCCGAAGACCGCAACATCTTCTCCCGCGTCATGGAAATGCACCAGCGCAATCAGGGAGCCAACGGTAAATTGCTGACCTACCTTTCCGCCACCTATCTCTATCCGTCCGATTTCGGAACCCTCCTCTACGCGACGCAGCTGTTGCAGGCCGACGCCATCCGCTACGGCATCGAACACTGGCGGCGCAACCGGGGACGCTGCATGGGAGCCATCTATTGGCAGCTCAACGATATATGGCCGGTCGCCTCTTGGGCGTCGATCGACTATTTCGGACGCTGGAAAGCCCTGCATTACTATGCCAAACGCTTCTTCGCCCCGGTGATGGTTTCCTGCGAGGAAACAGGCGAGATGACCGAACGCCCCTCCTGCGTCGCCCAGCCCGAACCCATACGCAAAGCGGCTCGCCTGTCGGTCGCCAACGAAACGATGTCCGGCGTGACCGGGACGGTTTCATGGGCACTGCGCGACCCGGCGGGGTCGGTATTGAAGAGCGGGGAGCAAGCGGTAACGGCTGACGCGCTGTCGTCGGTTTGGCTGGAAGAGATGGATTTTTCCGATTGTGACGAACTGTCCAACTACATCAGTTATGATTTTTCGGCAAACGGGGAAACAATCTCTTCCGGGACGGCGTTGTTCTGTATGCCCAAGCACTTTGCTTTCCGCGACCCCAAACTGTCGGTGAAACGGGAAGGCGATACGCTGACCGTCACGGCAGAGGCCTTTGCCAAAAGCGTCGAACTCTATTCCGGCGACGAAGACTTCATATTAAGCGACAACTTTTTCGACATAAACGCGGGGAGCGTCACGGTGCAAATCATCCGGGGAGACGCCAAGGAGATCAAGGCGCGGTCGGTTTGGAACATTCGCTGAAAATAATTCTTGACAATGCCGCAAGAAAGAGTTAATATAAATTTAATATTGTTCCGTCCAGGTAATATTTGGGAGGAACTATCAAATTAGGAGGAAATCTGAATGAAAACAAAACGTCTGCTAGCACTTGCACTTGTCTCCGTGATGCTGTTCGCCTTTATGGCGGCCTGCGGCGGCGGCGACACTTCCCCGGAAGACAGCAACCCCCCCGGTGAAAACACCCCCAGCTCCAACGACACCTCCGCCCCGCCCCCCAGCGCCGATTCCGGCGACACAACCGATATTCCGCGTAACGAAGCCCTCTATTTCAACGGCTTCCAGTGGGGCCCCTCGGTTGGCTGGAACGCTTTTTCCAGCAACATGAACAACCCTTTGGCCTTCGAGCAGACCGCCGACGGCGCCCGGCTGCCCATGATGGAAACCCCGTATATGTACAACTTCCTGGATAACAAAATGTATCCCCTTTTGGCCGACGGCGGCGTGGACGGCTACAGTTTTAACGCCGACAGGACAGAACTGACCTACACCCTCAAATCTGCCGCCAAATGGAACGACGGCTCGGCTGTTACCGCGCACGACGCCGCTTTCACTTGGGAAGCCAGCGTGAATTATCTGCCTGACGGATACGCCAACTGGACGCCGTATATCGCCGACGTCGTAGCGGCCGACGACAGCACCGTCGTCATCAAAGCCGTTGTCGAAAACGGCAAGCCCGTTAACGCCAATATGATGATCCAGTATCTCGGCGAACGCTATATCCTGAACAAAGCATGGCTGGAAGCCCTGATTGACCGTAACGGCGGCGACAAAGACAGCATCGCCAACGACAAAGGTCAGGATTGCGTTTATTCCGGCGCCTACGGCCCCTTCTTCATGGACGACAACAAAGTCATCCTCACCCGCAACGACAGCTACTGGGGACAGGACGCCTCGATGTGGGGCAAACTGCCCGCTCCCAAGTATATCGGCAACGTCCTCTATGAAAGCAACGCCGCGGGCGACTCGGTCTTCGTCGTAGGCGAAGTCGACGTCAGCCAAAACTATATCGAAAACTCTTATAAGATGTGGACGGAACAGGGTCTGCCCGTTTCCACCTATTTGGCGGACGCCCCCTATCACATCGCCGCCAATATGCCCACAGCCTATTTCAACATGAACAGCCCCAAAGTCGGCCTTGACGATCCGATCGTCCGCAAAGCCATCGCCATCTCGGTTGACTATGACATGATCCTCGCCAACGCCATGACCAACCAAAGCCCGTCGTTCAAAGATGTTCCCCGTTCGCTGATGAACCCGTCGGCCGCCGAGCAGGCTATGTATAACAAAGCCGACGTCGCCGCTCTGCAATGGGTCGGGAACGACATCGACGGCGCCAACGCTATGCTTGACGCGGCCGGCTACGCCATCGGCGACAGCGGCTACCGTGAAAAAGACGGTGAAAAACTCTCTTACAAGGTTTCCTGCCCCACCGGCTGGAGTGACTGGGAAGCCGCCATGTACGTCGTGGCCGCCGCCGGCGAAAAGATCGGCATCGAAATGGAAACCTATTTCACCGACTGGTCGGTCTATCAGGTCACCATGACCTCCGCCTCCCAAACCGAGTTCGACATCTTTATGTTCAGCACGCAGGGCAACGCCCCGGCACAGCCCTACAGCCGCATCCGCGCCCTGCTGAGCTCCGAGTTCAACAACCTCGACAACAACTGGACGGGCAACTTCGGTCAATACAGCAACTCCGAAGTTGACGACATCCTGAAGCTCATCCCGCAGGAAACCGACGCGGCCAAACTGAGGGAATACTACACCAAACTGGTTGAGATTTATCTCACCGAAGTGCCTTCCTTCTCGCTGATGTACCGCCCCGAGAAGTTCCACACCGTAAACGAATCGGTTTGGACGGGCTTCACCTCGTCGGACGACGGCCGTAACGTACCGCCCAACAACAGCATCAGCGGCTACGGCATCGCCGATCTTTATAACCTCACGCTCGTAGGCTAAATTTCAATAGCGGTGGCGGCCATGTTTCAGGAAACAGAAGCATGGCCGCCCTCTTGTAATTGGAGGGTTGGTTCGGGTGAAAGGGTACCGTAAATACTTCACCAGAAAGATACTGTGGTTTCTCATCACGCTGGTTTCGGCTGTTATACTCAACTTTATCCTGCCCCGCCTGATGCCGGGCGACCCCATCGCCAGCATCGTTTCGAAGATCGGGGGGGCGGGTTCCAACAACCCGGCCGCCACGCAGGCCATGTACGAGCATTATCAGAACGCATTCGGCTTGGACAAGCCGGTGATACAGCAGTTTTTTATCTATGTGAAAAACCTCCTCCGGGGAGACTTCGGGCTGTCGTTCTCCCGCTACCCGATCCCGGTTTCCGAAGTGATCGGGAACGCGCTGCCCTGGACAATCGGATTGCAATTTCCCGCCATCATCGTAGGATGGTTCCTAGGCAACATACTCGGTGCGCTGGCGGCCTATATACGCAAGGGCTTTGACAAGGTTTTAATGCCCGCCATGCTCTTTCTCGGCGGCGTCCCGGCGTTCGGGATGGCCATCATCCTGTTGGTTATATTCGGGATCGGGCTCCAGTGGTTCCCCTTCCAAGGCGGGTATCCGCCGGGCATGATCCCGCATATGAGCTGGAAGTTTTTCGCGGGAATCATCAGCCATTACCATCTGCCGTTTTGGTCGATCGTCCTGATCTCAGTCGGCGGGCAGTCTTTGGGGATGCGCTCGATGTCGATCTATGAGCTCAACGCCGATTATGTGAAATACAGCCGCTATATGGGCATCAAAGACCGGAAGATCGTCGGCTACGTTTTCCGCAACGCCATGCTGCCGCAAATCACAGGGCTTGCCCTTTCCATCGGCACCATGATCAGCGGCGCCATGGTGGCCGAAATCGTTTTCTCCTATCCCGGCCTCGGGACAACGCTGCTTCAAGGGATACGGGAAAACGACTACCCGCTGATTTCGGCTTCGACCTTCATCATCACGCTGATGGTATTGACCACCGTTTTCATTTTGGACATCATATACGGCCTGATAGACCCCCGTATCAAGGCCTCGCAGTATGAATAGGGGAGGGATGATTTTATGAAAAACACGCTGAGGCAAGTGTTTCGCCCGGGCAAGTTTTTGGCGGGGTTCATCATCTTCGCTTTTATCCTGCTCCTCACCGTCCTCTATCCCCTCTTTAACCCCGGCGACCCGCTGGCCATGATCGGGCTGAACAACTTCACCAAACCCGGCACCTACGTCTCGGTCTACGACAGCCTGAATGTCAACAGGACATTCGTCTTCAAACTGCCCGACGCCGCGGAAAAGCGCATCGGCAGCAAACTCTTCCCCGAAGACCGGGAGACGATCAAGGATTATTTAACCCGCCTGGGGTTGCCGGAAGACTCTATTGATATTGACGATACGCACGACCTGATGGCTCTTTGGTGGAACAACTACGACCCGGCGAATCAGATCGGCAAGACGATTGCCGAGCGGAGAGCCTATACCGCGTTGGACAATAAACTGGCGGGCATCTTCGTCTCCGAGGATTTGGAGGTTTTGCAATACGACCCGGGCACCGATGAATATGTGCGTAAGAAGATGGTCACAGAGAACGATTACGTCAACGTCGGCGACGTGGCCAATACGATTTGGCTCCCTCTCGGCACCGACAACTTCGGCGCGGATATGCTGAAAAAGCTGGTTTCCGCCATCGGGACATCCCTGCTGATCGGGCTGATCGCGGGCGTTGTTGCCACCATGATCGGACTTCTTTTAGGGCTGCTGGCCGGTTATTTGGGCGGGATCGCCGACGACGTCATTATGTTTTTTACCAACCTGTTCACCGTCATCCCGGGGTTTATCCTGCTCATCCTAATCTCATACAGCATCGACCAATCCCGAAGGGGCGCGACCACGGTGGCCATTGTCATCGGCCTGACTTCCTGGGTTTGGACGACCCGTTCGGTGCGGGCGCAGGTCATCTCCCTGCGGAACCGCGACCATGTAAATTTGAGCAAGCTGAGCGGCCACTCGCTGCCGCGCATCGTGGTAGGCGACATCCTGCCCTATATTGCCAGTTATGTCGTCATGGCGTTTATCCTGCAAATATCCTCCGCCATTTTGGCCGAAGCGGGGTTATCCATGCTGGGGTTGGGGCCGAAAACCACCGACACGGCCACCCTCGGCTTGGTGATGGAGTGGTCGATCATGAAATCGGCGGCGCATATCAGCGGCGCGTGGTGGGCCTATTATCCGGTCATCATCGTTATCGCGCTGATCTCCTTCTCTCTCAACTTAATGAACACCGGGCTGGATCAGATTTTCAACCCGCAGCTGCGGGACTAAGGGGGGCTGTTGATTATGGGAAAGATTATGATGGAAGTCAACAACCTGTCTACCAAATACGTCACCCGTTTCGGCGAAGGCGTCTACGCCGTCAACGATGTATCGTTCAAGGTGGAGGAAGGGCGTTCTCTCGGCATCGCGGGGGAATCCGGCTGCGGCAAATCGACGCTGGCTCTCAGCCTGATGGGCTATTATTTCGCCCCGCTGCATTACATTCAGGGCGACATACTCATCGACGGGCAGAATATTTCCGGGCGGAAGCCCGACGATGTGCGCAAAAATGTGTTGGGCACCGAAATCGCCTATATCCCGCAGGCGGCCATGAACGCGCTCAACCCAACCCGGAAGATCATCCGCTTTATCGAGGACGTTGTGCGCGCCCACAATCCCAAAGCAACCAAGAAAGACATCTACGACTTGGCGCGGGAACGGTTTGAGATTCTCAACCTAGAGCCGCAGACCCTGCAAAAACACGCGGTGGAATTGTCGGGCGGCATGAAGCAGCGCACCGTCATCGCCGTTTCCACCATCCTTTCGCCCAAAGTGCTGATTGCCGACGAGCCGTCCAGCGCGCTTGACGTGACCAGCCAAAAGATGGTGATCAAAATGATCCACGACCTGATGGAGCTGGGCTATATCAAGTCGATGATCTTTATCACCCATGAGCTGCCGCTGCTCTTCAACGTCACCGACGACATCATGGTCATGTACGCCGGGCAGATCGTTGAAAAGGGGAGTGCCGAGCAGATGATCTTCGACCCCGTCCACCCCTATTCCAAAGGGCTGATGGGTTCCATCCTCGTCCCCGAAGGCGGCACGCGCGACATCAAACTCACCGCCATCCCAGGCACGCCGCCCAACTTGAAAAAACCGCCCGAAGGCTGCCGTTTCGCGGCGCGCTGCAAGTATGTTAAGCCGCAATGCCGGATGACGGCCGTTTCGTTTGAGGATTTGGGGAACGGGCGGGGCAGCCGTTGTATCGTACCCGAAACCGAACTCAGGGAGGTTTACGGTCATGAGCAGTGAAAAGAGGGAGCTTTGCCTGAGCGGTTCGGGCGTCACCAAAGTGTTCGGCTTCGGCGATAAGAAAACGGTGGCCGTTGACCATGTGGATTTTGATTTCTACACGGGCGAGCTAATCTCGATCGTTGGGGAATCGGGTAGCGGCAAGACAACGCTGGTCAAGATGCTGCTGGGGTTGACCGGCGTGACCGAAGGCGACATATCCTTTATGGGGCAAAAACGCGACATCCGCACCCACCGCAAGAAAAAGGAATACTGGAAGGGCATACAGGCCATTTTTCAAGACCCCTTCTCTTCTTTCAACATCTTTCATAAAATCGACTCGGTGCTGCTCGACTGCATCAACATGCGCGGCGGACGCCGCCTGCCGAAAGAGACAAAGATCGAGATGATGACAGAGGCTTGCAGCTTTGTCAACCTCAAATTTGAGGAGCTGACCAACAAATACCCCTTTGAGCTGTCGGGCGGGCAGATGCAGCGGCTGATGATCGCCCGCATCTTCCTCCTCAAGCCGAAAATCCTGCTGGCCGATGAGCCTACGTCGATGATCGACGCCTGCTCTAGAGCCACCATCCTCGACATGCTGATGGATTTGCGCCGGGAAACGGGCATGATGATCATTTTTATCACCCACGACATCGGGCTTGCCTACTATGTCTCCGATTCGGTCTACATCATGGAGCGCGGCCGGTTCGTGGAATACGGATCGGCCGACGAGGTCATCCTCAATCCGAAGGCGGAATACACCAAACGGCTTCTGACCGACGTGCCGAAAATCCACGACCCCTGGGAGTTCAGCCGGAATAAACGCTATGATTTCAGAAAACCGCCGGAGGCCGCTGATGGAAAGTAAAAAGCTCATTTCGCAAATGACCTTAGAAGAAAAAGCGTCGCTCTGCTCCGGGCTGGGGTTTTGGGAAACCAAATCCATTGAGCGGCTAGGCATTCCGTCCGTCATGATGACCGACGGGCCGCACGGGCTGCGCAAACAAGGGGGAGAGACAGACCATTTGGGGCTGGCGCAAAGCGTGCCGTCCACCTGTTTCCCGCCGGCCGCGCTGTCGGCCTGCTCGTTCGACCGCGGCCTTTTGCGCGAGATGGGCGAAGCGCTGGGGGACGAATGCGCCGCCGAAGGCGTCAGCATTCTTTTAGGCCCCGGCGTCAACATCAAACGCTCCCCGCTCTGCGGGCGCAACTTTGAATACTTCTCCGAAGACCCTTATTTGGCCGGGGAGATGGCTTCGGCGCACATTCAAGGGGTGCAGTCCAAAGGCGTCGGCACCAGTTTGAAGCATTTTGCCGCCAACAATCAGGAAACCCGCCGTTTTTCCAGCGATTCCCGGGTGGACGAACGGACACTGCATGAAATCTACCTCCCCGCTTTCAAAAAGGCTGTTCAAGAAGCCCAACCGGCCACCGTCATGTGTTCTTACAACAAGGTCAACGGCGAATATGCCTCGGAAAACCATTGGCTTTTGACCGATTTGCTGCGCGGGCAGTGGGGCTTTGAGGGCTTGGTTGTCAGCGACTGGGGGGCGGTCAACGACCGCGTCGAGGGGCTGAAAGCCGGGCTGGAGCTGGAAATGCCCAGCAACAGCGACTATAACGATAACAAGATCATTGCCGCCGTCCGTTCGGGCGAATTGGACGAAGCCGTCCTTGACCTAGCGGTGGAGCGGATTCTCAACCTCTTACAGCGCGTGAAACGGGAAGGCGCGAAAACCTCGTTTGATCGGGAGAAACACAACGATTTGGCGCGCAAAATTGCCGCCGAGTCGATGGTGCTGCTCAAAAACGACGGATTACTGCCATTGCAGAAAAGTCAAAAAATCGCCTTCATCGGCGAGTTTGCCGAGAACCCGCGTTATCAGGGAGCGGGAAGCTCGCAAGTCAACCCGATCATGATGACGACGGCTTTGGAAGCCTCAAAAGAATATGCCAACGTCACCTACAGCAAAGGCTACAGCATCAACAGCTGTGACCAACCCGACCCGAACCTGCAAGCCCAAGCGGTCAACGCCGCCAAAGAAGCCGACGTTTGCGTTCTGTTCGTCGGGTTGCCCCCGGCATATGAATCGGAAGGGTTTGACCGCCACCATATGCGGCTGCCCGGCGGGCATATCAGTTTAATCGAAGCGGTAGCCGCCGTCAATCCCAATGTGGTTGTCGTTTTGCACAACGGCGCGCCGGTGGAGATGCCGTGGATCGGCAAGGCCGGAGCCGTTTTGGAGGGGTATTTGGGCGGTCAGGCGGGCGGCGGGGCTGTCGCCGACATTCTGTTCGGTGCTTCCAACCCGTGCGGCAAACTGGCCGAGAGTTTTCCGAAAAAACTGAGCGACAACCCCTCTTACCTCTATTACATCGGCGAGGGGGATGTGGCCGAATACCGCGAAGGGATTTTCGTGGGCTATCGGTATTACGATGCCAAAGAGACCGGCGTCCTCTTTCCCTTCGGGCACGGGCTTAGTTATACAACATTTGACTATTCCAACCTAAAACTGTCCGCCCCGTCGATGGACGATACACAAACGCTGACCGTTTCGGTTGACGTGACCAACACCGGGAAAACGGCCGGGAAGGAAATCGTGCAGCTCTACGCCGGGGCAAAGGAGAAGGACGAGCGGGTCATCCGCCCGGAGAAAGAGCTTCGCGGTTTTGAGAAAGTTTATTTACAACCCGGTGAGACGAAAACGGTAACCTTCCGGCTTGATAAGACGGCTTTCGCTTATTACAACGCAGCCATCCACGACTGGCATGTCCTCTCCGGCACCTACCGCGTTATGGCGGCTCGTTCGTCACGTGACGCCGCGCTGGAGGCGGAGGTTTCCGTCAATTCGACAGGTCAGATTCCCTTCCGCGTGGATGTAAACACCCCCTTCCGAGATATATGTAAACTCCCGGGCGGCGAGGCGTTTATGAAGGGCTTGATCGCGCAGGCTCCGCAGTTTACAACGGAAAACAGCGGGGAGGAGCCGGGTTCCATCGGCTTTATGTTTATGAAAATGCTTCAGGATATGAATATGCGCTCTTTTCTGATGATGGGGCAGCCCGATGCGACGCTGGAGGGGTTTCAGGCCATGCTCGACGCGCAGTTTAACTCTTGATCCGTATGACGGAGGGGGGGAAGCCCCTCCGTTTGATGATCCGATTCTCCATCCCTTTGCTGCTGGCCAACGCGCTGCAAATGTTCTACTCTTTGGCCGACAGCGCGATCGTCGGGCGGATGCTCGGCGTCAACGCGTTCGCGGCCGTCGGCGCGACGGGCAGCACCTTTTGGCTGGTTTTGAGCACTGTCCTCGGGGTCACGCAGGGGTTTGGCACCGTCTTTGCCCAGCGTTTCGGCGCGAAAGATACCGAAGGGCTGCGCCGTACCTTTGTCTCATCCGTTTACCTGACGGCGGCTCTCGGTTTATTGATCGGCTTGGCGGGTGTTTTCGGGAGCAGGGGGCTGCTCATTTTGCTCAACACGCCGCCCGAACTGCTGGACGGCGCGACGACTTGTTTGCGCGTTTTGATCGGCGGGATGCCCGTATTCTTCGCCTCTAACCTAATGGGCGCGGCTCTGCGGGCGTTGGGTGACAGCAAAACGCCGCTGCTGGCGATGATTTTTGCGTCGGTTCTCAACATCGTACTCGACCTCGCGCTGGTCAAACCGTTCGGCATCGCGGGCATCGCGTCGGCAACGCTGCTTGCGCAGGGGTCGGCTTGCGCTTACTGCCTCCGCGCCCTGGTCAAAACGGGATTGCTGAAAGGCTGCGGGCGCAAACCGGACGCCGGTTCGGCCAAAGAGCTGCTCCGCCTCGGATTGCCGATGGGGATGCGCAACGCCGTCATTGAAACGGGCGGGCTGATCGTTCAGCGGTATACCAACGGCTACGGGCCGGAGTTCGTGGCGGGCGTCGCCGCCGCCAAGCGGATGTATAGTCTGCTTGTGATCGCGGCGGGTGCCTTTGAGGCGGCGGTGGCAACCTTTGTGGCGCAGAACTTTGGCGCGGGCAGGAACGACCGCGTCAAGCAGGGGGTCAGCACCGGGCTGCGGCTGATGCTGGTCTCGTCGGTGATCATTTCAGGGTTCACCCTGCTGTTCGGGCGGTTTATCCTGAGCTTGATGATCGAGGGCGACCCGGAGCAGGTCAAAGCCGTGCTGGATGTCGGGGTCAGGCAGCTCAACGTCCTTTCGCTGGGGATGCCGGTGCTCTATCTGCTCTTCCTTTACCGCTCCGCCCTTCAAGGGATCGGCAGACCGCTTATCCCCATGCTGTCCGGCTTTGCGGAGCTCTTCGCCCGGGTGGCGTCGGCGTTGTTCATCACCCCGGTTTGGGGCGAATGGGGCGTCTTGCTATCCGACACGGCCGGATGGTTTCCGGCGGTGGCAATGCTGCTGATGGCATATCGGTTTAACATGAAAAAAACGAGAGGGGACTAACACAATGGGTTTGAAAGCCGCCATCATCGGCGCGGGAAGCACCTATACGCCTGAACTGATCGAAGGGTTGATCACACGGCGGGGGACCCTGCCGTTTGACAGCGTCGCGCTGATGGATATTGACGAGAAACGCCTTGAAACCGTCGGCAGCTTGGCCAAACGCCAGCTCGCGGCGGGCGGATTCGGCGGGGAAGTCATCTTAACGGCCGATCTTGACCGGGCTTTGGACGGGGCGTTCTTTGTCTTCGGGCAGATACGGGTCGGGAAGATGCCGGCGCGGATACGGGATGAGAAAATCCCTTTGAAATACGGGCTTTTGGGGCAGGAGACAACGGGCGCGGGCGGCTTTATGAAAGCCCTGCGCACCGTCCCGGTCATTCTCGATATTGCCGAACGGATGAAACGGCTTTCGGCGGACGGTGCTTGGCTGGTAAACTTCTCCAACCCCTCCGGCATCATCGCCGAAGCGGTTTTGAACCGAACAAAACTCAACATGATCGGGTTGTGCAACTGCGCCATCAATATGGTGAAAGAGATCGCCGATACCATTGAAACAACGGCGTTTGATTATGAATACGTCGGGCTGAACCACCTGAGCTGGATCACCAGCGTCGTCAAACACGGAGAAACGGAAGACCTTGTGGCGGCGTTGAGCGGCAAGGCCGGGGCTTCGATGAAGAACGTGCCGGAAATCGCGTACGATCCCGCTCTTCTGCGCGCCGTGCCGTATATCCCCAGCTCTTATCTCAGCTATTTCTACACCCGGGAGGCGCAAATTCAAAAATGCCGGGACGCCGAACAGACCCGGGGCGAAGTCTGCCTCGGGCTGGAAGAAAAGCTGCTGGAGCAATACGCCGATGAAACCTTGACCGTCAAGCCGCCCGAGCTTGAAAAACGCGGCGGAGCCCTCTATTCAACGGCGGCGATGTCGGCGGCCGATTCCATTCTCAACGATAAGGGCGAAACCCATGTGGTGGCGGCCAAAAACAACAGAGCCGTGCCGTTTATGGACGATGACGACGTTGTGGAGCTCAAGTGCCAACTCGGCCGCGGCGGCGTCACGCCGCTCCCGGTCAAGGAGTATAACAGCTACGTCATAGGGCTGATGCGCGCTGTGAAAGCCTATGAAAAACTCACCGTCAAAGCCGCTGTAAACGGCGACCGGGACGCCGCGCTGGCCGCTCTGATGGCGCATCCGCTGATCGGCGATTACGCCAAAGCAAAGCCGATGCTGGATGAAATGCTGGAAGCCAATAAAGCGTTTTTACCAAATTTTTCGTAAGACTCCATATAGCGTCAGGGAGAACCCGACGAAGGCGGAGCAGGCAAAGACGATCAGCGCGGTCTGCGCCGAAAAGCCTGTTGCCAGCAGGGACGATGTGATCAAGTTCCCGAGGATGCCGGTCAGCGAAGCGGTGATGGCGGCGTATGTCGTAACAGCTGTTGACCGCACCCGTTCGTCAACGATCCGGGACAGATAGCTCATGGCGACCGGAACCAGCACGGCAAAGGTAAGCCCTTGCATGAGCTGTGTGGAAATCAATCCGTTGACCGTTGTGACGGACGCGGTGACCAGCATCCGAACGACATAGACGGTGCTGCAAAAAAGAAGCAGCCTCTTAAACCCAACCTTCTTCAAGATGACGGCCATGAAAAACATCATCGGCACTTCACTGCCGGACATAACGGCGGTTGCCGTCCCGGTTTGCGCCGTTGTTCCTCCGAAGTCACGGATCAGCAGCTGGTTGAGCGTCATCATGGCGGCGTTGCTCAGCATCAGGCAGAAGGAAACGCTCAACAGCAATTTATATTGCTTTGAGGCGAATACCAGCTTGAACGCTTCCTTCCCGCCCAGCTTGCGGATGGGTTTTCCGTCTGTTGGCCGGTCGCGGCGGGCGGGGCGGAATGTTAAGGCGGCGAAAATGGCAAGCAAGACCGACCCTCCGCCGATCCACAGCCGCGCGCTGTGGCCGAAGGCGATGGTTGCCAGCCCCGCCACCTGTGCCGACACGGAAAACGCCAGCGAGCCGGTTCCCCGGATCAGCCCGTAGTTGATCGACGGGTATTCCTGTTTCAGCCCCACGATCCACGCGTCAATCAGCCCGCCGACTTGCGTCGCGGACACCGTGATCCCGGCCATGTTGACCAAAACCAGCACTTTGCTCCCGGAGCCGAGCGATAACGGCAGCAGCAGGATGCAAACCGTCGTCATCACCAACAGCAAAACCGACAGCTTCTTCTCCGACAGGAATCGGTCGCTGATATATCCGCCGACCGGCTGTGCCAGCATCGAAATGACCGCCATAGCGGTCACCGCCCCGGTGGCGGAGCTGTCCGCCCATCCGTGCTCGATCAGCGTCGTCACGATAAAGGCGAAATATGTACAGCATCCGAACCAATAGGGGATTTGAAGCATCATACCGTGTATGGTAAGCCTGCGGACAGGATTGTTCAACATTGACCCTCCGTCGGTATTATTGAGTATAGAATCGGCAGACATATAAACAATCGGTTTAAGAGAAAGCGGGTGTACAGCCTCTATGAAAAACAGCGTTACCGTGCAAATTTACACAGGCGGGTTTGAATCGCCGCCCGAGCCTCTTGATGTGCCGTTGTTGATCGGAAAACTGGAGAAAATCCTGCAAAAGGCCGAAATCAACTGTGTGATGATCGGCTGGAACCCGAACGCCAACATCGGCGGGGTGGTCAATTTTTGCAAGTGGCATGGCATTGACGTTTATCTGTGGCTTCCTGTGTTTTCAGGGCTAAAGGGGCTTTCGCCGCTGATCGGGCCGAATGGGAATCCTGTGAAGCAGGCGTTTCAGGCCGAAAAAGGGGAGCGGTTTGACTTCGGCTGCCCGGCCAACCCGGATAACCTCCGGCGGGTTAAGCAAAACGTTGAAAACCGTTTCAGCGGGGTTCTCTATGACGGCGTTTTCCTGGATAAAATCCGCTTCCCCAGCTTTATCTGCGGGCTGGAGCCGATGTTGACCTGTTTTTGCCCTTACTGCCTCCCGCTTCACGGTCTTTCGGATGAACTTGCGCTGGCTCGCGGTGACAATCCGTTGGGGATCAATCTGTATAGCCAACTGCGGTATGAATTGGAAGACGAAGCCCTCGCCCGCTTGTTCGTTTATAAAGCGGACGTTATAACGGCCGCCGCCGCCGATCTGTCGGGGCATTTCCGGCAGAAAGGCTTTAAGGTGGGTTTGGATTTATTCGCGCCGTTTTTATCCTTCTTTGTGGGACAGGACTACGGCAGGCTGGCTCCCTATGCCGACTTTATCAAGCCGATGTTTTACCGGAGAACCAACGCGCCCGCCGGGATTCCCTTTGAATTTGAAAAAATGCTCGCCGCTTTTGGCGGCGATGTTTGGGTGAGAAACGCCCAAAAACGGTTTTTGCGCAAGGCTATCAACACCAAAAAGTTCACCAACGCCTTTATCAACCGGGAAATCAAGGGGATACGCGATCAAATCGGGGCTGTGAAGTTATACGCCGGGGTGGAAATCAATTACCTTGCGAAAACCGCGCCCGTTACGGCGGGATATATCCGCGAGAGCATCTCGTCATTAAAAGGCGCGGACGGTTTCGCGCTGTCATGGGATTTGAGTTCCATATCGGATGAAAACCTCGACGCGGCTCTTAATGCGCTGTAATGCTATTTACGATTTCATAAACCTCAACCTTTCCGGCATGGAACGGTATACTCAAACACCCTGCCGGTGGTGAATGTTGTCTGTACCTCAAGGGTCATCACTCCGCCGGTGTATGCGTATGTCCCTTCGATCGACGCGATGCCAAGCGTGTTGTTGGCGGGTATCTGTACGGAGAATGTTTCGGTTCCGGCTTCCAGCGTAAAATCATAGCTTTCGGTATAACCGCTCTGCTCAAAAGTGTATACGCCACTGCCGTCCGCTTCCACGGTAAAGGAAAGGCTGATGTCGTCAACGCTTCCCGTCCAAAACCCGGTGTATTCCTCCAGGAGACCTGTCACAGGATCGTCTGACGGTTCAAGAGAAGGCTCAGGATTGCCGGAAGGCTCCTGTGCTGAAGACGGCGTTGGGTCAGGGGCTTTGGAAGGCGAAGGGATCGGAGAAGAATCGTCCGTGCCGGAGCATCCGGCGAACAGCCCTGCCAGCAGGGCTGCCGTGAGGATAATGACCGCGATTGTTTTGAGTTTCATGCGCAAACCCACCTTTCCATTTTTATAGATCGGCTCCATTCTATCACAAATCAAGTTGCATTTCAAGGCAGGGGGATGGTATACTGTCAGTATAGACTTATGCGGGGGTGACGGTATGATCAAAATGATTGTGTCCGATTTAGACGGCACATTTTTGCGCGATGATAAAACCGTATCCAACCGCACCATAGAGGTCTTCCGTCATTGCCGGGGCGCGGGCATCAAAACCGTTTTCGCCACAGCCCGCGGAAGCAGCGCGACAGGCTTGATCCCGGAGGGGTTGTTTGACGGAAGGATCGTCAACAACGGCGCGCGCGCTATGGCCGGGGACGAGATCGTGTATGACCGCCCTGTTCCTGAAGACCTTGCCCGTTACTTAAAAAAGGCGTGCGGGGGGCGCGGGTTGGATATAGTGTTCAATTCCGCGCTGGGCAAGGTGTACGCGGAGGGATGCGGCTCCGAGGACGCCGCTTTTATCAAAGGACTGCTGCCGGAGGACTTGCACCTCTATGTCAGCCTCGACAACATAGCGATGGTCATGCACAAGGACGCCACAAAATCCAAAGCCACCGCCGAGCTGGCGCGGCATTGGGGGATCGCGCGGGAAGAGATCGCCGCCTTCGGCGACGATTTGAACGATATAGATCTGCTTTCCTATGCCGGGACAGGCGTGGCGATGGGCAACGCGCTGGAGGAAGTGAAAGCCGCCGCCGACGGCGTCTGCGGCAGCAACGAAGAAGACGGCATGGCCGTTTGGCTGCTGAAGCACTTTGCGTCGGTTACCGACGCCGAGAGCAAAGGGGTTTTGATCTGCGAACCGTCGGGGCACTGCGGGGAGACTGTCGTCTCCGCGCTCAAAAACCTCGGCGTACGCTGCAAACTCGTTTTTTCGGAAGCGGAGGTTTATCAAGAGCTTCCGGGCGGGGAATGGTCATTGATCTTCGCCGCCTCTTCTCTGCATGACAACATCAGGATATTGGCTCCCAAACTGTGCCCCGGCGTCAAACCCGTTATTCTTGCCGAACCCGGGGAACAGCCCCATGCCTTAAACACGGTGAATCTTCCCGTCAACCCCATATCCATTGCCAACATCCTCAACGGCGGCAGCGGGTTTGTTCATCACGAAGCCCCGCCCTTTTCGCCGGAAAGGGCGGAGCAGAGCTGGGCAATCGAGGGGTTGGACACGGAGAAGGGGCTGCGGCTGATGGGCGGTTCGGAAGAAAAATTCCGCTATATGCTGTCGGCCTTCCTGCGCGACGCGTTGGAGAAAATAGGCAAGATCAAAGCCTGCCTGGAGGCAGGCGACTTCGCCCTGTACGCGACCCACGTTCACGCCTTAAAAAGCGCGGCTTTGTATATCGGCGCCGACGCGCTGTCGGAGGTAGCAAAGGAACTCGAAACAGCCGGAAAAAAAGGGGATTTGGCTTATATCGAAGCCAATAACCCGGGATTCATCGCCGATTTGGAAGAACTGCTGCCCCGGATCAGCCAAGTGGTATACCAGTCAAGAGACTAAACCGCCGGATCGATGCAAAACGGGTGGCCTTCGGGGTCGAGCATGACCGTCCAGTCTTCGGAGGCCTGAAAATCCGCTTTCTTCGCGCCGCAGTGAATGGCGTATTGTACCCACTCTTGATGTTTATCGGCGGCAACGCAAAAGTCGATGTGCATCAGCATCTGCTGCCCGCCGTCGGCGTCCGGCCATTGGGGCGGGCTATAGTCCGTGTTTCGCTGAAACCCGATGTCGATGTTGCCGCCTTCCGAGCCGATGATGATAAAATCCCCGGTATCATATCCTTTTGACCAGCCGAGCAGTTTACAGTAGAACCCGGAGAGTGTCTCCGGGTCTTTGCATTCTAAAACGACTTTGTCAATTTTCACCGTTCCCGGTCTGTTCATAGAATATCCCCTTTCGGTCAGCTTTCGATCAGCTCAAGAAATTTCCGGCACCGCGCTTCAATATCAGACGCCTCAAAGACCGCGCTTCCCGCGATCAGGATGTCGGCTCCCGCTTCGGCGGCGGCTTTCGCGTTTTCCAGGGTCACCCCTCCGTCAAGCTGAATCTCAACATCAGGATTCACCCGGCCGATCCTCTCCCGCAGTTCACGGACGCGGTCGATGCTGCCGGGCAGAAAGGTTTGGCCGCCGTATCCCGGTTCGACCGACATTAACAGTACCCTCCCGACCATCAGGAGATAGGGCTCGATCAGTTCGAGAGGCGTCTTCGGGTTGAGCGATATGGCCGGAACGGCTCCCGCCAGCCTGATTTCCCGCAGCATTTGGGGAATGGGCTCGGAATCGGCGAGTTCGACATGCAGGATGACCGAAGAGGCTCCGGCTTCAAGGAAAGGGTCGATCAGCCTTGACGGGTTTGACACCATCAGATGCACGTCGATGGGCAGTTGGGTATGTATTTTCAAACCGGCGCAAATATGCGGCCCGAACGACAGGTTGGGCACAAAATGCCCGTCCATCACGTCGAGATGCCACATCAAAGCCCCGCCCCGCTCCGCCTGTTTCATCTGTTCGGCAAGAAAGCCGGGGTCGGCGGCCAACAATGATGGTTCCAAAGTCTTTTGTCGGTTCACATACGTCTCCCGTTTCTCATAGTATATAGTGCGTTGGGGACGGACGAAAGCTAGGACTTAACGCTGACAATAGCAGAAAAACGGCAATAGCCGTTTTTCTGCGTTGTTATTTGACCGGTTCGATCTTCCAAATCTCTTCGGCATACTGCCGGATGGTATTGTCTGACGCGAAGACGCCGCTTCGCGCGATGTTCATCAGGCTCATGCGGTTCCATGCCGTCCTGTCGGCGTATGTATCGCTCACTTTCTCCTGCGCCTTGACATAGGAATCGAAGTCACCGAGGACGAAGAACTCGTCGCCGTAATCAAAGAGGGAACACAGGATGTTGATAAATTCATCCCCCGGCAAACTGGGGCAGAGTTTTCCCCGCAGCAGTTCGGTGCATTGCTGAAGCCGGGGATCGTGCGCCAGGACTTGGTGCGGGTTGTAGTTGCCGTTGGCGTAATAAGCCAAGACTTCATCCACTGTCATGCCGAACAAGAAGCCGTTTTCCTCCCCCACATGCTGGAAGATTTCAATATTCGCGCCGTCCGCCGTCCCCAGCGTCAAGGCTCCGTTCATCATGAATTTCATGTTGGATGTGCCGGAGGCTTCTTTGGAGGCAGTGGAAATTTGCTCGCTGACCTCGGCGGCCGGGAAGATGCGTTCGGCGATGGAAATGCCGTAGTTGGCGAGGAAAACCAGCGAGAGCTTCCCTTTGCAGCGAGGGTCGCGGCTGATGACGGCACTCATCTCATTGGCCAGCTTGATGACGTTTTTGGCAAAATAGTAGCTGGGCGCGGCTTTGCCCGCCACAATGAAAACACGCGGCGCGCCGATGTCCTCGCCATTCATGATTTTATTGTAGAGGTAAAGAACGTGAAGCAGGTTGAGGAGCTGGCGTTTATAGCCATGGATGCGTTTGACCTGCACGTCGAAGATGGCGGCCGGGTCAACGGTGAGATCGTTGTTGATGCGGATAAATTCGGCCAGCTTTTCTTTGTTGCGGTGTTTGATGCCCTCCAGTTTGTGCAGGGCGGCCGCGTCGTCTTTCAATCTTTCGAGGTCGGTGAGACGCATCGGGTCGTCGATCCAAAGGGAACCGATGGCGTCGTTGATGAAATCGGTCAGTTCAGGGTTGGACTTGATCAGCCAGCGGCGGTGGGTGATGCCGTTGGTCTTGTTGCTGAATTTATGGGGCCAAAGCTCGTAGAAATCTTTGAGCACGACGTTTTTCAGCAGTTCGGAGTGTACGGCCGCCACGCCGTTGACCGAGAAGGAACCGACGATGGCCAAATGCGCCATGCGAACCACGCCGTCCCCGATGATAGCCATGCGGCTCCACCGGCCGGTGTCGCCCGGGTATTGTTTCGCCAAATCCTCGCAGAAACGGCGGTTGATCTCCTCGATGATCATATAGACACGCGGCAGCAGCTCGCGCATGGTATCGCACGGCCATTTCTCCAGCGCCTCGGGCAGGATGGTGTGGTTGGTGTAGGCAATGGTCTTTGTGGTGATCGCCCAAGCGTCGTCCCAGCCCATATTGCCGACGTCCATCAGCAGGCGCATCAGTTCGGGGACAGCCAGCGCGGGGTGGGTATCGTTGATTTGGATACACACTTTTTCGGCGAACTGGCTTAGTCTGTGCTGCGTGTTTTTTAAGTAGCGGCGCACAATGGACTGCAACCCGGCCGAGCAGAGGAAATACTGCTGTTTGAGGCGCAGGACGCGGTTTTGGTAGTTGGAATCGTCCGGGTAGAGCACTTCGGAGATGGATTCGGCCAAATAGCTGTTCAGGGTGGCTCCCACATAATCGCCGCGTGAGAAAGAGGCGAAATTGAACCCGTCTTCCACCGATTCGGCTTTCCACAGGCGCAGGGTGTTGACAATATTGTTCTTATAGCCGTAACTGGGGACGGGGACGTCGTGCGGAACGGCGCGGACGCGCTGTGTGTTTTCGGTGCGGAAATGGTATTCCCCGTCTTCGCCCTGTTCGCTGACCACCTGCCCGTTGAAATCGACAAAGACTTCTTTATCGCTTTTGCGGATCTCCCAGTCGTTCCTCTCGCGCAGCCAGCCGTCGGCCAGCTCCACCTGATACCCGTCGACGATGCGCTGGGTAAACAGGCCGTGGCGGTAACGGATGCCGCAGCCGTGCCCCGGATAGCCCATCGAGGCCATCGAGTCGAGGAAACAGGCGGCCAAGCGGCCAAGTCCGCCGTTGCCCAAACCGGCGTCCGGCTCGGCGGCCAAAACGTCGTCCAGGTTGATCCCCAGCTCGTGCAGCCCTTCCTCGCAGACGTCGCGCCATCCGAGATAAATGAGGTGGGACTCCAGGCACTGCCCCATCAGGAACTCCAGCGAGAAATAGTAGACCTGCCGGGTCTCCCGTTTCAGATACATTTTGTTGGTGTTGACCCAGCGTTCGGTCAGAGCCGTCCGCACAAGCCTTGCCAGCGCGGCGCACTGATCGTGTACGGTTGAGTCTTCGAGCGGTTTGGCGAATTGACTTGCAACGGTGTGCTTGAATTGTTCTTTGAAAACCTTTTTATTGGTGAACATGCAATCCCACCTTTACCGTTCTTGAGTTATCGCTTGCCGCCCAACATGCGGGTTATGTGCAGTTTGAGTTCCTTAAACGCCGAACGGGTGTCCAGTTCCTCAAGGGTATCGATCAGCGCGCCGGTCATCTCGGCGGTCATATATTCTTTGTTCTTTGTGAGGTTGGAGGTTTGGATCTGCACGACGCGCCGCAGGATGGCGTCGCGGTCTTCTTTCTCCGCGACCATAGCCGAGACGGTCTTATTTTTGGCGGTGAATTGGATGAGGTCTTTGTTCATTTTGATATAGTTCATTTTATAGTCCGGGCCGGTGTAGGCGTCGATCCACGCTTTGTATTCGTCCGACTCGATCATGCAATACTGCGGCGTTTCGGGGACGGCTTCGTCCTCATCCGCCTGCTCGACGATCACGGCTTTGACCTTGCCCCGCGCGGAATAGGCCATGCCTTGGGTTAGCTCAAAGGCTTCCAGCGCGGCTTCCCCGGCGGCAACGCCCGGCTGGCTGGCGACAAGTTCACCCCGCCTGGAGATGGTGAAGGTTTCGGTTTTCCCGGTTTCTTCATACATGATTTTCAACCCTGCCCCGCCTGAGGAGAGTTTGTATTTATAAGCGAGAGCCGGGACTTTCGTCAGTTCAACGACCGGTGTACGGATGATATTCATGGAGCAGCTCCTTTTCTTCGTTCGTGTTATTTGTAAAGTATTATATCAGAATGTTTCCCGTTTGGCAAGGGTATCCGGCAAGTTCGTTTCGCATAATAAATCAGACCCGCGGACGATGAACGCCGCGGGTTTTGCCTGTTATCCGTTTCGGTTAGGTTGCGGAGCACCGCTCAATCCCCGCTTTGCCTGATGGCGTCCAATTCGGCTTGGACATTGACCAGCTCGGATTAAACAAATCAAAAGGAGTGGGAGAGGGTGGCAATATACCACCGCCCTCTCCCGTTACAATCACATTGCTTTCAATAAGGCTTTGCAACTCTTCATCAGAAAACGGTCTAAGAAATATCTCTGTTCCCAATGCTCTTTTACATAGCTCACCATTTCTCTTATAGCTCATTTGAGGTTTCATGATCATGCCATATAGATCACTGTTCACGGAATCGAACATAAACCAAACCGCCCGTTTTTCATCTTGAAGCAATGTTGGATTATCCGTTGTGTCAGGCGTATGAAAGTCCGATGCTGTTTTAATTGAGACGGATAGTATGTCATTTAACAATCCGCATTCCAATCCGACAACAGTCATATCCGAGCCTTTGTTTCTCATCTCTGCGATATACCGTTCCAACCCCCCGCTTAAAATTGTATGCGTACCAATGACAATATCGTCATCTCTGCTCTCCGTCCGCAACACTTCGATCTCATATGAGTTGATCGGTATGCTATATGATTTTCCCATGTAAGTAAAGAATAGCTCTGTAATATTGTGATGTCCCGCAGCCGGCATTCCCGCGTAAATGATAACTCTGTAAACCGCGAAAGCTGTATCCTGTTGTTCGTAATACATAATTTGACCAATCCATGAATCCTCTGTTGTGAGAACCTCAATATCTGTCGTTACACTGATTTCCAGTATTTCTTTTTCCACATCTTCAATGTTCGTTAAAAAACAGATTTCAATTTCCAAGGATTCGTCTTCATAAAAAGCCATATAGGTGGGCATATTCAGAAACGATAGCACAGGCTCTTTTGTAATGATTTGGTCGCTTTTGCCGTCAGACGGCGATGATGTGCATCCGCCCAGCAAGATAATCATTGAAAAAGCTGCGAGAATTATGATTTTACGACAACCTTTTTTCCATGCTTGATGGTTAACGAACCATTGTTGTGATCTACTGCTTCTCACATCCGCATTACTCCTTTTAAGGGGGGCTTACTATATTTTCCATTCTGCCTAAATGGGAGTCGCCTCAGTAGAATAGTATTCAGGGTATTCATACTTGCATGACCAACCGGGCTTATCATAATCAACTGTCGTTGTATATGGAGGAGTGCTGCCGACTGTGTGATATGTGGTCGTAACTGATTTTACCATAAAGTCATGTATTTTTTGCCCTTCATCCCGCAATCCGCTTCACTGTGAACCACCACCTTTGTCGAAATCTTGTTGTTCTTAGCTACATTATAAATTAACGTCAATAAATTTGCAATAAAAATCGTTCGACAAAATTCGACAAAGAGCCATAACAATACCCCCTAAAACACCCCCTGAAAGAGAATAACCTCCAAGAACGCGGCGTGCAGTTTGAGATTAAAGTCCGGGATGGACTGCGGATTCCCTTTTTGGGATACAACAAAAACACGCGCAGAAAGTCCGGCAAGTTCGTTTCGCTCTTGCCCTTTTATGAAATCTATTATACAATACCTCCAACAAAACATCAATCGGACAGGAGGGTTTTCCTATGCGTATCAAAAACAGCCTTTTTTCCCGTGTTGTCTGCCCATTGCTGATCTGCGCTTTTTTACTGAGCGGCTGCGGCTGGGTGGGGCAGCCGACCCCTTCACCCGTTGAAAAGCCATCCGAAGCACCGTCGGAGCCGCCCGAGCCGGAAGACAGCGACCCGGAACCGATTGCCATTAAAAACCCCGAAGGCGAAACCATCGAAACCCGCTTCAATCCGCCCGAAGGGTATCGGCGCACCGATCTGCCTGACGATTCGTTTGGGGCGTATTTACGGGCTCTCCCGCTGAAACAAGACGGCGACGTACTCTATCTGCACGACGGCACCATTAAGACCGGCGGCAGCTTCGACGCCGTGCTGGAACTGAAGATCAACAACAACCGTAATCGGATGCGCAACACCAATTTCCTGCTGCGCCTCCGCGCCGAATACCTCTATCAGGCGGGGCGGCAGGACGATATATCTTTCCATTTCCTCTCCGGGTTTGTCTTCGATTTCGCCACATGGGCGGAAGGAAGCCGGATCAAGGAAAACGAGAACGGAAAAGTCGTTTGGCAGGCGGCGTCCGCCGAAGCGGACGACAGTTACGACGCTCTGTGGGATTACCTGCAATGGGTGTATAACTACTCCAACGCCTCGGCGATGAAGAGCGACCTTCTCCAAGCGGTGCGCGCGGAGACAGGCTGCGTCTTCCTCAGCCACGGCGGAGCCGTCATCGCCGATATGGCAGCCGACGAAAACGGGCGCGCCGTCATCCTCCTTGTCCGCGGGGGCGAACCCGAACAGGAGGGATATGTGGTGCGGAACACAAATGACGCGGAACTTTCCCCGTGGTTTACCGTGCCGGACAATGGGATTATTAAAACGCCGGAAGGCGAATTATCGACAGGGGAGCTGTATTTGTTTCGGTAATGAACCCGGTTTGCTGTATCCCCTAACCTTTCTTAACCCGCCTTGTAACAAATACGCCCAGTCCGCCGATGACAATGACGCCGCCGATGACGCCGAAGAGGGCTGTGGGGAATCCGCCCGGTTCATCCTCCGCATCTTCGGAAGACGGGTCTTCGTCAGAAGGATCGGCGGGGGACGGGGACGATGTGTTCTCGGGAGGGGGAGACGTCTCAATCGGCGCGCCGGGAGACGTTTCTAAAACGTCGATCACCGAGTAAAAGGCCGGTTTGGGGGTGAGCGTCCGATCAAAGAGAACGGGGTAACCCGCGCCGCGCCAGCTTTGGTTATCGGTCAATCCCCAAATGGTGACGCGTTCGATATGGTCGGAGTATTTGATCAGCAATTCAAACATTTGACGGTAGTAATCGGCTTGAACAGCCAGTTCTTCATCGGTTGGCGGGGTGGTGCGGTTTCGGTAGCTGCTGTGATTGCCGAAGGGGATGTCAAGCTCGGAGATGCTCAGGCGCGCACCTGTTTGGATAAAGCGTTTGATGGTATCCTCCGTCCGTTCGATGTTAAATCCTTCGACCCAATAATGGGATTGCAGCCCCAGTCCTTCGATCAGTAAACGGTTCGGTTCTGTGTTGCGCGGGTCGGTTTTCCACTGCTCGTTGAGCTCTTCGGTCATACGGGCAATCACTTCGCGTTTGCCGGGCTGTTCTTCATTGAAATCGTTGTAATACAAAACAGCATTCGGGTCTGCCAAGCGGGCAAAGACAAAGGCGTCGTAAATATAATCCGAGCCGCTTTCCCCGGCGTCTCTGTCGGCGCCGTTGGCATAGGCACCGTACCATCCCGAGTTCTCCGGCATGGAGCCGCCCAGGCGGAGTTCGCCCCGCCAATTGCCGGGAGAGGCACCGACACTGGTGGTAAAAGCCTCATTCACGACATCCCATGAGATGACGCGCCCGGCAAAGTGCCCGGCAACGGTATTGATAAAATTCTCCAAATTTTGCTTGGCTTCGGCGCGGGTGAGATAGCTCCCGTCGGCGTTCGTTGTCATCCAAGGTGCCGACTGAGAATGCCAAACTAGGGTATGCCCGTGGACGGGGATGCCGTTTTTCTGTGCCCAGTCAACCATCCGGTCGGGGCCGGAGAAGCTGTATGTATCCTTTTCGGGAGCCAAATAGAGGGGTTTCATGGCGTTTTCAGACGTCACGACGTTGTAATAGGCTTTATACATCTCGGTGACCTGCGGGTCGCTGACCAAATGCGGCTCTAAGATGTTGCCGAACAGGAAATAGTCTTTGTAAAGCTCATGCAGGGAGGGGACGGTGAGGTTCCATTCAGGAATATCTACATCAATGCCGTCGCCGACCTGATAAATCTCGATGCCGTCCCAATACCAAACGTCGGGGTGCTTGTCGGCGTCGTTGATCACCAGGCGGAAATCCAGCGTATTGACGGGGGCTTCCTGCATGGGGATGGTGACGTCGACGCTTTTCCATGTATCCATCGGAAGGGTTCCGAAATTAGACGGGAACTTAACGACCCCCTGATCGCCGGGATAATCGCCGTTGAGCACAAAGCCAGGGCCGGTCAGTGTCCCCTTGCCCGGGTTTTCGGCCGACGGGGCATACACCCAGGCGACGATCCTGTAAGCGGCTCCGGCGGGGAGCGGTTCGGGCAGGGTCAGGCGGAGGGCGTTTTCCGCGCTGTTATACGGCCTTCCGTCAATATGGGCCGCTTTGAGGGCGGTATCGCTGTTGTGCCCTATGCCGGAGCCTGTTACCCACGTAAACTCGGCCGATTTCCCCGTCGGTTCAAAGAGCCCGCCTTGTTCCGCCTCGTCCTCAAACGAGAAGCTGTAGAGCAATATCTCAGCGGCGGCGGTTGCGGGGAGGGGCAGCATCCCTGCCAAGAGGAAAACACCGCAGAGAAGGGCGGCCAATGAGCGTTTGAACATAAAGGGAACCTCCTTAAATTAACTCGGCTAAAAATCCTTCAGGATCGGCAACGGCGTAAAACGCGCCCTTAGGGGCAAATTCGCTGTCAAAAATCAGCGGATACTGGCCGTCGCGCCAGTTGGCGTCGTCGTTGATGCCCCAAAACGTGACGCGTGTGATCAAACGCTTGGTTTCATCGGGGTTGGCCGGGCCGGCGGCATATTCCTTGAACAGGGCAAACAGTTCGGCGTATATCTTGCTTTGAAGGGCGTCTTCCTGTGTATTCAGCCCGCCGTTGCCCATAGAACTGAACATGCCTATATCCAATTCACTGACGCTTACCTCAATGCCCGGGATGGAATTAAACAACTCAAGGGTTTTTCGGACGCTGATCACCGGGGTGCTATGGTCAAAATGCGCCTGCAGCCCGATCCCGTCGATCGGAACCCCCTTGGCGCGCAGTTCGGTTACCATTTTGTATACGGCATGGGCTTTGCCGGGCATGTGCAAGCTATAATCGTTGTAATACAATTTTAAGTCGGGACGCCCGATCTCCCGGCGCATTTCGTCGGCTTTGCGGAAAGCGATTTCGATAAAGTCCTCCCCGAGGACATCGAACCAGCCGCCTCCGTGGAGACTGTCACGCCAATCCTCAATATAAAAGGAGTTGGTAAACACTTCGTTGACCACGTCGATGTAAGCAATGTCCGGGCCGCAATGCCGCATCACCGCTTCAATATGGGCTTCCAGCCTCTCTTGGGCTTTATCCGCGTCGTCCCACATCCAGCTTTGCGTCTGCTGGTGCCATGCCAATGTGTGACCGACCAAAGAAATGTCTTTATCCCGCAGGGAGTCCATGATTTCGTCAACTCTTGCGAAACGGAAACTGCCCTCTTCTTCTTGTATGTATTGGGGTTTCATTTCATTCTCAAAGGTAAAAGAGTTGAATTGCCGGATGAGCAGATGGTATGGCTGGCTTTCCAGTATACCGAGATCGCCCGACGCGCCGATCAGGAAATAATCCTCATAAAGGTCTTTCAGCCGGGGCAGGTCATCCTCCGGCGTGTCCGCCTGCGCCTGAAAGCCTGAAACTCCCATCGGGAGGAGCAAGCCTATGAACAAAGCAGCGGCACAAATCGCCGAAACCCACCGTTTGGATGAGGGAGTTTCAATGATGCTGCCCAGCCGCCGCTGAAGATTGCCGCCTTTCTTATTGAAAGCCGAAGCCAGCCGGGATTTTGCGTGACCGCCGCTTTTGGCGGTGAACAGAATGGTTTCCGCGTACTGAAAACGCTTGTCTGCCCCGGCATGGCGCAGGACGGCCAAATCGCAGGCCGCTTCCGATTCGGTGATAACGGCGCGGTTGAGCAGATGGGCAAAGGGATTGAACCAATGAACAGCTGTCGCCAAAAAGGAAAAGAGCTTGATCCAGTTGTCCCTGCGCTTGTGATGCAGGGCTTCATGCAGGAAGATAAACCGAAGTTTGTCTTCCCCGATCACTTCACCGGGCAGGACGACCGCCGGACGGAAAAACCCCGCCAAAGCCGGAACCGATATGACCGGGCTGGTCAGCAAGCGGAATGACCGTTTGATCCCCAGCTCCTGCCGGATTTCGTCCATAAGAGCGGAAGCCTCTCCGTGAACAGGGCGGCCCCACCGTTTGACGGCTCGTAAAAAGAGGATATGTCTGAGGATGCAGACCGCAACGGCGATCACAAACCCCAAAGCCCAAACGGTTGCCAAAACCGTTGCGAAGTCAAGCGGTTTTCCCTCGGCAGCGGCCGTCTCCGCTTGCTCGGCGGCGGCATTGCCGTTTGCGATGGCAGCTCCGGCTGAGCCGGACTGTTCACCGGGCTGCGGCTCAGCGATATTGGATTGATCCATAAACCCTTCCGGGTTCAACCGGCCGTCCAGCCGGGTTGCGGCGGACTCGCCGAACGAAGAAATAAACGACGGCATCGGCAGGCTGAATATCTGCGGGCGGAAGGGGATAAGCAGACTCAATGCCACGAAAAGCCAACAGGTCAAACGCAGTTTCGGTCTTGTTTTTTTGCGCAGAAGGCGCGACAAAAGCGTCAGCAGGATGACCGCCGCCGACGCAGAAAGGGAACATTGCAGAAGATTAAGGAATATCCCGCGCATGACCGTCCTCGTCTTTCTGCTTTTTTGCCAGCAGCCAATCTTCCATTTTTTGAAGCTCTTCATCGCTTGGCCTTTTGTCTGAATACAGCGCGCTCATCAAACCGGTTAGGGAGTTTTGATGAAATTTCCGCATAAAATATCCCGTTTCCATGGCTAAATAGTCTTCCTGTGATACCGTGGGGGTGTAAAATCGGTCTTTCCCCAGTTTTTCGCTCGATAAATAGCCCCGTTTGGTCAGACGGGTCAGCAGGGTCAGCACCGTTTGGTGCTTCCACTTATGCTGCAAGCCTGTGACCGATATGGACGAAATGGGTGGAAACTGAGACCAGACGATCTGCATAACCTCAAATTCTGCCTCCGGCATACGTATATACTCCGGCACCGGCGATCACCCTTTCATGAAATGTTCGGCAAGGTGATTATAAACGATTCTTATAAATTTGTCAAGGATAACCCCCGCCGCCGGGTTGCATCATAAAGGCAAAGATGGTAAACTGAAAAGCAAAGAGTAAGGAGGCAGACCCCATGATCAAAAATCCCGTTCTGACCGGATTCCATGCCGACCCGTCCCTCTGTTACGCGGACGGCACGTTTTACATCGCCAACTCCACCTTTGAGTATTATCCCGGCGTGCGCATTTCGGCGTCGAAAGACCTCGCCAACTGGGAAACCGTCAGCCATCCCCTTGACCGGCAAAATCTGCTGTGGATGGAAGGCAACCCCTGCTCCGGCGGCATTTGGGCTCCTTGTCTGACTTATGACAAGGGATGGTTCTATTTGGTCTATACCGACGTCAAAAGCTGGGACTCGGGAGCCTATAAGGATACACCCAACTACATAACCAAAGCCAAGTCCGTCGAGGGGCCGTGGAGCGATCCGGTCTTTGTCAACTGCTCGGGATTCGACCCGTCGCTCTATCACGCCGAAGATGGACGCAAATATTTCGTCAGCATGGAGTGGGACTATCGCAAGCCGGTGGGGCCGGAACAGTTTACCGGCATCCTGCTGACCGAGCTCGACCCGGACAAACTCACCCCGATCGCCGACCCGGTGAAGATTTTCAAGGGAAGCGAGCTCGGCTGGGTGGAAGCCCCGCATATCTATCAAATCAACGGCTGGTATTACCTCTTCACCGCCGAAGGCGGGACAGTGTACGATCACGCCCAAACGGTGGCGCGTTCGCGCAGCTTGGAAGGCCCTTATGAGATGCACCCCAACACCTACCTTGTCACCGCCAAGGACGCTCCTTCCGCACCCATTCAAAAGACAGGCCACGGAGCCATCGCGCAGGCCGCCGACGGCAGATGGTGGTACGCCTGCCTGTGCGGCCGTCCCCTGCCCGGCACCCGTTTCTGCCCGCTGGGGCGCGAGACGTCGATCAACGAGATCGTTTGGGAGAATGATTGGCCGTATATCAAGAACAAAACCTTGATCATGGACGAGACCTTCGGCGGTTACGGCGAACAGCTCCCGCCCAAAGCGGTGAAATATGACTTCAACAGCAAGCAATTCCAGCTCGATTTCCAGTCGGTGCGCTCCCCGGCCAAAGTTGAGGTGAACGGCGACGGTTCGCTGCGTCTATACGGCGGAACGTCCCCCATCTGCGTTTTCGGGCAAAACATCCTCGTCCGCCGCCAAACCGACTTCAATTTCACCGCCAAGACGTCGGTCAAAATCACCGCCAAGAGCTTTCAAAAGATGGCCGGGCTGCTCTACCGCTACAACGAACGCAACCATTATTTCCTGCGGGTGGCGTTCGACGAAGCCAACAACGGGTTCTGCGCCGGGCTGATCGTCAACGACAAAGGCGAGTTCTCCCTGCCGGTCAAAGAGATCCCGGTCGGGGATGGTATTGTGCATTTGAAACTGACGGTCAAAGGCAAAGACGCGGTTTTCGCGTATTCGCTGGACGGTGTGAACTATACCGATATAGATTATGTCTGCGACACGACCGTTCTGTCCGACGAATACGACACCCTGGGCTTCACCGGGGCTTTTGTAGGGATGTCGACCGTGGACATGAACGATTACAGCTCGTACGCGGATTTTTACGGGTTTGAGTATATCCCGGGATGATTGATGTGAGCAAGCTGAAATTGGCGGCCTGCGGCGTTGACTGCGGCGAGTGCGCCCAATACAAGGTTACCATGAAACAGGACTTGAAAGCGGCTGAGTTGCTGGCTGGGTGGTTCAAAAGTCAGGGTTGGATCGGGGAAGGCGAAGGGGTCGAAGCGGTGATGAAGAAAGCCCCGTTGTGCAAGGGCTGCTGGGATATTACGGACGATTGCTTTTGGAAATGCGGATGCGGCAGCGTTGACTTCCGTGAATGCTGCGAGGAAAAGCAGATTAGCCATTGCGGCGAGTGCGGCGATTTTCCGTGCGGGCACTATCTTGCGTGGGTGGATATGCACGAAAACCACAAAGAGGCGATGGCGCGATTATTACTGTTAAAACCGGAGGAATAAACCTATGAAACTCTCCTTCTACGGCGCGGCGCGTGAAGTCACAGGGAGCTGCCATTATTTGGAGGCTTGCGGGCGCAAGATATTCATCGACTGCGGGTTGCCGCAGGGGTCGGATGAGGAGCTGCCTCTTCGGTTTCCCGTGCCGGCCGGGGACGTTGACTTCGTGCTGCTGACGCACGCCCATATCGATCACGCCGGGCGGCTGCCTCTGCTGAAAAAGCTGGGGTTCCGGGGTAAGATTTACGCAACGCCGCCGACCTGCGACCTCTCGTCCATCATGCTGCGCGATTCGGCGCATATTCAGGAAACCGACGCCGAATGGCACAACCGCAAAGCCCAGCGTTCGGGGCGTCCGGTGGTCGAGCCGCTCTATACCATTGCCGACGCCGACGCCGTGATCGCCGACTTCATCCCCTGCGAATACGGGCAGGTTGTCACACTCGCGCCCGGGCTGACCGCCCGGTTCCGCGACATCGGCCATCTGCTCGGGTCGGCTTGCATCGAGGTGTGGGCGGACGAAAGCGGCGTCAAGAAGAAAATCGTTTTCTCGGGCGACATCGGCAACGCCCGCCAGCCGCTGCTGCGCAACCCGGAAATCATCGAGGAAGCCGATTACGTCGTCACCGAGGCCACCTACGGCGACCGCCTTCATGACGCGCCGACCGAGACCGACTACGCGGCCGAGCTGGCCGGGGTCATCCAGCGCACCTTTGACCGCGGCGGCAACGTGGTCATCCCGGCTTTTGCGGTGGGGCGGACGCAGGAGATGCTGTATTTTCTGCGTCAGATCAAAGAACGCGGTTTGGTGCGCGGGCATGACGGGTTTTCCGTCTATGTCGACAGCCCGCTGGCCAACGAGGCGACCACGGTATTCATGCGGCATCAGGACGCCTGCTACGATGAAGAAGCCCTCTCCCTGCTGCGCCGGAAAGTCAACCCCATCGGTTTCGACGGGTTGAAACTCTCCCTGACGGCCGAGGATTCCAAAGCCATCAACTTCATCAAAGAACCGGTCGTCATCCTTTCGGCGTCGGGGATGTGCGACGCCGGGCGCATCCGCCACCATCTCAAGCACAACCTTTGGCGCAAGGACAGCACCATTGCCTTCACCGGCTATCAAGCCCACGGAACCGTCGGGCGCGCCCTGCTCGAAGGGGCGACCGAGCTCCGCCTCTTCGGCGAAACGGTTTTTGTGAAAAGCGAGATCGTCCGGCTGACCGGGATCAGCGGCCACGCCGACCAGTCACAAATGCTCGAATGGGTCAAAGGGTTTACACCTACGCCTAAACGCGTCTTTATCGTACACGGCGAATCGTCGGTCTGCGATATTTTTGCCGATTTGCTTCAAAATGAACTGAATTGCGAAACGGCCGTCCCCGAATACAGTGCGGTTTGGGATTTGGCGGCCGACGCCGAATTGGACGCCGGGACGCCGCTCCGTCCGTCGCTCAAGAAAAAGAGCGGGACGATGTCCCCCTCTTTTGTGCGTTTGCTCACCGTCCAGCAGCGTCTCGCCTCTTTGGTCGGCGGCGCGAAGAGCTGGTCAAACCGCGATTTGTCAAAACTGACCGATCAGTTGACGTCATTGTGCGTCAAGTGGGAGAAGTGAGTGCGGGTCACAACCCCCTAGCTTTATGGTTGAGAAAGGAACATTACCATGAAAAAGATCACAGCAATTTTACTTATCGCCGTTATGACGGCGGGGCTTCTCACGGGATGCGGTGGCAACAGCATTCCAGACGGACGCTATGAGTTAAGGGATTCTAATGATTATATCATTATCGAAGGCAACAAGTTCTATCTGTCGTATTTTAATGATTTTCATTTTACGTATACACTCTCGGACGATGGCACGGTCACTTTAGATAGCACAGGCAGTCTAAGCATGACTACTGCTTGCTCGTACAAAAACGGGACGATTTACTTAGGTGATGACAAAGCGGCAGAGTATGTAAAAGCAGATTGATTATTATAAAGTAAAGAAGGGTTTATTGTGAAAAAGAAAATCATTATCATTGCATCTGTCATACTTATTGTTGCGATAGGGGCGGGGGTGTTTGTGTGGCTTAGCAGCCAACCTAAATATATGGAAGGTACAAACATCAGGATTGATGGCGTATATCAAGAAAGGAGAACGAGCATTTCAAACACAGCCGTTGGTTATATACGGTTTTACGAAAGCGGACGGGCAGATTATATTTCTGGTGACAGTAAAATGACTGCGGAAGATGCTTACAGAGAATTGAACAGCGGATACAATAAAAATATGATGAAGAGTACCTTCTTTCAACATAGTTCAGGCGTATCGGTTGCCGCTGACGGAAGCACAACTCAACTGCCGGAACTTACAATCGTATTTCAAAGAGGAATTTATCCCATTACTTACGAAGGGTCAATGAAGAATGATATATTGTATTTTGATGTTCACAGCACCTATAATGACAGTTCATATAAACAGGTATATGAGTTCGTTAAGGTGAAATGATAATTTTATTGAAAGGAACACTAACCATGAAAAAATTCACAGCAATTTTACTCATCGCCGTTATGTCGGCTGGGTTGTTCGCGGGGTGCGGGGGGCGAATGGAGCCGACACCGATTGCGTCACCTTCGCCGTCCCCCTCTGCATTTTCTTTGTGGGAGCGGGAAACGCCCGCACCAGCAGAACCGTCCGATGTTACTTCGTTCCCGGATGACGATGATCATTTTGGCGGTGACGACGCTAACTGGGATGATGACTGGAATGACGATATACCGCTTCCTTCCCCTTCTCCGTCGATCAAACCGCCGCCATCTTTTGCGAACGATGAAGCAAACCCTTCGATATGGACGGAAGCCGAACTCTATGACGCTATCGGAGTATGGCTGTCAAACGATACTGGCGTTTCAAGCGATCAAAATTATATCAGCTCCGATGAAATCGTCTGTTTGGTTGTAAGGGCGAACGGCTCGAAAATGGGGATTGATGGGCAGGATATATTGGATGCTTCCGAATTGAGCGAGGCACAGTTGTCCCCGCAAAGCGACGCTCTGATAAAAGCAATAAGGAACGAAGGGAACGGCAGGGTCATGTTTACAAGCGATCATATTGTCGCAGACATCGTTATACGTTATTGCGTAACGTACCCTTTTTACGGGAATTACGGAACAACCGGCTCTCATAAAGCCTATTCTTGCTGGATTGATATTGAAGCGTTCGATATTAAAACGGGTAGTTTTATCAGTTACGCATTTTTACGCAAAGACCCGGGAAACACCGTAAATGTAAGGCCGGGTTCGGCAAAGTCGTGGCAGTATCTCCCAACACTCCTCAACAGTTCCGAAATCGCAGTTTTTGTTGACTTCTTAGTTAATTAGAGTGATTATTACAAAATATTTATGTCAGGGGAAGGAACATTACCATGAAAAAACTCACAGCGATTCTGCTTATCGCCGTTATGACGGCGGGGCTTCTCGCGGGGTGCAACTCCAATAAAAAAGCATACGAGGAAGCTGAAGCGTTGTTTAACAGCGGCAAATACGAAGAAGCCGCCGCCGCTTTTGAAGCGTTGGGCAACCACGAGGACTCGGCGCAAAAAGCAGCGGAAGCAAGACAGCTGATTGCGAAAGCCTTGCTTGAAAAACTTCAATTCGATCCGTCGGAAGCAATGAATTTCAAACCGGACAATCCCAAACCGGAATACTACTTTGTCTGTGCCGTGCCTGTCATCGACCCTGTGACGGGGTTCGTTTCTACAGGCGGGTATAATAAAGACACTTCGCGGCATTTGCCTGTGGACGCGGAGAGAGTTCTTGGAGCCGGACGAGATTTGGGCGGTGGGCTGTTAGAAACAAACGATCCAAACCTTGCAACCTATGTACTTATTGTTACCTTTACCTATGATAATGGTAACAATAAATTTCCATTTGCCGACGGAACTTCGGTTCCGCAATACCGCGGCGCAACGGAAGCTGAATTACGAAATATGATTTCAGGTAGGAGCATACACAGCAAAAGCAGAACAACTTACGCCACATTAGCCGGTGAAAGTGTCAGCCGACAGATGTTAGACAATGCAAGAGGTAAGCAGTTCTATGCTGATTATTCATCTGTTAAATCAAGTGATTTTGAGGGTTTTGATACATTCATAAAACGTTAAAAGCGGCTTGTATTGCGAAAGGCTGGTCTAACCGCGATTTGTCAAAACTGACCGATCAGTTGACGTCATTGTGCGTCAAGTGGGAGAAGTGACGGAGACCGCCATGTCTTCCAAGCTAATTACTCTGCACCCTTTGCTTTCATAGTAACGCAGCATTTCATCAATTTTCCTTTTATCATAACTAGTGACGCAATCCGACAAGACAGTAACGGTATAGCCTGCCTTTGTCATGTTATAACTGGTCGATTTGACGCAGGCAACGGCGTCCGCCCCCGTCAGGACAAACTCATTGATTTCTTCTTTACGGATAAAGTTTGCAAACGCCTCGCTCGTCAGCGCGTTTCCTTTGCTCTTGGTGAAAACATTTTCCGAAACGATCTTCAAATCCGGCACCAATTCCGCCCCGCGGGTATCGGGCTTAAACGTCCTTGTGCCGTCCGACAAATTTTCATGCCTTATATACACAACATGAAGTTCGTTTTGAACCGCCCAATCAATCGACGCGTTTATGTTATGGATGATTTCCTTGTAGTTCTTTGTGATGTCGTTTTGAATGTCTATGACGACTAAGGCTTTGTTCATTTTATTGATCCTCCGTATACATATTGAATATGTTCTCAGATATAGAAAGGGGAAGCTATGAAAAAAGGTGTTAAAAATTTTCTCGTGTTACTCACTGTAAGTATTGCAGGGTTAACAATCTTCTTTGTGATCGTATGGAATTTGCCCTCAACAAAAGAACAACGGGCATACCGTAAGGCTTTTAATAGCGAAACAATGACGGTCTTTGAAACATCGGATATGATTTATAGTGAGCAAAGAAATCTAAAAAGGTATGATATAGAGGGTAAAAACGCGGGGAGAAAATGGGACGATTTATATATTCCTTTAGAATATAAATCAAATGTTCCGAATGATGTGGGTGGTATCATTACATGTATCCCCCTGCTTGATGATAAAATGATAGCCGGGAAGTATGGCACTAAAGGGGATGTTTATGCGTATTATGTTGATTATGAGTTAAAAATATATGACCCGTATACAGGAGAAGTTATATGTGAGGAAATGATTAAATGTGACAGTGTAGTACCGGAGAAAATTACATCTACAGGACATCATAAGTATCTTTATCCCAAATCAGAGACAGTGGAAAACAGGATCAAAATAGTATGGGGTGAATATTTACAAGTTAGAAATTGATCTTTTCCGCTTCGCGTTCGGCCACAACGGCGGCTTCCTCAAAGTCGCTGTGCAGCAGATGCTCGGTCACGGCGTCCAGCTGTATTCTGACAGGGCGCGGATACGGTTTGCTTTTGAGTTCCGTCAGGGCGTGTTTGGCGGTCTTTTTATCGTAGGCGCGGCAAGCGTCCCGGATAATCAGCCATTTTTCCTTCAAAAAGACCTTGTCTTCTTCCGTCAGTTCGCCTCCCCCCGCTTCTTCGGCGGGTTTTACCTTTTCGATGACCGCCCAAAGTTCGGTTAAGAAGGGTGCCGTTTCTTCGGCCATGACGGCCAAATCGCGCTCCCGCCCGGCTTGTTCAAGCCTGAGGGCGGCGGCGGAGAGGTCTGTCTCCCCAATGTTGGACAGCGCGCTCTTCAAGGAGTGGACATTGACGGTATAGACCGCCAGGTCGTCGTCCAGCGGGGCGTCCCACCGGCCGAGAAGTGACTCCAGCGCGGCGGCGGCTTTTTCGGCGTCACGGACGAAGAATTTTTTCAATTCCGACGTATAAGAGGGCGCGGGAAGTTTCACCGCGTTCCGTTTTTGCCTGCGGGCTGTTTCCACCGTTTCCGGCGGATGCCGGTCACGCACCATTTGATTGAGGACAAGGTCGAGCTGGCGGAGATCGACCGGTTTGGAAATGAAAGCGTCAAACCCGCGGCTCAAAAACATTTCGGCCTGTCCGAGCATAGCGTTGGCTGTCAACGCGACGATCGGGGCGGTATACCCCTGTTCACGGATTCTTTGCACCGCTTCGATGCCGTCCATCTCCGGCATCATATGATCCATCAGGATGACGTCATACTCCCTGCCGCTTTTGATTTTGGCGATGGCTTCAAACCCGCTCTCGGCCGTGTCGATGGCGAGACCGTACGGCGTCAGCAGCCCTTTGATGACAAACAAATTGGATTCCACATCGTCCACGGCCAAAACGCTGCCGTAGGGCATATATTCGCGTGAAAAACGCTCCCGTATCGCCGCTTTGGTATCAACGCGCATCTGCTGTAAATTCTCAGCCAGTTCTCTGCCCAGCGGGCCGCCCTCGCCGTCTTTTTGCGGAAGATGCACGGTAAAGACCGAGCCGACTCCCGGCTGGCTTTCCACAAAGATCGAACCGCCCATCAAGTTCAAAAGCTGCTTTGTGATGCTCATTCCGAGGCCGGTTCCGACCGTCCCGCGCGCCGAATCTGATACAAATCGGGAGTAATCGTCAAAGAGCTTGCTGATCTGTTCGGCGGTCATACCGTATCCGGTATCGCGGATGACAAAGCAGAGGACAGGGTTTCCGTCCCCTTCTGTCCGCGAGGAAACGTGAAGGATGACTTTGCCTTGCTCGGTATACTTCAGCGCGTTGGAAAGGAGGTTGTTGAGCACCTGTTTGACGCGGATCTCGTCGCCCACCAAGACAGCCGGGGTATCCTCGTCAATTTGCAGTTCAAACTCAAGCGGTTTCGCGCCGAGCCGCAGGATGTTAAATTGTATGACGTCGTTGACCAAGCTGGCCAGTTCATACCGGGCGGGCAATATCTCCATCTTTCCGGCTTCGATTTTGGAGAGGTCGAGCAAATCATTGATGATGCTGAGCAGGGAATAGCCCGAACTGTAGATGCGTTTGAGAGATTCCTGCAGTCCGGGGGAGAGGTTTTCGTCAAGCAGCTCGATCTCGGTGACGCCGAGAATGGCGTTGAGCGGGGTGCGGATCTCATGGCTCACCGTCGCCAGAAAATGGCTTTTCAACCGGCTTTCCTCGTCTGAGCGCACCCTTGCCGCGGTGATGCGCAGGAGGACGGCACTGAGTGCCGCCGCCAAAGCCAAACCGAGAGCGGTGAGAACCAACGCCATATCCTTAATGCTTTTGTAATACGCGTCATAGGGGGTGACGATCCCCAAATACCATCCGTTGCCGAGACGTTTGTAAAAGATGGAGGCGCGTTCATCCTTATAACTGATCCAGTCATACCATCCGAAATCCTTACCGGCCAGTATATCGGCCGCAACGGCTTCCCCGCCGTTTAAGTCATAAATCGTTTTGTTCAGATAGGTTTCATCCGGGTGGGCGATGACGTCCATGTCCTTGTTCAGTAATATGCCGTAACCGTCGGAGGTCAGCTGCCGGCTTACGGCATAATCGGCGATCCTGTCCAGCATGATGTCGAGGCAGACGACACCCAGCGCGACGCCGTCGCCGTCAAAGATTTGCCGTGCGTATGTGATGGTGGCGACCCCGCCGAAAGCCAAAGCAAAATATGGCTCGGTGATGCCGATTTGCCCGTTGGCCTCCAAGGCGGCTGCATACCAAGGACGGCTTTCGGGGATATAATCATCATCCGGGATCCAGCCGGAGCCGTCTATATATTGCCCGCCGAAACAGTCAAAAACGCCAAAAATGCCGTTGTTATGATACAACAGCCCTTCGTTATCCATCATATAATCGGTGACATCCACCATATACGCATTGATCAGGGCATGATCCTCGCCCTGCATGAGCATCATGCGAATGGTTTCAGCGATCAAGGCAAGTGTCGATTCCGGCTCTTTCAAGTCGGCGTCGATATAGGATTGCGCTTGGATCAGCGCGTCTTCGGCGTCTTTCATCAGATGATCGCGTTCTATTTTACTCGTGTAAAAGTAACTTGCGTATACCATCAGCGCAAAAGCGGCGACCACAAGACATACCTGCGCGTAAGGCAGCCTCATGTTTTTGAATTTGCGGATCAGCGCGCGTATCGTAGACATATTTTCCTACAGCACCGCCTTGAACTGCTCCCGCGCTTGATAGAAGACATCCGCGATGTCCGGGTCGAAATGCTTGCCCGCGTCGGCCATGATGATCCGTTCGGCCGTTTCGGGCGGATAGGCTTCTTTATACGGGCGTTCGGAGATGATGGCGTCGTAGGCGTCGGCGATGGCCATGATCCGCCCGTGCAGGGGGATGTCGTTTTCTTTCAGCCGGTAAGGGTAGCCCGCGCCGTCCCAGCGTTCGTGATGATATCCGGCAAACAGCTTGGCGTGCTTTAAGAAGACATCTTCCCCCGTTTGATCGACGATATGGTCGATAATCTTCTCTCCCTCAACGGTATGCTCTTTTATTTTTTCAAACTCATCGGGGGTGAGCCTGCCGGGTTTGTTCAAGATGAGGTCGCTGACGGAGATCTTGCCGACGTCGTGCAGGCGAGCCGACGAAGCGACCATGTCCAAATCCCATGAGCTGAGTTCTTCGTTATGCAGCCCTCTTTCCAGCATGGCGTCGATCAGGATGCGTATGTACGTCGCCGTTCGTTCGATGTGTCCGCCTGTGGTGAGATCCCGGTTTTCCACCATGTCGGCCAAAACCGAGATGATGCCGTTTTTCAGGCGGTCGAGCTGCCCCGTCCGTTCCCGTATGAGCTCGTCAACGCTCAGGTGGGATTTCACGCGGTTGAGCAGAGCCGGAGCCGAAAACGGTTTGGGGATGAAATCGACCGCGCCCATCTCAAACCCGCGGACTTCGTTGGCCGTATCGTTCCGCGCCGTGAGGAAGACAACGGGAATCTTCTCATAGTGCTTGTTGGCCTTTAACAAACGCAGGGCTTCAAACCCGTCCATATCGGGCATGGCTACGTCCAGCAGGATGAGGTCGGGGATCATCGTCTCCAGCATATGAAAGAGTTTTTTCCCTGAAAGCATGGTCATTACAGAGAAATGCTCTTCCAACGCCTCTTCGATCATCATCAGGTTCAAGTTGTTGTCGTCCACTGTGAAAATCGTTTTCATCATTTCCGCACCCCTTACGACAATACTGCAAAATATATGATATATGATTTCACTGAAAATGTCAAGCAAATAATAATATTTTTATCAACTATGACGAATGCCCCGATAAGCAGAAATCCCGGACGGCCGCCGTGAGCAGCGGCCATTCGCATTTCTCCATCACCCGCCGCTGCAATGTCTCCGGCGTGTCGCCCGGCAGTATGTCAATGGCTCTCTGCGAAACGATCGGCCCCTCGTCGGCTCCGGCGGTGACGAAATGCACCGAAGCACCCGTCACTTTCACGCCGGTATCCAGCGCGGCCTGATGCACCCGCAGCCCGTAAAAGCCCTTGCCGCAGAACGACGGGATGAGAGCCGGATGTACATTGAGGGCGCGGTTGGCAAACACTTCGGCAAAGCGCGGGGTGAGGATAAACATAAATCCGGCAAAAACCACCAAACCGATGTCCTTTTCAAGAAGAGCGTCAACCACCGCGTCGGTATAAACGGCGCGGTCGGCGTATTCCTTCGGGCTGAGCGTCACCGTTTCGATCCCGGCTTTCTTAGCGCGCTCCAGCGCGAAGGCGTCCGGGTTGGACGACACAACCAATGACAGTTCGCCGTTTTCATACGGCGCGCCGTCGATCAGGGCTTGGAGGTTGGTTCCGCCGCCCGATACCAACACGGCGATCCTTACCATAACGTGATTTTTCGGCTCCCTTCGGCCACCCGCCCAATGACAGGGTACCCCGCTTGTTCGGCGTCCTCGGGCGAAAGGCAGGCCACCATGCCGACGCCCATGTTGGCGGTGTTGTACATATCCTCCGGCGGCACATCGCCGTCGCGCATGATCCGCTGGAAAATCTCCGGCACCGGGACGGCGTCCGGCCGCATAACGGCTTCCAGCCCGCCGGGCAGCATCCGGGGGATGTTTTCGATCCAGCCGCCGCCGGTGATGTTGGCCAACCCCTTAACGGTGACTTTTTCCCGCAGGGCGGCTATATCGTTCACGTAGATGCGCGTGGGCGTCAGCATTTCCAGCATCAATTCGGCCGAAGGGAAGGGGTATACTTTACGGTAGAGGGAAAACCCGTTGGAGTGCAGCCCGGACGAAGGCAGACCGACCAGAACGTCGCCGGGGCGTATCGTGCTTCCGTCTATGCGTTTCTCATAATCAACAATCCCCGAGCAGAACCCAACAAGGTCGTATTCGTTCTCGGGGAAGCAACCCGGATGTTCGGCGGTCTCGCCGCCGAGAAGGGCGGCTCCCGCCTGTTTACAACCCTCGGCAATCCCGCTCACCACCGAAGCGACGCGTTCGGGGATGACTTTTTCGCAGACGATATAATCGAGAAAGAAGAGCGGCGCGGCTCCGGCGCAAAGGATGTCGTTGACGCACATGGCCACGCAGTCGATCCCGACCGTGTCATGCTTGTCCAGCTGAAAGGCCAGTTTGAGCTTGGTTCCCACGCCGTCGGTGCCGCTGACCAGCACCGGGCGTTTCATCCCGGCCAGGTCGGGTTCAAACAGCCCGCCGAACCCGCCGATGCCGCCCAAAACCCCTTTGGTATAGGTCGAGCGGACGCTCTCTTTCATCAGTTCCACCGCCCGGTATCCGGCTTCAACATCCACTCCGGCGTTTTTATAGGAAAGATTCATAAAAAATCCCCTCCTGTTTTTTCCAGCGCGACGGGAACCGGATAGTTCCCGGTAAAGCAGGCGTCGCAGCGGGTTATCTTCAAATCGGGCGTGACGGCCGGGAGATCGTCAATACTGAGAAACGCTAGCGAGTCCACGCCGATTTTATCAGCCAATTCCTTCACGGTATAACGGCTGGCCGGAAGCTGGTCGCGGTTGGGGATGTCGGTGCCGAAGTAGCAGGGGTGCATGTAAGGCGGTGAGGTGACGCGCATATGGACTTGGGTCGCCCCGGCCTCGCGGACGAGAGAGACGACACGGTTGATCGTTGTCCCGCGCACAATGGAGTCATCCACCATGATGACGCGCTTGCCGCGCACGGCAGACGCGATCACATTGAGTTTGATGCGGAGGGACTGTTCGCGCAGCCACTGCGTTTCCTGAATAAAGGTGCGCCCGATGTAGCGGTTTTTGACAAAACCCATCGCGTACGGGATACCCGACTGCTGTGCGTAACCCACCGCCGACGAGATGCCCGAATCGGGGACGCCGATCACAACGTCGGCTTCCACCGGGCTGCTCCTAGCTAGGCACTGCCCGGCAAGAGTCCGCGAAACCTCCACCGATTGCCCGTCGATCACGCTGTCGGGGCGGGCGAAGTAAACAAATTCAAAAGCGCACAGCGAGCAGCGTTTGGCCGCTTGAACCGAAAGGCTTTTGAGGTTGCCCGGCGAGGCGACAATGACTTCGCCCGGCTTAACGTCCCGCTCAAAGGTTGCGTTCACCACGTCCAGCGCGCAGCTTTCGGACGCGAAGACAATCTCCCCAAACCCCCCGTCCTGCGCGCCGTGCGCGCCAACGGGAGAGGCGGCACGCCTCCCGATGCAGAGCGGGCGGAAGCCGTGCGGGTCGCGCGCCGCGATGATCTTATCCCGCGCAAGGATCAAAAGCGAGTAGGCACCTTTGAGCAGCGGCATGACTTCCAGCACAGCGTTTTCGAGCAGCGTTTTCTGTTCGGGTGAGCGTGTTTCCAGCAGCTTGCGGACAATGGCGTAAAGGATGATTTCAGCGTCGCCGGTGGTTTGGAGGATACCCCCCTGATTTTCAATGGCGATGCGCAGCTGTTCGGCATTGGTCAGGTTTCCGTTGAACGCCAGCGCGATCTGCATACCGAGCGTTTCGACGGCCAGCGGCTGGGCATTGACGCCCGACATCCCGCGCTGCGCCGCGTAACGGACATGGCCGATGGCCATATGCCCGGTCAGTTTTTTCAGCGAATCAAAGTCAAAAACTTCCTGAACAAGACCGTCGCCCTTCTTATAACGGATGCCTTCGCTGCCGGAGGAGGCGATGCCCGCCGAAGTCTGCCCCCGGTGCTGCAAGGCATACAGAGCGTGGTAGGTGTCGATGGCCAAACTGGAGGAAGCGTCGGTCATTTGCTGAGGAGCCGGTTGGCCTACGATGCCGAAAACGCCGCAGGCTTCATGCAGTTCACCCATTTTGCTTCAAGGCCTGACAAAGTTCACGGTCGGCCGCGTCGGCTTTGTCGCTTAACTTTTTGCGGTAGGCAAGCAGCCGTTCCCGCAACCCGGCGTCTTCCAGCGCGAGGATCTGCGCCGCCAGCAGGGCAGCGTTTTCGCCCCCGTTGACGGCAACGGTGGCAACGGGGAAGCCCGGCGGCATCTGAACGGTCGCCAGCAAGGCGTCTAAACCACCCAGCCCGCCGCCCTGCACCGGAATGCCGATAATGGGCAAATGGGTACGCGCCGCGCAAGACCCGGCCAAATGGGCGGCCAGCCCCGCCGCGGCAATGAGTACGCCAAAACCGTTTTGTTCGGCACCGAGCACAAACTCGGTGGCCCGTTCAGGCGTCCTGTGCGCCGAGCAAACGCGCCCTTCATAGGGGATTTTCAATTCGTCCAGCACGGCGAAGGTTTTGTCCAGCACAGGTTTGTCGGAGATCGAACCCATCAGTACGGCGACTTTTTTCATGATGTACCATCCCTTCTTTTCGTTTCTTTATTTATGATAATTCTTTGATTGTTCTCTCCAAATCGGCGGCGCGGGCGTCCCAGCTCGCGGCTCTCCCGTATTCGATCCGGCGGCGCGTCTTCCACGCGTCACGCTCACTGATGGCTTTCTTGCAGCAGGCGATGAACTCCCCGGGCGTCCCCGCGAGGTATACCGCCTCGGTGTAGTCCAGCACCTGCGCCGGGTGCGGGGTCGAGACAATGGGCTTGCCGGAGGCGAGGTATTCGTAGAGCTTCTCCGGCGGCGCGGCGGCACTTTTCGCAAGGTTGACGCAAACGTCAAAACGGCTGACATAGGCCGGCAGGTGGCCGGGAGGCTTTTCCCCGAGCAGATGAATGTTCGGGAAGGGTTTCCATACGGCGGTGTCGGTGAGAATCGGGCCGGCAAAGACGAAAGCCCATTCCGGGTGGGCTTCGGCGGCTTCGGCCACGGTTTGGAGGTTGACGGATTCATCCACCGATCCTGTGTGCCCGATGATGGGGTTTTTGACGTTGAATAAATCGTCCGGGAAGGGGAGGTTCCGTTCGGCCGCGCTGGAAAACGCCTCAAAATCCACACCGGCGGGCAGAGGGAGGACAGGCTTGCCGGACGATTGCAGCCGTCCGGCGTGGGCGGCCGGGGAGACGAGGATGAGGACGGAGGCTTCCACCGCTTTTGCAAACTGCCGTTTGAACCGGGTTTCTTTGAACAACCCTTTCATGTCAACCGGGCTGAGAAACCGGAAGTCAACCTCAGGCATCCGGGAGGCGAGACAATTCACACGGTCTTTCTCGCGGCTCCACGGCTCTGCCGATACAACCAAAATGCGTTTCAACCTTTCAGCTCCAATACATTGAATAGTGCTTTGCGGACGGTTTCATTATACTCCGACAGGTCATCGGTCGTTTTTTCGCGCTTTTTCGCCGAAATCAACGCTCCGGCAATGTCGTCAATCCCGCGGATGCCGGGATTGTACGGTTCGAGGTTTTTAGAGACGAACAGGTCAAGCCCCAAAGACTTGGCTTCCCATATCACCATGCCCTGCCCCTCGTAACGGCTGGTCAGCGCGAAACCGTCCATTTGGCGCAGATAGGGGAAGGGGTTGGGCTGGTTGCCCAGCAGGGTCACCACCCCGCCCAGCCCCAGTTTACCGATTTGACGGAGGAGTTTGCCTTTGCCGGGGCCGTCGCCGATCAGGTAAAACCGCAGGTCGGGTCTGTGCGGGACGACGCGGGCTAGAATGTCCATCAGGATGTCAAAGCCCTTTTGGTGGCAGATGCGACCCATTGTACAGAGATTGTAGTGCGCCGGGTCAACGGTGAAGGGGGTCTCTTCTTCCGCTTTTTTGAAAATCTCGGCTGTGTCGATAAAGTTTGCAATCGCGGTCACAGGTTTATCCCGAACGCCGGACACCCGGCGGAACCCTTCGATGATCCCGGGGGAAACGGCGCAGAATCCATCAAAACGGGCAAATTTTTTCTTGAAAAAGTGCCAAAGGATTCGATATTTGACTTCGTTTTGCCGTTTGATCTCAATGTCGTTGTGGAGCCACATGACGCGCTTTTTGGCCGTGACGCCCAGCGCACCGACGGCGCATTCGTTTTGGTAGCTGTTGAAATCAATGACAGTGTCGTAAACCCGCCCGCCGCCCGGGGGTTTGACCAGCTTCCGCAAGAGATTGAAATAAACGACCCGGCTGAGATAAGGATAGGGCTTCAGGTATCGGACACGCAGATGGGGATGCTCCTGAAACTGAAAAAACTTGCTGTCTTCGTAGAGATAGAGGTCAACTTTGCATTGCTCATAGTCAATGCCGCTGAGGAAGTTGATCAGCGAACGCTGTATCCCGCCGACGTCCAAGTCGATTTGAAAAACAGCGATGCGTTTGAGCTGCCCGTCTTCCTCCGGGGCGTATAGTTTTCGGGCGGTTTCCACATTGCGGCGTTCGAGTCCGGCCAGCCGCCGCGCGTTTTCCGCGAACCGTTGGCTCACCCCGGCGTCCATGGCGCGGTCGATGTATCCGTTTAGGGTGTTTTCGTCCATCGACCGAAAGGGGACAAACATCTCCTGCCCGGCGTATTGCAGAAAGGCCGTGACCTTGGGGTCATAATCCACGCCGATCAGCGGGACGCCGCGGCTGGCCGCGAACACCAGCCCATGCAGGCGCATCGCCACAACCGCCGTCATGCGCGACATGATGCCGATGGCCAACCCGCTGGTCAGCGGTTCGCTGATCACATGATAGGGTGTCTGTAAAAGCCCGGTGACCGCGTTGGCGGCGTCGCCGTCGCTGCGGTGGTTGATGGCCACAAACACCGGGGTCAGGCCGTAAACCTCATAAGCCCGATTGGCAGCCGCGGCAAAAATAGGAGCCTTTTCATGGAATCCCTGCCAGTTGCGGAGGGCAAAGCAGAGGTAACGCCCGTCCGGGTTCAATCCGTATTGGGTCAGCGCGGCGGTGACCTCTTCCTCCGGCGCGGACGGCAATGCCAGCACCGGGTCGGAAGCCAAAACGATCTCGGGGCGGTCAACGCCGAGCTGTTTCAGCTCTTCCAGGCTCGAATCCTCGCGCAGGGTGATGGCGTCTACATATCGGTTGATGATGCGCGCCGTTTGTTTCCGCCCGCCTTTGTGGCCGACGGGGCCGATGCCGCACCCGTACATCACCGTGAGGTTGCCGCGTTTCTTGGCCATTTTGATCGATTTGAGGTAATACCACAAACTGCGCCGGCTGGTGGCGTCTTGGATCAAGCTCCCGCCGCCGCTGAGATACATCCGTGTCTTTCGCATGATGCGCATAAAGCCGAAAAAATTAAAATGATGAACCGCGCCGATGCCGAAGCGTTCCCTCGTCTCTTTCGGCCTGCGGGACAACGCCCAAATGGGCATGTCGGGGTCGATTTCACGCATTTCCCGGATGATGGCTTCTAAAATGGCGTCGTCGCCTGAGTTACCGTGCCCGTACGCGCCGCAGATCAAAACGCCTTGCCTGTTTTTGCTCACCCTTTCGATCCGCCCCGTTCGGCGGCGTCGAAGAGGATATCCAGTTCCCGCCGTATGTCTTCCTGTTCCAGCCCGTCGTCTTCCAGCAATGCCGAGAGCAGCATTTGCTCGGCCACGCGGAGGAAGAGACGGGCGAAAGCCGGGTCGGCGATCTCTTCCATCAGCCGTTTGCGGTCGGCCGCCTGACGAGCACGTTCGTACGAAATCAGTTTTTCGCTGGCCGCCCCCGCGTTGTCAAGCCCCAACATGGCTTTATGCGCCAGCCGGAAGACGCGGCGGTCGTCGTCGGTTAAGAGCCTGCGCTGCATGACCGAAAAAAACCACACGTCCCGCAAGGGGATGCCCTCGGGGATTTGGTCGGCGATCTGCTCGCTGATCTGCCTGTATGTTTCGCAGACGATCTCTTCGTAGAGGTGTTCCTTGCTGCCGTAATGGTAATACAGTGTCGGCAGCGAACACCCGGCGCGCGCCGCGATGTCCCGGATCGACGCCTGATGAAAACCTTTTTCATCGAAGACCGACAGGGCGGCGGTTCGGATTTTTTGTTTCATAATCGCTCCCTTCTTTTGTCACAGGACAAAACCCATCGTCATATAGTAGACTATTACGATTCTGAGGAGGGACAGAATGTTCGGCGCCGTTGTAACGCTGCTTCTCCAAGGGTATATGCTCTGCCTGCGCTTGACCGGCCGGGGCGGTTCTTTTCCGCGCCCGCTGACCAAAAAAGAAGAGGAGCAGGTGCTTGACGCGATGTCTACAGGCGACCGCACCGCGCGGGAAAAGCTCATCATGCACAATTTGCGGCTTGTGCCGCATGTCATTAAAAAATACTACGTGGGCGCGGCCGACCAAGATGATTTGATTTCCATTGGAACCATCGGGCTGGTCAAAGCTATTGACAGTTTCAGCCCGGAAAAGAAAGCCAAACTGCCCACCTATGCCTGCATCTGCATCCAAAACGAGATTTTCATGCACTTCCGCAATTTACGCAAACGTCAGGGGGAAGTCTCTCTCTCCGATCCGATCGAAGCGGAGGGCGACGGCGGTTCGCCGCTGTCGGTGATGGATGTGCTGCAAGCCGACGACGACGTGCAGGAACGCCTCGAACACGAAGAGGAGTGCCGCCGGGTGCGGCTGCTGGTGGATACCTCCCTGGACGAACGCCAGCGCGAAATCATCCGGCTGCGTTATGGTTTGGGCGATGAACGCCCGCTGACCCAAAGGGAGGTTGCCGAACGTTTCGGGATTTCACGGTCGTATATCTCCCGCATAGAGAAGAAAGCCTTGGAGATATTGGCGGTGGAAATGCCCAATCCCTAACGATAGATAGTATTGTACCATACTTAACCAAATGTTTCAAGACTTTTCTGCTTCTTTGACCTTAGCGATTTTCGCCAGAAACCTGCTTGCGTGGAGGAGTTTATCGCCGTCCGCGTAGTTCAGCAGCGCGTTGAGGGTATCGGTGCCGCGGTCTTCGGCGGTTTCGCCGCCCTCTTTGCCGAAAACAAGATAATCCAAAGATTCGTGAAGATGATGCGCTATTGTGATCAGGGTGTCAAGCCTGGGTTTTTGAAAGGCGTTTTCGATCTTTGTGTAGGAGCTGACCGACAGTTCGATCTCCTCGCTGAAGCGTTCCTGCGTGAATCCCAATGATTCCCGTCGCCGCTTCATGCGGTTGGCCATCGCCTTTAGCTGCGGATAGGTCAAAACAACCACCTCCGTTTTCTATCATTATAATAAGAAAACGAAAGCTCAAATATTCGGTATTGACGAAAGTTAATAATTCGGTATAATTGAAATATTGGGTTTCATAGATGACGAAAGATGGGAGAAAGAGAAAATATGGTCACAGTTGTCTATCATGTGGACAAACAGTGTTATGACCACGCGGAAACAAAGCACAACATCTCCATAACCACAACGGAGTATGCCTGCGGAGACCAAGCGGTTGCGCATATTCAAATGAGCGAAAACACCGGGGTGAGCATCAGCGGCCGGATCAATTCCATCCTGAAAAGCTGTATAACTCTTCAAAATGAGTATTATATATGCAGAAAAACCGGCTTTGCGGCCGGCAGTGTCATCTCCCGCGAACTGTTTGAGGAACACTTAATTCGGTTTGATAAGAAAAAAACCGCCGTTGTCCGTGAAATCGTGGAGACATATGCGTACACCGGCCAAAACGGCCGGCAGGACGAGGCGCAAATCATCATCACAATGAAAGGCGGCCGTATGACCGCCGTTATTGATTTCCGGGACGAAGAGCAATATGGGTGTTTTGCGGCTCCGTCTTGGTTGTTGGAGATAGGAAGGTAAATGACAGAGTAAGATTTGCCTTGACCCTGCGGCAACAGCTTGCTATAATGGGCGCGAGGCGGTGATTAGTTTGCAAAAAATCTCAATCGATAACCTAGGCCCGATCGACGGGCATTTTGAAATGGACTTGGATAAAAAACTGACGATATTGATCGGCGAACAGGCAACGGGGAAGAGCACCATCGCTCGGTTTATCGCGGAACAGAATGAGGACTGCTTATATATACCCGCCGGACGGGCAATCATTCCCTTGATTTTCAAGAGTTACGCCGCTGCTACAAGATTAAAAATAGATCCATTTATGGATAAATTCATTCTTTTTGTTGACAATGTAAGAGAAACCTTTTTTGATGACTACTATCGTGCTATGCAAAATCAATATAAGTCTGATTCCCGCATAAATAAAAACAACTTTGCAGAAGCTGTTTCACTTTTAAGGCATATTGTAAAGGGAGAATGTGCATATTCAAATGAGGCTGATAAAGATAAAATTCATGTCAATAAAGAAATAATAATATCCCTTTTTGAAGCATCCTCAGGACAACAGGAAATATTTTATATACTATTTGCTTTACTTTATGTATTATCGCATCCTGACCCTCGCACCATCATCATTGAAGAACCTGAAGCGCATCTCTATCCAGTTTCGCAAAAACTCGTCATGGAGCTTGTCGCCCGTGTCATCAATGCCACGGGAAGCCGTGTCATCATCACGACCCACAGCCCGTATATCCTAACGGCGACCAATCTTCTGATCCATTCAGCAAAAGTCGAGAATAAAATACAAGGCGAGGAAGCCGTCGTCGACCCGATGGCGCGGCTCAACCCTGACGATGTAGCGGCTTATCTGCTGGAACGTAACGGGCAATTTTCGTCTCGGAGTATCATTGACGAAGAATCAGGGCTGATCAAGGCCGAGGAGATCGATACCGTCTCCGATATAATAGATGAAAAAATGGATGACCTTGTCCGGCTGGAGGTCAAACATGGTTTGTAACCGCTTCTGTGAGTGTCATACAAAGAACATTCTTTGTGATAAAAGCGAATGTAAAACCACCACAAACGAATCAAACCCCACGAGAAGAGAAAACGGCGTTTCATATGGCATAATGAATGAGGGGAAATCACAGGCTATCATATACCATGTGGACGGCGGCGTGATTACAGGGGCAGAGGAAAAACGGTGTGATTATCTTTTCATGTTCCCGCTGCAAACGAAAGCCTTTTTTGTTGAGCTTAAAGGGAGACATTGGGAAGACGCGGTAGAACAATTAGAGAATACGGTAAGACTTCTTTGCCCCGCTATGCCGGGGTATACACCGCATTTACGCGCTGTGGTAAACAAAGCACCAAGAACAGACTACATAGGCATAAAGAATCGAAGGAAGACTCTTTATCAGCGGTATCCCGGCGCGACGCTGGAGGTAAAGAAGCGATTCGCCGATGTGATAGGCTAAAAGAGCGGAGCCTACTCCTCCATCATGACTTCTTTCAGCGGAATGCGCTTGATTTTCGCGGCATAGACCCGCATAAATATCTCATACATCACCACAAAGGAAATGAACGAAATTATACACGCCTGCCAATGAAAGCTGTAATCGGGCAGTTCGAGAGCGTCGTTGCCGATAAACATGGACAATGCCATTAGCATTAAGCCGTGTTGATATATGCTTCCAAGCGCGAAACCCACATAGGTTATCGGGCGGTAGCCGCTTAATATTGCTCTGGCGCACTCACGGTCGGAATAGCCAAACACCCGCAGCATGGCGATGGTTTTTGCGTTGCCCTTAATCACCGTAGTGACCGCAATAAACAAAGTTGTGACGGCTAAGACAATGCCGATTCCCGCCATCAAAACCGCCATCATATCGCTGCTAACCTCGGGCATACTGAAAGACATGACCACGCTGGCCGCATAGCAAAAAGAAGCAAACCAAATAAAGAACACCAGCGAAAAACGGCTTCTCACCGTGCTTTGCTTTAATTCGCGTAAAAACGGGGCGTCCGGTTTCTGTTTGCCGTTGAGTTTTGCTTTCTTTACTCTGACGTTGCTTGTCCCTCTGATAAGTTCCAACGCCGGACGCTTCAGCTTGCGATGGCTGTACAGCACCGCCAGTGCGGAAAAGGCAAGGGCGGGAAGAACAACTAAATACATCACCAATATGGGATTGAAGCGGAGCGGCGTGTCGGGCAGCAATTCATCGCTCCTCATTTGCCTATAGAAAGCGGGCATGAGGGCGAACGCGCCGCCAAACCCAAGAGCGGCTCCCGTAAACACGCTCAATCCGAATACCCAAAAACTCCTTGCGATTTTCCAGTTTGAATACCCCAACGCTTTCAATATCCCAAGTTCCGATTTGTGCGTGTCGATATAATGCTTGACGTAAAAAAGCAGAATGACGACCGTGGTCAAAGCAAGCGCGCCGCCGGTCACAGCGCTGGTCATTTTCCCGGACGATACAACCATATCGTGCAAAAGCAGGGCGTCCGGGTCTGTTATTTGGTCTTTGATTCGAGCCATGTCGATGTTGGAGTTCAAAAACATGGTAGATATTAAAACCGCGCAGAAGCACATGATAGAAATGCCAAACAGCTTGGCGGCGTCTTTCGGACGGATGATCATCTCCTCACCACCCTATCTCGTAAGCGGTTTTTCGCTGTTCATTGCCGGCCATCTCAACAATTTTCCCGCTGTTCATTTTGACAACGGTGTCGGCGATCTCCGCGATGTTGGCGTTGTGCGTTACCATCACCATTGAAAAGCCGCGCGCTTTTTGCAAGTTGCCTATGTAATCCAGCACCTGCCGCCCGGTTTCCTCGTCCAGCGCGCCGGTCGGTTCGTCCAGGAACAATACCTTTGGGTTTTTCGCCAACGCCCGGGCGATGGAAACCCGCTGCTGCTCCCCGCCGCTGAGCTGCGAGGGGAATTTGTGCAGTTTATCCCCCAGCCCGACCGCTTCGATGATCTCCCGGTAACCGCCGTTCCCGGCCAAATCGGCTCCCATTTTCACGTTTTTGTCTACATTCAGGTTGGGGAGCAGGAAATATTGCTGGAAGATGAAGCCGACCTTCTCCTTCCGAAAGGCGGTCAGCTCCTTGTCGGGCAGGGCGGCGATGTCGGTGCCGTCAACGTTAACAGACCCGCTGTCGGGACGCTCCAAACCGGACGCGATGTGCAGGAGGGTGGACTTCCCGGAGCCTGACGCGCCAAGCAATACGATAAATACCCCGTCGCTGACGGTAAGCGAGACATCTTTCAGCGCGGCGGTGGCATTTTCTCCTGTGCCGTATGTTTTCGAGGTGTTTTTGATTTCAATCATGGCTGGTTTCCTCATTCTTCTTAAATATAATCACAAAGAGGCTATATCTTATCGCCATATGGCAGTGATTTAATAAATTGCTCCATGTAATCCCAGTCCGGCAATCCTTTTGCGTTTTGCGGAAGTGATATAATTGATTTAATCATTCTAGCCGGACGCCATTTTCTTCCATAATCCCATCTATATCTATCTTTCATTATAACGGCAGCTACAAACAAACCGGTATATACATTGAATTCACCATTCAATAAATACAGCGGGTTTACATCATGACTGCAAGTAAATTCTCGATCTTGATAAAACGCGAACCCTACGGAGCCGTTATTGGTCACACAGACAGCGTTTGGCGGAAATATCTTTTCAGAAAGAGGAGAGTTGTTTTCATCGCCTGTTTTTGAAGCGCATTCAATATCTTCAACTGAATAATACTCTGTAACGCCATTGTTCTTTTCCGTTGCCCCTATGAATGGAATTTTCCCAGCTATGTTATGCTCTGGTTTTTTGTTGTAGAAGCCTTTTTGTATGTCGAATATCGTTGTATATTGAAATTCTTTCCATGCTTGTGTATTTAGAGATGTCAATTTACATGTTTGCTTATCTCTAAGGATGTCTTGGAGAAGATGCAGGACACTTTCATCGAGTCCATTCCCAATACTTATGTGATACCCTAAATATTTTCTTTGAGCTTCTTGAAAATCCTTTGCGGTTAGTGTCGAATAGTCTGTTTTCATGTAGGCCTCTGCCAGCCATTCGTCGTTATATGAAACTTCTCTTGTTACAGATGCTCCCATTTTTGTCTCTCTGCTAAAATATAAGGTTAACCATTCTTTCTCGATAATGCTCCAAGAACCTACACTGCTTTCAACTCTTCCTATGTGTTTTTTCTTAATTAAACCATCATCTTTGAAATATCCGAAAAAGGTTTGTCTTACAGGAGCGTTTAGATGCCGTGTTCCAAGGGTAAACACCATACAGCAGGCTACAACAGTTGAGCCGGGATAAAACATATCAGAAGGAAATGAAAAAACAGCGTCTAATGTATGCTCATCCAACATTTTTTTCTTATATTCTTGAATCGCTAATGATGTATCCATGGCACACTGCATAGGCAATAAAACAGCCAATTTCCCCTTCTTTACTTTTTTTGCGATTTCATAAACAAAATGCAACCCTTTTGAAGGATCTTCTTTTTGGTTTTCATTCCATCCCTTTACATAACTGGGATTACAGTGTTTTCTTTGCGCATTATAAGGGGGGTTCATCAAAACAACATTTATCCCCGCATTTAGATAGCCTATTTCAGTAAAGCAATTACCCTGTAAGATATTTGTGTTTCCATCGCTATGTATAAGCATATTAGTTGTTGCCAGCCCAAAAGCAACTTCCTCATATTCTATGCCGTAAATCTGCTTTTTCTTTACATTTATACGCTCACTTTCTGTATCGCAATCTGCGATTGCCTCTGTCATAGCGCGCACCAAGAAAGCCCCGCTGCCGCAACAGGGGTCTAACACAATAGAATTACGGTTAATGCCGACAACTTTACACATAAAATGCACTATATGATCTGGAGTAAATGCTTGGTTTTTATCAGATTTTCCAACATATTTATTAAATGTCGTAAAAAACAAATTCAGCAAGTCCTGCCCCATTTTACTCTCGTCATTTATATAAGGTAAAATATTATCCTTTACATCTGTCAGTATTCGCTGAAATTCTTTATCTTTCAAATCCCTGACATCTTGCGAGTCGATTACTTTGTTTTTTAATATGGTCAGCTTCGTTGCTTTGCTTAAATCTTTTTCAAGCAGACTTGTTAGGATGCCTTCTATACCCCCCCGAATTTGCGCCGCAGTTAGCCCTTCATATTTTAATCCGTTTTTAAGCGATAATAAACAAGTTCCAATAAATTGGCTTCGTATTTTTTCATTTATTCCATAATTGTGCAGAAGTTCATTCAATGCGTAGGTGCTTTGAATGATAGCCAACTTGTCATTTTTTGTGCCGAAAAACAGGTTGATATATTCTGAAAACGGACGTATAACGCGTTCGTTTTTGCTTTCATGTTCATCATCAATTATTCCGGTATCATCTGTCCATACGCGAATATCATCCGTAAGCGTGCTCGCCAATATAGCAACGATTTTATTTGTTGTTAGCCGCTTTTCATATAAGACATACTGTTGCAGTTGTTCCATATCATATTTTGCATTGCTTTTAAGAAGTTTTTGCTTTGTTTCTATAAGAACAGTTGCTTTATCATCAGCAAAACGTAAATCAATGTCTTTGTAATGGCGGCGCGCGTTTGATGCAAGATAATCTTTTGTGTTTTTACCTATTTCCTTAAGGGCTTTTTGAAAGCTGAACTCATCATTTTCTATATTGCTGATTAGAAATTCCCTTCCAACAGTAGTGATTATATCTGTGCGTTTCAAAGTTCGCCACCCCTTATAATATAACATAATAACGAGTTTACATAACAATATATTGACATAAATGAGTGATAATGTCAAGCATTTTTATCCCTGTCCCCCTCAAAATTCACCCGTTCGGCCACGATATAGAGCGGGCGTCCCTTCGTTTCGTCGTAAATCCGCCCGATATACTGCCCGATGATGCCCATCATGATCAAAATCACCCCGTTGAAGAAGAGGGTCAGGCAAGCCAGCGTTGCCCAGCCGGAGACAAGGACGTCGGTGAACAGCCTCTGACAGACGATCACAATGGCATAGATAAAGCTGGCGACCGAGACGAGCGAGCCGATGAAGATTGACAATTTGAGCGGTTTGTAGGAAAATGAGGTCAGGCCGTCTCCGGCCAGCCGCAGCATTTTCCGCAGCGGATACTTTGTAACCCCGGCGAAGCGTTCGTCGCGGACGTATTCCACCGCCGTCTGCTTAAAGCCCACCCAGCTCACCAACCCGCGCACGTAGCGGTTGCGCTCCGGCAGGGCTTTCAGCGCGTCGCAGACGGCGCGGTCGATCAGGCGGAAATCGCCTGTGTCCACCGGGAGGTCGACGTCGGTCAGGGAATTTAAGAGGCGGTAAAAGAGTTTCGCCGTGATCTTTTTGAAAAAGCTCTCCCCTTTGCGCTTGGTGCGCAGGCCGTATACCACCTGAAACCCTTCCCGCCATTTGGCGATCATAGCCGGGATGACTTCGGGCGGGTCTTGCAAGTCGGCGTCGATGACCACCACGGCTTGGCCGCAAGCCGCGTCCATCCCCGCCGTGATGGCGGTTTGGTGGCCGAAATTGCGCGAAAACCCGATCAGCCGGAGGCGCGGGTCGCTTTCGGCCAGCGCGCAAGCCAAGTGCCACGTTTGGTCGCGGCTGCCGTCGTTGACGAAGATCAACTCGTATTCCTCGCCCGTTCCGTCCATCACTTCTTTGAGGCGGCGGTATGACTCGGCAATGACTTCCTCTTCGTTATACAGCGGGACAACCACCGAAATCGTGACGCTCATGGTATAAATCATCCTTTCAATGAGGAGAATAAACATGTTTCCAAAACCGCTCAGTCAACATCAAATCAACGCGCTGGGGATTTTAGCCGTTGCGTCGGTCGGCGACAGCGTCTACGACCTGTTGGTGCGCACCCGCCTCTGCAAGCAGGGATTCGCGCAAGCCGAGGATGTGCATACCATGCGGGTCAAACACGTCAATGCCCGGGCGCAAGCTCTGGCAGCGGAAAGAGTCTTGCCCCTTTTGACCGATGAGGAAGCCGCCGTTTTCCGGCGGGGGCGCAACGCGCAGCCGGGCAGCATCCCGGCCTCGGCCAGCCGCGCCGAGTATCAAAGCGCGACCGCGCTGGAAGCGTTGTTTGGCTGGCTTTGGTTAAGCGGCCGTATCGAGCGGATATATGAATTGTTCGAGGGTGCTATAGATGAACCAACATCAGCAACATAAAGCGCGCGCCGTTTTGGATTATACCCTCATCCTGCTGGGCAACCTGTTGTATGCCTCGGCTGTTGTGATGTTTATCCGCCCGGTCGACGTCATCATCGGCGGAGTGGGCGGCGTTGCGCAGATGATCGAATACCTGACCGGATTTCTGCCGATGGGCGTTATGGTCATCCTGCTCAACCTGCCGCTCTTTTTGATCTCGTTCCGGCAGCTCGGGCGGCAGTTTTTGATCCGCACCACCGTCGCCACCGTTGCTTCCAGCCTGATGATCGACTTCCTCACCCCGGTCTTGTCCAACGTCGTCATCACCGAAGATAAGCTGCTGTCGGTGCTGTACGGCGGTGTGTTGATGGGTCTCGGGCTGGGGCTTGTCTTCATGCGCGGCGCGACGACCGGCGGGAGCGACATCATCGCCAAGATGGTCACAGGCAAAAAGCCGCATATCAGCCTGGGGAGGGTCAACCTCACCGTCAACGCCGTTGTCATCGCCGCCGCGGCTTTTGTCTACCGAAGCCCCGAAGCGGCTTTGTACGCCGTTGTCGTGCAATACGTCGCCTCGTCGATCATCGATATGCTGCTCTCCGGCATGGACAACGCCTCGGCCGCGCTGATCGTCACAAGCAAACCCGAGGAAATGGCCGAAGCTGTCCTTCACGAAGTCCAGCGGGGCTGCACCGGGCTGGACGGGCGGGGCATGTACACCAATCAGGCTGTGACCACCTTGATGATCGCCGCCCGGCCTCATGAGGTCAGCAGATTGAAAGCCGCCGCGCACCGGGTCGATCCGTCCAGCTTCATGATTTTCCTCAACGCCCGTGAGGTGCTGGGGTTAGGGTTTAAGGTAGCCGGGGGGTAGCCCTTGCCTCCCTCTCAGAGGGAGGTGGCGCAACGCGCCGGAGGGAGTTTTTCTCCTCCCGCCGCTTTCGAGCGGCACCCTCCTCTAACGCCTAGCGTACGCTTGGCGTGAGGAGGGCAAGTAACTGGTTAATTCCCCTATATCCTCAACAATCAAGTCCGGCACGAACGGGGAGCCGCGGAGGTCTTCCCGTTTCGTCTCTCCCGATAAAACCAAAACCGAGCGGGATTTCGTCCCCGAAGCGATGGCGACGTCGGTATACAGCCTGTCGCCGACAAAGCAAAGCTCTTCCTCTTTATACCCTGTCCGCCCGATGATATACGCCAACGCTTTGCGCGAAGGTTTTCCGTAAAACTCTATGTCAACCCCGGTCGAAGCCCTGACCGCCGCCGCAAGGGCTCCGCAGTCGGGAACAAATCCGCCGCCCTCAACCGGGCAATTGAAGTCCATATTCACGCCGTAAACCGGAACTCCGGCGCGGACGAAATCGCATAATTGTGTCAGCCGCCGGTAATCCATGTCCTGATCGAATCCCAAGACGCAGACATCAGGGTTTTCGTCCGTCACCGCAAACCCGGCTTGCTGGAAATCTTCGATCAACGGTTTCGTCCCGGCGACGAAAACACGCTTTCCCTTCTCCAAATGCGACAGCAGCACGTGGGTGGACATCAGCAGTTTCTCCGGCGGAATGGGGATGCCCAACTCCGTCAGTTTTCGCAGATAAAACGCCGCGTTTTGCGAGGAATTGTTGGTAAAGAAGACATGGTCAAACCCAAACGCTTTAAGTTGCTCCAAAAAGTTTTTCGTAAATGGGAAAAGCCTGCCCCCTAAATAGATGGTGCCGTCCATATCTAAAACGAAGCATTTGACGCCGGAGAGGGCGTTTCGCTCAAAGTGCCGCACCGCCCTGTTTGAAAAATCCGCAAGCAAGTCCATCCCGCCCAGCAGCTGCAGCAATGTATACATCTGCGGCTTACGGTCGCGGGCGTAGAGGACGCTGTCCGCCAGTATGTCTTGGGTGAGGCCGATTTCTGAAGGGCGCGCCGGCGCGCCGGCACTCTGTAAAAGTTCGGTCAAAACTTCCGGCGAAGGCAGTGAATCCGCAAACCGGCAAATCTCTTCCCAATGCGGGGCAACATCCTCCGTCGGCTTGACCGACGGCAGCTCTTTCCACAAGGCCAACGCCGCGACCGCCGCAAGACCGACCTTGATGCCGTGTGAAACATGCGGTTTCCCTTCTTTCAGATACCGCATCTCCCAATAATGGGCAAGGTGGTGCTCGGTGCCGGACGCCGGACGGCTGTCGCCATACAGGCTCATGGCGATACCGCCTAAAATCAGCCCTTCGGTGATGGATTGAATATCCTTAGGGTCTTTCACGCACTTATCGAGAGCCGTTTCCACCAGCGAAACGATGTCCTCCGGCATGGGTTCTCCGGTTAGAATGTGTGAGAGCCGCCAGTCGGCCATCGCGGTGTATTTGCCCAGCATATCGCCCAGCCCCGCCGCCTTCATGAGCTGCGGGGCGTCTTTGAGGATGTCCGTATCACAAAAAATGGCGGCCGGGCATTGGGTCGGCGGCGTGACCTTCACCCCGCCCAGAAGCATGGCCGAACCGAGCGAGGCATAGCCGTCCATCGAAGGGGCTGTGCCGACGATGACGGACGGGCGTCCGGCTTTGGCTCCGACGTATGTACAAAGGTCGTTGATGACGCCCGAACCGATCCCCAAGATCAAATCCACATCGTCCTGAAACGCCGCCAGCAATGCCCCGACGGAGGCCTCGTCCGGAAGCGGCTCGTTTTGTTCAAACCGGCACTCACGCACCGTCAGCCCGGCGGCCCGTAACACGGGCAGCAAACGATCACCCGCAACCCGGCGGGTGTTCGGGTCGGAGACGGCCAATATCGTTTTGTATTTTTGCGAAACAGCCCAACTGGCGACGCCGTTGATGACGCCGCCGCCGACCGCGATGTGCGGTACGATGTGACTGTATTTACCGAAAATACCGTACGCCCCCCTCAAAGATGGGCTGTTGTTTGTTGCCGGGGATGTTTTTGCCGATGTAGAAGCCGGAGCGTTCCGAATGTCCCATCTTGCCCAACACACGCCCATCCGGGCTGGTCAGCCCTTCAACGGCCAAGACCGATCCGTTGGGGTTGACAAAGGTGGCCATGCTTGGCAATCCTTTCACGTCGCAATATTGAAAAGCGATTTGGCCGCCCCGCACAAGGCTGTCGGCAACAAAATCGGACGCCGTGAAACGGCCTTCGGCGTGCGCAACGGGAACGGTGTGTATCTCGCCCGGGGCGCAGCGCATCAGCCACGGCGACAGCACTGAGGAGACGCGGGTGTGGATATAGCGCGCCTGATGCCGCCCGATGGCGTTAACAGCCAGCGCGGGGCTGCCTTCATCAATGTCGCGGATGTCTCCGTAAGGGATCAGCCCCAGTTTCATCAACGCTTGGAATCCAACGCCCAAACCCAAAATCAGGCCGCCGCGACGGTGAAGCAGGTCGCGCACGGCGTCCGTCAAACGGGGGTTCCGCAGGAAAGCGTTGATATAATCACTGGAAGAACCGCCGGGCAGAATCAGCATCTGCGCCTTCCGCAGTGATTTATCCAATGCTTCGGCCGATTGCTCCAACCAGTCGGCGCGCAGGTTGCGTATCACAGGCGACTCGGTCAGCGCGCCTGCCGCATCCAGTGCCGCGGCGGTTTCATATTCGCTGTTGGTGCCGGGGAAAACAGGGATGACTGCAAGCGGGCGGGCATTGAGCAAGCGCACAGACGGCGCGGCGCGCTTTGTATATTCCAGCGCGGGGACTTGAATGTTTTCTGTGGGAACTTCGGTGGGGAACACCCCTTCCAGCGGCTTCCACCAGGCTGCGTACAAGCTGTCAATGGGAATGAAGTCGCCGCCCAGCCGGATTTCCGGCTTCTGCTGGACGGTGCCGACGGCGCGTTCCCCTTCTAGCGCGTGGGGGCTTTCAAAAACAATGCTGCCCCATGGTGCTTTGAAGAATCCGTCGTTATAGACCTCCGGGGCGATGCGTACACCCCGCCCGGAGAGGCTCATGTGCGCAAGCGCACCGGCAACACCGCCCATTTCGCAGGCATAGGCAGAAAGCACCGCCCCGCGCTTGATATGCCCGTGCAGCCGTTCCCACATGGCGCGAAGGCCGGACAAATCGGGTAAACCGTCCGCGCGGACGGGAGCCTCCATCAGATAAACGGTACTGCCCTGCCTTGTGAAGTGGGAAGGGAGGATACGGGCGGCAGGCGCGGCCGCCACGGCGACGCTGACCAGTGTGGGCGGCACGTCAATGCGCCCCTCTTCCCCTTCATATGTTCCCGACATTGAGTCCTTGCCGCCGATCGCCGCGACCGACAACCCCATCTGCGCCCAAAAAGCCCCAAGAATGGAGGCCAGCGGCCATCCCCAGCGTTCCGGGTCGCCGCCCGGGCTGGGGAAAAACTCCTGAAGGGAGAGATGAATGTCTTCCAGCGCGCAGCCGGACGCCGCCAGCTTTGCCACGCTGGTCACAACGCTGAACACGGCCGAACCGAACGGGTCGTTGATGTTGGGGTCGAAGGCGTAGCTCATCACGCTGGCGGTGCGGCTTCCCGCGGCCGGGATCAAGACGGCGGAGACCTGCTCGGGTGCGGCTCCGGCCAAACCGCCGTAAGGTGCCAAAACACTGCCCGCCCCGGCCGAAGCGTCGAAGAGTTCGGCCATTCCCTGCTGAGAGCAGAAATTGAGGTCGGAGGCCAGCAAAAGCAAACGCTCCGAAGGGGAAAGGGAGGGGTTCTCCCACGGTTGTTGTTTTTGAGAAGACGGAGATATTATAATGGCTTCCGCGGTTTTTCTCGTGCCGGATGAGTTGAGGAAATCCCGGCAGAGGGAAACGATCTCTTCCCCATCCCATTCCATGATCAGCCGTTTTTCCTCGGTCACTTCGGCGATCACCGTGCAGCTGAGATTTTCCTTGTCGGCTTCGAGGCAGAAAGAGGAAGCGTCTTCCGGGGCAACGACAACGGCCATTCGCTCCTGTGATTCGGAGATGGCCAGTTCGGTGCCGTTGAGGCCGCCGTATTTGACCGGGACACGGTCGAGCCGGATGCGTAAACCGTCGGCCAGTTCACCCACGGCAACCGAAACGCCGCCCGCGCCGAAATCATTGCACCGTTTGATCAAACGGGCGACGCGCTCTTTGCGGAAGAGACGCTGGATCATATGCTCCTCGGGCGGGTTACCTTTCTGCACCTCGGCAGAGCATTCTGTAAACGAAGCCGTGTCGTGGCTTTTGGAACTGCCGGTGGCTCCGCCGATGCCGTCGCGGCCGGTGGCTCCGCCCAGCAGGAGAACCATATCGCCCGGCTGCGGTTCCTTGCGCACAACATTACCGGCAGGAGCCGCCCCGGCCAACGCGCCGAGTTCCATCCGCTTGGCCGCGTAACCGTCATGGTATATTTCACGAATAAAGGTGGAGGGGACGCCGATTTGGTTGCCGTAAGAGGAGTTCCCGGCGGCGGCGGTCGTGGTGAGCTGCCGCTGCGGGAGTTTGCCGGGGATGGTCTTTTCAAAGGGGAGGCGCGGGTCGGCGGCTCCGGTGATACGCATGGCCTGATATACGTAAGCGCGCCCCGAAAGGGGGTCGCGGATGCCGCCGCCGACGCAGGTGGACGCGCCGCCGAACGGTTCGATCTCGGTGGGATGGTTGTGCGTTTCGTTTTTGAACATCAACAGCCAGGGCTGAGGGCCCGATTCGGTATCGACGGTGACTTTGACCGAGCAGGCATTGACCTCTTCGGAGCGGTCGAGCTGAGGAAGGAGTCCTTCTTTCTCCAAATGCTTCATGGTGGCGGTGGCAATGCCCATCAGGGTGACGGGTTTGCCCGAACCGTGGACGGAGAGGAACAGCTCATACGCTTCCCTGACACGGGGATCGTCAATTTTGATCGGTGCAAGTTCGGTGAAAAAGGTGGTGTGGCGGCAGTGATCCGACCAGTATGTGTCGAGCACCTTCACTTCTGTCAGCGTCGGATCCCGCCCCTCGGAACGGAAATGTTCCCGCACAAACAGCATATCGCTCATATCCATCGCCAAGCTGTATTTCTTTTGCAGCGCAAGGAGCTCTTCTTCCGAAAACGCGCAAAAGCCTTCCAATACAGGTATTTTATCAGCGGCCGGATAGATTCTTTCCAGTGTTTCCGGCTTTTCCGATGAAACCAAACGGCTTTCCACGGGGTTGACCAAATATTTGGTCACACGTTCAACAGCCTTCCCGTCCGCGCCGTCCAACACCAAAACCTTGGCCGAACGGACAATGGGGCGTTCGCCGCCCAGCAGGAGCTGCGCGCATTGCCCGCACGAATCGGCAAGGGCGTCAAACTGCCCCGGAAGGGCTTCGTATTGTATGATACGGACGCCTTCAGACAGCCCGGGGAGCTGCTCCCGGGTGACAATGTCGGCGGGCGGGTCGCTGAAGACGACGGGAAGACAGCATTCAAAACCGTCTTCACTCAGCCCCTGCACATCATAACGGGTAAAGAGACGGAGCCCGGTCAGCCCAACGCCAAGAAATCCTGTCAAATCACGAAAAAGTGACTGTGCGGCGACATCAAAACCCGGTTTTTTTTCCACAAAAATGCGAAAGACCTGATTTTTCATAGGTACCCCCTTGTACTTTAGATTGATTTATTATATAGTATCCGTAATAGGTATGTCAATAAGTGGAGGGGTACCATGAATCAAAAAGAAGCATTGGGCATCCTTGACCAAGCCGGGGCAAGGCTGGAAGGGCATTTCCGGCTCACCTCGGGGCGTCATGCCGCCGTTTACATGCAGTGCGGGAAAGTGTTCCAGCACGCCGGGTTCTCGGAAACCCTCTGCAAGGAGCTGGCTTCACGCTTTTCCAACATAGACGCGGTGATCGGCCCCGCTGTCGGAGCCGTCATCATGTCGTATGAGGTTTCCCGCCATTTAGGCTGCCGCAACCTGTTCACCGAGCGCGAAAACGGCGTGATGACACTGCGGCGCGGCTTCGGGCTGAAACCGGGCGAGCGCGTCCTCGTGGTGGAGGATACCGTAACGACCGGCGGCAGTGTGAAGGAAACGATCGCCGTCTGCCGTGAACACGGCGCGGACGTTGCCGGCGTCGGTTCGGTCGTCGACCGCACCGGGGGGGGCAATCCCTTTGACGTGCCGTTTGAATCGCTGCTTCAAATTGCCATCCCTTCTTGGACACCGGAAGAATGCCCTCTCTGCGCGGAGGGGACAATTCCCTGTGTCAAGCCGGGTTCCCGCCCGGGGCTATAGAAGCCGCCCTTCTGAGATAAACACCCCGAAGCCCCAAAAAAGTGATGGCCGCTCCAGCCGTCAGCCAGGCCAGTTTCCCGTAAACCGAGCCGGACGCCGGGATGGGGAGCAGGCTTGCGGCATTGAATGCCATATGCAGGATGAGCGGAGCCCAAAGGGTTCTGCACCAAAGATAAACAAGTCCCAATATGATCGCCGCGGGCAGCACATAAACCATCTGCAATTTAGTCCCGTGGAACGCGGCGAATAAAACAGCCTGCCACAGCACGGCCATTGGCTCCGAAAAGCCCTGCCGCAGAAAACGCAGGCAAAGCCCCCGGAAGATCACTTCCTCCACAAGAGGCGCGGCGATAACGGTGCAGAAAAAGAGCGCGAACCATCCCGCCGCCGCCAATGGGTCGCCTACTTTATCGGTATGTTCACTGTGCCAAGTCTCCGGCAGTGGCAGCAAGACGATCATCGACCCTAAGGCGATGTTGAGTCCCAATCCCAGTTCCAGCAGGGTAAACGATGTGATCGGGCGTAAACGCCCCTCTCCGAAGATGCGTTTCAGCGGTGTTTTGAAGAGCCGGAAAACGAGAAAAACGATCAGCAGCGTCAGCAGAGCCGAACCGATCAGAAGCCACGGCGCGGCGGCGCGTACCGAAAGGGTCGCCTGATTGCGCAGCCATTCCTCTTCCAGCCCGGGGGAGCGTTCCCTTGCCCGGGCGAGCGCGGCGGCGTACGCCGCCGCCGGAACGACGGTGCGAACCAATAGATAGAGGAACGGGAAACAAAGAGCGAGAAACAAAGCGGACAGCTTTTTTTTCATAGTGAAACATCCTGAATCATGATTGGTGGGGGTATGTACGATGGATTACAAGCAAGCCGAACAGGATTTGCTGCTCGGGATACTGGATGCTCTTCCCTGCCCGACAGCACTTCTCAACCGTGACGGGCAAACGGTCTATATCAACGACCGCCCCTGCCCGGTGCCGCTCGAAGGGGTTGACCTCGCGCAATTAGACGAAGTGAAGACGGCGTTGGAAGGGATCGGCCAATCGGCGTTCCGCACCGAACTGCGGGGAGCGGGCGGGTCTGTCACGGGATTGATGGAAGCCTATCCGGTCAAAACGGACGACAGCTTGGTCGGAGCCCTCCTCCTCTTCCGCCCTGACCCGGCGACCGAGGAATTGACAGCCGACGCCCTGCCCACCGTCAGCGAAGCGATGGTGTCGGTGTGGGAACGCATTCAGCGGCTGGCCATGCTCAAAACGCCCGCGCTGATCATCGGCGAACCGGGATTGGGCAAAACCGATTTTGCCTTAGCCCTGCACCGCATCGCCAACCGGCAGCAAGACCGCCCCTTTGTCAAGGTCAAAGCGGGCGCGACGCCTGAGAATCTGCGTGACGCCGCGCTGGAAGCGGGCAGCGGGACATTGTTCTGCGAGCGGATCGACACATGGGGGACAGCCCTTGTGCGGGAAGCGACCAACCTTTACGCCTCGCGCCATGTCGTGCGCGGGTTGGACGTCAAACCGCTGACAGCCCGCCTGATGGCGACGGCCGAGCCGGGGCTGGCGGAAAAAGCCAAACGCGGGGAGTTCCCCGAGGATTTATATTCCAGAATGAACATCATGCCGGTCTTCCTGCCCCCGCTGCGCGACCGGCGGGAGGATATTGTCCCGGCCGCCCTGCGTTTCGCTTCGGCGCGTTCAAACTCCACAGGCAAGGATGTTCAGGGGTTTTCGGAGGAAGCGCGGGATATAGTAAGCCGTCAGGATTGGACGCGCAACATTGACGAGCTGCGGGAGGTTGTGGAAGCGGCCGTTGACGCCTGCCCCGGGGGGATCATCCTGCCGTCTTATTTGGGATCGATCCAGCAGACCGGAAGCGGAACGGCGGCGGGGTCTCTGCGCAAAATGCGCGCCGCCTACGGGCGCGACCACGCCAGAGCCATGCTGAACATATACGGCAACACCGTTGAGGGGAAACGCAAGGCTGCCGAAGAGATGGGTGTCAGCCTGTCCACGCTGTATAGGATATTGGGGTCTAAGCGGTAAGGCTACGACGGTAAATCGGTCAGGTGGAGGGGATAATCCGTCCTTCCGTCCACGATGTGATAGATGAATATTGTGTCGTTTTGTAAACGGTAAAAGCATAGGTAGTTACCGACAATAAGCGTCCTGTACCCCGCCTTTGCGAGTTGATCGTCTTTACAGGAAAACCCCATGAGAGGCTGATTGCGAAGCAGTTCCAATGTTTTCTTTATAAGTGAAACGATTTTTCGCGCCGACTTTGAGCCGACTAAATTGGTGTATATTTGAGCGATCCCACGGATGTCGTCTCGCGCAGTCTCATGATAAACCAAATTGATTTTTTTCTGCGGCACGGAAAATCTCCTCCACTTCCTCAAAGACTTGCTCATGCGTGTATGTCGGAGCCCCAGCTAAATACGCCGCCTCCACCGCTTCCAATTTTGATCGCAAACGGTGGGTTTCCTCCCTCCTTTCAAACGCGTCGATGCTCATTACAACCAAATCGCCCTCGCCGTTTTTGGTGAGATAGATCGGTTCTTGTTTTTCATGAGCAAGGCGGGAAATGGCTCCGTAATTGTTGCGCAAGCTGGTTGATGATTTGATGATCATAAAGGGTCACTCCTTTGCGAATATTTCTATCAGTATACTATCATAATTCTTCGCAAAAGTCAAGAGCCGCGAAAGCGGCTCTTGTTGATGATACGATTTTTACTTCGTTCCCTTATGCGCGATACAGAAGAAGTTCATCGGCTCTTCTTTGCTTGTACCGTACGGTCTGCCGTTGGCGTCGATGAAGGAAACCGAGCAGAAACCCACGGCGCGCAGGATGTCAACCAAACGGGAAAAGGAGAGGTGGGTGGAGAAATTGTGCTCGATGACGATCTCGCCTGTTTCAACGTTCAGGTGCCATTCCTCGTATTCCCAGCGGTCGATGTTTTCGTTGTATTCATGCCTTGTGAGCAAGAAGGTGCGGTCTTCGTTCTCCTGCCAGCTGCGGTAGTTTTCCAGCTTCTGACCGCGCAGATGCAGGTAATTCGGGTTGGAAATCTGAAAGACGAAACTCCCGCCCGGTTTGAGGGCGCGGTAGGCGTTGCGCGGAACGTCCTCATCCTCCACCGGCGTATCGATCATGGTTACAAGGTCGTATTCGTTCTCCTCGGCGAGGTCGTAGAAGTTTTCAACGCGGTAGGTCACCTCGGGATGGGTGTTTTGCGCCATCATGATAAAGGTTTCGGAGAGGTCGGTGCCTACGACGGTATGCCCGGCGCCAGTCCATATTTTATGATAATTGCCCAAACCGCAAGCGATGTCGAGGATCTTCAGGTTATCAAGCGAAATGATATTGAGGATGGCCTGCGCGTCGCGGATCTGATCCTCGGTGCTCTGAAACCCCCAGCCGACAAACCCCTCGTCAAACTCCTTATCGCCGTAACGGATCATCGGGATATAGATTTTTTTCATGATACAGACCTCCTTCATGGATTGTCAAGCGCGTAAGCCGCAAATGAAATGCGTCTTATCACGCTCTTCTTTCATTAGTGTTTGAAATGTCTTTCGCCGGTAAAGACCATAGCGATGTTCAATTCGTCGGCTTTGTCGATGGATTCCTGATCGCGGATGGAACCGCCCGGTTGGATGATGGCGGTCACGCCCGCCGCCCCGGCGGCTTCAACGCAGTCGGGAAAGGGGAAATAGGCGTCGGACGCCATAACGCTGCCCTTTGCCCGGTCACCCGCATAGCGGATGGCAATATCGGCGGCGGTGACGCGGTTGACCTGCCCCGGGCCGATGCCGGTCGTCATGCCGCCTTGTGCTAAGACGATGGCGTTGGATTTGACATGTTTGCAGACACGCCACGCGAAATTCATGGCGTCCAGTTCGCCCGGCGACGGCGCGCGTTTGGTCACAATTTTGAGCGACTCCGGGTCGAACGGCGCGCGGTCAACGCCCTGAACCAGCAAACCGCCCTGCACCTTCTTAAAGTCAAGGGCGTTCTCCGGTATGGGTTCGCAAATATCTTCCAACAGAAGGATACGGACATTCTTCTTTTTCGTCAGGGTTTCCAAGGCTTCGTCGGTATATCCCGGAGCGATGATGATGTCTAGATGGGTTTTCGCCATTTCGTCCGCCGCGGCGGCGTCACAAACACGGTTGAGTGCCACAATGCCGCCGTAGATGGAAACAGGGTCAGCGTCATACGCTTTTGTATAGGCTTCCGGCAAACTGCCGCCCACCCCGACGCCGCAGGGAGTGGCGTGCTTGACGGCAACCGCGCAGGGCTGTTCAAACTCTTTGACAACGGCGACCGCCGCCGCCGCGTCGTTGATGTTGCAAAAAGACAGTTCTTTGCCGTGCAGCTGCTCGGCTTTGGCGACCGAACCCTGCAAGCCGCCGATCTCGCGGTAGAACGCCGCGGGCTGGTGCGGGTTTTCGCCGTAACGCAGCTCCTGCGCCTTCTCGTATGTAACGGTGAGCGTTTGCGGAAAGCCCGCTCCCGCCTGGCGGTGAAGATAGTCGGCAATCAAGGCGTCGTAATGCGCCGTATGCTCAAAAACCTTGCAAGCCAGCTCAAACCGCCGCTCCCTCGGGACGCCGCCGTTTTCGAGCTGATTCAAGATACCCTCGTAATCGGACGGATCGACCGCCACCACCACGTCGGGCCAGTTTTTGGCCGCCGCGCGGATCAGGGTCGGCCCGCCGATGTCAATGTTTTCGATGGCTTCCTCCAAAAGAACCCCTTCGCGCAGGATGGTTTGCTTAAAGGGGTAGAGGTTGATGACAACAATATCGATCAGGCCGATGTTGTGGATTTCAAGCTGCGCCATATGGTCGCGGTTGAAACGCTGGGCAAGGATGCCGCCGTGAATAGACGGGTGCAGGGTTTTCAGCCGTCCGTCCAAACATTCGGGAAACCCCGTGACTTCCGAGACGTTGATGACGGGGATGCCCGCTTCGGCCAACGCCTTCTGCGTCCCGCCGGTCGAAACGATCTCATATCCCAATTCGGCGGCGCGGCGCGCGAACCCGCACACCCCCGTTTTGTCGGATACGCTGAAAAGCGCGCGCTTCTTCAAGGCTCCCGCCCCCTCTCTTGTACGATCCCCATTATCATAACACAAGATAGCCTGTTTGGCAAGGGAGGAGACAATTTTATAAAAATGAGCGGGAACCACTGTACAAAGTTTTGAAGATGTGCTATGATAGTATAGAATAAGCCTGATATGATCGGGAGGGAGCACAAATGGCAATCGCAAAGAAGCGCGATCCCCTGCATACCGAGATTTTGCTGGAAAGCGGAACAAACGAGCTTGAGATCATGGAGTTCACCATCGCCGGAGGCTCGTTCGGCATCAACGTGGCAAAAGTCACTGAGATCATGCAGTATCAAACCGTGAAGCCCATGCCCAATTCACATCCCAGCGTCGAAGGGGTTTTCATGCCGCGCGACGTCATCCTCACCGTGATCGATTTGGCGCATTATATGGGGCTGCCCGCCGCGGAAGACAATTCGCGCGATATGTTCATCATCACCAGCTTCAATAAAATGAATGTCGCCTTCCATGTGCACGCGGTGGCGGAAATCCACCGCATCAGCTGGAATGACATCGAAAAACCCGACAGCACGATTTACGGCGGCGAAGAAGGCCTTGCCACAGGCATTGCCAAGGTTGCCGGGAACAAACTGATCACCATCGTCGACTTTGAAAAGATCGTCGTCGACATCAGCCCGCAGGTGGGCATCCAAATGTCCGAGATCACCGAACTGGGGCACCGGGAACGCAGCGCAAAACCGGTTTGTTTGGCGGAAGATTCCCCCCTTTTGAAAAAAATGCTTCTCGAAGCCCTGACAACGGCGGGCTATACCAATATCAAGGCGTATAACAACGGGGAGGAAGCCTGGAACCACTTGGAAATGATCCGCGACGATATTATGGCGTCGGGCGAGCACTTGGCGGAAAAAATCGCCGTTATGATCACCGACATAGAAATGCCCAAGATGGATGGTCACCGCCTCACCAAACTGATCAAAGACGACCGCATCCTCCGTGACGTCCCGGTCATCATCTTCTCCAGCCTCATTGACGACGCCATGCGCGATAAAGGCCACCGGCTGGGTGCTTCGGCGCAGCTCAGCAAGCCGGAGATCGGCAACTTGGTCACCACACTGGATCAGTTTATCCTCTAAACAAGATGTTCCAAAAACCCGCCTGACGGCGGGTTTTTGGCTGTTCGCTGGTTATTTGGGTGTTCCGCAAAGGGTGCAGATGTTCTGCGCGTTGTATATACAAACGCTGTGTCCCGGTACAAAGCCGTCGCAGACGGTGCAGTATTGTTGGTGGCACTTGAGCCCTATGCTCAATGTCATGGAATACCTGTATCCCCAAGCATGGGTGGAATGAATGCCGAGGATTACTTCCGCTCCTTTCCTGTCCGCAGCCGTTGCGGTTGTCGCGGTTCTGCTATCGTAACCATACATGAGCTTGTCCCGATTTTTGCTTTCGCCAAGATCAACCAATCCGATGGCATGCCCGAACTCATGCGCGATGGTATGCAGCGACATACCGTAATAGGAGTTCATCCTTATCTCCCAGTACGTTAAGTGCCCAGCGGAATCGGTAGCGGCATAACTGGGATTAAATCCGCCGCTTATCCCAGACATTGAGCTATATACAGAAATCACTCCTGTTGCCAACGGCGCGTTTTCCACAATGCCCAATGTGCCGCCCCACAAAGCCGCCCCGCTGGAAATGGTGCTTCTATGAGGCACGGCGGTAGAATCCAACGCGTACCGCAATATCGAACCGTTGGAGTGCATATTCTCGTTGATGCCCCAGCCGATGTTTTCGCCCCATTGAATGATACTGCTTTGACTTGAGCTTCTATGAGGCACGGCGGTAGAATCCAACGCGTACCGCAATATCGAACCGTTGGAGTGCATATTCTCGTTGATGCCCCAGCCGATGTTTTCGCCCCATTGAATGATACTGCTTTGACTTGACGGATGTGCCGCCGTACTGAATGGCAATGAAAGACAGATAAGCAATGCTAAGGAAACAACTCCTATGCGCTTCATTCCGCCGTTCCTCCTTTATTGATCTTTTGTACATAGTTGAGCACCTCATCATAGAGCAGAACCCTGTTCCGGCTGTTGTCCATCTGCGCCAGTACCGGATCGGCTTCATCCCTTCGTTGAATGGTTCTACTCGCGGTTGCGGAATCAAGGGTTGTCAAGTCGTGCCTAGGCTTAATGACTTCAATGTACAGTCCGTCTTCATTGTGATATCCTCTATCTTCACTCGTCATGCCCCCCCATCTGTCGATGGCGTAGAGGGTTCCGTCAACAGATTGAATGTCCATCACGGTGGAATACGCCCCGATGATCCAATAAACTGTATCGAAATCGGTGTGTTCATCTGTAGTGCCGTCATATTCATTTAGAAATAAGAGCAACCGATCGCCTTTTTGAAACAGGGGGTAGTTCCGTACTGTAGATTTACTGTTGCCTTCCTGCACAAGGATGAACTCTTCAAGTGCCGCTCCTTTCAGCACGTTGTTGACCTTTACGTTGAAGTAGGTCTGGCCTAGAAAGTATGAGTTCTCGCCCAGCCAAGACGCGATGGTAATGTCCGCGACCAAATCGGAATGTAGGATGGCATCCTCTAGATCGTAAAACCGATGCAGGGACGATTCCGTTATTCCCTGTGTGCCCACCCTTACGGGGGTGTCCTTCCCGCCGCTTTTCCACGGAGCCGCTATGGTTAGAATCAACAGCAGCACCCCGCAAACGGCCGGAACCCCGATTTGTAACAGTTTCTTTCGCATTTTGACCTCACTCCTTCAAAATGTTTGAGGAAAGATTTCCCTCTGAGGGTAGTGTATCATACAATTCGGCACCGATTTGTCGAATTTTGTCGAGCGAAAAAAATAAAGTTTTACCCTGCAAAACCCGCCGTTCGGCGGGTTTTTGGCTGTTCGCTGGTTACTTAGGTGTTCCGCAAGGGGTGCAGATGTTCTGCGCGTTGTATATACAAACGCTGTGTCCCGGTACAAAGCCGTCGCAGACGGTGCAGTATTGTTGGTGGCACTTGAGCCCCACAGGCAATGTCATGGAATACTTGTATCCCCATGTATGGGTGGAATGAATGCCAAGGATCACTTCCGCTCCCTTCCTGTCCGCAGCCGTTGCGGTGGTGGCGGTACTGCTGGTATTGCGGAACATAAGTTTATTTACATTACTGGGGTCGCCAAGGTCATTCAAGCCGATTGCATGACCAAACTCGTGCGCTACCGTATGCTGTGATACTCCGTAATACGTATTTAACTCCATTTCCCAAGATAAAAAATGCTTTGATGAATCCACTACTGATCTAGAACGCCTAAATACGCCTGCCTCACCATTACTACCAGCATTAAAAGCCTCAATCGTTCCTACTGCCAGCGCGGTATTTTCGACAATGCCTACCGTACCTCCCCACCATGCCGCCCCGGCGGAAATGGTGCTTCTATAGGAAGCGGCTCCAGTACCAAGTTTATAGCGTATGATTGAACCGTTGGAGTGCATAGGTTCATAAATATCCCAACCGATGCCTTCGCCCCATTGAATGATGCCGCTTTGGCTTGAAGGATGTGCCGCTGTACTGAGCGGCAGTGAAAGGCAGATAAGCAGCGTAAGGGAGATAATTCCTACCCGTTTCATTCCGTAATGCCTCCTTTATTGATCTTTTGTGCATAGTTAAGTACCTCATCATAGAGCAGAACCCTATTGCTCCTGTTGTTCATTGTTGCCAAAATCGGATCGGCTTCATCCCTTCGCCGGAGTGCTGTTCTTGCTTCTGATTGATTCAGATCTGAAAACCCATACCTTGAATCGAGAACCTCTATGTAATTTCCGTGCTCATCATAATCGTAGTTTTCCTCATCCCGCGTCATGAAGCCCCATCGGTCTATGGCGTAAAGGGTTTTGCCAACGGTTACGACGTCCATTACGGTGGAGTATGAACCGATAATCCAGTATGCAGTATCATAGGGCATTTTTTCGTCTTTAGGGCCGTCATAATCTATTAAAAACAACAGTAAACGGTCGCCTCTTTGGAACAAAGGGTAATCGTCTCGTGTGGAACTACCGCATCCGACCTGTACAACGACAAGCTCTTCAAGCGGCTCTCCAGCAATAACATTATTTACCTTAGCCTTAAAAAAGGTGCTGTCAGGTCTTTCTGTCTCACCCAGCCATGAGGTAATCGTTATGTCAGCAACCAAGTCAGATTCGAGGATAGCTTCCTCCAAAGTATACGACCGATACAGAGAAGAAGCATCTGTGTATTCGCTCACCCTCACAGGGGTGTCCTTCCCGCCGCTTTTCCACGGAGCCGCTATGGTTAGAATTAACAACAGCAGCACCCCGCAAACGGCCGGAACCCCGATTTGTAACAGTCTCTTTCGCATTTTGACCTCACTCCTTAATAATGTTAGAGGAAAGATTTCCCTCTGAGGGTAGTGTATCATACAATTCGGCACCGATTTGTCGAATTTTGTCGAGCGAAAAAAATAAAGCCCTTTAGGGGGCTTTATCATATTCGGTTTCCTCTCCGTTTTCCGGGTTAGGTTCATCCTCCGGCTCCGGTTTCGGCGGGGTAAGCCGCCCGTACTGCACCGCGATCACAACGGCGGAAAGGTGCAGGACAATAAAGGCGTAGCGCAGAAGCGAGGCCGTGGAGAGCTGGATAATCGGCTGCCCCAGCTGTTCGGCCAGCAGCGCGCCGCCTAAGGTCAGGGTTGCGAAGTAAACGCCCGGCAAAGCGTATAAAAAGACCCGTCCCGCATTGGCCTTGCCGAAGAAGAATCCCGCGGCGGCATATAAAGCAAGGGTGCAGAAGACGGTCGCGAACATTCCATATACGTAGGTGTTGCGGACGGGGTTGCCCGCGTGACCCCAAAACTCCATGATCATCATCAAACAAGACCAAAAAACCGGAACGGTCGCCCAAAACCCGGCGGCCGACGGTAACGCGTTGATCCGTTTGGTAATCATCAGCAGAGACGCCGCCCCGGCCAACCCTAAAAACCCGAGGCAAATGGAGCTCACCCGCTGTTCAGTGAAGCCGTTGGCCAAATCGAACGAAGACGAAAGAGCCAAAGCCGCCAAAGCCGCCAGTTCAATGACCAGCCAGGCTTTGGGGAGAGTTTTTGGTTGCGGAGCCGCTTTTCCGCGCCGCAGAAGGAAAGTAGCGATCACAACCGCCGCAAACACAGCAGAAAGAACCATCAGCGCGATGGTCACCGTGTCGCCCGCCGGAATGAGGGCGGTTTCCGAATCAAAGGAGCCGGTCAGCTGAAATCCGCGCAGAACAGCGGCTCCTAAGCCGCACAGGATGGCAAGAAGAAGGATGCCCATCAACGCTCATCCAGCGGCGTATAGCCTTTGATCGGTTCGAGGCTGCGGTAAGCCGGGCGCATGATGCGGCCGCCGTAGATGGCCTCTTCGATGCGGTGGGCGCACCAACCCACGATGCGGGCCACGGCGAAGATGGGTGTATACATCTCGGCCGGGATGCCGAGCATTTGGTAAACAAGGCCGGAGAACATATCCACATTGGCGGAGATTGTTTTGGAGTCGCCTTTAATCGAGGCGAACACCTTGGGGGAAAGACGCTCCACCGCTTCCAACAAATTGAACTCTTCCAAACAGCCGTGCTTGGGAGCCAGTTCGCGCGCGTATTTCTTCAGAAGGATGGCGCGCGGGTCGGAGAGGGTATAGACGGCGTGACCCATGCCGTATATCTTGCCGTCGCCGTTTCCGGCCTCTTTGCGGAGGATTTTTCCCAAATAATCACAGATTTCGTCTTCATCGTCCCAGTTTTTGATGCCGGACTTGATATGTTCAAACATGTCCATGACCTGATTGTTGGCACCGCCGTGCAGAGGACCTTTGAGCGAGCCGATGGCTCCAGCGATGGCCGAATAGGTATCGGTCATCGAGGAGGTCAGGGTGCGGCAGGTGAAGGTGGAGTTGTTGCCGCCGCCGTGTTCGGCGTGCAGAATGAGGCAGAGGTCGAGCAAATGCGCCTCCTCGGGGGTAAACTGCTTGTCGGGACGGAGCAGGTGAAGGAAGTTTTCCGCCAGCGAGACGTCGTCGCGTAAAATATGCAGCACAAGGCTCTCCCGGTCATAGTAATGCCTCTTAACGGCAAAGGCGTGGGCGACGATGACCGGCGCGCGCGCCGTCAGTTCCATGCCGTGGCGCAGCATATCGGCCAGTTTGCAGCTGTCAGGATTGGCGTCGTAGGAGTAGAGCGAGAGGATACAGCTGGCCAGTTTGTTCATAATGTCCGGGCTGGGGTTTTTCAAAATGGCGTCTTCGGTAAACCCTTTGGGCAGATGGCGCAGCTCGTTCATCACATTGTGAAAATCACCGAGCTGCGTTTTGTTGGGCAGGGTTCCGCACAGCAGAAGGTAAGCAACTTCCTCAAAGCCGAACCGCTTGTCTTCGGTGACGCCGGCCACCAGGTCGCGTATGTCGATGCCGCGGTAAACAAGCCGCCCGTCCATCGGCGTTTTCGCGCCGTCCTGTACATAGTATCCTTGCGCCGACCCCACCCGTGTTAAGCCCGCGAGGACGCCCGTCCCGTCGGCGTTGCGGAGGCCGCGCTTGACGTTCTCATTGGCGTAGCTGCTGGGGTCTATATGGTTATATTTTGGGTATTCCTCACATAGGTTGTCTATAAACGATTGCACCTTATTCGTCGTCTCCATCCGTATGTTCCTTTCCTGCTAGAACGATAGTAAGGCATTATATCAGGCTCAATCACAATAGTCAAGGGGTTTTTACCGATGAAACGCACATTGCTTGTATCTCTGGCGCTCTTTCTCGCCGCTTTCCTCATCCCGCTGCTGACAACAGGGCAAAGCAACCCGCCCGGGCAAGCCCTGGAGGAGGCAGAGGAAACGCCTCTGCCCCCGGTTGAAAGCCCCGTTGCCGAACCGCCGGCGTCCCCTTCGTCGTTACCGCCGCCGGAGAAAACGGCCATTACGGTATTGGTGAACGGAACCCCGGCGGAGATTGACTTGCAGGAGTATCTATATGGATCGGTGGCGGCCGAAATGCCCGCTCTCTACCCCGAAGAGGCATTGAAGGCGCAAGCCGTGGCCATACGGACATTTGTGGCGCACGCTATGGAGGTTCCCTACCATGAGAACGCGCTGGTTTGCGCCGAATGGGAATGCTGCCTCGCTTACGCGCCGCTTTCAAGCCGCGCCGGGGACTGGGGCGAGGGGTATGAGGAATGGTCGCAAAAAATCATCGCCGCCGTTGATGAAACGGACGGCGTGGTTATTACGTATGAGGGGGAGCTGATCGAGGCGGTCTTCTTCGCGGCCACCGACGGGCGCACACGCTCCGCGGCCGAGGTGTGGGGCGGGGAAGTGCCGTATCTGCAAAGCGTTGACAGCGCGTTTGACAAGGAGTTCCCCAACGGCCCGCGCGGCCACGGCGTGGGCATGAGCCAGTTCGGGGCGCGGCAGCTGGCATTGCAGGGGTTGACATATGAAGAGATATTACAATGGTACTATACCGGGGTCGAGGTTGCGTAGACCGTCCCGATATACTCTTCAAAGGTGGCAAAACCCTCTTCAAACATCCGCGTCGCGTCTTCAACGCCGATATACCGCCAGTGCCACGGCTCGAAACGGTATCCGGTGATGGATTCGCTCCCTTCGGGGTAGCGGAGGATAAAGCCGTATTGATGCGCGTGGGATTGCATCCACGCGTATTGCGCCGTGTGCTGGAATCCCGCGCCGCGGAGGCTGCCCGACGACGACTTGTGCAGAAGGTCAACGGCAAGGCCGGTTTGGTGCTCGGAATGCCCCGCCCTCGCCGAATAGGTGTCGGCTCTTTCGCCGTCGGAGGCAAAATATTTACGGTAGAGGTTTTCTTGATAGGTATAATCACGGTAGGCCGAAACGACGACAAGGGGCAGACCCAGCCCGTCTTTCATAGCCTCCCGCATCAGCTCAAACGCCTCCGCCGCTTCCTCGCGCAGGGTATACGACGTACCCTTTATAACGCTTACCTTTTCCGGGATATATTCTATAGGGAGCTGATGGTTTTTATTGCACAGCACCAGCAGGCTTTCGGGATTGCTGATGGCGGAAATGCCGTTATAATAGCCGTAATCGGCGTTGATGTTGACCAAAGCCAGCGACGACTCGGTGGACAAGTCCGGGTAGGCTTCCAAAAAGGAACGGTATCGCACTTCGTTCTCTTCTATGTAATGACCGTAAATGTATAAATCGGCATCCGGCATGTTGATTTCTGTCCCGTCCTGCGTCACCGAGAAGTCGGAGATGGCGCCTTCGTCGTCTGCTCCCAGCGATTCATCCGCCGCGTCGGGAAGAGCGTCGGCCACGGCGGCGGGTTCGGGCGGTTCTGCCGGATAAACCAGCGGAACAACTTCCTGCCGGGCTGCGGGCGGAGGGGGGGCGTATTCGATAAAGGATTCCATCGGCCCGGAACAGGCCGAAAGGATGACAATGATCACGCAGTACAGCGCGAGAAGCAAACCCTTCATCCGATCCCTCCTTCCATTCGGGCAAAGTTGACAGCAACTTACATTATGTTAACATAAGATGAAAAAGTTGGCAAGCCATACGGTAAATTTTTCTTGTATCGCCCCGGAATTTGCTATATACTGAGAAACAAGGAAGGGGCGATAGCCATGAAATTGCTGAAAACAGGGAAAACCAAAGACGTTTACGCGCTGGACGACGGCCATATACTGCTCAAATTCAAAGACGACGCCACCGGGGTGAACGGCGTATTCGACCCCGGTGCCAACGAGGTGGCGTTGTCCATTGACGGACTGGGCATGAGCAATCTCAAAATGACGGATTATTACTTCAACCTGTGTAAAAAAGACAATATCCCGACCCACCACATCTCCACCGACCTGAACGCCGGAACCATGACGGTGCTTCCGGCCGCACTGTTCAGCCATGGGGTGGAATTTATCTGCCGCTACCGCGCGACCGGGAGTTTTGTCCGGCGTTACGGGTTATACGCCAAAGAAGGACAGCCTCTGGACGCGCTGATCGAAATCACCCTGAAAGACGACGAGCGCGGCGACCCGCTGATCACCCGGAACGCGCTGGAACAGCTCGGTATACTGACAGGCGACGAGCACGACAAACTGGTAGCCCTTACCTGGCACATCTCGAACCTGATCAGGGACGATTTGGCGGGCAAGGGCATGGAATTGATTGATATAAAGCTGGAATTCGGGCGGGTCGGCGCAAACGGCGAAATCGCGCTGATCGACGAAGTGGCGGCGGGCAGCATGAGGGTCTATAAAGACGGGACAAAACTCGAGCCTATGGAACTGAGCCGTTTGGCCATCAGCTGAAACATCTATCTGCGCAGCCTCTTGACCAGCTTGACAATTTCGATCCACAACACCGAAGCCGCCGCCAAACCGAGCATGGCGCAGAATTGCCCTGCCGTGAGCGGGGCTAGCTTTAGAAACCCATTCAGCGGCGTATAGAGAAAGACAAACAGAGCCGTCAGGATGGTGACATTGACCACCCACATCACTTTGTCTTTGGATAAACGCCTGACAGATGTGAAGATGCTGTCAATGTCGGAGCTGTTGCATTGCACCAAAAAGAGGTTGGCGACCATCAGCACGCCGAGCCCCATCGCCCTAGCCGCGCCCGCGCTGCCCGGGTCTGCCGATAAGGTAAAGTAATATGCGCCGAATGACGCCGCGAAGACGGTCAAGCCCTGCGTCACGCTTTTGAGCATGACGCCCCATGTCAGCATACTGATTTTCGGGTCGCGCGGTTTGCGGTTCATGATGTCGGATTCGGCGGGCTGCCGTTCCAAAACGATTGAACAAGTCGGGTCTATAATCAATTCAAGCAGCACCACAAGCACGGGCAGAAAGAGCAGAAAATCCGGTTCTATCCCGATCGCCGGGGCAAGCAGTGCCGCCAGCGCGATCGGGATATGAATGGTGAAAACATAGCTGATGGCTTTGCGGACATTATCGAAAATACGCCGCCCGTCTTTGATGGTGTCCACGATGGTGGTGAAATGATCGTCTAAGAGGATGAGGTCGGCGGCTTCGCGGGAAACCTCGCTTCCGCGCTGCCCCATAGCGACGCCGATGTCGGCGTATTTCAGAGCCGATGCGTCGTTCACGCCGTCACCCGTCATGGCGACAACTTCGCCGTTCTCCTTAAACGCTTTGACGATGCGCATTTTATGTTCGGGAAGCACCCGGGAGAAGATGCTGACATTTTGAATATTTCGGCACAATTCTTCATCCGTCATGTTCGATAATTCATCCCCCGTGATGATTTGATCGTGGTTCGGTATGCCGATCTTTTGGGCGATTGACGCGGCGGTGACGCCGTTGTCGCCTGTGATCATAACCACGCGGATTCCCGCTTTGCGGCAGGCGGCGATATCGGCTTTAACCGATTCCCTCGGCGGGTCGGCCAGCCCCACCAAACCGCAAAGGGTTAGGGAGCAGTCGAGGATGTTGACGGGGATGTCGGCTTCGGTCGGCGGTTTGCCCATCGCCACGGCGATGACCCGCAAGCCCTGCCGGCTCATTGCAAGGATTTTTTCATCCACCGCCGCCCGCTCTTCATCCGTCAGCGCGCAAACGGTGAGGATGCGCTCGGGCGAGCCTTTGGCGGCGATGATGATCTCGCCGTCATGATGCCAAATATGCCCCATCATCTTTAGCTCGTTGGTAAAGGCGTATTCGGAGATCAGCCTGCCGCCGAAAAGGTGGTTTTTTGTGATGCCGTGCTGCTCTTCGCAATGAGCCAGCATGGCTTTTTCCATCGGGTCATAAGCGTCTGTTTCACAGGCAAGCCCCATGATCTCCACCAAATTGTCCTCGTCGCTGTTGGCCACCCATTCATCCTGCACCGTCATTTGGTTGAGTGTGATCGTCCCCGTTTTGTCCACACAGAGAACGGAAACCGCGCCGAGCGTTTCAACCGACGGCAGCTTGCGCACCAGCGAGTTTTTCTTGGCCAGCCGCCAAGCCCCCATCGACATAAAGACGGTCAATATAACCGGAAACTCTTCCGGGATCATGGCCATGGCCAAGGTGATCCCGGCGAGGATGCTGGCAATGACCCTGTCCCCGGACGGAAGGAGAGGGATATTGAACCAAGTTACGACGGCTACCAAGACAAACAGGGTTGCCGCCAAGACGGCGCAAAACCGGACAATTCTGCCGATTTGCTTTTGCAAAGGGGTTTTATCCGCCGGAGCTTCGGCCACATTGACCCCGATCTTGCCGTATTCGGTTCGGCTGCCGGTTTTGTCGACGCACAACACCCCTGTGCCTTGGGTCACAAGGGTTCCGGCGTAGCAATAGTCATTGCGCCAGTAACCGGCCGGTTTTTCGGTGCCGTCGGTTGCCACTTTCCAGGCGACTTTCCAAACCCCTTCGGCTTCGCCTGTCAGCGAGGATTCATCGGCGCATAAGTCATTGCACCTGAACACATAGCCGTCGGCGGGGATCCTTACCCCCTCATGCACCATCATCATGTCGCCCGGCACAAGCTCCGCGCTGGCGATCTCCGTCTCCCTGCCGTCCCGCAAAACGGTTACATACGGCGCGGACAGGTCTTTCAACGCGCTTAGCGTTTTATCGGTTTTCCATTCCTGTATGGTTTCAATACTGATCATACCGGCCACAAACGCCAGCATGATCAAACCGTCGGCCGGTTCGCCGAGGATAAAATAAATGGCCGCCGCGATGATCAGCAGCAGAAACATCGGCTCGGTGATGATGTGGAATATTTTCTTGATAAAAGGCTGTTTTTTCTCCGAGGAAAGTTCGTTTTTACCGTATTCCTCCAAAAGTATTCGCGCTTGGGCGGTTGTCAGCCCGCCCGACTCAAATGGTTTGTTCATCATCATAGAATACCTCCATAAACATAAAAAACACACCTGCGGGACATCTTACTGTCCCACAGATGTGCGTATCGCTTCATCTGCTGCCGTTTGTCAACGGCCCGGCCACATAAACCTCGGCGGTTTATTGCCTGCTCAGTTTGTACTGTAAGCAACAGTGCAAAGATAAAAGGGATCACCACGCCGACAAAACGTCATATTTTTGAATATTCTCGTCTGCCGTCAGAATCGTCAGCCCGTCTGTATAAGCTGTGGAGGCAAGCAGGCGGTCGAATGGGTCACGATGGATGAAAGGCAAATCAATCATGGCGGCAATGTATGATTGTATGATCGGCAAGATAACAAAATCCGCTTGCTTTATAAGTTCGCACAACCGTGGAAATCCTCCTTCAAATTTGAGTTTTCCAATACTGTATTTGATGGCAAATTCCCAAAGCGAAGCCGTACTTACATATATTTGAGAATGATCATTATAGATTATTTCTCTTGCAGAGCTGCTTAATTTATCAGGGTTTTCGCAGTACCATAAAAGAGTATGTGTATCTAGTAAATATCTCATTACATATAATCCTTAAAATCTTCTAACGGCGCGTCAAAGTCGTCTGCCATCCAAACTTTTCCTCTCATGCAGCCTGCTAACGCTTCTCTTGAATTTTTCTTTGGTTGCGGTTGTTGTTCTATTGCGGGGTCTTCAAATACGGTAAGAAAAGCCCGCTTACGCTCTCGTGTGTGTATTGCTCGGTCTACCGGATGGAAACTGCCGTCTTCATAATAACCTTCATATACGTGTGCCTGCACGGGGTTTTCCTCCTTTGCTATCTACTGCGTACAGTATATCACAGCCGCTCCTTGCGTGCAAGGTATTCCATGAATCACCGCCAAGCATCAAACCAAGCCCGCTCCAATGTCCTTCCGGTAAAACGCTCCGTCGAAGCGCACCTTATCTATCTCCGCGTACACGCGCTCCAACGCGTCTTTGACCGTTTTCCCTTTGGCGCAGAGAGACAATACTCGCCCGCCGTTGGTAACGAGTTCCCCGTCCGCGTTCCGCGCCGTTCCGGCGTGGAAGACCAGCGTGCCGCTGGAGCCAATGTCCGGGTTAGCTGATGACAGTGAATCGGCTATTTGCCCGCTCTCATTCAACCCCGTGATCGGCAGCCCCTTTTGATAGTCCCCCGGATACCCGCCGCTGGCAACCACGACGCAAGCGCAGGCTTCTTCCGACCATATTGGTTCTATGGTGTCCAGCCAGCCCTGTTCGGTGGCCAGCATGATTTCCAGCAGGTCGTTTTCCAGCAGGGGCAAGATGACCTGCGCCTCCGGGTCGCCGAACCGGGCGTTGTATTCGATCACTTTAACGCCGTCCGCCGTCAGCATCAGCCCGAAGTATAGGACGCCCGAGAAGGGGCGTTTCTCACGCCGCATGGCGTCCACCGTGGGGATGAAAATCTCTTTCAAACACCGCTCAGCCATCTCAGGCGTATAATCGGGAACCGGGGTGATCACGCCCATGCCGCCGGTGTTGGGGCCTTGGTCGCCGTCGTATGCCCGTTTATGGTCGCGGGAGACGGGCATAGGATAAACCGTCCAGCCGTCGGTGAAACAGAGGACGGTCACTTCCCGCCCCTGTAAGAACTCCTCAATGACAACACTTCTCCCGGCTCCGGCAAACCGTCCGCCTTCCATCATATCCCGCAGCGTTTCCTCGGCCTCGGCGGTGTTTTGGACGATGACCACGCCCTTGCCCAACGCCAGCCCGTCCGCTTTAATGACCAGCGGCTTCTCCGGCGACGGGTTTTGGCTTTTTGCGTACGAGACCGCCTCTCCGCAGTCGGTAAACGTCTCATAGGCGGCGGTGGGGATGCCGTATTTTTTCATCAGCCCTTTGGAGAAAACCTTGCTCCATTCGATTTCCGCCGCCTTTTGGGTCGGGCCGAAGGCGCGCAGCCCCGCCGCTTTGCACTTGTCAACCAGCCCCAGCGCAAGCGGGTCGTCCGGCGCGACCACGACGAACTTGATGTCGTTTTCCTTCGCCCATGCCACAATGGCGTCCACATCGGCCGCCGCGATGGGAACGCATTCGGCAACCTCGGCGATTCCCGCGTTGCCGGGTGCGCAATACAACTTTGCACAAAGCGGGCTTTGCGCCAGCTTCGCAGCGACGGCGTGTTCGCGCCCGCCTCCGCCGACCAATAAAACCTTCATTCCTTTGTCAAATCCTTTACATGGTGGAATTCGAGCGTTAAGCCCGGTTTGGGCAGGGTTTCTTTCAGCTTTAACAATAAGTCAATGATGGCCTCTTCGTTTTCGGCGGCGATCCGCGCCCCTTCCTCCGCCGAAGCCGCTCCGCGCGGGTCGGAACCCCAAACCGCCGGGGACGCGCCCTCCGGCATCCGGGAGAGGTTGGCGAAGCCGGGAACGAGCGACATCATCAGCGACGTTTCGTTGACGGCGGCGTGGTCAACCAAAAAATCCTTGCCGCTTTCGTAGAGGTTGGTGATAAACAGCCCGTATTCCTTCTCAAACCGCTCTTTCTGTTTATAGAATATCTCGGACGAAGGGCCGTGCCCATGCCCGATCACGGCGGCAAAACCGTTGTGTTTGAGGTTTTGTAGGATATGTTCAAGGAGCTGGATGTAGAACGCTTCCGGGATATGGTAGGCACTTCCGATCAACTGCTGCGGATGGCCTTCTTCAAAACTCCAAACATCCATGCCGAAATATTTCTTGCCGTCGTGCTCCATTTCATTGTCGGGGCCGAGGAAAAGCGGCGGCAGCACCACCCCGCCCACACGGGAAGCCATCCGCTTAAACGCCTCCAGCGGCAACAGCATATCCACGCCGTAGGGCAAATGGAACCCGTGCCATTCCAGCGTCCCGAGCGGCAGGTAGGCAATGGGGCAATCGTTGACGCGTTCGATCAGTTCGTGCGGCAGCAGCTCTTGATACAGCACCTTATCCGTCATGCTTGTTCACCTCGCGTTTCAGCATATCAACGGAGCGGGAGGTTGTCAAGTGCGGCCTGATCGTGCAAACTGGTGTGACAATGGTGTGAAAAACCCTTGCAAAGCTGTGAGAATGTTGTGAGAACCCTTGCGTCTGTGCGCAACCGGATGCTATACTGACCGCAGCACACTCCATTATGAAAGGACGGTTGAACAAGGATGAAAAAGCTGAACAAATTATTGAGCATGACGCTGGCGTTTGTACTGATGGCAGGGCTGCTGCCAATGGCTATGGCGTTTGACGCCGACGACCTGAGGATTGCGGATGTCAATGTACGGGTAACGCAAAACAATATAGCAGTCGATATTGATTTTATGAATTATGGAACAGCAAACCCTGCCGAGGTCACCACAGGCTCTATAGAAATTTTCATAGGAATCTATGATTCATTCGGCTATGTCGATGGGGCTACGATAACCATGCCGCCAACGTATAACTACAGAAATAGATATACGAAAACATTTGATGCCAGCGGATACAGTGAAGGCTATTACGATGTTTACGTAGATATAGGTTCTGATGATATGTTTGCCGAATTTAGAATAGGCGGCAAAACCGGCTCAACATACAACTTTGAAGATGTGCTGTACGGAGAACTCAATACCATCGATGATGATGAATACTATCTTTTCGTGGATGACATCGCAGAGGATGAAGTGCCGGACGGAGCCATTGACAAAGGGGAAGAAGTATATGTCGATCTGTTTAGCGAGAAACTCGTGAACGAGAGAGGCTTCCCCATTGCCGCGTACAGCCTAGACGGCGGCAGCAAATGGAAAGCGGGCGCGCCTCCTGAGACCTTTGAAAAACTGCTGAACAAAGAAATCACCCTTTGGGTAGCTTCCCAATACGACACGGCAACCAAGAAACCCAAGAAGGGCGTCGCGGCGGCAGCCGACGGCTCCGCCCAAGCCGTACCGGGTGCGACCATCTTAAAATTCCCGAAAATCGAAAAACGCCCCAAAATGGAGAAAACCTTTGTCAACTATGCCATTGTGACCGAATACTATTACGGCAGGGTTGATGATGAGGCCGGCTGGTGGGTGCCGGTGAAGGAAAAAGGGATTACAAACGAAAAAGCTGAAAAGATGACAGACAACGAGTGGGCGAAGATAGAGGAATATATAAACTCCCTTATAATCGCCCCGGCCATTAACAGCAAGAAAACGCCGGACAAAGGCTGGTTTTACTTCGATGCGATTCCCGTCCGCCCGACAAATCCCGACGCCAAACCCTCCAAAGATGTTTACCTTCTGCGCACCCTGCCGGTGCTGGAATACAGCAACACCGGGACACCAACGAGCATCAAGCCCATGTCCAAGCAAAAGAAGGTTACCGCCTCCGGCGCGCTGCAAGCCCCCAAACTGAAGCCGGATTATAAGAAAGAGACAATCAAGCCCAAAGCCGGGATGATGGTAGACGTCGGTCAGTATATCTATGACGGTTCCAATTACAACTACTTCCCCTATAAAAAAGGCGATACGGCTCTAAAGGGTCTCAGCTTCAGTGATTACTTAGGGAGCAGAGAGACGGAAGGCGAAGCATGGATATGCGCCACCGATAAGAAGCCCTGCAGTATGGTGCAGGAAATCAAGTTCGCGCCGCGCGCGCCGCTTCCGGCAACAGCCCTTTCCCCCGACAACGGAAAGCTCAAGCTCGACAAAGAATACGAGGTGTGGGACAGCGGTAAGAAGAAATACGGCGGTCTGCCCAAAATCACCGGCAACAAGATCATCGGGGGGGACGATCTGCCCGGCATCCGCCTCAAAGCAAATGCCAAAGTGGATAAAAACGGCAATTATGAATCCGGGACATTCGCCGCCAGCTATGACGCCCGCCTCGAAATCACATGGGGTGTGCTGGACGAAACGGCCGCCAAGAAGAAGAACGGCGTCCTCACGGCAAAGATAGAACCGAACTGACGAAAATACGGCAACCCGCCCGCAAGGATGCCTTGCGGGCGGGTTTTACGTTTTGCGCCTTTAATGCTTTTACAGAGCCTCGGACTCTTTATTCCTTTTCTTCATATCATCCAATATGTCGTCCACGCTCATGTTATCCCAAATAGCATGACGCTCTTTCGTGTAGTCACCGTACCCATTATCAAATAAACGGATGAAGCGTATTGCGTCAATCGCCCCCAGTGCTTGTACAAGAGCGTCAAGCCCTGCTTTTTGGAGAGATACCGGTGTTCTTGCATTTGCGCCCCTAGTCATCGGCAGATACCTCCATTAACCACAATATAGGATTTATGACTCTAACTTTTGAATCAGTTCTTTTTGCAGAGTTGATAAATTGATCATCCGTAGTCAGCAAGACACCAGCTCCAGCCCATTCAGACATTACAAGATGCAGGCTATCAATCGAGCCTACGCCATATGATTGAAATTGTTTTGCTCTTGATGATGCGTCCTCGCAATTGTTAATATTATACACGATATTTGCATAATTGAAAAATTTATATGCTTCCTGCTGTTTCATTTTATCCGTGTGCTTGCCAAGTTCATATTCAATTACATTGCTGCCAACCAATATCCATCCTTCTTTTTCACATTTACTTAGTATCTGAAGGATCGCTTCGGCTTCAAAGCGTATGCGATCTTGTGTTTGATCGTCCATTGGCCTGTTGTAACAGCACACATCCATATATAGTATCAACGGCTGTCACTCCTATGCTTTTAGGGTACAGGCGAATGATCGAAGCCGTCACCTGTTGCTATTATTGTAACACAGGCGATAGGGTTTGTAAACAGCTATGTATTTTGAGGTCGGTGTCAAATAAACCCATCTCTGCTCAGCGGGAACTGCGCGCTCCTTAAGTTCATAAATTCTTAATTTGTATAACCCGTCCGCGTATGGTATACTAAACCCATCCATATTTACGAAATATAGGGGGCTGGAAACAATGGTTACCGTGATCGCCGGGCTGAAGGGCTGCGGCAAGACAAAGCAACTGATCGATCTGTGCAATGAAACCTCTCAAAAATCCTCCGGTTCGGTCGTCTGCATCGAGCGCGGGCAAAAACTCAGGCACGACATCGTGCACAATGTGCGGCTGATCGACACCATTCCTTACGACATACGGTCGTATCAGGTATTGCGCGGCTTCATCACCGGCATATACGCCGGGAACTATGATATATCAGACGTTTTCATCGACAGCCTGTTCAAGGTGTCGAACGACAGCCAAACGCAGGAATGCGAGAAGTTTTTGCAGTGGTGCGAAACCTTCGGCAAGGAGAACGGCATCAATTTCATCATCACCATCAGCATCGGCGAAGAGGAACTGACGGAAGGGATCAAGAAATATAGGAAGACGTAAAGCGGGGGTCATGGGTTTGCGGAAGAGGCTGCTTTCAATCGTGCTGACGCTGGCTTTGGCGGCGGGGCTTTGTCCTGCCGCTTTTGTTCCGCCCAAAACGCTGGCGGCCGGTGATGAATTTCGCGCCGTTTGGGTGGCGACCGTCATCAACCTCGATTACCCTTCCCAAACGGGGCTGAGCGCGGCGGCGTTGAAACGGGAAGCCGATTCCATCCTCAACGGCGCGCTGGACATGGGATTCAATGCCGTCATCCTGCAAGTGCGCCCCGCCGGGGACGCGCTGTATCAATCGTCTTATTTCCCGTGGAGCGACGTTTTGACCGGGGAGCAGGGCAAAGAACCCCCCGGCGGATTTGACCCGCTGGCCTACTTCACCGAGGGGGCGCACAGCCGGGGAATGGAGCTTCACGCTTGGGTCAACCCCTACCGGGTGGCGCGTAACGTGAGCAGTACCGAAGGGCTCTCCGCCGGCAACCCGGCCAAAAAGAACCCTTCGTGGACTGTGGCGCATACCGACGGGCATCTCTATTACAACCCCGGCATCCCCGAAACGCTGGAGCTGATTTTGGACGGCGTGCGCGAGATTGCCGAGAATTACAACGTCGACGGCATCCACTATGACGATTATTTCTATCCCGGCAAAACCTTCGACGATGACGCGGCGTATAAACAATACGGCGCGGGGTTTTCGAGCAAAGAGGAGTGGCGGCGCGATAATCTCAACAAATTGATCAAAGAAACACAGGAAATCGTGCATAAAGCCCGGAAAAACTGCCGGTTCGGCGTCGCGCCGCAGGCGATATGGGCTAACAAAGCAAACAACCCGCTGGGCAGCGAGACCCGGGGGTATGAAACCTATTACGAGCAGTCGGCCGACACCCGCAAATGGGTGACGGAGGGCTGGGTGGACTACATCGCGCCGCAAATCTACTGGGAGATCGGGCGGGAGAACTCCGACTACGCCAAGGTGCTGGCCTGGTGGGCAGACCTTTGCTCCGCCGCTTCGGTCGATTTGTATACAGGCCACGCCACCTACCTGATGAACGGCAACTCCACCCGCCCGGCCTGGTCGGGCACCGGGGAGATCGGGCGGCAGCTCGCCGAAAACAGCAAATACTCCGCGGTGAAGGGCAGCGTCCACTTCCGCTATAAATTGATCGCAGGGGACAAAGCCATCGCGGCCGCCGTTAAGACGCTCTATAGCGACGCGGCGGTGCCGGTTTCGCCGCCCATTGACGTTGTCATGCCCGCTCCTGCATCGGGCAAACTGATCGTGGGGCGGCCGGATAAAAACGTGACATACAGCGGAGAAAACTATTATATCACCGGAGCCTCCGACCCCAACCAAAAGCTCACCGTCAACGGCACCGAGATTACCAACCGCACCGCCAAAGGGTATTTCTCCTATTACGCCACCCTGAAAAAGGGGACGAATACCTTTACCTTCACGCAGGGAAATACAAGCGTCACCCGGACGATCACCGTGCCGGTGAGTGAAAGTAAATCCGAAGAGCCGAAAAAAATGGCCGCCGCCACCATCGAACCGGGCGTTTTCCCCGACGGGCGTGACGAAGTGCGCACACCCGGCGCAACGGTCACCCTTTCCTGTGTCGCGCCGATCGGAGCCGAAGTCACGGTGCGCGTCGGCGGGCAGACTTTATCCATGAAGCCGGACACAACGAAAACCCCGTCCGGCGGCGGAATCTATGCCACAACCTATAAAGCAACCTATACCTATCCCAACATTTCCGTTTCCGGCGGTTCCCCCGCTCTCACCGTCGGCACGCCGGTTTACACCATGACGATGGGATCAACGGTCGTGTCGCGCATTGCCGCCGGGGCGTTAAAGCTCTCCACCAAAGCCGCCAGGATCACCGCGACGGTGAGCAGTGATATTGCCTTCGTCTACCCCGGGCCAACCACCACCGGCGGGCCTGTCGGCGAACTGGCCAAAGGGCAAACCGACGCGGTCGTCGCCCAGCAGAACGGCACATGGATCGGGCTGGAAAGCGGGCTTTGGGTTTTATACTCCGATGTCCGCTTGGCCTTGCGGGAGTCCAAGCTGCAAGGACGTGTAGCCGGAACGGAGTACGCGAAAGGGGAACAATGGGACACCCTCACCGTCAAGACCGATACCCATACGGCGGCATTGGCGGTGTGGAGCGGGAAATCGCTGACCTTCACCGTCTACGCTTCCGACGCCGCCCCGGCTGTTTCCTTGCCGCCCGACGCCCTGATCGGCAAGGCCGACGCCTCCTTCTCCGGCGGCAAAGCGGTCTATACCCTCACGCCGGCGGCGGGCATGGCGATCGACGGCTATTATGTGGAACCTGTCAAAGAAGGGCTGCGACTGCACATCAAACACCGCCCGGCTGCCAAAGCCGGGGATAAACCCTTAGACGGGTTTACCCTTGTGATCGACGCCGGGCATGGGGGAACCGAAACCGGGGCTTACGGCCCGCTGGGAGCCGATTATGCCGAAAAATACGTCAACCTTTACGCCGCGCTGAAACTCCGCAGCGTGCTGACCCATATGGGAGCCAAAGTCACCCTCACCCGTTCCTCCGACGCCACAACGACGCTGCAGAGCCGTTTGGAAGCCAGCCGCAATCTGCGCCCCGACCTCTTTCTGTCGCTGCATTGCAACTCGATGAGCGAGAATGTCAATTCCGATACCATACGGGGGGTTTCGGTCTTCTACCGCGAAGCGGGGCAGCTTCCTTTCTCCGAGCATATTTACGACTATACCCGGGCGGCGATGGGGATCGGCGGAAAAGGCGTTCATAAATACAATCTGTATGTCTTACGGGGGACATGGGCTCCCGGAGGGCTGATCGAGTTGGGTTTCCTCAACAATCCGTTTGACTACGAATGGCTGGCCGACGACGGCGAACTGAACAAGTATGTCACGGTGATTGCCGAGGGGATCGTGGATTACTTCAGATAAGGATTGCAACCGCTGAAGTTATACGGTATAATAGCCGAAACGAATGAGTGGAAGGAGCTTGGCCGATGAGCTATGTATTGTATACCGATTCCAGCACCGACCTGCCGTGGGATTATTATAAGGAGAATGACCTCCGGTTCGTCCCCATGCAGGTGACAATGGGCGACAATGAGATTTATGTAGACGACGGCTCGATGGACGCCAAGACGTTTTATCAGAAAATGCGGGACGGCGTGGTTTTCAAAACATCCCAATACTCGGAATATCAATACTTAGAGGTTTTTGAACCCATTGTCAAAGAAGGCAAAGACATCCTTTATCTCGGGCTGACGGCCGGGTTGAGCGGCTCGCACGAGAGCGCTTGCCGTGTCCGCGACCAGCTGAAGGAAAAATACCCCGGCAGAACGATCTGCGTCCCGCAGACGAGCGCGGTTTCTTTAGGATTGGGACTGCTGGTTCACGAAACAGTCAAGCAGCGCGACGCGGGGCTGGGGTTCGACGCCTTGTGCGAATGGGTTCAGGAAAACATGCTCTATTTCCACCACCGTTTTACTGTTGACGATTTGATGTTCCTTTTCCGCGGCGGCCGGGTGTCAAGGGCTTCGGCTTTGATGGGAACCGTTCTCAGCATCAAGCCGCGCCTGCACGTCAGTTTGGACGGACGATTGATCAACCACGGCAAAATACGCGGGCGCAAGGCCTCTCTGCTGGGCTTGGTGGAGGAAATGCGGCAGCATTGTGACACCAAAGACCTCGACACCATCGCCATTTGCCACGGCGACTGCGAAGACGAAGCGCAGTTTGTGCTCGAAGAGGTCAAGAAGTATTATAATTTCAATAACGCCATTGTCAACCCGCTGGCCGCCGCCATCGGAACCCATGTTGGCCCGGGCGTTGTGGCGTTGTTCTTTGTGGGGAAAAAGAGAGTCGTGTAATGTAAGGATACCATGATAGATATAAGCGTTCAAAATCTGCAAAAATACTACGGCGACAAGCCTGTTTTGACCGACGTTTCCTTCGCCGTCCAAGCGGGGGAGCATATCGGTTTGATCGGCGCGAACGGCGCGGGGAAAACGACGTTGTTTAAGCTGCTGTCGGGGGAGGAACCCCCTGACGGCGGCAGTTTTTCGCTGTCTAAAAAAGCGGGGGTGCTGAGCCAAATCCCCGACGTCCCCGAATCGTTCACGGCGGGCGGCGTCATTTTAGAAGCCTTTTCTCCTCTGCGCGGCATGGAAGAGCGGATGGCCGAAATGGAGCGGGGCGGCCAAGCCGCGGCGCGTGAATACGGCGATTTGGCGCATCGGTATGAAGCGGCCGGGGGATATGAGACCGATCTCCGCCTTGCCCGCGTCCGGCAGGGACTGCAAATCAGCGACGCTTTGTATGACCGCCCTTTCGGGCTGCTCTCGGGCGGGGAGAAAACGCGCGTTAATCTCGCCCGCCTGCTGCTGGAGGAATCGGAAATCCTCCTGCTCGACGAGCCGACCAACCATCTTGACATTGCCTCGACCGAATGGCTGGAGGAGTTTCTCTCCGAGTATAAAGGCACGGCGATCATCATCTCGCATGACCGTTTTTTCCTCGATAACACGGTCAAACGCATCATAGAGCTTGAAAACGGCGGGTCAACCGATTATAATGGCAACTATAGCTTCTTCGCGCGGGAAAAAGCCCAGCGGCTGGCCGAAGCAGAGGAGCGTTACGAGCGGGAACAGCGCGAACACAAACGCCTGACCGACGTCGCCCGGCGGATGCACGACTACGCGGGGAAAAACGCCAAACTCCACCGCCGCGCCTTTGCCATCGAAAAGCGCGCCGAGCGCATCCCGGTCACCGAACGCCCGAAGAACCAGGCTGAGCTGCGGCAGAGGTTTCAGTCCCGCCCCCTCCGCGCCGACGACGTTCTGCGCGCCGTCGAGATCAGCAAGCGTTTCGGAGAACGCGTCATCCTCCGCCCGGCGACCTTATCCGTCAGTCCCGGCGACCGCATCGCCATCATGGGTGCCAACGGCGCGGGGAAGACGACCTTATTGAAAATCCTCACCGGGGAACTCCCGCCGGACAGCGGGCAAACCCGGCTTGGCCCCGCCGTAAGGATGGCGGTTCTGCCGCAATCGGTGACGTTTGAATACCCGGAACGGACGCTTTACGACACAATGCTCTACGCCGGATTCCTGCCGCAGGAGGCGCGGAACAGGCTGGGCGGTTTCCACTTCCGGGGCGAGGACGTTTTCAAAACGCCCGATGTATTGTCGGGCGGCGAACGCAGCCGTTTGGCGTTGTGTTTGCTGATGAAGGAAGAGACCAATTTCCTCCTGCTGGACGAGCCGACCAACCACCTCGACATCCAGTCCCGCGAATGGATTGAGGAGGCGGTCGAAGCCTTTGACCAAACCCTGCTGTTTATCTCGCATGACCGCTACTTCACGGCACGCTTCGCCACAAGGATATGGGTGCTGGAAGACGGTGTTTTGACGGATTTTTTGGGGACGTATGAAGAGTACCGGGAATGGCTGGCGTTGCTCCCTAACCCGCCTGCAAAGCTCCCCCACCCGCCTTCCGGCGGGAGCCCCCTCAAAGAGGGAGCCAAGCCCCCTGCCTCCCTCATGGAGGGAGGTGGCGCGGAGCGACGGAGGGAGGCAAAGCAAGCGCGAATCGACAAAGTCAGGAGTAAAAAGATGCTGGAAAAACTGAAAGAGATCGAGCGGCGATTTTCGGAAATCGAGGAGTCGCTGGCGCAGCCTGACGTTTATACCGACCCGGAGCGTATGACAACCCTGCTGCGCGAGCAGAAAGAGATCGCGCCGGTGACAGAGGTTTACCGCACTCTCCTGCAAACGGAGGCGCAGGAAACGGAAGCCCGCGCCATGCTGGAAGACGAAGACCCCGACGTGCGAACCATGGCCTACGAAGAATGCGGTGCGTTGCAAGGGAAAAAGGAGCAACTGCTGGAGGAACTGAAAAAACTCCTCCTCCCGCGCGACCCAAACGATCAGAAGAACGTCATCATGGAGATACGCGGCGGGGTAGGCGGCGAAGAAGCCGCGCTGTTTGCCGCCGCGCTGTGGCGGATGTATTCGATGTACGCCGAGCGCAACCGCTGGAAAACCGAGATTCTATCCTCCAACGAAACCGAGCTGGGCGGCGTGAAAGAGCTGCAAGTGCAAATTGCGGGAGCCGGAGCTTATTCGCGCCTGAAATACGAATCGGGAGCCCACCGCGTCCAGCGCGTCCCCGACACCGAATCGCAAGGCCGGGTGCACACGTCGGCGGCGACGGTGGCGGTGCTGCCGGAGGCGGAAGAAGTCGATATAGAAATCGTTCCAGAAGACCTCGACATCATCACCTGCCGCGCCGGAGGGGCGGGCGGTCAGCATGTCAATAAAACCGAGAGCGCCATCCGCATCGTCCACAAACCCACCGGGATCGCCGTGGAATGCCAGGATGAGCGCAGCCAGCACAAAAACAAGGACAAAGCCATGAAGGTGCTGCGTGCCAAGCTCTATGAGAAAAAGCAGCGCGAGCTGGACGAGGCGCGCGGGAGTGAACGGCGCAGCCAAGTCGGCAGCGGCGACCGCAGCGAGCGGGTGCGCACCTATAATTTCCCGCAGGGGCGGGTCACCGACCACCGCGTCAACCTGACGCTCTATAAAATCCAAAGCGTGATGGACGGCGACTTGGACGAGCTGATCGATACCCTCGCGGCGGCCGACCAAGCCGCGCAGCTTGCCGGTTCGGGGGAGTAAAATGGAGACGGAACGGTTAAGGATAAGACCCTTCACGCCTGACGACTGGCCGGATTTATTTGAGTATTTATCCGACGAAGAAGTGATGAAGCACGAACCGTACGACCCTTTTTCGGAGGAAGCCAGCAAGAAAGAAGCGGTCAGAAGGGCGGAAGACAGCGCGTTCCGCGCGGTATGCCTGAAAGACGGCGGAAAGCTGATCGGCAATATCTATTTGGCAAAACAGGACTTTGACAGATGGGAACTGGGCTATGTGTTCAACAAAAACTATCACCGAAAAGGATACGCGACAGAAGCGGCGCGGGCTGTGCTGGACGATGTGTTTAGAAATCAAAACGCACGCCGGGTCATCGCCATGTGCAACCCGCTGAACATGCCTTCATGGCGTCTGCTGGAACGGCTGGGGCTGCGCAGGGAAGGGCATTTGATCAAGAACATCTATTTTAAGAAAGACCAAGCCGGGAACCCGATTTGGCTCGATACATATGAATACGGCTTGCTCGCGGAGGAATGGGGAATGCGTTGTGAACGCTGACATGGTCAAACAGATCGCTCTCGGTTTGGGAGCGGATTTGTGCGGCATCGCGTCTATAGACCGCTTCGGCGGCGCGCCGGAGGGGTTTCACCCCTGCGACATTCTGCCGTCGTGTAAAACGGTCGTCGTGCTGGCCAAGCGGTTTCCCGCCGGGACAATCCGCTGTGAAACAACCGTCCCTTACACCGTGACCCGGAACACGTTAAGCACCGAACTGGACATTTTATCCGTCCGATTCTGCGCCAAAATGGAAGAGGCGGGCGTCACCGCCGTCCCCACCGGGACGATCAGCCCGACGCGGGAAGATACAAAAACCGGCAGGTGGCGCGGGGCGGTGTCGGCCAAGCACAGCGCGGCCGCCGCCGGATTGGGCCGGATCGGGAAAAACACACTGCTGGTCACGCCGGAGTTCGGCAACATGGTTTGGCTGAACGCGGTGCTGACCGACGCCGGGCTGGAACCGGACGACATGCTGGCCGGAGACCCCTGCCCCGAGGGGTGTTCGCTCTGTATCGACAGCTGCCCCGTCAAGGCTTTGGGCAATCCCGAAATGAAGCAGGGAGACTGCTTCGCCCACGCCTTTCACACCGAACCGGGGGAAGAGTTCACCTTCAAATGCCACACCTGCCGCACCGTCTGCCCAAACTGTTTGGGAAGCGGGAATAGGCTATGAGGAGGAAATATTATGCCAACACAAGAAGCCACCGCTAAGAACAGCAAATTTGAAATGGTTCTTCATTCAGCAATGGAGTTGCCAGGGATAAAGATCAACCGGGAGAGTTTCTTGCGTAAAGAACTATCAAGGTATTTTGAGGACAAAGTTATCGAAAAGGCTATTGAAACGAATCCCGCACAAGCAGGGATAAGCGTTAAGAATCTTGAGCAAATCGCAAAAGCATGCATCAATTATGAAACAGCAAAAGTAACCGCCATATCTGCCGTCACAGGCATACCGGGGGGTTTGGCAATGGCGGCCTTCATTCCTGCGGACATAGCTCAGTTTTTCGGGCATATTGTTAGGGTTCTTCAAAAACTTGCTTACCTTTACGGCTGGCAGGAAATATTCCACTGCGACAAAGAGGGGCTTGATGACGAAACATCTGTTCAACTCACTTTATTTATTGGTGTTATGTTTGGAGTGAATGCTGCTAATGCCGTAATTGCAAAAATTGCAAAATCTATGGCAATACAAGCAGAGAAGACATTAGCCCGCAAGGCGTTGACCCAAGGAGCTATATATCCTATTGTGAAAAAAATAGCAAAACTAATAGGCATAAGAATGACTAGAGGAATATTCGCGAAGAGTGTTGGGAAAATAATCCCTCTTTTAGGAGCGGGGGTTTCTGGAGTTATTACCTTCGTCGGGTTTAGACCTATGGCAAAGCAACTTCAGAGATACCTAGCAACTTTGCCTATGGCGAATGTTGATTTATATAAAAAGCCTCATGATAACGATGGCAATAATGATATTATAGATATTGATTTTTCGGATATTGTCATCGAGGATATAAATGATTTTGGTGAAACAGACGAGTAATTAAGGAGATATTAAGTAAAAGACTTTTTCTGATATTTAATTTTGCAAGAATTGACAAAATGCGTCTCGTACGCTACAATACGCATGAGGCGTTGCCTATACGGTAGGCGGTTAGCCAATCCTCCGAGAGGAGGTGAGGCCATGATAGAAGGAGCATTTACAGTGCTGGTATTTGTGCTGGTGTTGTACATAATCCGTGAAGTCAAAGAAAAATGACCGCCCCTCTAGCCAAGGGATGGCGGTCATTTTCACCGTTTAACTAAGGCTGACCGTTTATCGGTGACGCCTCGTTATCTACCAGTATTATATCAAAGAGAATATATATTGTCAACAGGAGAATCCCCCATGCCTTACGAACACCTCGCGCCTCACTATGACGCGCTGATGCGCAACTTGGATTACGGCGGATATGCCGATTACTTGCTCAGGCTGGCGGGCGGCTCGGAAGATGACCGCCGTCCGCGCCGGGTGCTCGACCTCGCCTGCGGAACCGGGCGGCTGGCCGAAGCGTTGTGCGAGCGCGGCTGTGATGTGGTGGCGGTGGACAACTCGGTTGAAATGTTGTCCGTTGCGCAGGGGCGCGGTTGCGGCGCGTTATTCTTGCATCAAGATATAGTGGAATTGGACTTATACGGCACAGTCGAGGCGGCGTTCTGCACGCTGGATGCCCTCAATTATTTGGAAACCCCCAAACAGTTTTGCAAAACCCTGGAACGGGTGCGCCTTTTTTTAGAGCCGGGCGGCGTTTTTGTCTTCGACCTGCTTACCCCTGACGCGCTGGCGGCCCGGAACGGCGCGGTTTTCATGGCGGACGCCGAAGACGTCTATTGCGTGTGGCATTGTTTGTGGCATTCGCCCTTGATCCGTCAGGATATAACCCTCTTTGCCCGTGAGGACGGCGGGTTGTGGCGGCGGTATGACGAAGTGCACACCGAGCGGGCGTATGAGTTGGACTATGCGGAGGAAGCCTTGAAAGAAGCGGGGTTTCAAACCGTCCGGCGGTATGGGATGATGGAGGGGAAACCGCCTGATCAAGGCGATGAGCGGGTGGTTTTTTGGGCGAAATGAGAGTTGCGCTCGCGCCGATGGCAGGCGTCACCGACTGGGCGTTCCGCACCATTTGTAAGGAAACGGCCGATGTGCAGACAACAACCGAGATGGTGTCGGCCAAAGCCCTGTGTTATCAGGATAAAAAATCATTAGGGCTGCTGCGCCTCGTTTCCAAAGACGAAACGGTGCAGATTTTCGGAAGCGATCCCGGCTGCATGGCCGAAGGCGCGCTGCGGGCGTTGGACATCTCCGGCGCGGCGGAAATCAACATCAACATGGGCTGCCCCACACCGAAGATCGTGAAAAACGGCGACGGCTGCGCCCTGATGCAAACCCCGGACTTGGCGGAAGCTATTGCGAAAGCAGTCGTCGGCGCGGTCAAAGTCCCGGTGACTGTCAAAATGCGGCTGGGCTGGGACAGCGGCAGCAAAAACGCCGCCGAACTGGCCAAACGGCTGGAAGGGGCGGGCGTGTCCGGCCTCTGCGTCCACGGGCGGACGCGCAAGCAGATGTATTCCGGGCACGCCGACTGGTATGCCATCGCCGAGGTGGTCAAGGCCGTCTCTGTCCCAATCACGGCCAACGGCGATATTTTCTCTCTGCGCGACTTGGAGAGATGCTTGAACATCACCGGGGCGGCGGCGGGTATGATCGGTCGGGCGGCGATGGGCAACCCCTTTGTTTTCACCGGGGAGGAGCCGGCGGTTGCCCGCCGTTTGGAAAAAGCCGGGCGGCATTTCGGTTTGTTGACGGAGGATAAGGGCGAGCGTGTTGCCTGTTTGGAAATGCGCAAGCACTTGGGTTGGTATATTCGTGGTTTCCATTGCGCGTCGTATTATAAGAGGGAGATTTCGTCCATCGCAACAGCGGCGGATTTTGACCGCTGTATCAAACGGTTAAGGGAGGAGCGGGATGGAACAGTTTGACCAAATCGTCATAACCCATCAAAAACGCGTTTATAATATTTGCCTGCGCCTCTGCGGTAATCCCGACGACGCCTTTGACCTGTCGCAAGAGGTTTTTCTCAAAGCGTGGCGCGGTTTTGAGGATTTCCGCGGCGACTCGGCCATCTATACATGGCTCTACCGTCTAGCCGTCAACGCCTGCGCCGATTTCACACGCAAGAAAGCCCGGCGCGGCGAGCCGGTTTCGCTGGATGATGTTGACTTGCCGCTGCCGGATACGCGGTTTGAGCCGTCTATCGCGCTCGAACGCAAAGAGCTGGCGCGATCTTTAGAGCAGGCGTTGAAACAGCTCTCGCCCGAACACCGGGAGATCGTGGTGCTGCGCGAAACGGCGGAATTGTCGTACGCGGAGATCGCCGGGATGCTGGGGCTGGAGGAAGGCACGGTGAAAAGCCGTTTGGCTCGCGCCCGGCTAGCCTTGCGCGACATTTTGATCAGAGACGGGAACAAACCCGCTCAAAACGCGTCTAAACAAGGTAGAAAGGAGGCGGGCGGACATGGAACGCTGTGATATAGAAGCCATCGTTGCGTTTATCGACGGCGAACTGCCGTTGCCTGACGCTGCCCGTCTGCGCGAACACCTCAAAGAATGCCCGTCCTGCGGGGCGTTGTATGAAGATTTGACAGCCATGCAAGACGGGTTTCAAGCCATGGAAGTTGAACCGCCCGACACCCTCGCCCGGGGAGTCGTTTATAAAATGAGCTTGGGGGACGACCCGCCCCGCAAGAGCAGGGTTTTGCGGAGCCTGTTCGCCGTCGCGGCCTGCGTTGCCGCCGTGCTGCTGATCACCCGGACGATGAACATTCTGACGATTTATAACAGTGATAAGGCAGATGAATCCAAAGCCCTCTTGGAGATGGCGGACGCCGGTAAAGCCGAACCGGAAAACGGAGAACCCAATGACTTGTCAAGCAGTATATTCGGCACCGGCGGGCAAGGTGACGGCGGAAATGCCCCGCAGGAAGCCCCGCCCGCTGAAAATGAAGACAGAGGAAGGCCGGAGGGTTCAGGCGGTGCGCCCGCCCCCGACGCCCTCATGCCGTCGCCGCCGGAATCCGAAACGGCGAGGCATGATTCAAGAGAAGCGTTTTACGATGCCGCGAAAAATGTGAAAAACGCCTATGAAAACTTTGAGGAATTGACATGGTATTACGATTTTGCGAATGTAGTCGATGACGTTGTGCTGGAGGAAATATTTGTTTCCCCTTACTATGTGGCTCTATATTATGGCGATAAGATGGTAAACAGAGGTATTGGAGCCGAGTCCTTGACGATACTGTTAAATAGAGTTGATGACAGTGTGGATGTGAATGTTCCTTTATGGCTGCTCGAACGCTACCCTGAGGAAACCTTCTTCGAAATAGAAAAGGTGTTTATAAATTGACCGTCCGGGTGGCGATGTTCCCGCGGAACGCCCGGTCGTGTTCCACGAAGAGCAGCGTCGGCTTATACGCCAAAATCAATTCTTCGATCTGCATCCGCGAAAGTACATCAATGTAGTTGAGCGGTTCGTCCCAAATATAGAGATGCGCCTGCTGGCACAAACTGCGTGCCAGCAGGACTTTTTTCTTTTGCCCCGCGCTGTAGTCCTGCATATCTTTGTCAAACTGCGTGCGGGAAAAATCGAGTTTGCGCAGGACGGTTTTGAACAATGTGCCGTCGATCCCTTGCCCTGCCGCGTATCCATCCAAATCCCCCGAGAGAGAGGATGCGTCCTGCGGCAGATAGGATATGACCAACTTGCTGCCGGCGTCCGCCTTTCCGGTGTGCGGGATGTCTTCGCCGATCATCAATTTGAGCAAACTGCTCTTCCCGCACCCGTTGCCCCCGGTCAGAGCCACCCGTTCGCCCCGCTCGATTTGCAGGCTGACCCCACTGAATACATCCCGCCCGCCGTAATTAACCGTCACATTGTCCAGTGTGAACAGGCGGTTTGTGTGATACGCCAGCGGGTGAAGTTTCAGCGCGTCCGCGCTTTCGATGTTTTTGAGCAGCTTGGACTTTTCCCCGACGGCGTCCTGCCGCCGCTTTTCAATCGCTTTGGAACGCTTCATCACTTTGGCGGCCTTATGGCCGACGTATCCCCGGTCGGCCTGATGGGTTCCGATTTTGGTCGCTTCTACTTTGTCAGACCAAGCGGCTTTCTCGCGCGCGGTAACCGTTAACCGTTTGATGTCCTTTTTTAATCGTTCGTTTTCCGCCGTTTCAAAATCATCCTGCCGCTGTTTTTGTTCGAGCCATGTTGAAAAATTGCCGCTGATGACTTCGATATTCGCCTTGTTGATCGAGAGGATGTGATCCACGCATTCGTCCAAAAAGACGCGGTCGTGCGATACCAAAATATAACCGGCTTTGCCGTTTAGATACCGCGCCACCGTCTCCCGGGCGTCCATGTCTAAATGGTTGGTCGGTTCGTCGATCAGCAGGAAGCTGTTTTCGCGCAGGAAAAGCCCGGCCAGCAGGGTTTTGGTTTGCTCACCGTTGGAAAGCGTTGAAAAAGGGCGGCAGAGCGCGTCTTCGCTCACCGCCAGCTTGCCCAGCTCTTTTTGAATTTGCCAAACATGCGCGTCCGGCGCAATACCCGACAAAACGTCCAGTGTATTACAGGACATGTCGGTCACGGGATAGGGGAAATACTCAAAATCCACACTCGCCGTGATGGTTCCGCGGACTTCATACCGACCCATCAGCAAGTTGAGGAAGGTGGTCTTGCCGCGCCCGTTGCGCCCGCAAAACCCCAGTTTCCAATCGGTATCGATTTGAAAGGAGACGTCGGTGAAAAGTTCATCGTAACTGCCGTCATAGGCAAACGTCAAATGCGACACAGAAATCTGTGACATAAGATAAAGACCTCCGGTTAACCAATTCCAACCAACTCTAAACCCGGCTTCCGCCGCGTTTGGATCGATTGTGCCGAATCAGTTAACGGTTCTTCATCTTCCCGCCCCGCTTTCTCTTTGAATCAGTATATCATAAATTTTACGTCTTGACAATCGGGAAAATGTGTTGTATACTGCAAAGCAAGATGCGAGAGTGGCGGAACTGGCAGACGCGCCAGACTAAGGATCTGGTGACCAATATTGGTTGTGTGGGTTCAAGTCCCACCTCCCGCACCACTGTGAAAATCCCTAGAACCGTAATGGTTCTAGGGATTTTTAGGGTTTTTATTAAGCAGCCGGAACCGGGGTGAAATGAGGCAATGTCCACCAACGGTCGATGTCCCACCAATTAGAGCCGATCAGTGATTTTGCGTGATCAATCTCGTACTGGGGCGCGCCTATTTCTTCTAAAAAGGCGATTTGAACCGCTAGGCATTGCATTTCCGCGTCATAGCCTGTCCATACCTCATTGGGGACGCTTCCGTGAACCGCCAAATGGTCATGGTATTGCTTTGAATGGTGCGCGTCGTGAACAATGGAGCTTGCATACCAAGTCGTTGATGAGGTGTAGGTAGCGTTCCCCACCACAAATGTCGGCGGGGTCAAAAATGCCCACATACCGCTGCTCTCCCCTTGCTGTATACAGCCTATGTATGATGTAACAAGCTCCCAGCCTGAAGGGGATTTCTCTTGGATCAGCTCCAAAGCCGCCTGCGTGTTTTGTGTAAACAGATCGCCGCCGTCGAGGAGGATGTTATAAAACTCAGGCATGGGTTTGGGCAGCTCATGGTGGTTGATGTTGTTGAAGGTGATAATGCTCTCCTGCCTTGTATATGTCAGATGCGGGTTGAAGAAGCGTCCCGCCAACGTGACGCTGCCGTTCATGATCTTACTGGCTCGGACGAATTTGATGCCGTTATATGCCCAGTCCTCAGCAAGGGTAAAGTCCATAAAGTCAGAATCCGGGGGATTGCTGATGTCGGCTCCGACAGCGCGGCAGGCGTTCATCAGCATCAATGCCGCTTCCTGCCGTTTGATCAGCCCGTCAGGATCGAACACGCCGGGCGTATCCCCGTTAGGATTGACTTTGCCGTTGATCACACCGAGCTTATAAGCCGCCATGATAATGGGGTCACTGGTATCGGAGAATGTGCCGTTCTCTCTGCCCGGGCGCGTTTTTTCGGCAACGATGGCGGTTAAGTCTTTGCCCAGCGTAACCGTTATCCAGCCTGTTGCCAAACGGCAAAATTCCTCGCGGGTGATTTTATCGGCATAGTTGTTTTGCAAATCAGCCGGGACAAAGCCTTTTTCAACCGCTTCGGTAATACCGGGACGCGCCCACTCATCGGCGGTTTCGAGGTTGGGGAGGTCATAATCGGAAGGATTGTCCTGCCTATTGGCGCGAGACAGTTCAAAATCGGGACGAAGAACGCCAAGTATTTTATTTTCTCCGCTTCCGACACCTGTATCTGTACTCCCTAAATATACCTCACTAAGCCATATATAGGGAGTAGCGGCTAACGCCGATGACTCCACAACAACACAATAATTCGTGTAACTCGCTACAACAACCGCATAATGCCCTCTTGCTTCGTAACCTGCCTGTATCAGCGTATCGCCCGATTCAAGTACCATGCCCTCATATGGCTCAATAAACGTCCAGATGTTATCACCTCTGTAAGGGGACGAATACCGCGACAAATTAAGGTCGAGGGGAGGGAGATTAAAGAACACATCATCATTAAACGCGTCTACCGTAGAATTACAACCGTTATTCGCGTAACCAATATTAGCGAGTACCCATTCCCGAACTTCGGGATGAGCGTCTTCCACGGCTTGTTGGATACGCTCGGAGTAATTGGTAATGTCGGAGAGGATTGCGTTGCGCTCGGCTTCCGCGGCGAACACCGACGCCGGCAGCAACGCCGTTGTCATTACCAACACCAATACAAGAGACAAGAGACGGGTTTTCATCATCTATCCTTCTTTCATAGTTATTCTTTGATAAGTAAAGTGGTTGTGTGCCTCTCACAGTATACCAAAACCAGCAAAGCCTGTCAACGCGCTTCCCCTTGACGCACCGCCGCGCCTATGGTACACTATGGGCGCGTTTTCCTGCCGTTTAGGAGGAGGTGATCCCCGTCGACAACTATATTTTCTCCCTTTGCGGAACAGTCCTCTACGCCGACCTGCGCACCTTTTTCCGAACACTTGTGAAAGACGAAGGGCGCGCCCTTCGTTTGCTGGATATTGTTTTCTCCAGCCCGGAGTGGCGGATGCTGGAAGACGGTGAGATCACGCGCGAAGAGGCGCAGGAATGGCTTTGCCGCCGCACCCCGGAGGAGGCAGGGCATATCCGGCTGGCGTTGAAACACTGGCTGCGCTGCCTCACTCCGCGCTGGGAAACAGTCGATTTATTGCTGGATATGAGGGAACAAGGTCGTAAACTCTATTTTGCCGCCGTTCTAAACGCCGACGGCAAGGAATACGTATTCAAAACATATCCGTTCATGTCGCTGTTTGAAGGCGGCGTCTTCTCCTGCGACGGCGGCGGGCCGATGGTCGATTCCCTTTGCGCCCTCTACCGCCTCGACCCGGCCAGGAGCGTTTTTGTCAGTGCCGGAGAACAGCAGCGCAAAGCCGCCGAAGCGGCGGGGTTCCGCGCCGTATTGTTCACCGGGGCGGAACGGCTGAGGGATACCTTGATTTAATAGGGCGGATTAAACGGGCGGGTATATAGAAAAGATTTGACAAGTCCCGACAGCATAGACTATAATGGAGCGTATGTTATGCCCGGTACGGGCAAATAGGGGGAGAGAGTTCTTTGCCGCGAGTTTTCAACTTTTCTGCCGGCCCGGCCATCATACCGGAAGAAGTGCTGCGCCGTGCCGCCTCCGAGATGACCGATTACAACGGGACGGGTATGTCGGTCATGGAGATGAGCCATCGGTCGAAAGAATATATTGCCGTGTATGAGGGTGTGGAACGGAAGCTCCGCGCCGCCATGAGTGTTCCGGCCAACTATAAGATCCTGTTTTTGCAGGGCGGGGCGACCATGCAGTTCTCCGCCGTGCCGATGAACCTGCTTTCCCGCAAAGGAAAAGCCGATTACGCCGTTACCGGGTTTTTCGCCAAAAAAGCCTTCAAATGCGCCCAAATGTACGGGAACATACGCGCCGCCGTCGATACCGGCAACTATTACGCCATCCCGGCGCGGGAGGAGATTTCGGTTGACCCGGACGCCTCCTATTTCCACTTCTGCCACAACAATACCGTCTACGGTACCCGCTGGCCAACTCTGCCCGAAACAGGCGATGTGCCGCTGGTCTGTGATATGTCCTCGTCCATCCTGTCCGAACCCATCGACGTCTCCAAGTTCGGCGTGATTTATGCCGGGGCGCAGAAAAACATGGGGCCGGCCGGTCTGACCGTCGTCATTGTGCGGGACGATCTGCTTGACGTTGCCCCCCTGCCCGGGACGCCTGATTTGATGACCTATAAATCCCAAGCCGAGAACGACTCGATGATCAATACCCCCGCCACATATGGTATCTATCTGCTAGGATTGGTGCTGGATTGGCTGGAGGAGCAGGGCGGCACGGCCGCCATGGCCGCGCACAACGGTCAAAAAGCCAAACTGATCTACGGCGCGGTAGAGCAGTCCCCTGTTTTTACATGCAAAGTAGAGCCGCGTTCGCGCTCGGTGATGAACGCCGTTTTCTCCTCCGATTCGGACGAGACCGACGCCAAATTCATCAAAGAGGCGGCGGGGCGAGGGATGGTCACCCTCAAAGCGCACCGCGCGACAGGCGGCATCCGCGCCTCGATGTACAACGCCATGCCGCTTGAAGGAGCCAAAACGCTGGCGAAGCTAATCGAGGAGTTCAAGGCTTAAAACAAGGGGGAGCGGCGATGTCGTTTAACGGGAAGAGGCTCTTTCGGAAACGGAACGGGATGCTCTTGGGCATATGCCTCGGCGTAGCCGACTATTTGGAAATAGACGTCACCGTCGTGCGCCTGTTGTGGATCATAGGCGGGTGTATGGGTGTAGGCGTCATCGCCTATGTCGCCGCGGCCTTTGTAATGCCAATAGAATAGGAGATAAAAAGTATGTATACCGTCAAGACACTGAACCATATTTCCCCGGTGGGGCTTCTGCGGCTCCCCTCGGACTATTTTACCGTAGACGCGAAAATGGAAAACCCTGCCGCCGTTTTGGTGCGCAGTGCCAACATGCACGAAATGCAGTTCAACGAAGAGTTGCTGTGCGTGGCGCGCGCCGGGGCGGGGGTCAACAATATCCCGATCGACCAATGCACCGAAAAGGGCGTTGTGGTCTTCAACACGCCCGGAGCCAACGCCAATGCCGTGAAGGAATTGGTGATCTGCTCCCTGCTGCTCTCCTCCCGCGATGTTGTCGGGGGCATTTCATGGGCGCGCGGCTTGACAGGCGACGATGTACCCGGGCAGGTGGAAAAAGGGAAATCCTCCTTCACCGGGCCGGAGGTATACGGAAAAACACTCGGCATCATCGGCGTAGGAGCCATCGGCGTCAAGATCGCCAACGCCGCCGACGCTCTTGGCATGGACGTTTTGGGATACGACAACAATATGTCGGTCAACAACGCTTTGGAGCTGTCGCGCAGTGTGCGGCTGGCTTATAACATCAATCAGGTTTTCGCCGAGTCGGACTATTTGACCCTGCATGTGCCGCTGAACAAAGAAACCAAGGAATTGTTTGCCGATATGCTCAGCCAAGTCAAAGTGGGGGTTCGGATCATCAATACCGCGCGCGGCGGCCTGATTGAAACCGACGCCCTGCTGGCCGCCCTTGACAACGGCACGGTGTCGTGTTACGTGACCGACTTCCCGGATGAGAAAATGCTCAACCATCCCAACATCATCCCCATCCCGCATTTGGGCGCGTCAACGCCCGAAAGTGAGGACAACTGCGCCCGTATGGCGGTTGACCAGCTGGCCGACTACCTGCGTTACGGCAACATCACCAACTCGGTGAATTTCCCCGACGTCGATCTGCCCCCGATCAAAGGGTTGCGTCTCTGTGTCATCCACCGCAACCTCCCCAATATCATCAGCGAGATCACCGCGGCCATGGGCGAAGCGGGGATCAATATCGAAAACATGGCGTCGAAATCGAAAAAAGACATGGCCTATACCATCCTCGACCTGACCGGCGGGACGCCGGGCAGCGGGACGCTCGACCGCCTGCGCGGGCATGAGCACATCATCCGGCTGAGGGTTCTGAAGGCTTGATTTGAAACCAAACGGGGACGGCATGAAAGCCGTCCCGGTTTGAGGTAATTTATTTCGTTATTTGGTTCCGGCGGCCCATTCGTCCAAGCCGTCCATAACCGCTTTGAGTGTTTGATAGCTGATTTCCGGCAGCTTGCCGCCGAACATTTTCTCCACCTCGTCAAATCCCTTTTGAATGTATTCCCGCATCAGCCCGATCTTGGAAGGATCGCCTCCCGTGACGGCTTTGGCGAAATCCAAAATCCGCTGGCTGGTCTGCTTGACGCCGTAATACCCGTTTTCGCCGATGTCTTCTTTGGCTTTGGCAATCAGCGAATCCTGCATCTCGGGGGAAATATCGGGATGCCAGGAGAAGGTGCCGTCGCCGTTGTCGATGAGCAAGTCCCAGTAGCTGTCGACCTTGCTCGGGTCGATCGGCTGGAGGAATTTACTGCCGCTGCTGGCGAGCTGATTGGTGTTGAGCTGTTCAAGCATCATGGTGACGACATTTTGCAGGTTTTGTATGTATGCTTTGTCTTTTGCGTGGATCTCCGCGACAGCGGCGTTGTCGCGCTTGTAGGTCACTTTCTCAGCAGCGGCCGCGCTTTTTTCAAAAACGGCGGCTTCGTCTTGAGAATTGACCGCGCTGTTTTGGGTTGCCGCCGCGCCGGCGGGTTCATTCGCCGCCGTATTCGGCGCCTGATAGGGATTGCTGCTTTGTACGCCTGATACTCCGTTCATTTCGGTTCCCTCCGTTTTTCATTGAATTCCCTTGATATGGTATATCGAAATAAATGCCGGGAGACTTTACGATGAATGGGAAAAAATCTGTCATGCTGCGCGCCTGCCTGATCGCCGTACCGGCCGTTTTGGTCAGCTTGCTGGCTTTGACCGTTATTTTGCTGCGTCTCTTTGTTGAAGACGCCGCTTGGCTGCGGGGATTGGCATGGACAGCCGCCGTATTGGCCGCCGTTAACCCGGGGGTTCTTCTGCTGTTGATCCCGCTGCAAAGGGTTCTTTCTAAAACGCCCGGCGGATATATGGTACGTGAAGCGGTGACGATGGAAGGCGTCGGGCGGGACACGCTCGACCGCTGCGCCGCCATTGCCGAAGCCAAAGCCGCCCACCCGATCGCCGCCTGCTTGCGCGCCTACTGCGGCGATGTAGCGGCTCCGCCCGATAAGTTTGTAGAGATGGAAGGGCTGGGCGCGTCCGCCCAGTTCTCGGGTCAGCTCATCCATGCCGGGAGCGCGGACTATTTGCGGGGGCTTCAAATCGAGGTGCCTGAAATCCCGGGGAAGACAGTCTATGTCGCGCTGGAAGGGCGTATGATTGGGTATTACGGTTTGCTGGAGCCGTCCGGCACGAGACAAATGAAGACGCGGCTTTTGGCGGCACTGGCGGGTTATGCCGCCCTCAAAATCGCCGTATGGGCAACCCTAGCCTTCGCCGGGACGGCCTATCTATCCGTCTTTGTCGGATGCGAAACACTTTCGTTGATCATTGGCCTGATGGCGGCCAGAAAATTAAACTAGGAGGAGAAAAACATGAAAACAACGCAGATTCCCCCGCACAAGTCTTCCCTTGGCATGGACGCAAACATCACGGTGCTGATCGTATTCTTGGGCATGATCCTTTTTGGATGGATCCCTTATGTCAGCTGGATAGCGTTTGCCGTGCCGCTGGTCTTTTTCATCCTTGAAAAAGAGAGCAAAATGGTCAAATTCTACTGCGTAAACGCTTTGATCATCGGGGTTGTTTGGTCGGTTATTTCGATCATCATGCAAATCCTGAGGATTGCCACAGGGCCGAAGTACGAATCCTACTTTGGGATCAGGGTTCCGGTCACCTTGGGCAACTCCGCCGTGTGGTGGACAACGTTCTTGATCGAAATGCTTATCGGACTGGCAATTACGGGGCTTGTCGCATATCTTCTCTATTGCGCCTGGAACTACAAGCAGGTGGAAGTTCCGGTCATCGGGCCGATTGCCGCCAAAGTCAGCGGCAAGCTGGACAATATGAGCGCGAATTTCAATCAGTCTCAACAGCAGCCGTCCCAGCCGCAACCCCAGCCTGAACCGCAGCAGCCGCAACCTCCGCAGGCCGCTCCCCCTTCGGATGGAGAAGGCGCTCCCTAAGTAAGCGATTCCTCGGCGATCAGGGTCACGTCGGGGTGCAGATGCAAGAAGGTCGCGGGGTTCTGCGTCGTAACGGTTGTTTTATGCAGCAGTTCGCGCAGCACCCCGCGTTTGCTTTCCCCTTTGATCATGATGAGGATGGAGCGCGCCCGCAAAATATCGCCCATGCCCATGGTGATGGCTTGGGTCGGCACCGCGCCGTCGGCAAACCAGCGGGCATTGGCTTGAACGGTGGCTTCGGCAAGCGGTGTGACATGAACCAACGCCTCCAATGCTTCGCCCGGTTCGTTGAAACCGATGTGCCCGTTGGGGCCAATGCCGAGCAGCTGCAAATCGACCGTATTGCGCTCGAAAAACCCGCGCAGGCGGGAGACTTCCGCGCCGGGGTCGGCCTTGTGGCCGGCGATCGTGATGCTGTCATGCGCGAGGTTGATATGATCGAACAGATTGTCGAACATGAACTTGCGGTAGCTGTCCTCTTCCCGGCAGCCGACGTATTCGTCCAAATTGACGGTGCGCGCGCGGGAAAAATCGGCTTCCCCCGCTTTATAGGCTTCAATCAGGCGTTTGTAAATGCCCAGCGGGGTTTCCCCGGTGGCCAGTCCCAGCAGCAGATCAGGTTTATTCTTCAGCGCGGCGAGAATGATCTCCGCGCCCTTTTGCGCGCCCTCTTCATAGGTTTTTGTTAAGATGACTTTCATGGAATCAATCCCCTTTCCTATTTTCACCGGATGGGTTCACCCGGGTTTATGCGGTAAATATTGCTCCGCCCGATCAGCGGCAGGAGCTCGGCTAAGGCGTCAACGGCGTCGTCGCTGTGAGGCAGGGAGAAGATACGGACAGGCGACTCGGTTTGGGGGGTCAACAGCGGTGTTATTTCGGAAACGATCTGCTGCGCGCTGTCCGATTCGGAAAACCGATGGGTAACTCCCCAAAATCGGTATAGCGTGGAATCCAACGGGGCGTTATCCGAACGCAGAAGCCATGTCTTGATAAAAACCGTTTCCCGCAGCAGCTCGTTGCCGCGAAGAATGGCTTGGTCAAGCGTTTCCTCTTCGGTTTCATTGACGAGCAGGCCGATTTGGTGCCGCGCCGCGATCCGCCGCGCCGAATCCGGGTCGCCGGCCAAACTCTCAGGGGGCAGAAAGAAGAGGGCGGGAAGCCGCTCGCTTTCCAAAAAGTCTAAAAGCCGCGCCGTCGATGCTCCGGCCGCACCGTCGAATGTCAGGTAAACCTGGGCGTCAAGCAACGGTTCAGGGGAAGGCGACGGTTCGGGAGGTTTGGAAGACGGCGACGGGGATACAGGCGACGGCCGGGACGGCTCGGGGGACGGCTGCTGCGATTGAATATAGTCATCATATTTGGGCTTGACCGCGTATTCGCCGCGGGTTTTGATAAAGGTATCGTCGTTCATCGCGCCGCTGGAAATGCGAACCATCGTCCCCCACTCGGTTGTTTTTCCGCCTTCATAGGTCAGGCCGAACACCTCGCAAACCAGCGTGATCGGGAGGTAATAAACGCCGGTATCATGCCACAGGGGAGCTGTCCAACGTTCGCTTCCGCTGAAAGCCGTGCTTTGATTGTAGACAAAAGTAAGCTGTATATCGTCATTGTAGATGGTAAAATATTGCTCTGCTTCCGACCATTGATGCTTTATGTTCAAACCGTTGCCCGCCGCGGTCAGGGCGGTATGCGGTATCATAAAGCCCCATTTGGAAAACGGCACGGGGCGGTGTTTATAGTCGAACGGGCTGACCGTATAATTGACCACCATATAGTGGATGGTTTCGCCCTGGGCGGGAAGGATGATCAAAGCAAACAGGAGGAGCAGCGTCAGCAAAACCGCCAATAGCTTTTTCAAACGGAAACCTCCTTTTATTTCCTCGATAAGAAAGATTGAAACTGCAAACACTACATGGCATCAGCAAACCAATAAAACCGAACCGTTCAAAAACGAAAGGATGAAGAACCATGAAAACCAAGATAACCGCGGCGTTAAGTCTGGCCATTGCATTGATCGCGGCCTGGGTGAGCCCTGTGCTGGCGGCTCCCGCGTTTAGCGACATCTCGGACAGCATTTACGAGGAATATATCGAATACTGCGCCGAACACGGCTTTATGTCCGGCCACGGCGACGGCACTTTCCGCCCCAACAACGGGATGACCCGGTTTGACGTATCCAATGTCATCAGCAAATATTTCAAATACCGCATCAACCATAAATTCAAAGACATCCCGCACATGAACATTGAAGACAACGCGGCTATATTGATGTATGCGCACGGATACCTCGAAGGGTATGACGACAATACCTTTAAGTCAAGCGCGATGATGACCCGTGAAATGGCCGCCGTTATGGTCAAAAAAATCTGCGGTTTGACGCTGCAGAGCGAAGAAGTCCTGCCCCACATCGACTTTGACGACGAAGCGGCAATTTCACATTGGGCCAAAGACGCGGTAACCATCGTGAGCCAATACGGGATCATGGTAGGCGACACCGACGGGAACTTCAAACCCAAAGACGCCGTCACCAGGGGCGAGCTTTGCCGCATCCTTTGGGACATCAACGAACAGGAATGGAAAAAACTGATCCCGCCCGCGCCCGACGTCATCAACGCCATTGATTTGGCCGAACTTTCCGACCTCACCCCGGAGCAAGCCTCCGGCACAAGCCTTGCCCCCGCAACGCTGACAGTGACCCCCGCGGCGCACTTCACAGCCGATGTTGATTGGGCCGATCTGACCGATGATAAAATTGTGACCGGCGTGTCGGTCGGCACGGTGACACTCACGGCGGAAACAGGCTATACCTTCACCGGGACAAACATTGACGACGCCGACCTAGAAGCGATCTTCACAGCGGGCAGCCCCGACGTCGCGCTGGTTGACAAAACAGGAAAGACACTCATCTTTACGCTGTCATATTAGTTAGGGTTCTAAGAACCCGCCGGGAGTCGGCGCATCGTCAAAAATGCGCCGATTCCCTACATACAGTATAACCGCTATACTGACAAAAATCAAGGTTGCTTTCCGTGCGTCTTTAGTATATGCTGGAAATAGGCAACTAACAACTATGGGTGAACGGGGCGGCGACACAGATTCCCGATACAATCCTGAAAACGGTTTCAACCGGGGAACTGATAAGCCTTATTTTGGAATACCCGCTCATGCCCAATCTTCACGCCTACCAAACGGTCGCGGAAGAGGATAACGCCCTGTTGACCCGCGTAATGGAGAAGGTGCTGATCACATCCGCCGTGTCCGCCGCCAAAGCAGCCCCGGTCACAAGAGCGGGTGTTGTTATCCCCATGCCCACCGAGCCTATTTCAAATTATCCATACCCTGTTACCAGCTATCAAGTTTACACGCCCAGCTATAGAACCGCATATGTGACACTTAATACCAACATAGAAATGTTCCCCGCGAGCCAATATGCGTCTATGATAGCACAGCATCAAGGGGCTTATCTTGTGTCAACAGCCTCCAAAACATTCAACTGCCATTCATATGCTTGGTTAAGCAGACATTATCCCGGAGCGGCAAACGATCGCTTTACAAATTATCAGCATATGTGGCTAAACAGTACATCAACTTTCGCGACCGATCCGTTTTATGTAAAGCTCAGCTCAGTTATTTCGGGAGCGATAGCGGATTGGTCGGGGCATTCCGGGATTATCACGCAAACGAACATAGGGTATAATAACGGGATAATAGACCATATGATGATTTCAAAATGGGGGCCGGGGCCAATGGTAATCCATCGAGTATCTGATAATCCATATTATGACAGAGGCGATTCTGTATCCTATTATACTTGGTGATCGTTGTGAGAATAAAGATTACAGCGGTTACAACCGCCATAGCACTACTGATAACAGGCTGCGCCGCTGCTACAGGTTCTTCGGAACCTGTAGTGGTTGGCGGCTTGGGTTCTGAATCTGCACAAGAGAGCATAAACCCGCCGGAACCCAATAAGTATTACTTGCGTGAATCAGATTTTGCATACTCTGAATGGTATCGTGAGTGTGCTAAAGAGTATCCTCAATATATCTTTTCAGAAGAAGCATGGTTCGCGAAGGGATTTATTGATTTTCCGTTTGCCCTGCATGATTATTCTTACCGTGAGGATAAAGAGAATTTCCCAACTGATGAGTTAAAAATTATGCATGGGAATCTGCGTTATTTTATCCCGCAAGGGGCTTTGAAGAAGGCTTCGACGGCGGAGTTGTTGCGGCTAGTGCCGCAAGTACAAGGGTATCATTATATTCTCTATAATTTTCAGGGAGGTTATCTGTTAAATCTATCAAGGAGTTTCAATGCGATAGAGGAAATGGTTGCGCGAGAGGATTTCCCGGAGGTTTTACTTGATGTGTATATAAAAGAAGAACTCAAGCCGAGGCTCATATTTGAGGATAGCAAGCAACAGGAGGAGCACGATGAAAGTTTATTTATACAAGAGAATGACATTGTATTAAAAGAAGTGTTGCTAGCCAGTAATAATGTATTTGACCGGATGGATGACGAAATGAGGCAAAGAACAATCGAAGCGGTTATGGAGAAAATCGACATCCGGCAGCGCGAAGAGTTCTCGCATTATAGAAGCATATCAGGTTTTTTCGCATATGTAAGTGAACTGCAATACTTTTGGCATGGTTATTGGGACGAGGAATTACAGGAACATGTAACCCCTCCGCCTCCGGGCAGCAAATGGTACGCATATATCAAAGACACCTTGAAAGATGACGAACTGACTGGATATATTGATTCGTTTTGGCGGTATCGTTATAACCCATAGGATATACCGAGACGAGCAGTGAAATAAAACAGTTGACAATCTACTCATGTTGTGATATTCTGCCATAGCCGCTTCCTATGGGCTTATTTAAGTGGATGTGTCAAGCGACGCGACGCCCGGCGGGCGGTTGCAGACGAGGCAAACGCCTAGCGTACGCTAGGCAGGAATTACCTCTTTCCGCAACCTGCCGGACTGCGCCGCTCTTCCCGCCTGATAAGAGCGAGACTGAAACCAAGAGGGAACGCCAATGACCGCGATTTTGGAAACAGGCGGTAAACAGTACCGCGTGGCGGAGGGTGACATCATCTATGTCGAAAAACTCACCGCCGAAGAAAAAGCCGAAGTGACTTTCGACACGGTCATTGCCGTGTATGAGGAGGACAAAGTCAAAACAGGCTCTCCTTATGTAGACGGAGTCACCGTGACGGCAAATGTCATCAAAAACGGCAAAGCCAAAAAAATCATCGTTTACAAGATGAAACCCAAGAAGAATTACCGCCGCAAACAGGGTCACCGCCAGGCATACACAAAGCTGCAAATCAAATCGATCGTTCTGCCCAAAGAAAAGAAAGCGGCGGCTCCGAAAGCTGAAAAAGCGGAGAAGACCAAGAAAGTGGAGGAATAAACCATGGCACATAAAAAAGGCGTCGGTTCCTCACGCAACGGACGCGACTCGCAATCCAAACGCCTCGGCGCCAAACGCGCCGACGGGCAGTTTGTCAACGCGGGAACCATTTTGGTGCGTCAGCGCGGAACTCATATCCACGCCGGGCTGAACGTGGGCAAAGGCAGCGACGACACCCTCTTCGCGCTGGAAAGCGGAACGGTGCGTTTTGAACGCCTCGGCCGCGACCGCAAACGCGTTTCCATCCACGCGGCGGAATAACCAAAAATAAAGCAGGCGGCGGGGGCAACCCCGCCGTTTTGGTAAAAAGGGGCAATTTACTTGCCCCTTTGCGCTTAATATGGTATACTGATGCCAGCCTATAAAACAGGGAGACAAACCATGTTTATTGATACCGCCGTCATCACGGCGCGGGCGGGCAAAGGCGGCGACGGCTCTGTTTCGTTCCGCCGTGAGAAATATGTCCCCGCGGGCGGCCCGGACGGCGGCGATGGCGGGCGCGGCGGGCATATATGGCTCCGTGCCGACAGCCAGCTCACCACCCTTGCCGATTACCGCTACAAAACCAAATACGCAGCCCCCGACGGCGGGCGGGGCGGCGGTAAGCTCTGCACAGGCCGGAGCGGCGAAGATCTCAGCCTCCGTTTCCCTATGGGGACGCTGATTTACGACGACGAAGACGGGCGGCTGCTGGCCGATTTGTCAACCGGCGAACCTTTCCTGCTCTGCAAAGGCGGGCGGGGCGGCTGGGGCAACAAACGCTTTGCCGGGTCACGGCGTCAGGCTCCCAACTTTGCCAAAGCCGGAACCGAAGGCGAAGAACGCCGGATCCGTTTGGAAGTCAAAATGATCGCCGACGTAGGGTTGGTGGGGTTTCCGAACGCCGGAAAGAGTACCTTGCTATCGGTCATATCCGCCGCCCGGCCGAAGATAGCCGATTACCCGTTTACCACACTGACGCCGCATTTGGGCGTCGTGGTTGTCGATGACGACACTAGCTTCCTCTGCGCCGACATCCCCGGATTGATCGAAGGCGCGGCGGACGGGGCAGGGCTGGGACATGAGTTCCTGCGTCATGTGGAACGCTGCCGATTGCTGCTGCATGTGGTGGACGCGGCGGGAACGGAAGGGCGCGACCCTTGCGCCGATTTGGACGCCATCGACGCCGAACTTGCGGCGCACAGCCCGGAATTGGCGGGGCGGGAGCAGATCGTCGTCGCCAACAAGCGTGACGCCGTTTCGGACGAAACAGCCCTTTTGCGTCTGCAAGACCATTGCAAACCGCGATCGATGATCGTCATCTCGGCCGCGACCGGAGACAGTGCGGACAAGCTGGTCAAAATGTGCGCTGAAAAATTGGCGGGACTGCCCCCGGTCAAAGTCTTTGAACCTGACAGCGTGCCGCTGCACCCGGCGTCCGCTTCGCGGGGACGGGAGAGCGAAGCCATAACAGAAATTGTCAAAGAAGACGGCGTTTGGGTCGTCACGGGTGACTGGCTCATCCGGCTGATGCGCGACGTCAACTTCGACGACACCGAATCGCTCAACTATTTCGAGCAGCGTCTCAAAGCCCACGGGGTTTACGACAAACTGGAAGCGATGGGTGTAGAGGAACGCGACACGGTAAGCATCTATGGGTTAGAGTTTGAGTATGTGAGGTAAGGCGCGATGGCTCTGATGCGGCTTTCATTCTTCTCGGAGGTCTTAGGGCGCCAGTCCTATGTCAATGTCCTGCTGCCGCAGAGCATGGCCGGAAGAGATTGGAGCTGGGGTACTTTTACGGCGCGGCCGCCGTTCCCGGTGCTGTATCTGCTGCATGGGCTGTCGGAAGATCAGGAGACATGGCTGCGCAACACCTCTATCGAGCGGTATGCGGAAGGGCGCAATCTAGCGGTAGTCATGCCTTCGACCGACCGGGGGTTTTACACCGACACGGCATACGGCGTCAAATATTTTACCTATATCAGCGAAGAATTGCCCCAAATCCTGCGGCAATACCTTCCCCTTTCGGAGCGGCGCGAGGATACCTACGCCGCCGGGCTGTCGATGGGCGGCTACGGCGCGTTGAAATTGGCATTGCGCAGCCCGGAGCGGTTTTCGTTCGCCGCGTCGCTGTCGGGCGCGCTGATGAGCCGTGAAATGGTTGATATGAAAATCGCCGCACAGGCCGCCGGCCCGGAGTTTCCCGGCGAGTTGGAGCGAATATTCGGAGAAGAAATCAAGCCGGAAGACAACATAGACCATCTGTTGGAAACCGCCAACCCAAAGCCGAAACTGTTCGTCTGCTGCGGGTTGAAAGATTGGCTCCTCCCGCTCAGTGCCGCGCTGGCCGAACGAGCCTCAGGGCTGGGATACGATGTCACATGGCGGACGGACGAGCAATATAACCACGAATGGGCGTATTGGGACTTGATGATACAGGAAGTATTCAAAATGCTTCCCGAACAGACAAAACCGAGGTGATTTTTGCGTGGCAGGGCATTCCAAATGGAAGAACATAGCGCATAAAAAAGAAAAGACCGACGCGCAGCGCGCCAAAATATTCACAAAATTATCGCGCGAAATTATCGTGGCGGTGCGCGAGGGCGGAGCCGACCCCGCCGCCAACGCCCGGCTGAAAGACTGCATCGTCAAGGCGAGGCAGAACAATGTCCCGTCCGACAATATCAAGCGGGTCATCGAGAAAGCGGCGGGCAGCGGCGGCGGCGAACAGTATGAATCGGTTCAATACGAAGGCTACGGCCCCGGCGGCACAGCCGTCATCGTGGAAGCCATGACCGAAAACCGCAACCGCACGGCGGGGGAAGTGCGCCACTACTTTGATAAATTCGGCGGCAACCTCGGCGCGACCGGGTGTGTATCATGGTTTTTCGATCAAAAGGGTATACTCATCGCAGACGCCGAAGGGCGGGACGAAGACACCTTGATGATGCTTGCCCTCGACGCGGGTGCTTCGGATGTTGAAGCGCAGGAGGGCGTCTTTGAGATCACAACCGAACCCGAAGCCTTTCCGGCTGTGCGCGACGCTTTGGAGGGCGGCGGAGTCATCTTTCTCTCGGCGCAGATGGAGAAGGTGCCGCAAAACTGGGTTTCTTTGAAAGGCGAAGAGGATATTAAAAAGATGCGCCGCCTCCTTGACGCGCTGGAAGAAAACGACGACGTGCAGAGTGTTTGGCATAACTGGGAGGACGAGGAATGAGCCGGCAAACCCGCGCCATATTGTCCGCAGCGGTAGCCTTTGTTTTGTTTTTCCTGTTGCTGGCAGTGTCGCCCATTTCCGGCTCGGAGGAAAAACGGCGGGAGCAGATCGGGGAGATCAACGGCAGGATTTCCGCGTCCTTAAAAACCGATATAGAAAAACGGTTCCCGGGCATGATGGAGCGGCTGACCGACCCGTCCCCGGAACGGGCGGAAAAACTGTTTATGGCGGCGGCGTTTGCTTTGCTGGCCGGAGGGGTTCTGTTCTTTGCCGCGGGGCACATCCAAACCATCCCCGCCCTCGCCTTTTTCATCGCCGCGCTGGTTGGCGGCATGATCATCCGCACCCTCAGCCTGACGCAATTCTATCAAACCGACTATCTCTACTGTTTGGGGCCGTGGGCGCAGGATTTCCGCGTTTGGGGCCGGGAAGCTATCAACCTTACGCGGTCGGACTACAACATGCCCTATCTCTACATCGTCGGGGTGATCTCGAAAATTTCGCTGAATGATCTCTACCTGTATAAGCTGGTCAGCGTGATCTTTGACTGCGGACTTGTGCTGGCGGGGCTGCGGCTGGCCAACCGCTTTTCAATGGGGCAGATCCGCAAATCGGTGCTGGGCGCCGCTCTCTTCCTCGCTCCGACCGTGTGGCTGAACAGTGCCTATTGGGGTCAGTGCGACGCCGTGTATGCCTTTTTCTGCCTGATGGCACTGGTTTACGCGCTGGAAAAACGGCCTTCCCTGTCGGCCGTTATGGCCGCCATAGCCTTCTCGTTCAAGCTGCAAACCATCTTCTTCCTGCCGGTATTCATCGTTTTGTGGATGGTCAAACGGGTGCGCTGGTGGCGTGAGATTCCGGTCTTTCTCGGGACATTCGCCGCCCTCTTCCTGCCTGCTTGGGTGCTCGGACGTCCTTTAAGCGATATGATTTTGGTCTACGCCAACCAATCCTCACAATATTCCCACCGCCTCAACCTCAATTCCTCTTCGGCTTACGCACTGCTTGGCGTCAACGAACCGCACACCATTCTCTTCACAGCCGGGCTGGTGCTGGCTTTCTGCTATCTCGCGGCCTTAATGATGATCGCTTGGGTTTACCGGGACAGGATGAGCGACCGCGCTTTGTTTTTCTTCGTTTTAGCCTTTGTGATCGGTATCCCGTGGTTTCTGCCGTCGATGCACGACCGTTATTTTTACCTTGCCGATATTTTCTGCGTTGTCCTCGCCGTCATGATCCCGGAAAAATGGGTTTTCGCGCCGTTTTGCATCATCGGGTCTTATGCGGGATACCATGCGTATCTGTTTGGCCAGCATCTGAACCACATCGGGCTGGCCGGGCCGTCGCTGCTGATGCTCTTCCTGCTGGGGAGTGCGGTCATGCTGTTGTTGAATGAATTGAAAAGAGGGAAACCGGTATGACAAAGATTCTGCGCCACGCTAGGAACATATTGATCGGAGCGGCTGTGCTGGTCGTGCTGCTGTCGCTCTTGTCGGTCACCCTGTTCAACAAGCAGTCCGGCCACATGCGGATGACGTCGCTGATGCGGGAGGGACGCTTGGCTATGGAAACGCGCGATTACGGCGAAGCAGCCGACATCTACCGGCTGGCCGTTTCCCTCAACGAGCGGAGCGTGAAAGCCTATCTCGCCCTAGCCGAAGCGTACAGATACGACGGATACGACGAAGAGGCTCTGTATTACCTGAAACTGGGCATGAAGAAAACCAACAGCACCAAGATACGGGAAGCCCATGCCGACCTTTTAGGAAAAATCGCTGTGTATGACCCTGATATTTTGAATTACGAGTAAAGGGGAACGCCGCTTCCCGGAAGGCTCATCCCCAGCCAAATTAACCGTTGACAAAACGCGCCATCCCCTGTATAATGCCGTGTAGCTATGTTTTCCTGAAAGGATTGAAAGAAAATGGTTCGTACCTATCAGCCTAAAAAACGCCAGCGCAGCAAAGAGCACGGCTTCCGCAAACGCATGTCGACCCGCAGCGGGCGCAAAGTGCTGGCGCGCCGCCGCGGCAAAGGGCGCAAAGTGCTGTCCGCCTGATGCGGCATACCGTATCCCTCAAACAAAACCGCGAGTTTCGTAGCTTGTACGCCCGTGGTAAAAACACTGCGGGCGTATATTTAGCCATATACGCGCGCAGAAACCGTTTTGGCGTTACCCGTCTCGGGATCACAGCCAGCACCAAACTGGGCAACGCCGTTGTGCGCAACCGGGTGAGGCGGCGGATCAAAGAAGCGTACCGCTTGCAGGAAGACAGATTTGCCAAAGGGTTTGATTTGGTCATCGTGGCGCGGTCAAGGGCGATCGAAGCGGATTTCACCGCGTTGAAAAGCGAAATGCTGAGAATGGGAACGAAATTGGGTGTCTGCCTATGAAACGCCTGATGCTGCGTTCTGTCAGATGGTATCGGCGGTCGGTTTCGCCGGGCAAGCCGCCGTCCTGCCGCTTCATCCCCACATGCAGTGAATACGCGCTGGAAGCGATCGAAAAGCACGGCGCGGCAAAAGGGTTTTGGCTCTCCCTGCGGCGCGTCCTGCGGTGCCATCCCTTCCACAAAGGCGGGTATGATCCCGTACCGTAACAGTATACTACCGATGAAAGGTTTGTGAATAGAAGGAATGTGGGATTTTTTAGTCGTTCAGCCCATTGCGTTCATCATCCGCTCCCTTTACAACCTAACCACCAACTATGGCGTCGCCATCATCTTATTCGCCGTCGTGGCGAAACTGTTCCTGCTTTGGTTTGCCTATAAAGGCAAGCGCGGGATGCTTCAGCAGCAGCGGCTTCAGCCCAAGATCAAGGAATTGCAGAAAAAATACGGCACAGACAAAGCAAAAATGCAGCAGGAGCAGCAAAAACTCTATCAATCCGAAGGGGTTTCGCTGTTCGGAGGCTGCCTTTGGATGCTGATTCCCTTCCCCATCATCATCGCGCTGTACGGCGCGGTGCGCCGCCCGCTGCAATACATTTGGGAACTGTCTACGGAAAAAGTTGAAGCCATCGCGGATAAACTCAATGAGGGCATTGCCGAAGGAGCCGCCAAGCTGGTGGACACAACCGATTTTATTTATGAGCTGAAAATGGCGGATATGCTAAGCGAATCGCAACACCTCAACAATGCGATCAGCGTTGTCCCGGAGATTGCCGAAAAAGGGCTGGAACCGCTCAATTTCAGCTTTCTCGGGCTCGACCTCGCGGCTAGGCCGTCGGAAGAAATGGGCGCGCTCATCCTCATTCCGCTGTTGTCGGCATTGACTTCGTTTCTCTCCGTTTATCTAACGCAGAAATTCTCAGGGCGTCCCCCCGCCGCCGGCAATTCCCAGCTGCTGATGTATGTTCTCGGCCCCGGCATCAGCCTTTGGCTTGGGTTCAGCTTCCCTGCCGCGCTCGGTGTTTACTGGATCGCGCAGAACGTGCTGGGCATCCCGCAGGAGTATTTCCTGACGAAGCACTTTAACAAGGTGCTGGACGCCGAAGACGCCGCCAAAGCCTCGCGGGAAGAGCGCAAAAAGGCCGCCGAAGCCGCCCAAAAGGAAGAAGACCGCCAGCGGCGCGCCGAGCGCATCGCGGCAAAGAATCAAAAGCACAAACCCAAACGGTATAAACTAAACAAACCGCCTTCCGAAGAGCCGGAACAGGAGGGAGAATAACAACATGGCCATTGAAACCACAGGGAAAACCATTGACGCCGCCATCAACGCGGCCTTGGAACAGCTGGGCACCGACCGCGACTCGGTGACGGTCGAAGTGCTGGAAAACCCGAAAACAGGATTTTTGGGGCTGGGCGGCACCCCCGCGCGGGTTCGCGTGAAAAAGATCGGGGAAGAAGATGATAAACCGCCGGTAACGCCGCTCACCGCTAAGAAGGAAAGCAAAGCCGTGCCCAAAGCCGAACCGAAGCAGTCCGCGCCGCCGCAGACGAAAACAGACGCGCCGAAAGCCGCCGCCGCGAAAAGCAACGCGGCAGCCGTTCTCAAAGGCATCCTCGACCGCATGGGCTTCGAGGGGACGGTCATCACCGAAACAGAAAGCGAACGCTGCCTTTTGCTGGAAATCTCCGGCTCCAATATGGGACGCCTGATCGGGCGGCGGGGAGACACGCTGGATTCGGTGCAGAGGATCGTCTCATCGTCTGTTAACAAAGGTTCGCCGGAACGCCGCCGCATCGTTGTGGATGCCGAGCGTTACCGCGCCAAGCGTGAAGAATCTCTGATCTCTATGGCACATACCACGGCCGGAAAGGTTGTGAAGTACAACCGCGATATGTTGCTGGAACCCATGAATGCCTATTCGCGGCATGTCATCCATACCGCTTTGCAGGACAACCCCTACGTCACCACCCATTCGGTGGGGAACGAGCCGCAGCGGAGGGTCATCATCAGCCTGTCCGGCGCGAAGAAGACGGCCGCCCCGCCCCGCAGCGACGGCTGGAACTCATAAAAGATAAATGAAAACGCTTGACAGTACAGTCAGGCGTTTTTTATCGAAAAAATGTAATATATACTTGACATAATGAATGATATATGATACTATATATACAGAGGGGGCGGGCGTATGGCAAAGAATCTGCGGCTCAAAGCGGCGCGCGCCGCCAAGGATATGTCGCAAAAAGACCTTGCCGACGCCGTCGGCGTCACCCGCCAAACGGTCAACGCCATCGAGATGGGCGACTACAACCCCACCGTCCGCCTCTGCGCCGCCATCTGCCGCGCGCTGGAGAAAACACTGAACGAACTGTTTTGGGAGGAATAAGCATGGAGCGAAAGGGCATTGAAGGATATGACGAGCGGCAGAAAGCCCTGCGGCATAAGTTTGGCTATCAGTCGTTTTTTCTTTTGCTGGTTTTGGTCTTTCTTAACGCGTTTATTTGTGATATGATTTATGAATGGGCCGATTCTGTTATTGCATCCTTAGCCGTTATCCTCATTTCAGGGTATTATTTCGGTTATCGCACTGTTTTGTCCGGGGCATATACAGGGGACGCGGTTTCTGAACGGAGAACGGATATATTGATGTCGGTTGCTTTGGTGATTGTGATCGGATGTGTATTTATCCTTCTTCCCGGTCTCGTTCAAGGGCATTTATTTCTGATTGAGGATGGCAAAGCGACGATCAATCTGCTCACGCTGTCGTGTCCCGCTGCCATCATACCGTTTTCCATCGCGTACTACATCAAGCGCAATAAAGATAAACACAGCGAAAAAGAATAAGGAGGGAACCCATGCTCGCACTGAATAAACTCACCAAGCATTTTAAGGCCGTTAAGGCCGTGCAGGAAGTCAGCTTTTCGGTTGATAAGGGGGAGATTTTCGGCTTGCTGGGTGCCAACGGGGCGGGAAAAACCACCACCCTGCGGATGCTGGCCACCATGCTCACACCGACCGGCGGAACGGCGTCTATTGAGGGGTTGGACTTGCTGAAAGACCCCGACAAGGTGCGGAGCCATATCGGCTTGCTGTTCGGCGGGGACGCGGGACTGTATGACCGGCTAACGGCGCGGGAAAACATCATTTATTTCGCAAGGCTTTGCGGAAAAAGCGGGGAGGAAGCGGGCAAGCGGGCTGAATCGCTGGCGCAAGCCTTTGCCTTCACCGAATATTTGGATTTCCCGGCCAAAAAGCTCAGCAAAGGGACGCGCCAAAAGATCGCGCTGGCGCGCTGCATCGTCCATGACCCGGCGGTCATGCTCTTCGACGAGCCGATGGTGGGGCTGGACGTCACCAGCCGGAAAGACGTGGAGGATTTTATGGTTCTGCTCAAAGAGCAGGGGAAAACCATCATCCTCTCCGATCACAACCTCAACATCACCGAGCGTTTATGCGACCGGATCGGCATTTTACATAAGGGCGAACTGGTTGCCCTCGGAACACTGAACGAGCTGTGCGAAACAAACGGATGCAAAGACTTGGAAGAAGTCTTTTTCAAGCTGGCCGGGAGGGATTCGGAATGAAGAGTTTTACAGGTATCATATTCAGAAAAGAATTGATCGACATCTTCCGCGACAGGCGTTCCATCATCATAACATTCCTGCTGCCCATCGTACTCTATCCGCTGATGTTTTGGTTTATCGGTTCGCAGGCCGCCAATGAGATGGACGGGCCGTCGGCGACAGCCATCGCCGCGGACGCCAAAGCGGCCGCCGAGCTGAGAGCCGTCTTGAACGATCCGATCTTTGAAGAAGCCAATATCTTCCTCAGCGAAAACAACGACCCGGTTGCCGAGCTGGAAAACGGGAACGCCGACGTGGCGGTCATCACGGACGGATCGGTTCTCCGTTTGGTCTATGACCCGAACAAGACTTCGTCGGCTATGTCGAACAATCATGTCACCGTTCTGCTGAGCGCGTATAACCAAACGGCGCAGGCAAAGAAACTGGCCGAGATGGGCATATCGCTGAGCGACCTCGCGCCGCTTTCCTTCCTCTCGGTATCCTTGGAAGCGGAAACAGGAAAAGAAGAAAGCGGAGCCGGGATGTTCCTGACCATGATGCTTCCGATGCTGCTGGTCATCCTGCTCAGCGTGGGCGGAATGCCAACGGCAGTCGACCTCTTCGCCGGGGAAAAAGAACGCCGCACCTTTGAGCCGCTTCTCTGCACAGGAGCGCGGCGAACCGACATCCTTTCGGGCAAACTGGGAGCTGTGACGGTCATGTCGATGCTGGGCGCGTTGGCCAGCGGGGCGGGAATTTTCGCCGGGTATATGCTCAACCCCAGAGCGATGACCATGGGGCTGGACGACGCGCAGGGCATCAACCTGCCTCCGGGGATGCTGGTTTTGACCCTTCTCATCATCATGGCGATGGCCGTCTTCTTCTCCGGCCTGCATATCCTGCTCTCCACCTATGCCCGGTCGATCAAAGAGGCGTCCACCTATGGCTCGTTTGTGATGATCGCGTCCTATATCCCCGTTTTCGCCTCGATGAGCAAGCTGGGGAAAGACTTTGATTTTTGGACGGCGTTTGTCCCGGTCATGAATGTAACAGGCAGTTTGAAAATGGTGCTGAACGGGATCAACGACATGAAATACATGGGCGTGACCCTTGGCATCACCGCGGCCTTTGTGGGCGTTGTGCTGGTCGTGGGTCGTTATATGTTCAAAAAAGAGAACATCATGCTGCGCGCTTAGAGGCCGCTTCCCCGCAGCCGCCAGTCCTCTCCGATCACGGCGGAGGGTGATATGCTCTGCCAAAACTCCCTCAGCCTGCTTGCTTGCTTCGTCCCGGCAAAATCGTTGTAAACCCCGCCCTCGGTGCCGACAGGGATGATCTCCATGTCAACCCGTCCGTCCAGCAGGTGCAGCAGCACTACGGCCGTGTTGTCGTTATAGTTGCGCATCAGGAAATTGCCTAAGCTATACGCGATGGGTTTCCCATTGTACATCTCAAAGCTCTGTATGCAGTGAGAGTGCGAACCGATGACGGCGTCCGCGCCTGCGTCAATGAGCTTCCTCGCAAGGCTGACTTGCGCTGATGTCGGTTCGTTCTCATATTCCAAACCCCAGTGCATGTAGACGATGACGTAATCGTAAAGCTCCCGCGCCTCTTCCACCGCTTCCAAGAGCAGCGCGGGGTCATACGCGAACAGCAAACCGGGGCTGTCGGCCTGCGCCGACCAATAGGTGCGCGAGAAGCTGATCGCGGCCAAGAACGCCACCGAAACGCCGCCGGCGTCAACGACATATGGTTTAGCGGCTTCCGTCAGGTTTTTGCCGCCCCCGGTATAGCCAATCCCGTGTCCGTCCAGCCGTTCCAATGTGTCGAGGAAGGCGTCATACCCATAGTCAACGGTATGGTTGTTGGCGACAGACACCACATCCACACCCAAATCATCGCGCAGGAAATCCAAAACAAAGGGTTCGGCGCGGAAGGTATAAAGTTTTTCCGGCCAGGGTTTGCCGAGAGTCGAAACCGCCGATTCCAAATTGACCATCGCAATGTCGGCGTTGCGGAAAACCTCCGCCAGCTCCGGCGAAATGACGGCGTCGGAACCGTGTTTTTTCAGAAGTCCCCCCAGCGTCCCGGCCAGCATCACGTCACCGCCCAAAGCGACCGTTACCGCGTAACGGTCACGGTAAACAGAATCAGCATTACGGTAAACGGCACCGGTTGAAACCGGCGCCGTTCTTGGTTGATCGTTTCGTTCTTCGGGGCAGTAAACCGTTTCCGCGTCCAGCAGAGGCGTCAGCCGTTCGTGGTAGTTCCGCAGGGAAACCCCGTCGATAAACCACCGATCCATGAAGAAGTAGTAATTGTCTTTATGCTTTACATACGGCGGATCGTCCGCGCGGGAAAACCCCACCCCCATCAGAAGCGGGAACCCTGCCCCGATCAGGTAGGTATATTTATCTTCATCCCAACCGGGGCGTTCGCCGTAGGGGAAAAGATAAATGCTCGTATCGCCGACGAGGGAACCGACCTCATCCCGCCACTTTTCCGTATCGGTCTTTACCCGTGCCAAACTGACATTGTTCATATGGAAATGGCTGTAGCTGTGCGAACCGAAATACCATCCCGCGTCTAGGAGAGCCTCGACAACGGGTTTGACCGCTTCGATCTCGCTTTGACGGTTGGGACTCTCACTTTGAGTGCGGTACCCCAAAATACCGTCATAGCCGGTGATCGACAGCAGCCCTTTGTCTCCAAACGGGGAGAAATCGGGATGTTCTTCACAGAAAGCCTCTAAAATCGGGATGACGTCATTGTCATAGGTGATTAGTTCCGACCCGTCTTTTGCGATGGTCAGCATGGCCAGTTTTCCGTCTTTGTCAAGGACGACTTTATCGCAGACGCCGTGGCCGTGGTTGCCCGAGTAGTAATTGATGTCGTCAAAGCTGAGAATGAGCGGCTTCTTGCCGACAGGAACCATGATGGGTTTGCGGGTGACCGTTCCGTCTTCGGCGACGTCAAGATAATCGTTCAAGTTCATCAAAATAAAATCGTTCCGGTAAAACTCCTCCAGCGAGCGGCGGAACTCAGAGGGCGTCACGCAGTCGCGGTCTAAGTTTTTGCCGTAGGCGGAGGTATACGCGATCTCGGGGTAGGCAATGAGGAAATGAAAAAAAGCATGATAAAGCGGGCCGATATACTCTTCTACCTGTATCGGTGAGGGAGAGGGCGGCTCCGGCGACGGTTCCGTTGAGGGCGACGGCGTTTCAACGGACGGAGAGGGTTCCGGCAACGGTTCCCCATATTCAATAGGCTGCTTTGCGCAAGAGGCGAGCAGCAGAATGACAAGCAAACACGAAAGGAAACGTTTCAACGACAGTTACCCCCATATTTCGATAGGTTATCCCAGTTGCTCCTTTGTTATGAGGTCTATCCATGATTTCATGGCCGATGGCAAGGCAACCGCGCGCAAATCCCTTACCCACTGATAATTTTCCGGCAGCTCACGATCCGAGACAACCGCCGCATATGCCGCCATATGCCAAATGATGTGCGTAAACACATGCTTGGCCGTCCCGAGCGGGATGGGGCTGCGGTCAACGGTGAATCCGTCGGCGATGAGCCGCTCTTCGGCGGGAAATTCCCACAATTTGTGCAGCAAACGCTCTGTCCGCCGCCGGAGCAGGATATTTCCGCGATCATCACGCACAATGCAGACAGTTCTATGTTCTTCCCGTTTTTGCGATTTCTCTTTTTTGGCCGGAAACTCCGATACACACCCATCCGCAAAAGCGCGGCAGCCGCCTTGAATAGGGCACTGCCCGCATTTGGGGGAGGAAGGGATGCAGATCAACGCTCCCAGCTCCATCAGCGATTCGGTGACAAGGCGCGGCGGCGAGCCGTCCATCAACTGCCGCACCCATGCGGCAACGTCGCCCGAATCCGAAGCGAAGAGCCGGGCGTAGACACGGCGCACATTGCCGTCCACAGCCGGATAAGGCAAGCCGAACGCGATGGAAGCAACCGCCCCGGCTGTGTAATCGCCGACGCCCGGCAGCGCGCGTATAGCCTCGTAGGTTTCAGGGATTTTTCCATTGCACGTCCGCGCCGCTTTATGAAGACTGCGCGCCCGGGAATAGTACCCTAAGCCCGCCCATACTGTCAAGACATCCGCTTCATCCGCTTCCGCGAGGGCTTCTACGGTAGGGAAACGGGCGATAAACCGTTCGTAGTATGGGATCAACGCCTCCATCCGGGTCTGCTGGGCCATGATCTCGCTGACGAGGATGCGGTAAGGATCGTCACTATTGCGAAAGGGCAACTCCCGTTTGTTTTTCAGGAACCAGTCAATGAGGGGTTTGATCAATGCTTTTCACTCTCGCTCGTATCGCTTGAAATATACCTTATGGTATCTGTCCGTACCATTTCTAGTATACCGTCTGCAATCCTGCCGATACGTTTGACTACAATATCCTGATGGAGAGTATAAATCTTATCGCTACGGATAACTGATGGTTTAGGCAAGACTCCCTGTGTCAAATCGTCAGTCGTAATAGGTATACCCAGTTGTGTTATATTCGAGGTTACGGCAATAACAATAATATCTTGGCTTGTGGCATTGTAGCTGCTATTTGAGATAACAAGCACAGGCCGCTTTTTCGATGCCGATAAGTCGCTGAACGGAACGGGGATAAGAACGATTTCACCTTGACTATACATTATCCCAAACCTCATCATCGTTATTATCCCAAAACCCAGTGCTGCTTAAAGATGCCGACTCGATATCACGTATGGCTCTTTTATCATTTTTCATACTTAAAAACATCAGAAAGTCAAGCACTTCGTAAAGTTGATTCTCCGGCACTTCGTGGAGAAGGTGGTTTATTCTTTCCATTTGGCTCATTACATCCTCGCCTCCGTTCTTTTCGATGCTTGTGAATAGATAAATTCCTATTTCTCCTTTATCCCGAACACAATCCAACGCCCGTCAACATCCTCAACGGTAAACTCCCGGTTGTTGTAGTCTGTTACCTGAAGCTCACGGACAATCTTTGCCCCTTTGCCTGTAAACTCGCTTAGAAACGCTTCCTGCCCGTCTGTGATAAAATACGCGTCTTCCCCATAACCGTACAATTCCCTGTTCGGATACACCTTATCGGTATTGGCTTTTGTCAGAACGATTTCGGTATCATCACGGTAAAGGCAAATGTGCGGCTCTTTCACATCCAAATATTTCACTGCCCGGAATCCCATGACGTTCTCATAAAAATTGGAAGTCCGCTCCATATCGGGCGTCGGGAAAATAGCAAGCACGCTATAGAGAACCTTTTTCATGATGGACACCAATTTTACCTTTCCTTATATGGATTTACGATTTTCAATGTATCGTTAATGATCTGGCCGTCATTCATATCCTCCGTGAAGATGACTTGGCAATGTTCGGCAAGAGCTGAGGAAAGCATCAAGCAGTCGTAATATGAAAAACCGTACCGGGTGCATAGATCAATAGCATTATCTATCGTATCTTCGTCAACGTATACCAATTCACTGATCCTGCGAACATCCTTTTGCACGGACTTAACCGTCTCAGCGGACATTCGCCATTTTTTGAGCATAACGTTGTTTATTTCGTTTAGAATCTGTGTGCTGGTTACGCATTCGCTCGCTTTGTCGATGATTTCCCTGCTTATCGTTTGTTTATCGTGTTCGTTATCGGCATATAGGTAGATGAATATATTTGTATCAAAAAATGCTCTACCGCTCATTTGCTTCCTCCTTATCAAATGTCCAACCGCGTGTGTCTATTGATATTGGCGAAAGCAAATCGGTTCTTCTGCGAGCGTTGGCTTCTTCTCTGTCAAATTTCCAAGTCTTTTCTTCCAGCAAAATAACCTTGACGCCCGATGTTATCTTGCTTCTGTACTGTTTGGGTATTTGAATGACGCCGTTTTCCGGCGTGGCGTAAAATTCATAAGCCTGCATCATGGAACCTCCTTAATATATCCCATTTCACAGCCCGATGACCGTGACCGCTTCATCCTTTATCACAGCTTTCATATGAGTCACGGGGTTCTCAAACCCGTTGATGACCAGCGAGGCGATGGCGTCCTCAATGTCCTTTTGGATGCTGCGGCGCAGGTTGCGCGCGCCGTATTTCTGCGAGAAGGACTTGTCGGACAAAGCCGCCAAAGCGTCTTCGTCCCAAGTGAAATGCAGGCCGCGCTCCAAGAGGTTATCGGCCAGCTCCCGCAGCATCAAGGCGGCGATGGAACGGAACTCTTCCTTGCCCAGCGGGTTGAAGGCGACCACCTCGTCAACGCGGTTGATGAACTCGGGGCGGAGAAAATCGCTCAACGCCTTCATGGCCTTCTCTTTGCTCTGCTGGGCGACGCCGCCCGCGTAGCCGATGGGCGCGTTGTTTTTATCGCTTCCGGCGTTGGAGGTCATGATGATGATGGTATTCTCAAAATTGACCTTCCGCCCGTGCGCGTCGGTGATGTGGCCGTCGTCGAGAACTTGGAGGAGAATGTTGAGGACGTCGGGATGGGCTTTCTCAATCTCGTCGAAGAGGATGACGCAATAGGGTTTTCGCCGGACTTTCTCTGTCAATTGCCCCGCTTCGTCATATCCTACATACCCCGGAGGGGCGCCGATGATGCGCGAAACGGCGTGCTTCTCCATAAACTCGGACATATCCAGCCGGATCAATGACTCCGGCGAATCGAACAGGTCGGAGGCAAGGCATTTGACCAACTCGGTTTTGCCCACCCCGGTCGGCCCGGTGAAGATGAACGAAACAGGTTTGCGCTTGGCGGAAACGCCGGCGCGTCCGCGCCGGATGGCGGCGGATACCGCCTCCACAGCCGTATCTTGACCGACGACGCGTTTTTTTAACCGCTCATTCAGCTCGGCAAGGCGGGAAAACTCCTGCTCACGAACACGCGACGCGGGAATCTTCGTCCATTGCTCGATGACAGCCGAGAGGTTTTCAAGGCTGAGTTCGGGCGTACTGGCCTCGGTGTATGCCTTCACCCGCTCATTGAGGCGGATTTCACGGCTCTTGAGCGCGGCGAGCTGTTCATAGGCTTCCGGCGTTGCTTCGGCCGCCAGCGATTCGCGCAGGATGCGGATGGCGTCCAGCTCTTTTTTGATGGCTTCCCCTTCGTGGATGGCCGGGGTTTTCAAGTTGAGGTCGCTGCACGCCTCGTCGATGAGGTCGATGGCTTTGTCGGGCAGGAAACGGTCGGTGATATAACGCTCCGAGAGAAGAACCGACTGACGCGCCATTTCGGCGGGGATGCGAACGCCGTGGAACTCTTCGTAATACGGCGCGATACCCTTGATGATCTCAATCGACTCGTCAACCGAAGGCTCGGCGACGGTGACCGGCTGGAAGCGGCGTTCCAGCGCGGCGTCTTTTTCGATATGTTTGCGGTATTCATTAAAGGTGGTCGCGCCGATGACCTGCACCTCGCCCCGCGACAAAGCGGGTTTGAGGATGTTGGCGGCGTTCATGCTGCCTTCGGCGTCGCCCGCGCCGACCAGGCTGTGAACCTCGTCGATGACCAAAATGATGTTGCCCAAACGCCTTATTTCCTCAATAAGCCCTTTCATCCGGCTCTCAAACTGGCCGCGGAACTGTGTCCCGGCCACCAATGAGGTCAGGTCGAGCAGATAGACTTCTTTATCGCGCAGTTTGAACGGGACTTCGCCGTCGGCGATGCTCTGCGCCAGTCCTTCGGCAATGGCCGTCTTGCCCACGCCCGGCTCGCCGATCAGGCAGGGGTTGTTTTTTTGCCGCCGGTTGAGGATTTGGATGACCCGCTGGATCTCGCTCCCCCGGCCTACGATGCGGTCGAGTTTGCCGTCTTTGGCGCGCTGGGTCAGGCAGAGACAGTAGTTTTCCAAAAACTTCCGCTTGGTTTGGTCACGCCCCTCGCGCTGCGCGCCGCTCTCCCGCTGTTCGCGCCGCCCTTCCGCGTGGGGGGCTGGCTGCTGCGGGACGGCGGGGGTATCCTGCGACATGCCGCCGCCGAAAAAGCGGTTGAGGAAGGGGAAAGTGGCCGTTTTGCCCTCGTCGTCCAGTGAATCGTCGTCGCTCTCGATGTTCAGCAGCCCTTTTAAGTCCTCGGGGGAGTTGATGACGTCCAAAATTTCGCCCGTCATGTTGTCAACATCTTCCTCGGTGATGCCGAGCTGGGTCATAATATCGTTCATCGGCTTGATCCCCATGTCCCGCGCGCATTTAAGGCAAAGCCCCTCGTTGGAGGATTTGCCGTTTTCGATTTTTGTAACGAAGACCATGGCGATGTTTTTTCCGCACCGGGTACAAAGCATTGTTTGCATTTAACGTTCTCCCTTATTCCGAATAAACCGGAGCATATACCATATGAAAGCCGAGACATTGAGCGCGATGGCGATGGCGATGGCGGCCAGTTTGACCGTCTCGTTGAGTTCAGGAACGACCAAAATGACGAAGCAGACAACAAAGAAGAAGGCGGTGGAAATCTTACCCAAAAGATTGGACGGCGGCACGTCGTTGATTTTCTTGTATTGCACCAACGCTCCCAGTCCCATGCAGCCTTCTTTGACGCAAAAGACAATACCGGCCCAAAACAGGCTGGGGTTTTCGATGATGATGCAAATCAATACAACAAACGACATCAGCTTGTCGGCCAAAGGATCAAGCACCCGCCCGAGCCGGGTAACCAGATTATACTTTCGCGCGATAAAACCGTCCAGCACATCGGTCATCGACGCTAAGAGATAGACCAAAGCCGCCCACAAGTGATGGTACGGGATCTCAGAAAAATAGATCAGCGGCACCAGCGGCACAACGCACATTCGGATCAGGGATAAGATATTCGGAACATTCATCGTTCGGTCACTCCGCAGCTTGAATTAGTCTTTGGAATCACGCATCCGGCGGCCAGCAAACAAAGCATGGCCGAACCGGCATAATGGTAACGGGGATTGGCTTCCAGCAGCAGGAAGAGGATGACAACGCCGATCAGGATGGTCACCGGGAGGACAAAGCCTTCGCCGAGGCTTTTGACCTGCCGGAAAAGGGAGAAGGCGCAGCACCCCAGCAGCAGCCCGTAGGCCAAATTGCACAGGGCGGATAACATTCCCGCCCGCGCCCGGATGTCCAGCGGCGAATCGTCACGCATCCCGGCCGATAGCCAATACACGGTAAAACTGTCCTGGCTCCATACCTTTGTAAACTTGTTGGCCATAAACCGGGGGAAACCGCTGAGGCGTTCTTTCAGCCGCTCAAACGCCTCCTGCCGGAAGAGTCTTTGAATTTCCGAAGCCGGAAGGCCTTGATCAAGCCGCTCCCGCATGACTTCATAGTCTTCCGCGTTCCAGCCGCCCGCGCTCTCGCGGTTCATCCCCACATAGAGGTTCCAGCCAAAACCGTTGCGCGCCGCCGGGCGGTCAAGAGCCTCGTCGTAAAGGGCGGCTCCGGCCTGTGTGACGGCGGTATAGACCGCGATCATGGCCAAAGCGGAAACAATGAGATGAAGCCATCGCCTGTGGAAAACCGGGGCGAATATCGCGGCGATCAGGATAAACGCCAAAAGATAAATCGGCCCGAGCGGACGCACCAAGTCAAACAATCCGACAACCAGCCCCAGCAGCATCCAAACAAGGATCTCGGTGTGCAGAACGCCCGACAGGCGGTCATACGCCAATAGAAACATTCTCACCGCGCAGAGGGAAAGCAGAATGTACAGCGGTTCGCTGCCGACAAGGCTCAATAGCATAAAATGCTGCGGCAGCAACGCCCAAAACAGCCCGGCGGCCAAAGCCGCCGTTTGCCCCATCAGTTTTTTCGCGGTTGAAAACAGCAGGAACGCGACGCAGACCGAGAAAAAAAGGTTGACGCCCTGCGCGACGGTAACCGACGCGCCGAACAGGCGGAAAAACAAAGAGAGAACGAACGGATACCCCAGCAGATGCGGGAAAACGGCCTGATAATCCGGTTCGGGAACCGGCGTCCCGGCGGCAAAGGCTTTCGCCGTTTCAAACTGCCGGGAGAAGTCTTTGACAAACATCTCGGGGGAAACGCGTGTGATTGCCAGCCAAAGCAGCCCGATGAAAAATGTTGCCCCTAAAACAATCAGCAGGGAGGTGCGGTTGCTTACCAACCCGGACAGTTTCGGCGCAAAGTACGCCGCGCCCAACCCCAAGAGAAACCCAACCGGGAGCACCCAGGCGCGTTCCCAGCCGGAGAACGGAGCTAAGAAAACCGCCGCTAAAGCAATGCAGCCGCCCAAAACGGCGAGGGTAACTGCGGAAAATCGCGGAAAGGAGAGACGGGTCATAGGATGGATTCGGGTCTGAAGGAGAGCAGCCTTGCCAGCATATTGTGGTTGACAAAGAGTTTCAGTATGGTGGTTTTCTCCACCAATTCGGGGCTTGCCAGGATACCGAGATACCGCACCGCCCAGCCGACCGCGCTCAGGATAAGGACGCCGCGCAGCGCGCCGGCCGCCGAGCCGCCGATCTTATCCACCAAGTGGAGCAGCGGCAGTTTGAATACCGCCGCAAGGAAATGGATCAGCAGGGTAAACCCTACCATGAGCAGGATGAAGGCAAACAGGCAGAGCATGGCGTAAGCCGCCACATAGAGGACGGTCATCGAGATGGTCTTTTCAATGGTCTGTTCGGCGTCGTTGAGCGACAGGAGCACCTTATCCACCATGGCGTCGATCTCACGGCTGGAGATACCCAGCGATTCAAATGTCCGCTGAGCGACGTCGGCGATTTCCGAGCGATCCTTCTTGGGGTCAAGTTCGTTGACCCGCCCTGAGCCGCGCGTCGCTTCGTCGATCGCGTCTGTGGCCACCCAGCTCATAATGGGATACAGTTTTTCCGACATGGGTTTTGCATACGCCCCGGCCACTTTCCCGGCCAAAAACGCCGCGATGAAGACAACCAAAACGCCCGCCACCGTCAGGATCAGGCCTTTCCGATACCCCTGCCAAACGCAGAACGCCAACGCCGCCACCAACAGAAGGTCAAAAAGAAATCCGGTCAAAAAATCACCTCTTCATGTCAAGCCTCCCGACGCCCGGCGGGCGGTCATAGACGAAGCAAATGAATTGCTTCTTTCTATAACCTGCCGGGCTGCTCGGCTCTTCGTTAATCATTATACCATTCTCCGTAATCAGAAAACAAGAGCAGGATGTCGCCGCCGGGAGAAATCAGCAGATCACGCGCGCCGCAAGACCCCAAATCCTCGGCTCGGAGGGATGTTCCCCCGATTGTGTAACGGGTCAGGATTCCGGCTTCCAGCACCGCGATGTAGCGTCCGGCGGCCGCGATGCCGTCCGGCCCCTCGGCAAACTGTACGGCATCCATTTCCGCTCCCGTATAGCTCAGGCAGATAAGGCGGCTGTGCTGGCCTCCCTCATTGCGCCCCAGGTTGAGGATCAACGCTTCGTCGGTCGGGTGCATTGAGAGCAGTTTTTGCCCTGTGCCGTAAGGATAATACCCCAGCTGTCTGCCGTCGTCCGTATAAAAGTATACGCCTGATTCGGTGATAATGCAAACATGATTATTATCCGGGCTGTATGCCGCAAGCGGGATTTGGTCTTCAAACTCGGCAAAACCAAGGGGTTCAGCCCTTCCCGGCTCCAAAAATGTTATCCGGGCGGAAACCGTTTCCCCCCGCTGACCCACAGCGGCGACCGCCATTCGTTTGCCTGAAGGGGAGAGCGAAACGGCCAATATGTAATCCTCAGCCGAAAGCCACTTATAAGTGAGCCTGTTTTTATGGTCATAGACCTCCGCTTTGCCGCGATAGCCCTTCTCGTTGGTCACGAGGACAATTTGCCCCCGCGCGTTGCCCGCCGCCGCCAGCTCAACGCCGGGGATTTCGGCCAGCACCTTGCCTGTATCGGCGACAATGGCGGTGTTTTGGACGCGGTCGTAGGCAATGACTTTCTTTCCGGCAACGGCGAGCGCGGGCTCCTTAAAGGAAACGGCTCTCGACACCTTCTCCCGCCCCGCTTTGTCATATAGTACAAAACGGTCGCCCGAAAGCGAAACCAGCTTTCCGTCGCATAGAGCAAGGATGGCACCGCGCCGCTCGTCGAGCGGGATTTGCCCGGCTTTGGCCGGTTCGCCGCTCCGGGAAAAGCATCCCCTGAAGAAGCCCAGCGTATCGTCATCGAAATCGTCGCGGAGGACAACAAAGGCAACGACGGCGGACAGGACGACGCCAACGATGATGAGATAGGTAATGATTTTACGCATACGCCACCCCCGTCATATATAATCCGTGCGGCGGCAGCACCGGCCCGGCGGAAGCCCGGTCACCCGAAGCGATCAAATCCGGGATGGAGGTGATCTTCCCCTCGCCGAACCATAACAATGTCCCAACCAGCGCGCGCGCCATGTTGTATAAAAACCCGTCCGCTTGCATGGTGAACGCAATCAAATCCCCCTGAACGGCAATGTCGAAAGCATATAGAGTGCGCACCGTGCTTTTGACCGGCGTCCCCAGTGTCCGCACACAGGCGAAGTCGTGTGTTCCAGTAAAATCTTGCGCCGCGCCGCGCAGTTTATCTAAGTCAAGCGGATGCGGCCAATGCAAAGCTCGGCCTTCCCGCAGCGGGTCGCGTATCTTGGCTGTGTAGAGCCGGTAGGTATACTCCTTGCGCACACAGGAATTGATGGCGTGAAACCCATCCGGCACAGCCTCGGCCGACAAAACGGCGATGTCGCGCGGAAGGCGGCTGTTGAGGGCATACGGCAGGCGGTCGTGCGGAACGGGGCATTCCCCCCGGAAGTTGGCGGCATAAACTTCGGCGTGGACGCCCGCGTCTGTCCGCCCGCAGCCGTGTACCGTCACGGCGCGCCCCAGCGTTTTCTCAATCGCCGTTTTCAATGTCCCGCATACGCTGGGCTGGGTTTTTTGGATTTGCCAGCCGTGGTAATTCGTACCGTCGAAACGGAAGGTCAATTTGGTGTTCATGGTAAAAACCACCCCAACCGCCCCAGCACCGTCACCCCCGACAGCAGCAGCAGGCTTCCCAGCAGCGTCAGCGTATCTTTGCCTGTCATATGGAGCTGTTTCAGCCGCGTCCGCCCCTCGCCGCCCCGGTAGCAGCGGCATTCCATTGCCACGGCAAGGTCGTCGGCGCGGCGGAAGGCACTGACAAAGAGCGGAACCAGCAGCGGGATGAGTGCTTTGGCGCGGCGGAAGAGGTTGCCTGTTTCAAAGTCCGCGCCCCGTGCCTTCTGCGCCGACATGATCTTATCGGTTTCCTCAATGATGGTGGGGATAAACCGCAGGGCGATGGTCATCATCATAGCAAACTCATGCACCGGGACTCTGAGCTTGGCCAGCGGGCTCAGCAGCCGCGCCAGCGCGTCGGAAAGGGCGATGGGGCTGGTGGTATAGGTCAGCATAAAGGTGGCGGAGATCAGCATCAGGAGACGCAAAGCCATAAACACGGCGCGCTGGATGCCTTCGGCGGAAATCTTGAAGACCCAAAAGGAAACAAGCGGCTCGCCGGGGGTATAGAACATATTCAGCAATGCCGTGAAAATGATGATAAACAGCATTGGGCGCAACCCCTTCATCAGGGCCTTGGGTTTTACACGCGATACGGCTATGGCTGATACCAAGTAAACAAGCACGCCCGCGTACGTCAGGGGGTGACGCGCCATCAGCAAGGCTGTGATGAAGCAGAAGAGCAGGATAAATTTCACACGCGGGTCGAGCTTGTGAACCAGCGACGAACCGGGGAAGTATTGGCCTAAAGTGATGTCTTTTAACATGATACCACCCCGTCCGATTCGCGGCCACCCCTCCCTAGAGGGGAATTAAAGGTGAGACCTCTCTTATTCTCCTCCTGTGGAGGAGTACCGCCCACAGGCGGGGAGGTGGTTTCCGCAGCAACGGGGTGGTTCCCCGCCCGCAGGCGGCTTAGCGATTCTATCGCGTCCTCCAGCGTATACGCCTCCGTATCCACATCCAGCCCCAGCGAACGGAGCCGGAGCAAAACCCGCGTCACGGCGGGGACGTCTAAGCCGATTTGCGTAAGGGTTTCGCGGTTGTGAAAAACCTCGTTCAGCGACCCGCGGGCAACGGTTTTCGAGCGGGAGAGCACCGTCAGGCTGTCGGCGGCGCGGGCGATGTCTTCCATCGAGTGGGTCACCAGTACGACCGCCGCGCCCGATTGCTTGCGGTAGGCCGAGAGCAGTGACATGATCTCCCGCCGCCCCGAAGGGTCAAGCCCGGCCGTCGGTTCGTCCAGCACCAAAACTTTGGGGCGCATGGCGATGACTCCGGCGATGGCGGCGCGGCGTTTCTGCCCGCCCGAGAGGTCAAACGGCGACTTGGCGGCAATGCTTTTATCCAGCCCCACCAGTTCCATCGCTTCTGCCGTCCGCTCGGATATTTCAATCTCCGAAAGCCCCATCGCCTTAGGGCCGAAGGCAATGTCTTTTTCAACCGTCTCCTCAAAAAGCTGATATTCCGGGTACTGAAAAACCAATCCGACCGCGAAGCGCACGTTGCGCATCTTGTTTCCTTTATCCCAAATGTCGCGCCCTTCGAGCAAAACCTGCCCCCCATGGGGTTTGAGCAAACCGTTGAGATGCTGGATCAGCGTCGACTTGCCCGACCCGGTATGCCCGATCACCCCGGCGAACTCACCCGCCGAAACGGAAAAATCCGCCCCGTCGAGCGCCTTGATCTCGAAAGGCGTCCCGGCTCCGTAAATGTATGTGATTTGCCTGGCTTCTAACAATCGGCTGATTCTCCTTCGGGGCGGTTATGCCGCGTCGGCGGGAAGGGCGAGGCGGACGGTGATGTTCATGGAGCATTCCTCAAGAAATCCAACAGCCTTTGCTTATCATTCGCGGACAGTTCGCCTATGGGGGTCTTGCCCTTAAAGGTTGCTATAGACAGGGTAATCAATGTCCCTGTGTCTATATAGGACTGTGCTTTAAGCCCGGCTTTCGCCCAATCGTTGATCTTGAAATAATACGCCCGTATATCTTCGCTCTTATTTTCATATTTCGTACGGTTTCATCAGCCATTCACTGCCCAATCGTAAATATCCGGGTGTTTCTCCTTATCAATCAGCACATTGCCATTCTCATCGGTCTGAAGAGCTACACGCTTTGGGTTGCGCTTCATAGCCGCCTCCGCAATCAACGCGTCAATCGTCGGTGTTATCGCGGGTTGGAACGGCAGGCGGCGTTCCGCTATGATCTGCCTGTAAAACATATCGATTGCCGTTGTCTGATCCAGCCCCATGCGCTCCAAAAGCTGTGTGGCAAGGGTTTTAATGTTTGTGTCGATTTTAACGTTTACGCTCGATTTTCCGTTGGCCATCATGATCACCTCAACTTATATATAGCATAAAATAACGCCCCTGTCAACATTCTGGCGTTATTCCCTCAAAGCCTTATATATCACTTCCGCGCACTCTTCCTCGGTCAGCGGGGCGGCGTCGATCCCCAACCCTTGCGCCAGCGCGACCGTCTGCGGGACGGTCAGGCCGATGTCCTGCAACGCCTCCGCGCGGGCAAAAATCTCCCCCGGCGTCCCGTCCATGACAACCTTGCCTTTGTCCATCACCACGGCGCGTCCGCAGAGAGCCGCCTCGTTCATGTGGTGGGTCACCATTACAACGGTAACGCCCCGTCCGTTCAGGCGGCGCACCGTCTCCATCACTTCGCCCCGCCCTTTGGGGTCGAGCATGGCGGTCGGCTCGTCCATGACCAGCACCTGCGGGTTCATGGCCAAAGCCCCCGCGATGGCAACGCGCTGCTTCTGCCCTCCCGAGAGCCTGTGCGGCGCGTGTTCGCGGTATTCCAGCATCCCCACCTCGCGCAGGGCCGCGTCGACGCGCTCCCGTATCTCAACAGGCGGGACGCCGAGGTTTTCCAATGCGAAGGCGACGTCTTCCTCAACAAGGGTGGCGACGATTTGGTTGTCGGGATTTTGGAACACCAGCCCCACCATCTGCCGGATGCCGATCAAGAGGTTTTCGTCGCTTGTGTCCATACCGCAGACCGTCACTGTGCCGGAAGCGGGTTTCAGCAAGCCGTTCAGCATTTTGGCAAGGGTGGATTTGCCCGAGCCGTTATGCCCGAGGATTGCCACCATCTCACCCTGCTGTATGGATAGGGTCACGCCGTCTAAAGCCGGACTGCCGCCTTCTTCGGCGGCCTGATAGCTGTATGTCACATTGTCAAACTGTATCATCATGACTTCGTCCCGCGGCCGCAGCCGCCAATGGGTGCAGCGTCACGCTGCCAACGTCCCGTCGCCCCGCATGGTAAAAATAATCCTGTCGAACCGATGCGCAGCCCCAGTTCGTCGGCTTCGGCGCGCCCGCCCAAGCGCGGGACGATCAGCGTTTCCAGTAAAATTGTCAAAACCGACGGCGCAAGCCCGGTGGTGTAGGCGTTGATGAAGAAAAACCGCGCGTCGTCGCTCAGCAGCCCGGCGGCCTTTTTCACAAATCCGTAGAGGTTGTCTTCAAGTTTCCACATTTGACCGTTCGGCCCCCGCCCATAGGAAGGAGGATCCATCAAAATACCGTCGTAGCGGTTGCCGCGCCGAAGCTCACGCTCAACAAAGGCGGCGCAATCGTCCACAATAAACCGCGCTTCGACGCCGTTCAGCGCGCAATTCTCCTTCGCCCAAGTCACCATGCCTTTGGCGGCGTCCACATGGGTCACCTTTGCCCCGGCTTTGGCGCAAACGACCGTCGCCGCCCCGGTGTAGGCAAACAGATTGAGAACCTTTCCCGCGCCGCTCCCACGCAAAACAGACCAGTTAGAAGCCTGTTCGGGGAAAAGCCCGGTGTGCTTGAAGCCTGTGGGCTTGACCTTGAACGCCAAATCCCGCCAAGAAACCGTCCACGACGCGGGGAGTTTATTCGCCGACCATGAACCGCCGCCGGACGAACTGCGGGTATACACCGCGTCGGCTGTTTTCCAGCCTTTGTGGCGGCGCGGCTCATGCCAAATCACCTGCGGGTCGGGGCGGATGAGCACAGCTTCCCCCCAACGCTCCAAACGTTCGCCGCTTGTCGCGTCCAGCAGTTCATAATCCTTGAATCCGTCATCTGTCCACATAATGTTTCATTATAACAAAAGAGGGAGAAAAACACAACCCCCGGACGGCGAACCGTTCAGGGGGATTTTTTAGTACGGCCTTGCCTTACCCAGCCAGCCATGACGCTGCCAATGAGCTTTATCCAAAGGCGTCCAGTCGTTCTTCTTGTGCATTTGACGCATCATGTTGAAAATAAATTTCAGCTTCAGCCCCGGCTTGGCTTTCCCCTTCCTCTTGATGATCTTGCGGGCGATTGAATCGGCTTTTTGATGGATTTTCTCTTTTCCTTTGACATCGTCCCAGGACATCGCCGCCGCCCTGACCGGGAATCTGTAAACCTTCGGAACGCCCAGCCAAAAAAGCTGTTTGGCCAGCGATTTTGTGACCCTGTTCATGCCAATGCCCGCGGCGGTGGAAACCGTGACCGCTGTTTTGCGAAACATGGAAGCCTCCGGGCGGTGCGGCATCCACGCGGTAAAGAGATGATCGAAGAAGTGTTTGAGATGCCCTGTCATTTCTAAGACATAGGTTGGGGAACCTATGATGAGCACATCGGAAGCGAGCATGGAACGGAAGATGGGTTCGATTTGGCTGTAGTGAGGGCAAAACTCCCGCCCTTTGTTCAGGCAGGCAAAGCAGCCGGAGCATCCTTCACCAAAATCTTTCGGCAAGAAAAACGCCTCTATCTTGCCGCCGATTTTCTCCGCCGTCATGCGCGCGATGTGATAGGTGCTCCCTTTGCGGTCTTGCCCGTGAATAAGCGTTATATTCATTCTTTCGCCCCCTTCCGATACAATGACTCAAACTGTGTTATATGACGTTGTATGAAACCGACCGCCTCCGGCTCCCGTTCGGGGCAATTGTCGCATAAACACAGCATCAGGTAAATCGGTGCGTAGAAATGCGCCGCCGCCACATCCCCGTCGAGGTCATTGAAAAATCCCTGCCCTATGAAGGTTTTGAACAATGCGCCCTGATAGGCCAGCGGGGCATTGATGTATTGATCGGTAAACAGACCGGACGCCGCAGGATTCTTATATTGCTCTATCGTGAGAAGCCTCCGCAGCTTCCGCGCGGTTTGGTCGCGCAGGAAATAGAGGAAAAGCGAAATCCCGGTTTGGATCAGCGTCTCCAACCCCATATCGGCATAACGCGGACTGTCGCTCTCAATGTTTTGCCCGTCAAGGCCGAGCTGGGCTGCCTGTTCTTGATACCCCTCCGCCGCTTTTGCGAGAATGGAATCGAAAATGTCCTGCTTGCTTTTGTAATGCTTATAAAGGGAAGCGGCTTTGATCCCGACCGCGGCGGCGATGTCCGCCACAGTCACGCCGTCGTAGCCGCTTGTTGAAAACAGCTCCAACGCTTGATCAAGTATAGTCTGCTTGGTATCCCTCTTTTTCATGCCGCGCCTCCTATGCCATCAACATTCTTGACAGTTCAATCAAAACAACTTTGAAAACGATGCTGCCGGACAGGACAAAGAACATGACTTTCCGGTATCGTTGATTGCGGACAAAGATGGACGAAAGAGAGGAAAACGCGTTGACCGCCCCGCCTATGTACGCTAGGGTTATCTGCATGGAGTCCAGCGCAAAGACCCCTGTTCCGCCTTGCAGCAAATCCACATAGCCGTCCCGGGATACAACAAGGCAGCACACCGCAAGCCCAAAGACGGCAAGAATCAAAATCCGCCGTCCCCATTGCTCAATCTCTTTTTGTTTCACGGCGGTGAAGGCGATGAAAGCGAGAAGCGCGATCAGACAGATCGTTGAAAGCGTTGAGATCACATCTCCGAAGAATAGCGTCAACATCAAAATCCCCCCATAAGCTAATTGTTATTAGCCTTATTATAGCTAATGATTGTTAGCCTGTCAAGAGGTTTTTTACACCACCCCCTGCGAAAGCACAATCTCCAGCAAGGCGGAGAGCAATTTGCTTTTCTTGATCAGCGTGGGTTCTCCGCCGTCGTCCTTGGTGTCATATCTCAAGGCTTGCAGAACAACCAGTTTGTGGTCGGGCCCCGGCTGTATCTTTAAGTTGTAAAGCATGTCATTGATCTTGATGCTCACCGAATAGCTCGCGTCCTGCGGCTCTTTGAATGCTTTCTCCTTCAACTCCCCGCAGAAGCGGTCGTATTGCTGCTGAGATGACTCTTTGATATACATGGTTTCTCTTCCTCCCGTTCATTCACCGGGGGAATTTCCCGCAACAGCAAAAAACACGTACAAGGCGCGGAGA